>NZ_JAUCZC010000027.1 GCF_030373265.1 Blastomonas sp.
GCTCGTCAGGCTCATAACCTGAAGGTCGCAGGTTCAAATCCTGCTCCCGCAACCAAAAACCCGATCACATCAGATACATATAGCCTTGCTGGCAACAGCAGGGCTTTTTGGCGTGCTCAAACCGCAAGCCTAACGCACACCATGTCATTCCATGGTCTTGAGCAGGTCGTCGATGGCAATGCTGGCAAATCCGACCGAACTGTCAGAAATGCCGTAAGGGATGATCAGCTGGTTCTCCAGCCGCATGGCTCCGCAGGTATAGATGACGTTGGGCACATATCCCGACCGATCCGCGTTCTCGGCCGTGAGCAATGGCTCCACTGTGCGTGCAAGCAGTTTCGAGGGGTCGTCCAAGTCGAGCAGCGCGCAGCCAAGGGCATATTTGCGCATTGCGCCCACCCCGTGGGTCAGCAGCAGCCAGCCATGGGACGTGCGGATCGGACTGCCGCAGTTGCCGATCTGAATGAACTCCCATGGATATCTGGGTTCCATGATTAGCCGGCCTTCGCCTTCCCAGCGGTCCAGCCGGGGGCTTTGCAGCAGAAACAGGTTTTTTCCGTCCTGCCGCCCGATCATGGCATATTGATCGCCGATCTTCTCGGGGAAGAGGGCCATGCCCTTGTTCCGGCCAGCCTCGCCCTCGATGGGTTCGAGCGCGAACTGTTTGAAATCCGTGGTGCGCAGTAGCTCGGACCGGATGGTCGATCCCGAATACGCGGTG
The DNA here is from genome assembly GCF_030373265.1 of Blastomonas sp. Taxonomy (GTDB): domain Bacteria; phylum Pseudomonadota; class Alphaproteobacteria; order Sphingomonadales; family Sphingomonadaceae; genus Blastomonas. The sequence continues at coordinate 722 of NZ_JAUCZC010000027.1, forward strand.
TAAGTGCCGATCCACTCATAGTGACCATCGTCATGCTGAAAGCGGACGAGCCGCAGATCTTCCAATCCGTTGCGTTGTTGCTCGGTGACCGGAAAGATCACGGTGTTGGACAGGCTGCTGTTCGCATTGCGATGCACCATCACGGCGCTGTCGCTGTCCGTAAGGCTGCCGTTGTCCAATTCCACCGACGTGGCCCATGTGCCCTGGGGCCACAGATCGATTTGCCCGGACGGCAGCGCAATCCCCTCCCTGAACGCAATCGAGCTGATATGGCCTTCCCCGACGGCGCGCAGCGACATGATGAACCGTACGGCGCCCTCCTGGCATCCGCTCTGATCGGGGTGCGGGACAATCGACGGGTTCATCAGCGCGGCTGCGGCATAGGCGTATTCGTGGCAGAAATACGCTCCGATCAATTTCTGTCGTGCAGACGAAAAATTCGTGTCTCCAAGATGCAGAGCCGTCTGCACCTCTGTCCATCGCTCGGCAAACATGCCCTCGGTCTGCCAGTGGCGATCCTCGAAATCGGCAAGAACTTTGCTGTACTCCCTGTCGACCTCGACCTCTGTCAGCGCAGAGATGTCGTCAACCAGCTTCAGCGCACGGTTGTCTTCAGCCTGCTTGGCGTGCCAGCTGAGATGGAACGGCCGCAGGACGACGCGAGACGGGTCGGCGTAAAGCCTGAGATCATGGATATGCAGTTGCGCGCGATGCTTGTTTTTTGAGGTCTTCAACCGCGTCTCCCGAATGCTGGTCTTCATCTGGCATAAGCGCTACCATGGAATGATAGCCGAGCTGAAATGCCAATATGCTTTCTGCCCCGCAGTTGAGGTTGGCTCCCCTCGGGTTTATGCCGTCCCTGCAAAGTCCGCTGGCGGTATGCGCCAATGCCTCGCCCCGGTCGTTGGCGCCGAAGAACCAGTTCCAGGCCGCCAATCCAAAATGACGCCAATGCTGCCCGCCATCGACGGCAAAGGCGGTGGCACACGCATCCAGCGTTGCCTGGGCCTCGACCGGTTGCTGGTCAAACGGCATTTGCGCGTAGGGCATGCCGAACCCCTCCGACCCGATGGGTCGAAAATGGCCGGCTGCCGTTGTCTGGCGCTCGCAGATCCAGCGCAGGGTGTCGAGACCGGTTTCGAGCCAGTCGGTTCGGCCCAGGGCGCTCCCTGCCGAGATCAGGGCCTGCGGCATGCGCGGGTTATCATAAGCGAGCACGGCTTCGAACCAGGTCCAATCGGGGCGTCGTGACTGCTCGAGCAGATGGGCAAGGATCTCGGCTCCGCGGTGTGCCGCGAGCCGGGAAGGACCATGTGCGGGCCGGGCCTGGAGCATGAGGGCAGCGGCCAAGGTGATAAACGCCAGTGTCCGGGGGCTATCGAGATCGGCAGAATGATCGAGCGCTTCATCATAGAGACGCGTCGCCCAGTCCCGGATATGCTTGTCTGGATTGTTCACGGCCGTATGCGCCAGCGCCCAGATCGCGCGCCCGTTCGAATCCTCGGATCCGCAATCTTCCAGCCACTGCCGATCAAAGCCCATGAAGTTCCGGAAGCGGCCATTATCCGGATTCCAGGCATGTTGGATGAAAGACGCATGGATCGTCGATCGATCGGTTTGCTCGCTGGCATCCAGCGCGGTGGTGACATTGACGAGCATCAAGGCGCGGACATTGTCATCAAGGCAATAGCCGTGCCTGCGATCGGGGATCGTCCCGATGGCGTGCTGCAGCATGCCGGTTGAATCGGTCATCCGACGAACACCGTCGAAGCTGGGCTGTGCCAGAGCGGTCTTGGACAAGGGACGCGCCACGGTCCTCTCGATCATCAGCTCGACAGCATCGGCAAACCTGGGCCAGATGGTTTGCCGGCCCCGCTGATAGGCGCGCCGCTTGAGGGCCGCCAGCGCGTCCGGGTCAGCCAGCAGCGAGCAGACGGCGTTCGCGATGCCCGAGGCCGACTGGGGCTCAATCAATAGGCCGACCCCGTCGGCAAGAAGCTCGCGTGCATGGATGTACGGTGTAGACACCACCGCCTTGCCGAGGGCCACGGCGTAACTCAGGGTGCCGCTCGTCGACTGCTGGAGATTGGGATAGGGTGTGAGGTAGATGTCGCAGGCCTCAAGCTGGTCGAGCAGCTCGCCGGTATCGAGAAAACGGTTTTCCCATTCGATCGCGTGCGCGACACCAAGCTGATGGGCAATCGCCATCAGCTCGTCGCGATAGCGCTCGCCTTCCACGGCGACCAGATTGGGGTGCGTCGCGCCGACGATCCGATAGCAGACATCGGGATTGGTCTTCATGATTGCCGGAAGCGCCTCGATGACGCTTTCAAGGCCCTTGCCACGCCCCAGAAGGCCGAAGGTGGTCAGGACCGGGCGATTGCCGAGCCCGCGCTCTGCCTTGAACTTTGCCTCTCGCCCGAACGGACGATCGGGTGCGCCATGCTCGATGACGTCGATGATTTCACGGGGCGCGTGATGCAGGCTCATCAATCGCTCGCGCGACAGCGGGCTCATGACCATGATGCGCGAGCACCGGCTCACGAGATGATCGATAATCCGCCGTTGATTGTCTGACGGGTTCTCCAGAACAGTATGGAAAGTGACGATCAGCGGCGCGGCAATCCGGTTGACCAGATCGATGATCATCTCGCCGTCCGGCCCCCCATAGATCCCGAACTCGTGTTGCAACCAGACAGCATCGGTGGGGGTGGCGTTGATGGCGGCTGCCGCAGCGCGATAGCTCTCGGCATCGCTCGCGCGAATTTCGCCGACGCTGCCGCCGGCGCTGTCAGTGTCACTGGTCATCGCCCAGATGTCGAACTTGATATGATCGAAATAGTGTCCGACCTTCTCGACGACATCCGCGGCAAAGGTTGCCAGCCCGCATTGCCGCGGCGGGTAAGTGCTGATGATGGTGACGCGGCGCTCAGCCTGACGGCGAGGAAAAGTGACGATTGAGGACCCCTGCTGATCCTCGCCTGGAGCGTCATTAGCAAAAAACATGGTGCGCCTCCTGGACTGTCAGGAGTGTTACGCTGCGCTGCACAAATCGTTGCCTGGCCGCGGCTGTGCCAACTTCACATTTATCCGCGACGCTTCGGTCAAGACCACAAAGGGAAAGACGGCCCTCTGCCACGCTCCGGGATGCCCGGTTTGGGGCTAGAATCGTCCCAGTGCCGGCCGTTTAGATTGGTCCCCTCGAATGCCTGCCTCCGACAGAAGCTGATGACTGAATGTCACGAAGGCAAGCCGCCCCCGACGATCCGGTGATCCCGCCTTTAAAAGCGCAGTGACGCACCGAATGTCAGTCGACGATCTGGCAGGCCCTGGAAGCACAGCAACGCGCCATCGTTCACGCAAAACTGGGAAATATTGGATTTCGTCAGATTCACGCCTTCCACGCCGATGTTGATGTTGTCGGTCAGGTCATAGGTGATGCTGCCATTCAGCTGGCCACGGGCCGCTGTCACGACCGGGAAGCCCAGCGTGCTGCCCAGGGTCGCGCCACCGGCGGTGTCGTTTGTCCGAAACGCACTGCGCCAGGTGTAGCGCGCGCGCGCCGACAGGCCGTATTTTTCATAGAACAGCGTGACGTTGTACGCATTCTTCGAAAAATCTAGCAGACCCTGGACCGCGGTGTAAGGCGCCGCATTCAGCCCGCTGCTGGCGTTGAAAATCGCGTTGGCACGTGCGTCAGCGGCGGAGGTGTTGGTGGCCTGACCCCCGCTGAATTTCTGGTAGGTATAGTTGGCCGACAGGCCAAATCCCGAAGCAAATCCGATGCTGTCCTCGAACGAAGACAGATCGCCCTGGAATGCGATTTCGACACCGGTCTGCTTGGTAACACCCGAATCGTTGATCGTCGTCGAGATCGGAACGCAAATACCCGTTCCGGCGTTGCCGGGCGCGACAAAGACATTGCGATCGGCGATCGGGTTGAAGATGCCACCGCCTTCGCACGGCGCGGTGAAATCCCGAAAGCCATTGCCATCAGTGGCGGGCGCGATTTCCTGCGTCACGAACAGATTGGTCCGGCTTTTGTGGAAGAACCCGACACTGATCACCGAGGCCGGCGCGAAATACCAGCTGGCCGACGCATCATACGACGTGACCTTTTCCGGTGCGAGGCCCGGATTGCCAATGACGATGGCGGTGTTGGGCCCAGTGCCGAAGCGGACCGATGTCTTGAGGTTGTCAAAGTTGGGCCGGTTGATGTCCTGCCCATAGCTTGCCCGCAGCACGATAGTGTCGGTCGCCTGTGCAGCAATGTTTACACGCGGCAACAGCAGGTTGTATTTGCCCGGCGTGTTGACCTGCGTGATCGCGCCGCCGGCACCGACGTTGTTGCCGAGCGAATTGATGATGGTGTCGATATAGCGCAGACCCGCGTTGCCGCTGAAAATGCCCGCCGCAAAATTGACCTGGCCATAGATGGCATGGGTGCGCTCGGTGATTTTATAGAAGGATGCAGGGTTGAACGTAGGGTCGTTCAAAACCCGAGCGGCGGGCTCTGCAGCCAATGCCGCCTGCAACTGACCAAGAACTGCGTCGCGGTCGGAATAGGCTCGCGCAGGATCGATGATCAGGAAGTCCCCGAAGAACAGCGACCTGCCATCGGCACGATCGAAATTGTTGGGGCCAGCAACCAGAAGATCGGCCAGCTTCGTTCCGTTGGGGCTTTCCCGCAAAAGGGACAGGCCGATGTTTGAGCTGAACTCGTTGAACTCGGTCGAGGTGTCGTTGTAGCGATACCCGATGTCGACCGATGTGATGAACGGTGTCAAATCCTCAAGGTCGAGCGAAAAGTCGAACCGGGCAGCCGTTTCCACGTTGCGCGTCGTGTTGTCGCCCACAGTGACCTGATCCAGAACGACGTTCCTTGGATCGAGCAGCTCTGCGGCGGTTGGCGCAAACGGCGAGGCGCTGTCGATCCCGAACGCCAGCGATCCACCCGACAGATCATACGCGAACGGGGTGCCGTTTTCATTGGGAAGATTGGCGCCGGTGAGCGCACTTCTTGGATTGATGAAATTCAAGGTCGTGCTCAGATCGGGGTTGCGCGTGCTTGACAGGGACCGCGAGCCTTCGACCCGCGCCTTGAACCGGTCAGCCTCCCACTCTGTGCCAAACCGCATCAGATTGCTTTTGGTGAGGCGCGCGCCGACATCGCTCGAGAACCTCAGGTTTGGCCGGTTTGCGACATTCGGCTGCAGCGTTCCCGTCAGGGCCGCCTGGATGCTGCCAAGATCGTTGCCGCCAAGCGAACCGAAATCGACCGTTTCGAACGAATCGGGGACATTCGTCCGCTGGACATTCGCAACCCCGGATGCCTGGACCCGCGTGCTTTCCTGCGCGCGCGTCTGGTCATTGTAGAAGCCGTCGAAATAGAACTTCAGATTGCTGCTCGGCGCATATTCGACCGAGCCCGCGAGGTTGTAGGTTTCGTATTTGAAGTTCTCGAGCTCCTGGTTGAGGAACTGAATACCCAGATAGCTGAACGCCGGCCCCGGCGCGCCGGTTGCTGAAACGCCTGTTCCCTGGGCCGTCAATGTATCCCGGTCGACACGAGGACGGAATGACAGCGCATCCTGCTTTGCGTAGCTGCCGCTGAGAACGATGCCGAATTCACCGTCGCCAAGATCCCATTTCTGGCCAAAGCTGCCCGAAAGGCGCGGCTGAATGCTTTTCGACAGCTCGGAATATTCACCCTGCGCACGGAAGGCGATGAGGGGGTCGCGCAGGTTGAGCGGCCGGATCGTGCGCAGGTTGATGGTGCCGCCGACCGATCCCTCGGTCGTCATCGCGGTCGGCGCCTTGGTGACTTCCACCGATGCGATGATCGCCGCGTTCACATCTTCAAAACTGATGCCACCGCGGCCCGAGCCCGAGCCCACGGTGCCCACGCCATTGATTTCGGTCCGGTTGTCGTTCGAACCACGGATTTGAACGCCGGTGCCGATACCGGCGTCGCGGGTGATCTGGACGCCGGGGATGTTCTCGAGCACTTCTGCAAGATTCTGATCGGGCAATTTGCCGATATCTTCAGCCTGAATGATTTCAACCAGACTGGCGGCGTTGCGCTTCTCATTCAGCGCGCTCTGCAGCGAGCTGCGAATGCCCGTGACGATGATGGCTCCATCGTCCGCGGTGTCCGACTGAACTTCGGGAGTCTCCAGCTGCGCCTCGGAAGTGTCCGGGGCCTGCTGAGCGAATGCGGGCGTTGCGATCAGGCTGAGCGCCGTGCTTGCCAATAACATCGTCGGCAGACGCTTGTGCGCGCAGACTGCGGTTGTCCCCACCCGGTTCATCGAATCTTCTCCCATGCGTTTTTATTTGAAGAAGCCTGGATTGGTTAGAGAACTATGTCAACCATTTTGGCATACCGGTATGCCAAACCTATCAATTTATTGGTGCACCAATTTGGCATACCCGTAGAAACCCGCCGCGGCGTCGACATTCGGAACCGGCTAGTAAAGGCTCGCTGGTCATTCCGCTGGCAGCGCGCCGCGCTTCCCGATGACGCGCCTTGCCAACGCCTGTCCTGAACTCACCGCATCCTGCAGCTTATGGCCCTTGAGATAGGCTGACAGAAAGCCGGCGTTGAACGCATCGCCTGCGCCACTGCTGTCGACGACCACGGCGCGCTCGGCAGCAAAATGCTCGCGCACTCCGGTCCGAAAGTGATAGCAGCCCTGCTCGCCCGCCTTGATGACCACATCGGCGCACCCATGCGCCAGCCACTGCGCGCCGATCTGATCGACGGTCAGGTCCAGTTCCTGGAGTTGCCGTTCATCGACATTGGTCGGAAGACCGATGGTGGCGAGCCTGACCGCCTGCCAAGACGTGTCGCGCGCGACCGCAATCGAGGGCCACAGATTGCGCCTGAAATTGCTGTCATAGGCGACCTGGCCGCCCGCGCTGCGCACCGCATCGGCCAGCCCCAGCAGCGCGGCTCGCCCGGCTTCAGGCAGTATGGCAAGCGAGATCAGGCTGAAATACAGCAAAGATGCCTGCTCGGCAGCTTTGAGGGCCGCCGCCATCCCGGGCAGTTCAAACATCGCGCGCGCTGCGCTTTGATCGCGCCAGTAGAGGAAGCTGCGCTCACCGCTGTTATCGACGTGGATCGCGTAGATCCCCGGATTGCGCGTCGGGTGGCGCAGGACAAAGCGGGTATCAATGCCCTCGGCCTGCCACGCAGCGATCATCGCATCGCTGATCGCATCCATCCCCAGCGCGGTCACATAGGCGACATCGTGACCGTCGCGCGCCAGGTGGATGGCGGTGTTGAGCGTGTCGCCGCCATAGCGCAGCCCCTCACCGCCATCGCCATGGAATTCCAGCATGGCTTCGCCAAAGACAAAGACCGTCATGATCGGCCGCCGGGTTCGCGAAATCAGGAGAAGAACGTGCCGCCGTTGATGTCGATATTGGTCGCGGTGATGAAACTTGCGTCGTCCGATGCAAGATAGGCGACCGCCGCTGCCACTTCGTCGGCCTTGCCCTGCCGGCGCAGCGGTGTCCCGGCGGCCACTGCCTCGCGCACGGCGTCTTTGGTGAACGTGTCATGGAAGCTGGTGGCAATCATCCCGGGGCACAGCGAGTTGACGCGGATGCCCTTGGGGCCAAGCTCCTTTGCCATCGAACGGGTGAAGGTCATGACCGCGCCCTTTGACGTCGCATAGGCCGCTGCACCCGGGCCGCCACCATCACGGCCGGCCTGCGATGCGAAATTGATGATCGTGCTGCCCGCTGGCATATGCGGAACCGCGGCCTGGGTTGCGAGGAAGGTCGAGGCGATGTTGAGCGTGAGCACCTGGTTGAGGAAATCGAGGTCCATTTCCGCAAGCGCCTTGCGCGCCACCATGCCGCCGGTGACATTGACCAGAATATCGATCGTGGGTCCGAATGCCGACTGGGCTTCGGCGATCAACCGGGCCGCGTCCGCAGGGAGTGTAAGGTCGGCCTTGACCAGGATCGCCGTACCGCCCGCGGCCTGGATCGCGTCCAGGGTCGCCTGTCCGTCGGCTTCATTGTTGCAGTAATTGACCACGACCTTGGCGCCCTCGGCGGCGAGCCGTTCCGACACTGCACGCCCGATATCACGGCTTCCGCCGGTTACGATTGCCACTTTGTTTGCAAGCTTGGTCATAGAATATTCCGTTCGTTCAAAGGTGATGGATTGAAAAATCAGGCGTGGAGAGGTTCAAGAGATCTGATCCGTGGGCAGAGCAGCAGCACCGAAAGCACGGTAAGGATTGCCAGGGCCGCACCGACGGCGAAGGCCGGCGCGTAGCTGTCGATCGTGATAACCGGGATCAGGAAGTTCATTCCAACGACCGCCAGCTTGGCGGCGGTCCCCGAAAAACCCGCCAGCGACGCGACGGATTTCCCGCTGTAGAAATCGCTCGGCAGCGTCTGGATGTTACCGATCGCGGTTTGAAATCCGAACAGGATGGCCGCCATCAGCAGAACCGCGACCAGCGGCGTGGCTGCATTCATGGTGAGCAATAGCGAGCCCAGCATGATCGCTCCGCCCAGCGCGATGACGGTCTTGCGCGTGCGGTCGACGCTCCATCCGGCCTTGATCCGGTTCTGTGCCAGCAGCCCGCCAAACCAGGCGCCGAACATAGCGCCAACATAGGGCACCCAGGCATAAAGCCCGATTTCCGCCACGCCAAAGCCGTAGGTTTCTGAAAGGTACAGCGGCAGCCAGCCGACAAACAGCCACCAGATCGGGTCGATGAAAAACGAGGCCATGATCACGCCCCAGCTTTCCTTGCGCGACAGGATTTCGCGCGTCAGCGGTGCATAAGTGGCGACCTCCTTGGTAATGATGTCGCGCTGCCCGGTCAGGATATAGTTGCGCTCTTCGGGACTGATCCACGGGTGGGCGTCCGGGCCGGTCTTGTAGATGATCAGCCAGGGGACCAGCCAGAGAAAGCCCAGCGCGCCGATGGTGATGAACGTTGCCTGCCACGATCCGAGGAAGACAAACAGATAGGCGACGGCGGGGGCCGAGACGATGCCTCCGATCGCAGCGCCCGAGTTGAAGATACCCTGCGCCAGCGCGCGCTCGGTAATCGGGAACCATTCGGCATTGGCCTTGGTAGCGCCAGGCCAATTGCCCGCCTCTGCCGCACCCAGCAGGCCGCGATAGACGGAGAAGGACGCAATACCTGAAGCGACCGCATGCAGCATGGTTGCCGCCGACCAGACGACGATGGAAAGCACGAATCCGAGCCGCGTGCCGATCCAGTCGAATATCTTGCCGAACAAGGTTTGCCCGAAGGCGTAAGCGAATGTAAAGACGTTGAGAATGATCGCATAGTCGAGCTTGGTCATTCCGAGTTCGTCGGAAATCTCCGGCCACAACAGGCCGAGCGCACCGCGGTCGATGTAATTGATCACCGTGGCCACCCCGACCAGCGCCACGATAATCCAGCGCAATCCCTTGACCTTCATCGTGCCGCTTTCTGGTTGAGAACGTCCGCGCGCAGGACGCTGCGCCGATCCTCGAGATCAGCTCCGTCCGGCGCTGAAAAGGTCTGCGATGGAACCACCGTTGCGATGCTCACTTTGTGGTGCCCGGCAGGATGATGCGCGCAGCGGGGCCATTCCAATCGAGCCGTTCGCCGCCGACGGTGATGCGGTGCGGTTTTGCGGGATCGCGGTCATCAGCGACCGCAATCGCCACGCGAACCCCGGCCAGTGTTTCGATCAGCACGGCTTCGACGCCATCGCCGCTCGAGGATTTGATCGAGCGGATCTGGCTGTCGCTGGCCACGGTCTGTTCGGTGGAACTGTCATGCCGTCCATGGCCTTCGAGCACGCCGGCAAACAGTAGGTCGCGTGCACCGTCGACCCGCTGGATCAACACGGGCTCGCGGCGCAGATTGAACTCGGGGTCATTGGCCCCGATCTCCCCCAGGATCAGCGTCGATCCCGCGGCCGGAACCCACCGCCAGGTGTAGAACCGATTATCCGTCATCCAGGTCAGAAACGCCTTTTCCGGCGCAACCGGACCTTCGGCATCGACCCAGATATGCTGATATCCTGCCGCATCCCCCAGCACCGGACGCTGTGCGACATGCGACTGCAGTGCGCTCCCCTGCCGAATGATGTGGCCGTTGTAATGCAGCGGGAGGTCATACCGGTGCGGCGCATCGGCGCGCACCCGCATCAGGTCCACCGCGACCGGTTCTTGCAGCCCTGGCACCGCGACCAGCGCAAGCGTGCGGGTCATCGAAACTCCGGCATAAGCGGTATCGATCCGGCCGGTGCTGACCGAAAAATCCTCGCCTGCCGCAAAGTGCAGCTGGGTCGGTGCGAACCGGTCTGCGCGCTCGGCATCGCCGTCGAAATGGCTTTTGCCGTCGACCACCAGCACATTGTGCGCGACGCTTTGCTTGGCCCAGCTTTCGTTTTCGGGGAGATAGCGGCCACCCTGCTTCGCCTCGATGTTGAGGAAACGCGCCGCGCCATAGTCGGTGACGATTTCGTCGCCATGATTGTACAACTGCCAGCTCAGCTTGTCGAAGTGGCCATGGCCCATGCCCTGCGAACTGTTCTTGGCGACGAGCGCCAACCCGTCTTCGCTGTTGCCGTGGCGCAAGACGGCCACGGCGCCCTGATCGCCCTTGGGTCCGTCGCGCAACAGCATGGACCGGAAGGCAAAAGGCTTGGCGAGCCCCGCTGCCAGGTCGCGCGCGACCGCGCGCCCCGCCTCTGAAAAAGCCACCCGGTCCTGATAGGCCGCGATGGACAGCAACGCAGGATCGCGGCTGTTCGCATAGCCTATGGCAACCCCCTGATAGAGCTCTTCGGTGTTGAGACTCTTGTCCTTGATCGCATCGTTGAAGGGGAAGAAGCGACCGCCATAGGTCAGCTGGATCCCTGTGTTGATCGCCTTCAACAAAACGCCGTCGCGGCGCTCGAAAATCTTCTGCTCAGGATCGTTGCGCGCGATGGCATCGGCGAACACCACAAAGGGCTGCAATGCGTAGCGCTGATAATAGGGACCTTCGGCATAATAGCCGTCGGGCGAAAACAGCTCGTCCAGCTGGCGCAGGAAGCCAGCACGGCCATCGCGCTTGGACCCGCGCAACGCCCGGTCCACCATATCCTTGTCGCCAAGCACATAGCCGGTCATGCCGACCCCGGCGGTCGACCATGTCGCGTGGTTATGGATACGATCGAAGGTGGCGACCGCGTCGACCGACATGAACCTGGCCGCATTGCGGAACAGGTCATCGTCGATGTGGCGACGATCGGCTTGGCTGAGCGTGTCGCGGACCTGCTCATAGCCCTGGATCGCGTATACCAGCCACACCGCGTCGTTGAGATTCTGCCAGAACAGCTTGCCCGGCTGCTGATTTGCCTGGGCCGGATGCAGGCCGAGCGTGGGGTAGAGATCGGCATAGGCGACCAGCAGATTGCGCACGAAGCCCGAATAGACCGGGTCGCCGGTCACAGCGAACAGCTGCCCCGCCTCGTAGATTGCCCGGTAGTTCCGCTTGTGCTGCTCGTGGGTGAAACCGCCGCCGGGGTCCTTGGGGGTCGGGACGCTGATGCCCTCGGCCATCATCTGTGCGACGAACGCCTTGGACCGCGTAACCTCGGCTGCAAAAAGCGGTGCGTCCGCCGTGGCGGTTTGCGCAGCTTGGGGCGCGGTCTGCGCTGCGGCCGGCATCGCGGCCATCATCGCAAGGAGAGGCAGGGCAAAACGGCGCATCATTCTACGACCCCATCAATACGGTTGTTGCGGATGCTGACATCAGGCTCACCGGTTGTCCGCGTCATCGCGATCGGACCGCCACGATCAATGCGATTGCCTGTGATCGCGATCTTCTGCACGCCGGTCAGCGCCAGCACAGGAATCTCCGCAGCACCGCTGTCGGTGACCACATTGTCGACGAAGCGGACATGCGGGCCGAAGGTGCTCTCGTCGGTTCCTCCCCGGTAAACATCGGCGATGCCCCCGCGGATCGTGTCGAACCTGGACGCGCTGATATCGAGATATTCGACATTGTAACGGCCGAAATCGTCGATCTCGCTATGGGCGGCGACTATTTTCCCGGAGATATCGGCAAACCGACTGCGCGAGATCACGACACGGTCGGCCATCGCCGATTTGCCGATCGAAATCACGTCGAACGCGCGGTTGACCGTCAGGCCCGCGATATCGACATCGTCGAGCTCGAGCGTGAAGTTTGCAGGGATCGATTGGGCCGCGGTGCGGATGACCGCATTGCCGACGGCGTCGGGCGCATCGTCGCTGCGGATGGTGATCCCGGCGAGCCTGAGATTGCCACCCCTGGCAATTTCAAACAGCGGAGCGCGGGCGAACATGATCGTGGCGCGACCCTTGCCAGACGACATCAGGCATATGGTGCTGGAGATCTCGATCGTCCGATCGATCGTGTAGGTGCCAGGAGCGAGCGCAAGACAGCTGCCGCCTGTCGCACCGGCAATGGCTGCGACAAGGCTCGAACCGCCCTTGCCGACCGCAACCGGATCATCGTCCCCAAACACTGCTGTTCGCGGCGGCTTGGCATACCATCTTGGCCCGGTATCATCGAGGCTCGGGACAGCAAGGTCGCGCGGGGCACCCACGTCAAGCCGGTCGGGATACAGCAGGCCGTTTGCGGCGCGCGTGAGTTTGGCGGGCTTGGCTGCGATACCGGAAATGGGCGTGGCGGCCGCCGCAAGAACATTGCCCGAAAAGGCGATGCCCGACACGTCCGCCTCGACGGCGATGGACTCGCCATCGCTGGTCAGCTGCAGGAAATTGCCTGAAAACCGGCTGTTCCGGGGCGGCGCGGAGCGCTCGGAGTCCGCTCCTGCGGCCAGCGTGATGCGGCTGCTGTCGATGAAACTGTTGTCCGTGATCGACGCGTTGTCGACCTCGACATACCGATTGACCGGCGAATTGGGGACGCCGTTCATCACTGCGAGCGCACTTCCGAAACCGGTTCCACGCAGCCCTTCCATATAGTTGGCGCGCACGATCTGGTTGCGGTTGATCACGCGCACACCGCCCGTGTGATCCTTGCCCTTGCCCAGGAAGACATTGCGCTCGACGAGATTGCCGTCGCCATGGCGCAGCACGACCGCACCGCTGGATTCGAGAAACAGATTGCCGCGCACGACGTTGGCCCCGGACTTGACCGAGACGATCTCGACCTCGCCGTCACAACGGTCGAACACGTTGTTTTCGATCACGGTGCTCGAATCGTGCATCGAATAGGCGCTGGTGCCGATACGGATGGTTTCGCCGCCATTCGATCCAAGCACGGGGCGCGGGCCGAAGTAATTGTGATCGATACTGTGCGTGTTGCCTCGGCTCTCGGCTGTGTCGAGATGCACCGCGAGCGTAACCCCCTGGTTGCTCTTGCCCGCAAGATAGTTGCGATCGAACCGGTTGCGCTGGCCATAAAGCCCAACCCAATTGTCGGACTGGAACCGGTCGGGCTGGTTGAAATGGTCGATGACCACGTCAGTCACCTGCGAATCGCTGGCCAGATCGGTCTTGGTACGGCGAAAGCTGATCACCTCGCTGGTCGGGGAATAGCCATCCTGGAAAACGAGCCCGGTGACGCGCAGATGACGTCCGCCAAGCTTAAGATTGGAGCGCCCGGCGATGATCACCTTGCCGGGTGTCTCGGATTTGAGCGTGATGGGCTTGTCCGGCGCACCTGTGCCTGAAAACACGATCTCGAAATCGCGCCAGGTGCCGTTGGCGAGAACGACAACATCGCCCGGCTGCAGCTTCTGCGCCGCAACGGCATATTCGTCCTGCGTCGAGACGAAAAAGCTCTCGGCGTGCGCCGGGATCGCCCAGCTCGCCAACAGCAATGACGCAGTGATCCGTCGCATGCCCATCCTCACCCTTATTTTCTGGGGAGAGGCTAACAGCCGTCAGTGTTCACGTCAACCAATGGAAAATACCAAAGTGCAATCAAGCAATATACCAATTGGTCTGAAAGGTGACGCGCCCGTCAGGATGCCGATGACAGGAAGCGCTCACGGCTTTCGGTGATCCTCTGCTCCATCTCCTCGAGCGCACGCTTTTCGGACACATCGAGCATGGCGCCAATCAGCCGGCGGAAATGCGAGCGCATTGCGTCGCGCGCCCGGGCCGGATCACGCGCCTTCAGCGCATCCAGGATGTCCTGGTGTTCGCGCGCGCGGATATTGGCATCGGCATCGCAGACCGATTCATACATGTGCTTAACCTCGGGGAGCTCTTCGCGCATCCGCCACAGCGTCTCGATCACATGGACCATGGCAGCGTTGCCCGAGGCCCTGGCGATGGTGGCATGAAACTCCTGATCGGCCTTGGTGGAAATGGCTTCGTCACGGCTTGCCATCTGGTTCAAAAGGCCTTCCAACTGGCCCAGATCTGCGTCGCTGATGGTTTTGGCCGCAAGCGCAGCACCTTCACTTTCAATCAGCAATCGCGCTTCGGTGACTTCGAACGCGCCGACCCCCGGCAGGATACCGCTGCTCCGCGGCTGTTCCGGGCAGACGTAAACGCCAGAACCGGTCTTGATCTCGATCCGTCCGATCGCCTGCAGCGCGATTTCCGCTTCCCGGATTGTCACCCGGCTCACCCCAAAGCGTTCGGCAAGCTCGCGCTCACCGGGCAGCCGCGTTCCCGGCGGAAACGTGCCTTCATCAATCAGTTCGCCGATCTGGGCGGCAACACTATGAAACAGGCGCTTTTCGGACATCTGCTTGGGGCTTTCCTTTTGACGCGATGGCAGCCTCACCACCAAGCCACGCTTAACCAATCTGCATACCAATTGTCGACCACTTCATGAGTTGGCGGCTGAATGTTTGGGCACATCGCGATCAACATCAGCGCAACAGACCGGCCTGCCACCATTTTTGCAGAGGCTCTTCTGGGGCTGGGACTGACAGCATGCAGTCGAAACAAGGTCTCGCCTGCAAAGCGTGTCGATGGTAGCGGCACAAAACCCCCTTTGCTTAGGACTCCGCCATCGCCGACGAACGCCCTCAATCGCTAGGCAGACCGCAGCGGCGGTTGCTGTGCCGGATGTATAACGGCCGCACGGTTCCCATCATCGTCGATGGGCGGCCTTTTTTGACCTACAAGGAGGCAAGCCGGTATCTCCTGTCGCTTGCCCAAGACGAGCGTGAGAAGGCGTATCTGGAAATGAGAAGCGCCGCGGCGCTTGGATCCGGGATCGAAGAGTAGCTTCTGGGTGCTTGGTCCGCGATACCTGCCGCTGCTCCGCCAATGCGCGTCATGCGGCAATGTGACGCCGGGTTTACTGAAACCGCAACGTGTTCTCGAACCCCTCGTTGGCCTTGGTCATCTTGGCGAGTTTTCTCAGATTGGCTCGAACATATCTTTCGAAACGCCGATCGTCATAAATGCCGGTGACCTGATACTCATCCTGAGCCAGCAATTGCTTGAGACGATCGGCGAACGCGGCCTGATCGTCCTTGTCGGCAACCATCCTCAGGCTTCGGCACACCCATTCTTCAGCGGCAGCCTTGTCATAGTCGTCCTGAGCCGCATACCCCCGCCTGTCGGCCGCAGCCTGATCGAGACGCGCCGCATCGACGCGGCATTCGAGCCACTTGCGGACGTGTTCGCCGTTCCATGCTTTCGATGAAAGGCTCATCAAGGTCTCCTGGTCGGGTTGAGCAACCTCTGGCTAGTTGCCATCTGCATCGACCATGAAAACCATCGGCTTTCCACGAGACGCAGGCTCCCAGCCGGCATCCAGCGCGGCCTGAATACCCCGGGATACCATTGCCTCGCTGATCTGAAGCCGGCCTCGCTGCATGCCTTTCAGCAGGCGTTTGGGCGGGGGAAACTCCAGCAAGGCTTCGCGCTGGGTATGCTTCTGCACCAAGGCAACGGTGAGGCCTCTCCAGCCTTCAGAATCGCACCATTGCGGCTCGCTCCGCATCTCCCACTCATATTGAAACCCGCCGACGTCGACGATACCGGAAAGTCTGTGCACGTTGGTCATGCTGCCATGCCTAGCAGGTCTATGCGCACAAACCATCAGGCAGGTGCGGATTGATTGCCCGTCAGCCGCGTATTGTCGGCGCAGACTGCAGCAGACCACAGCGCGAACTTTTGGAGCATTGGCGGTATCGCCTTGCAGACCGGGGGTAACAAGCGGGAGGCGAGCCTTGAAACTACCGGGCGTCAAAATCCCGCAGGCCCTTGCCGTGGACGGTTGCAGCGTCAAACAGCTTCTGCGCCACCAACACGGCAGTCGGTGCGCTTGGTGCGGTGGCGTCGGCTCCGACATGCGCTGCCAGGGCCGGGTCTGCGCTGAACAGCGGCCCGCCCACCATGATGCCTATGCCGGGGTTGATCGACCGTTGCCGGATCAGTCTGATGGTCGCTCTGAGGCTTTCGATCATCTGGGCCGAGCCAGCGGTCAGGCCCGCCACCGCAAACCAGCGGCTTTCCGAAGCAGTGGCGATTTCTTCTGCCGTGGCTGCCGTCTCTGTTTGAACTTTCCAGCCAGATGCCAGCAGGAACCGTTCGACCATCGTGACCCCGAAAAAGTGCTGATCGCCAGGTGTCATGGCCATGAGGACCGTGCGCCGCGTGTCCAGCGAGGGCGCCGTATGGGAATTGTTGAACACCGCAAGCAGCTTCTGAAGCCGTGCAACGCCCAGCGTTACATCAATGAAATCGCATTCATCGTGGTCCCACATCTCGCCCAGATGGCGAGCGGTCGGTTCAAGCAATTCCACAAAAAGGGTTTCCATGGAAATCCCGCGGTCTCGCAGGACCATGACATATCCAACGGCCGCTTCAAGATCGTCGCCCAACACGATATCGGCCAGTCCAACGATATCGGTCCGACCGGGCGCCAGGGCTTCAATCAGCAGATCGACGGGCGGGGCGGTCGGGACGACGTGGGTATGCAACCGCAACAACTGCGGAATGACCCTGTTCGTGATAAGCTGAGCCAGCTGACCTTGGCGGACCGCGACATCATCGCGCTGGTAAATCTCCGGTGCGATGAAATGCGCCTCCAACTGGTGCAGGCTCTCGCGATCAATCGGGGGAACAATGGCCGACGCAGCTTGTCCCAAGAGAATCTCCTGTTTGTTCGATACGTCGCAGCTTAGGCCGGGAGAACAGCACAACGCGCGCATGCTGTCGAGGACTGATCGGCTTTGCGCTTGCGGACATTCTCGAGCAGAGCGATCGGCGTGGCGGTGCTAGGCCGCCGCGCCTGCCGATGCGATCCCGTTCAACGCCGTTTTGCAAGCCGAGCAGAGCGTAAGGCTCCAAGCTGCGACGCCGGCATCGTCGGCAAGAAGGTCCTGCCGGATTTCGATCTCGGCATACGGCAGGCCGGCCGCGTAGGCGTGTCGCGGCACGCTGTAGTCAGTAGCATCCATCCGATAGTGCTCGTTGTCGCCGACGGTAATGTCCGGGCGCGCGGCGAGGTCTGCGAGCAGTGCCTTCGCAAAACGCGTGTCCCCCCCGTCGTAGAGGATGCCGACGTGCCATGGGCGTGATGTGCCGCCCAGCGTGGGGGTGAAGCTGTGCAGCGCGAGAAGTATCGTCGGCTGCGCCGCAGCGGAGCGGCGAGCCAGCTCTGCCGCGATCCGCGCATGATAAGGCGCATGGATGGCTGCAGCCCGGGCGCCGAGGCGATCTGCCGTGAGCGCGGCATTCCCCGGGATTGCGCTACCGTCCGACACGGCGGGCGCCGCATCAGGATGATCGGGGTCGCGGTTGCAGTCGATGACGAGCCGCGAATAGTGTTGAAAAATGAAAGGCGCATCGAGGGCTTGGGCGAGCGCCTTCCCGAGGGCGTACACGCCGATGTCCCACGCGATGTGGCGCACGCGGTCGGCCTCCCGCAGCCCCAAGGTCCCCAAATGCTGCGGAATCGCGTTTCCGGCGTGATCGCCGACGATAAGGAACGGAGACCGTCCGCCCGCGTTGAAGAGCCTAGCTGGCGCAGGATCGGCTGCCCCGAGGAGGGGGTTTTCAAGAAGCGTCACCATGAAAGCCTTTCATGCCCTTGCTCACGATCCGCCATACGACCGAATATCGGTATCGCCAACCGGTGGCCTTCGGCGCACACAGGATCATGATGAGGCCGCGCGAGAGTTTCGACCAGCGCCTGGTGAAGGCCGACCTCGATATCTCGCCCCGGCCGAGCGAGTTGCGATGGTTGCATGATGTGCTCGGCAATTCGGTCGCCATCGCCTTGTTCGATACCCGCGCAAAGAGTCTGAAGGTCGTGAGCGAGATGACCCTCGATCATGCGCCGCTCGAACGCGAGCAGATCGACATCCAGGATTATGCCCGCCATTTCCCCTTCACTTATGCCTCCGAGGACATGCCCGATCTCCTGCGCTCGATCGAACGCCAATATCTCGATGTCGGACGGGTGATCGATAGATGGGCGAACGATTTTCTGCGCAAGGACGGACCCACCGACACGCTCGCGTTGCTCACCGACATGGCGACGACGATCAAGCAGCACTTCACCTATGTGCCGCGGCACGAGAAGGGGACGCAGTCGCCGATTGAAACGCTGACCTTGCGTCAGGGGACGTGCCGCGACTTCGCTGTCCTCATGATCGAGGCGGTCCGGGCGCTCGGACTGGCGGCCCGTTTCGTATCGGGATATCTCTATAGCCCCGGCCGCAGCGAAGGTCGCGTCGGCGGTGGCAACACCCATGCCTGGGTGCGCGTGTTCCTTCCCGGCTCGGGCTGGATCGAATTCGACCCCACCAACGGCATCGTCGGCAGTCGCGGTCTCGTTCGCGTCGCGGTCGCGCGCGATCCCTATCAGGCGGTGCCTCTTTCGGGGAGCTGGAGCGGTTTTCCTGCCAGCTACCTCGGCATGGACGTGACGGTCGACGTGGTGGAAACCGAAACCGGAAGCGATCCTGCCAACCGTTCAGGCGGAGCCACCAACACCCGGAGTACCGGCAATATGAGGAATTCGGAAACGTGCTGATCAGAGCTGGATTTGAAATACATTTTGAAACCGCCAGTGCGACGCCGATGATGGCGATGCTCAGCATCCATCCGTCGCGGCAGAAGGACCTGCAGACTCCGCAGCAGATCGAGACCACACCGATCATTCCAATCTACAATTACGAGGACAGCTTCGGCAACATCTGCACCCGGCTCACCGTTCCGGCGGGCGGCGTCACCCTGTCGGCCGATTTCGTGGTCGAGGACAGCGGTCTCGAAGATATTTCCGCTCCCGACGCGCCACCGACACCGGTCGAGGAGCTTCCCGATGACATCCTGATCTATCTGCTTGGCAGCCGCTATTGCGAGACCGATCGCTTGATGGGCGTCGCCTGGGCCGAATTCAGCCAATTCGCGTCCGCGCGCGACCGCGTCGATGCGATCGTGGCGTTTGTCCACAATCATATCAAGTTCGGCTATGAACATGCGCGCTCGGACAAGACCGCCTGGAACGCCTATCAGGAGAAGCAGGGCGTATGTCGTGACTTCGCCCATCTTGCGATCACGCTGTGTCGCTGCATGAACATCCCTGCTCGCTATTGCACCGGCTATCTCGGCGATATCGGCATCCCGCCCGTCGATGCACCGATGGACTTTTCCGCCTGGTTCGATGCCTATATCGACGGTGATTGGTACACCTACGATGCGCGCCACAATCGGCCGCGTATCGGCCGCATCCTGATGGCGCGTGGTCGTGATGCGACCGACACCGCGCTCACCACGGCGTTCGGACCTGCAAAGATCACGTCTTTCCTGGTTCACACCGACGAGGTCGCCTCAATCGAAGCTGCGCCATAACGGGATCGCGGTGTAGCCCGGTCCTCTTGTTGCGGGTTTGGACCGCAAGCGGCGGCCTGAAGCCGAGATGCAGGCGCGTGATCATCGACAAGGTCTCGGCCTGAGCACCTTTTCCAGGTTGGCTTGCGCGATTGGTCGTACCCGTCTGCACACAGGGGCAAGAAGGGGGGGCAAAATTTGCCTATCTTGCACCCATGCAGTTGAGCCAAATCGACGAGCGCTATCGCGCTCCAGCGCCCGAAACCGGCGGCTACGTCTTTAACCAGACGATGCTGCGGGTGAAGGACCCGGAGGTGTCGGTTGCGTTTTATCGCGACGTCATGGGGATGCAGCTGGTCAAGGCTATCCCGTTCGAGGCGTTTGCTTTCACCCTGTATTTCATGGGCTATATCGATGGCCCGGAGGCCTATCCGGCGACCGAGGGCGACCGGTTCGTTCACGCTTTCGGCCAGCCCGCCATGCTTGAGCTGACCCACAATTGGGGCACGGAAAGCCAGCAGGGCGCCGTGTATCACGATGGCAACGCTGCGCCCCAGGGCTTTGGCCATATCGGATTTTGCGTGCCTGATGTCGACGCCGCCTGCGCGCGGTTCGAGGGGCTGGGTGTGGAGTTCGTCAAGCGGCCCGGCGACGGCAAGATGAAGGGCATCGCCTTTATCAAGGACCCCGACGGATACTGGATCGAGATCTTGAGCAGCCGCGATATCGCGCAGGTTGTGGCATCGGTCGGCTGACCGGCAACGCACAAAGGGAGTGGAACAATGAATCGCAGCTTTTCACCGGTAGAATGCCGTGCCGTGGAACTCGACAAAGTCGCCTGGGTACCATTTCCCGAAGCACTGAGCGCCGGTGGTATCCGGTGGAAGCTCCTGAATGTCGCCCCCGAGCTCGGGTCCTGGGCTGCCATTTTCGAATGCCCGGCGGGGTCTTCGTTCAACAGCCACCACCATATCGGCCCGGGCGAATATTATCTCACCAAGGGCAAGATGGAGGTGCGTGGCGGGTCCGAGGATGGCGGTGACACCGTGGTGGCTCCCGCTTATGGCTATGAGGCGACCAGTGCCTTCCACGGAAGGACCTATTTCCCCGTGGATTCGGAGTTCTACATGACATTCCTGGGCCCGCTGCAGTTTACCGACGCGCCCGGTGGCCAGACCATCGCGCTGGTCACCTGGGACAGCGCACAGGCGGCCTGGGAGGCCTCGCAAGCTGGATAACGCCTATGAGGAATTGCGACGCGGGCTGAGCGCGATCATCGGGCATCGTCACGTTTTGCAGGACTATGCGCGCGCGCGGGCCTACACCACCGGATACCGTCATGGATCAGGCCGCGCAGCGGCGGTGGCGCTACCGGGCAGTCTGGTCGAGCTTTGGCGGGTCGCGCGCTTCTGTGCGCAGCGTGGGACGATCATCATCGTCCAGGCCGCCAACACAGGACTCACCGGGGGCTCGACGCCCCATGGCGATTATGACCGCCCGGTTGTGGTGATTTCGACGCAGCGGCTGGGCGGGGTCTTTCCGATCGCGGATGGATCGGAAGCCATCTGCCTTGCCGGGAGCACCCTGACGCAGCTGGAGCGGGCCATCGCCGGCCATGGCCGCGTTTCGCATTCGGTCATCGGGTCGAGCTGCATCGGTGCGTCGGTTGTCGGCGGCATCTGCAACAATTCGGGCGGAGCGCTGGTCGAGCGCGGCCCCGCTTTCAGCGATCGGGCGCTTTTTGCCCGCGTCGGCGCGGATGGATCGCTGCAGCTTATCAATGAGCTTGGCATGGATCTCGATGGCGACGCCGAGGCGATCCTCTCCGATCTCGAAGCCGGGGCGTTCGCGCCCGTGGCGCGCATGGACCCGCCCGGCCACCCGTACGAGCATCACGTCAGGCAGGTCCGCGAGCCCACCCCGGCGCGGTACAATGCCGATCCGCGCGGGCTGCGCGATGCATCGGGCAGCGCCGGCAAGGTGATCGTGTTTGCGGTGCGCGTGCCCACCTTTCCAGCGCCTGCCCGCGAGCAGACGTTCCTGGTAGCCACCGATGATGCCGATGCGTTGGCAGAGCTTCGGTTGGCGCTGCTTGATCCAGCCCATCCCCTGCCCAGGCAGTGCGAGTACATGCACCGCGACGCCACCGCACTGGCGCTGTCGCACGGCAATGATGTCGCCGTGATGCTGCGAATGTTCGGCGCGCGCGCGATGCCGCAGATATTGCGCGCACAAAAGCGGCTAGCCTCGGTCATCGGCAAGCGCGCAACCGACAGGCTGGCGCAGGGGATGGGGCAGATCGCGCCTGGCCCGTTGCCCGCAAATGTCTTGAAACTGTTCTGCGACCATGAACACGTTCTGCTGCTGACTGCCGCCGATGCGGCGGTGGAGCCAGTGCGACGGGTGGTGGCCGCGCGCGGCAATGACCTGGTGGTGCGAGAGCTCAGCGCGGGTGAAGCCGCCGCCGCGCTGCGCGTGCGTTTTGCGGTCGCCGGGGCGGGGGTGCGGTATCGCGATCTCGCGCCTGAAAAGGGCGATCTTGCCGCGCTGGACATCGCGCTTCCCCGCAACGCACGCAACTTCCGCCTCGAACTGCCACATGGATTGGGGCGGCAGGTCAGGCTGCGCGCGGATTATGGCCATTTCCTGTGCCACGTCTTTCACTGCGATTTCCTGCTGCAACCGGGGGTGGACCGCAGCGCTTTCGAAGCCGAAGTGAAAACTCTTGTCGAAGCGGGTGGCGGCCAGATGCCGGCTGAACACAGTTTCGGGCACCTATATGAAGCTCCGGACCATGTCGTCGAATTCTATCGTCGGCTGGACCCAACGAATTCGCTCAACCCCGGCGTCGGACGGACTTCCAGACACAGGAATTGGGCATGATCGGATGGGGCCGATTTGCCGGTTTGGATTTTTGAGCGCAGTATGCGAGTTACTGATTCGATCGGCACCGGCCAATTCCGTTGCGTTTGGCGATACGAGTGCTCGACGGGGTGGGGGAGGATGTCATGGCGTCCAATATCGAGAGCGCACGCGGGCCCGTCGTCGGTGCCGCACACAGCATGGCCGAAAATTACGACGACTGGGTGCACAAGCTGAACCAGACGTTCGGCACATGGCGGGCCGATCTCGCCGCGCACCGTAGCTTTGCAGCCTCTGTCAGAATGCAGACGCTGCCAAGCATCGCCGTGGTCGATTGCCGCTGCGACCCGTGTGGAGCCACCCGGTCTCGCCGCGATACGGCCGATGTCGAAAACGAACAGCTCACAATCCAGCTGGTGTTATCAGGCCGCGAGTATATGCGGCTCGGAGAGCAGGAAGCGACGCTCAATTCGGGCGATATCTTCGTATGGGACAACACCCAGCCGATGCGCTTTGAAGTGCTGGAACCGCTCCACAAGCTGTCGCTGGTGCTGCCTCTTCAGCGCCTCAAGGACTGGATGCCAACCGGTTGGCGCGATCTTCCGCGTCATCTGCGTGGCGGTGATCCGGGGACGGAGATGCTGGCAGGCTATGTCCGGTCAATTTCGCAGATCGATTATGTCCACAATCCGATGCGCTACAATGCGCTGATCGAGGCTGCGATTGCGATGCTGGTCGCCGCTGTCCCCACCAAGCCTTCGGAAGGCAACCACCGGATTGCCCAGCTTGAGCTCGTCAAGTCCCGGATTCTGCGGCGATTGCGCGATCCTGAGCTGAACCTCAACGATATTGCCGCCGAATGCCGGATGTCGCTGCGCTATCTGCACTGGTTGTTCGAGGCGGACGCATGCACGCCCTGGAGATATGTGGTTGGCGAAAGGCTCGAGCGATGCAGGCGTGATCTGGTCAACCCTGCCTTCGCCCATCGCAGCATCACCGAGATCGCATTTTCCTGGGGCTTTTCCAATGTCGCACATTTCGGACGCAAGTGCCGCAGCACGTTCGGCATGACACCCAGCGAATTGCGCGCGAAAGCATTGGCGGGCTAGGTCAACGGCCGGCCATCTTCACTTTTGCACTCGCCAGATTGCACGCAATGCGCAGCACGGCGCACACGAACCCGGCATTCTCCCAGAAAATACGTTGAGGGAGAGAGGCATGCCACACACCACCGTTCCGCGTCCAGCTAGCGTCATGCGCGCTGCGCTATTGAGTGCATCGGCATTGCCCCTGCTCGCGCTCGCTCCCGTCACCCCCGTATTTGCGCAGGATGGTGCGGCGGCCGCTGAGCGCGAGCAGGCCTATCCCGGCGCGATTGTGGTGACGGCCCGCAAGCGGGCGGAATCGACGCTGGAGGTTCCAGAGACGGTGAACGCTTTTGGTGAGGCGCAGATTGAGCGCGCCAATATCCAGGACATCGACGACATCGGCCTTGCGGTGCCCAACCTCCAGCTGAGCACGCGCACCGACGGATTTCCCAACGTCACCGTCCGCGGTCTGGGTGGGTTTGGCAACACGCAGGGCGTGGGCTTCTATCTCGACGATGTTCAGCTCTTTGCCGATGCCGCATCCCGGTTTGGCGATCTTGAGCGGATCGAGGTGCTCAAGGGGCCGCAGGGAATTCTCTACGGCGGATCGAATATCGGCGGCGCGGTCAAGTTTGTCAGCAAGCGTCCCGACCCGAGCGAGCTGTCCGGCCAGATCGTCGCGCGCGCGGGCAGTTTCAACTTCTTTGACGGCCAGTTGGAGCTCAACCTGCCCTTGAGCGAGACCTGGGCGGTGAAGATGTTCGGCTATGCCGAGACCGACGACGGCTTTTTGACCAATCCTCGCACCCCGCGCCAGAATGGGCGCCGGGCCGACGCGAGTGCGGACATCGGCAGGCGTGAACAATATGGCGCACGCCTGGCGCTTTATGGCGATCTTGATGGAGCAGAGATCTACCTGACCGCGCGATACAACGAGCTCGATGCGCCGAACGACCCGTGGATTAGCGAACTCGACGGCAATTTCCGCTACAGCCGTCTCGTCGATACCAGCTACAATCCGCGTAATAACCGCGAGACCTTCGGTTTGACCGGCCATATCGATATTCCGGTGGGCGATCTGGCAATCCAGTCGATCACCTCCTGGTCCGAAACCCGGTCACGGCGCCAGACCGATCTCGACATTCAGCCGGAATTCGTCCTCGACCTGTTCAGGCCAGAAGATTTCACGGTCTTCACCCAGGAGTTGCGCCTGTCATCCGATGATAGCGGGCCGTTCGTCTGGCAGATCGGCGGCTATTATGCGCATATCGACCGCGATCTCGACAGCGTGCTGATCATCCGCGAAGGATTTTGCTACCTTGACCCCGGCACGTGCGGACCGCTGAGCCAGCAGGATGATGTGGTCCAGGCCGAAGTGCCCTTCGAGGTCAGCCGTCGCACGCGCGAGCAGATCGCCGGGTTCGTCAATGCCTCGTATGACCTGGGCGGCGGGTTTGAGCTGGGCGGCGGGCTGCGCATCGACCGCACCAGATCGCGCCGATCCAATCTCGACACCGGGCTGTCGGGCGTCGCCAGCGAGACGGTGGTGCTGGGCCGCGCGTCGATAGCGTGGTCGAGTCCCGACAAGACGTCACTGGTCTACGCCAATTTCTCGCAAGGGTTCGAGCCTGCGGACTTTTCGCTCACCAACCTGACCGGAGCGCCGACGTTGCTGGGCTACGACAAGGAGACTGCGGACCAGATCGAGGTCGGCTACAAGGGCCGGCTGCTCGACGATGCGCTCGTGTTCACCATCGCTGCCTTTTACATCGACTATCGCGACCGCCAGTTCGAGCTTCAGGCGGTGGACCCGGCAACGGGCGGCTTCGTCGAGGGTGTGGTCAACGTGGGCGATTCCATTCAGAAGGGCATTGAGTTCGACTTCACCTGGGCCTTGGTCGATGGGCTGACCTTTACAGGTGGTGCGGGATGGATCGACGCGTCATGGGACAACGGCGTGGTCTCGCCGGTGACCGGGCGATCGCTGGCGGGTGCGCAGCCGCCCAACGTGTCCAGGTTCAGCGCCAGCGGTGCGCTCGAATATGATGGCACGGTTGGAACGGGGGAATTCTTCGTGCGCGCGCAGGGCCGCTACAAGGGACCCAGCACCACCAACGCCCAGTTTTTTGATGTACCGGGCGACGCCTACCCGATCTTCCGAAACCCTGCATTCTTCGTCGCCGATCTGTCGGCCGGGTTGGAGTTCGGTTCGATCAAGCTGGGCGTGACGGTCGAGAACCTGTTCGACGAGCGGTACTTCAACGACGTGCAGGAGTTTCCCAACTTCGCTGGCAGCCTGAACCCTGGAGAGCCGGGCAACATCATCATCGGGACACTCGGCCAGGTCCGCAGGGTCATCGGCTCGGTTGCATTCAAATTCTAGATGGCGCCGATCGCCTGAATCGTATTGCGGCAGGCAGCGATCGCTGACCGGGCTGCGAGCGGTGTGCGGTTCCCGAGCGCGGCCGGCCTTGGGGTGGCTCACGTCTTGGCTTCGGCCAGCCCAGTCCGGCGCGCAGGAACAGCCCGCCACCCCCACCGGAGAGCGACCGCGGCGGCGATGGCCGCGCCGAGCGAAAGCATCGCAATCGGAATATGGCCGAAAGCCACAAAGACGATCTTCCACGCCACAGTGAAACCGAGCGTTTCGAACAAGAACAATTGCGTCAGGTTGATCGCAGCAGCGACCAGCCAGGGCGCACCGTCTCTGCGACGCCGCGACCACAGCCACAGCGCTATCGCTATCGCCGTCAGTCCGCCCAGATGAATGCCCCAGCGGAACATCTCAAAATCCTGCGGTCCCTGCATGCTGAGCCCCGGCACATACCGGGGGTATATGCGGCTGAGGATCGGGCCGACGAGAAGCAACGGCGTCGCCAGCAACCATCCCGAATGATGGGCGACGCGGCGCCTGTCTTTCAACGCCATTGCCGTGAGCGCGAGAAATCCCAACGCGGCAACAAGATCATAGCTGCCGAGCGAAGGACCCCAGACATTGTAGAACACGTCCTGCCCCGACCCCGTCGCGATCGCCATGCTGTGCATCGCGCAAACGCCCCCGACGAAGAACAAGGGCACCATCACAAAGATCGCAAGGCCCAGGCTGCGATGCAGCGTGCGGCGACCGGTATCGATCGCCCAGCTCTGTGCAGCGATCAGCAAGATCCACGCTGTCGCGGTGACGGCATGGACGTGCGACGAGACCTTCGCCGTGCCGAGCTGCGAGAAATATCCCGGCCAAAATGCGACCGCGGTTACCGCGAGGGTTGCGAGACACCAGAACCATGCATGGCGATAGGGCATCTTGCGTCGTTTCCTTTCAGGAACCCGGGACGGTGGAACGGTCGGTTGCGCCCCGGCTCCGGAGCTCGCGCGCCTGATAGATGACAGCCGTCGCCAGCACGAAGGCACCGCCCATCACCAGCTCGCGCACGGCCAGGGTGGAGAGCAGCCAGACGATGATGACGGCAGCAGCGGTTGGCACAAAGGCCCCGCCGGGGGCGACGAACGGGGGACCGGCCTGCTTCACATCCTTCGCCCGCAAACGCAGGACGCCCAGGCAAACGATAAGATAAAGCAGCAACGTTCCAGAGACGGTCAGCACGACGAGTTGCTTGAAGGACCCCGATGCGCTGACAAGGACGACCGCCGTCGCATAGAGGGCGATGGCATTGCTGGGCGTGTGGCGCGTCGGATGGATCCGCGCGATCCAGCGCGGCAATTGCCCCGCCTCGGCCAGCGCGAACGCGGTGCGCGGGGAGGAAAACATGTCGGCGACCATGAAACCGCCGATCGAGATCGCCGTTGCCAGCAGCAGCAGGCTGGCACCCATCGGCCCGACCAGTTTGCCGGCGACATCTGCCAGCGGCGTGGCCGTGCCCGCGAGCGCGGGACCCAGCACGCCTTGCGCGGTGATCTGCAACGCGAGGTACAAGCCCGCGACACCGCCGAGCGCCAGTGCAAGTGCGCGCGGAATGGTGCGCGCTGGATCTCGCGCCTCTCCGCTCAGGCCCAGCCCGCATTCCACGCCCATGAAGGCGAGCATCAGCATCATCGCACCCTGGCCCACCCTGTCGACCGGCGGTGGGGCCGGCCATGCCAGATTGACAGGCTCGATCGCGAACACGCCAACCAGCACGATCGCCAGCAGAGGCGTCAGCTTGAGCAATCCGATGGTGACCGTCAGCCGGGCACCGTCGCGGGCGCCCGCGATGTTGACCAGCGCCAGGGTGCCATAAATGGCGATCAGCAGTGCAAGACTGGCGCCACCGTTACCAAGCGCTGGCCAGATCGACGCCAGGATGTCGATGAAGAACCGCGCCAGTGCGGCCGCAGAGCCGATCGCGCCAGCTATCAGCGCGAGCATCCCGGCAACACCCCCGACCACCGGCCCGAACGCCGCGCTGGCATAGGCATAAAGGCCGCCGCTTGCCTTCACCCGGCTCCCTGCTTCGGCAAAGCACAGCCCCAGCAGGCAGATCAGCACCGCGCAGACCAGATAGGCGATGATCGCCGCCGGACCGAGCAGGCCCGCCACCAGCCCCGGCAGGCTGAAGATACCGACCCCAACCATAGAGTTGAAGGCGGCAAAGGCGATCCCCGGCACGCCGACGACCCGATCGAGCTGGGGTTTCGAGCGCGCAGGATCGCTCATGGCGCGGTCGCCCTGGGCGCAAGCAGGCGCGTGGCAGGCCGCGCGATCAGCAGCATCGCGATCAGGGGACCGGCTGCGAACCCAGCGTGGAGCAGGTAGAAGTCGACGCGCGACATTGCGCCCCAATAGCCGCCGACCGCCCCCATCAGCACGCTGCCGACGAAGGTCGAGAAGAACAGGACTCCCATCATCGTCGCGTTGAGCCCGCGCGGCGCCGCGCGCGAAAAAAGGGCTAGCAGTGTCGGCCAGTAATACAAAAAGCCGACCCCGTTGAGCAGGCTGAGCAGGAATGGCCAGATCATCGAAACCTTCAGACTGGCGTCCGCATCGATCCAGCCTGCCGGGAGCAGCATGAGCAGGTTGGCCAGCACGGTCAGCAGATAGCCGATCGCGATTTTGCCCTGCTCGCCGGGCTCGCGGCCCCTGCGCTCCTGCCACCGCCACCCCAGGATCAGCAGCGGCACCAGCGAGAAACAGAACAGGCCGTCGAGCGCGACGAAAGCCGGGGTCGGAACGGTCCAGCCCCACAGGGTGCGCGTCACCGACTCCTCGATAAACAGCAACCCCATGTTGGTCTGTTGGTAATAAGCGATCACGACCGGAATCTGAATCGCGCTGATCGCTCCGAGCACGGCCACAACCTGCCAGTCGTGGCTTGTCATGGGCGGCGGCCTGGATCCGCCGCCGATGCGTTTCACATCGGGTGGCAGATGCGGCCAACCCTTTGCGTAGATCACCAGCGCGATCAGCATGAACCCGCCGGCAAGGCCAAAGCCCGCGTGCCAGCCCCAGGCCTGCGCGACGATCGCGCAGATCAGCGGCCCGGCGAACGCACCGACGTTGATCGCCGCCGAGAAGATTGCAAAGGCCCGGGTGCGGCGGTTCTCCTCACCGGGCGGATACAGGTGCCCCACCTGGGTCGAGATGTTGCCCTTGAGGCAGCCCGACCCGAGGATCAGCAGCGCCAATGCGGTCAGGAAACCGGCGTCGAAGGCCATCAGAATATGGCCCGCCGCCATCAGCACCGCGCCCAGCATCACCGTACGCCGTTGGCCAAGCAGCCGGTCGGCGAGCAGGCCGCCGAACATCGGCGTGAAATAGACCAGCCCGGTATACAGCCCGTAGACCTGGCTGGCGAAGGCGCGGTCGGACAGCGGCCCGGTGATGCCTTCCAGCGCCGAGCGAAAGACACCGAGCCCCAGCACGCCGCCCATCACTTCAGGAGTCAGCAGCCGCTGGATCATGTAGAGCAGCAGCAGCGCCGACATGCCGTAGAACGAGAACCGCTCCCACGCCTCGGTGAAAGCGAGATAGGCCAATCCCTTGGGATGACCGAAAAAGCTGCGGTCATCGCCCGATGCAAATCCGGGCGATGCCACCGATACGTCTGCGGGAGGAGCGGCGACGGCGATCATCCGGGCGTCCGATCCTGGCCTGGAGCCGACGAGCGTCGCGCCTGCAACTGCGACATCAAGCCCTGGAGATCGGGCATGCGCCATTGCTCGGCGGTCCTGCCGTCGGCCAGCCGCCGTGGCGGGCATTGGTGAAGGTACCTGAGATCCTGCATTGCAGCCTGCCTCGCAAATAGCTGCCCGTTTCCCCGGCGGACGGGTGGGTCGCAATCCCCGCCCGCCGAAGCACTGGCTGCGCTGGGCTTGTCAGCGCGGCGTGTATTCCTGCAGCATCATGGTGCCGCGCAGCTTGCGGAACTTGGCGCGGTTGCCGGATTCGGCGTCGAGCTGCTCGTCGCTCTTTTTGATCCAGGCCATGTATTCCTTGTTGCGGCGCTCGATCTCGGGACCGTTGGGAATGTCGCGATAGGTCGACGCGAGATAGAGGTTGGGCTCGCCATCGCGGGCATCGACGTTGACATAGATCTTGTAGTCGCTGATCCAGCCCTTGGACTTGGCGAACGCCTGTTCCTTGGCCCATTCACTGGCCAGGAACTGCGCATAGGCTAGCGTTCCGCCATCCTCGACAAAGATTCCCGACAGGCTGGTATATTCACCCGCGACGAGCGGAAACTCCTGCGCCGCTGCGGCCACTGGCAGCGCGACCGGCGCCGCGATCAGCATCACGGCTGTCATCATCGTTTTTGTGATCAGTTTCATTGTCTTTCCCCTTGTTGTGCTCGCCCGTGCCTGGGCTTGCCTCTGCGAAAGTGCGTGAAAATGGATGCTAGAGCCCATGCTCGCTCGGGATCGGGCTGGGCGGGCCTGTCGGGAGACGCAGCAGCGCCGCCTCGCTTGCGCCCGCCCGGTAATCGGCGAGCAGCGCCTCGGGATCGTACCCGACGCCGATCGGATTGGCGGCGAAGGCCGGGCTGGCGAAATACGCGATCGCATCTTGCGGGCCCAGCGCATCGGCTTGAAGCTCGATGCGGTTGCCGTCAGGGTCCTGATAATACAGCGACAGCGTCATGCCGTGGTGGACCGGCCAATAGGGCGTGATCCCCAGCGCCTTCAGCCGCGCATAGGTTTCCAGCAGATCGCCGGCGCCGGCATACGTGAAGGCGGTGTGGTTGACCCCGATATCGCCCTGCCGGCCGTCGCCGCCGGGTCGCATCACATCGAGATTGGCTATGGCGAAGCGGTGGTTCTCCTCGTCGAAGGCGAGGAAGGTGAGCGCCGGGTCACGGTGCACGGGGTGCGCGTTGAAGACGGTGCAATACCAGTCGATCATCGCCGCATACCGGCGTGTCATGTAGACGATGTGGGCCAGATGAGCAGGAACGGTCATGCCCGGGCCGGCGCAAAAGCGTAGAGGTCCATCTGCGCGCCGTCCGCAAACCCCATCGCGCGATACAGCGGGCGGCCCATTTCGGTGGCGTGGAGCCAGAGGCGCTTCGGCCCCGCAACGTGTTGCACTGCCTCGATGGCGCGGCGCATGGCGGCCTCGCCATAGCCCCTGCCGTGCAACCCCGGCAGCGTGGCGACCATTGCAATGTAGATCACTGCGCCCAGCAGATAGGCCTGCGCGGCCGTGACCGCGCGCCCGTCTTCATAGCCTACGACAGCGACCTGTGTTCCCGTCCAGCGGGGCAATGTGCCGGTCACAGCAAAGGCGTTGTGCGGCATGCCATAGGCGTCAGCATTGACCCGCCCGACATCGAGCGCCGTCGCTTCATCGCTGGCGAACCGGAATTCGAGCGCAGGTTCATCGCGCCGCGCCGGGGCCAGCGCAAAGGCTGCCATACCCCACATGCTCATGCTGTAGGCCAGGCCTGCCTCTGCAAGAATCGCCGCGCCGTTCGCCGGCAACCAGTCAGGTGACAGCAGCAGCATGGCATCGTGCGGACAGGCCTCAGCATAGCCGTGCGCGGTCGCAATCGCCTGCCGGAGGGCCGCTTGGCTTTCAAGCGGCGCGCTGAGCGTGATCATGTTGAAGAAGGGGCAGTCGGTGTGTGACAGGGTGACCGCCACGGGGCCGACATTGGCCAGAACATGCCCTGGAAACTGGCCGGCAACATATCGCCACGCGTCAACCAAGCATCCGGCGACACTGCCAGTATCGAGATTGCCGCTGTCCATCGGGTTTTTGACCGCGCCCACGAAGCCCCCCATTTCCGACAGGCAGAGCTCCGCCCACGATCGCCCGGGGTGTTTCCGGCCAACCTTATGGCGTTGAAATGTCCGTCAATTTTCGATGGCCCTTGATGCCTGCGTGAGGCGCGGACCGTCAATGGCAGGGACCGTCAAAAAAGCGTCAATTCCGCCTTGGATCGCATGGCATGCGGTCGGGCCAGCCATATTTGTTCCATGCGGCGACGAATCCCATCCGTTCGGCAAACGCCATGAAATCGGGATGTTTGGTCGTGCGGTTGATTGGGTCGAAATCCGCCCAGAGCACCATCAGTCCGGTGACATTCACCGCCGTTGTCTGCTCGCCGAAAATCTTCATGACCAGTTCGGCATGCCCCATCCATATCGCCGGGTGTGAGATCGTGTTGTCATACGGGTCGGGCATGATTTGGTGCAGTACATCGAGCGTACCGCAATATCTGGCGCGTTCTTCCGGATCGCCGCTGCACACCCCCCGTGAGGTCAGGGTGAAATAGGCATCGCGCGCCTCGTCGGTGAGCTCGGTCATCCCTGGTGGTAACGCGAAGGTGGAACCGAGGAGCAGGCGCATATCCCAATAAATCTGCACGGCCCGGTCATATTCTCGATTGGCGACGTGCGCCAAAGCCAGCCAGAAGGCAGGAAACCCCAGATCGGCCATCCGTTTGCCCGCAGCGATAGCCTCTTGGATGTTCCCAAGGCACAGATGGGTGGCGCACAACGCGGCGTAGTTTCGCCCGTGTACGGGGTCGCCTGCCACCACCTCTTCGATATATGGCAACGCCGTAGTGGCGCGACCGAGATACACCAGAATGATTCCAAGCCGCAGCGTCACGTTCAGATCATTGGGTGCCAGCCGATGGGCTTCATAGACAAGATCCAGCGCGCCCACGGCATTTTGGTTGATGAACTCGTACAGACCCAGCATCGCCCGCGCATGGCCCTGGGCCGGGTCGAGCGATATCGCCTTGCGGGCAGCCTGAGCCATCGACTGGAGACGTTCAACGCGGTTGGTCGCGGACGTGAAACCGGCCACGTACAGGTGCGTTTCGGCAAGTGCTGCCCAGCATTCCGCAAAGTCCGGGTCGAGCAGCAGCGCGTTTTCGAGCATATCCTGCCCCTTGGCGATCACGCCTTCTCCCGCCGTCCGCAATGTCATTTCACGGCCCTGCAGAAACAGCGCGTAAGCATCGCGGTTGGTCGTCATCCGACGCACGGGCGCGGGCAGAACATCAACGCCCAGCGCGCCACACAGCCCCGCTATGAAGTGGCTGCCGATGATCGCGCGTGACCTGATGGCATCGGCAACGGTCCCGTCATACCGGTCAGACCAGATCTCTACCCCCGACCTGCCATCGATCAGCCGAAGGCTTACGCGCACGCCATCATCAAAACGGTGAACGTCACCCTCGATCAAGTGGGACGCAGAAAGCGCGTCGGCCATGGCAGGAAGCGTCCCCCCGCCTTGGACAACATTCAGCACGGAGGTGCGGCCCAACAGCGCCAGCGCGGAAACCTCAGCGAGCCGAAACGTCAGTTCATCGACCACTCCGTCGGCGAGAAAGAACGCGCCGCCGACCGCGTCATGCTGCTTCAAGGGCAATATCGCGATGCGCGGCTTGCCATCGCGCAGCCATGCCGGAGCGCGAGTCCGGACTTGCCAAGCCCTGGCAAGTTGATCGCGGCCCGCAAAATCGCCTTCATGGTCAAGCGCCGCCAGCGCCCGCTCGACCGCGACCTGCAACCGGGTGTCGACCGTCTCGCGGCACTTTGTCAGCCAATTTTGGAACGGAACCCCCAGTTGCATCTGGTCGAGCAGCGGGCGGCTGCCTATCGCCTCGATCCAGCGGCATGCGTTGGCGACGTCCACCTCGGCCAGGCCGGCTTCCAGCTGCGCCAGATCGCTCTCCAAACCGCAAGGATCGATCGCGATGCGGCCATGCGATGTATCGAGGACCTTGCTGACGAGGGGCGCGAGTGCCTTGTCGAGGCTAAGCAGGCATTGCCGCAAGCTCGCGCGCGCCTGCGCCTGATAGCGTCCGGGCCAGAGCAGCTTGCTGATGTAATCACGGTCCAGCGCGTCGCCTGGTGACAGGCACAGCATGGCCAGAAGGGCGCGGGCACGCCGATTGGAAATTACAACCTCAGCGCCGTCCGGCATCATCAAGGCGAAAGGGCCAAACAGGGAGACCCGTAAGACGCCAGAGGCAGGTGCCGAGCTTGATTGCGCTGTCAATGTCACCCGCGGCCCTCCCCACGCAGAATGATACTGGCTTATTCACGAAAACCACAAGCGAATGATTGCCGCGGTATCCTGCCTCGCGTCTGCATCAACCATCGCTCGCCAAAGCGATCACATCGATCTCGACCATCAGTTCGGGCAGCGCCAGCGCGCGGACTTCGACGATCGTGTCCGCAGGCCAGGGCGGCGTGAAATAGCGCCGCCGTGCCTCGACGATCTTGGGGAAGTTGGCCATGTCGGTGAGGTAGATCGTCACCTTGATGATCCGGCTCCTGTCGCTGCCCCCCGCCGCCAGCACGCGATCGATCGCGGCGAACGTCGCCTCGAGCTGCGCGTCGAAGTCGCCTTCTCCAACGATCGCGCCCTGTTCGTCGATCGCCGCCTGGCCCGAAAGGAACAGCAGGCCGCCCGCTTTCCAGCCGGGTGAAATGGCGTAGGCGCCCAGCGGATCGGGGGATAGCGTGATGACGGAGGCGGTGGAGGGCATGACAGCGGGCCTTTCATGGTCTATCTGCACATCGGTTGGAAACCTGACTGCTCCCTCCTTGTAACCCAGAAGGCGCTCGCTGCGAATGACGGGCATGATTGCCACGATGGATCCTGCCGATCCCGTATCCTCGCCCGCCAAGGCTGCGGAAGACCCTGCGCACAGCCATGCGCTGACCACCCGGCTGTGGCACTGGATCAACCTCGTCTGCCTCGTCACGTTGTTCATGTCGGGGCTGATGATCTTCAACGCGCACCCGCGGCTGTACTGGGGCGAATATGGCAATCGCGACGAGCCCGCATGGCTCGCCATCGGGGCCCAGGGCGCGCAGGGGTATCTGGCGATCAGCGGACAAAGGATCGACACCACCGGGGTGTTGGGGCGGTATCGCGATCCCGATGGAACGCCGCGCAACCGCGCCTTTCCGGGATGGGCGACGGTCCCCACCGACTATAATCTGGCCGACGCCCGGCACTGGCATTTCTTCTTCGCGTGGATATTCTCCTTCGGACTGCTGGCGTTCATGGTTCGGAGCCTGTTCAATGGGCATATCCGCAAGATGATCGCGATGCGCAGGGCTGAGTGGCGGCCGCAGCATTTGTGGTCGACCGTTGTCGATCACGTCCGCCTGAAATTCCACTCTGCCCCGGGTGAGGCCTATAACCCGCTCCAGAAACTGAGCTATATCGCGGTGATCTTCATCGCATTGCCGCTGATGATCGTCACCGGCCTTGCGATGTCGCCGGGGGCCGATGCCGCGTTGCACTGGCCCAGCATGCTGTTCGGCGGGCGGCAGTCGGCGCGATCGCTGCACTTCATCATCGCGTTTGGACTGCTGGGGTTCCTGCTGGTGCACGTGCTGCTGGTGCTGCTGCACCGGCCGCTGACGCTGCTGCGCGGGATGACGATTGGAGCCAGACGATGACCGACAAGGCCCCCTCGTCGATCCTCACTCGCCGCGCTCTGGTCGGCTCGCTCGGGCTGGCGGCAGGCGGGCTGCTCACCGGATGCGACGCGCTCAACGCCAACCCTGGCTGGCGCGAGACGCTTCGCCTGGCAGAGACCGGCAACATGGTGGTCCAGCGCGCGATGCTGGGCCGCGAAGCCCTGGCGCGCGAATATGCGCCGCGCGACATCGGCCGATCGGTGCCGGCCAACGGAACGCGCATCCCGGCTGATTCAGACTACACGCGTCAGGCGGCGACGGGGTTTGCCGACTGGACGCTGGCCATCGACGGTCTGGTCGAAAAACCCACCCGCTTTGCGCTCGGCCAGATCCGGTCGATGCCGCGCCAAACCCAGATCACCCGGCACGACTGTGTCGAGGGCTGGAGCGCGATCGGCCAGTGGACCGGGGTGAACCTGAGCGTCCTGCTCGACACGGTCGCGGTCAAGCCGTCGGCGCGCTATCTGGTCTTCCATTGCGCCGATACCCTGCGCGCGGGCCCCTATTACGAGAGCATCGACATGATCGATGCGCGCCATCCGCAGACGATGATGGCTTGGGCGCTCAACGGCGAACTGCTGCCGATCGGCAATGGCGCCCCGTTGCGGCTGCGGGTGGAGCGGCAGCTCGGCTACAAGCACGCCAAATATGTCCGCCGGATCGAGGCGGTGGCTGACTACCGCCTGAGCTATGGCGGCGGCGGCGGCTATTGGGAGGATGCTGCCGATTATGAATGGTATGCTGGAATCTGACTCCGGATTGAGCCATAACCGGCCCCGTCATGGCATTGATTGATACTTTTCTCGGTAGGCTTGTGCGCCACGGCACGCTGCAACTGACCGATCACAAGGGTGCGACGCGCACCTTCGGCACCCCCACTTCGGGCTTTCCCGACATCGCGGTGCGGCTCGCCGACGCAGATGTCGCGCGGTTCATTGCGCTGCGACCCCGGCTGGGCGCGGGCGAGGCGTATATGGATGGCCGTCTGATCATCGAGCGCGGCGATATCATGGACCTGATCGCGTTGATCCGCGCCAACGCGCCTTGGGAGAAGGGCGGCGATCTCAAGCCCCGCGGGCCATTGCGGCGGACGGTGAAGGCGATTGCCGGACGTATTGGCCAGCTGAATGATGCCAGCCGCTCGCAGCGCAACGTGGCCCACCACTATGACCTCGATGACCGCTTGTACGACCTGTTTCTGGATGCCGACAAGCAATACAGCTGCGCCTATTTCACCGATCCGGCCAACAGCCTGGAACAGGCGCAGGGCGACAAGAAGGCGCATATCGCCGCCAAGCTCGCCTTGCGGCCCGGCCAGAGCGTGCTCGATATCGGCTGTGGCTGGGGGGGCATGGCGCTGTATCTCCACCGGGTCGCCGATGTCGATGTGCTGGGCATCACGCTGTCTACCGAGCAGCTCAAGGTCGCGCGCGCGCGTGCCGAGGCCGCAGGCGTGGCGGATCGCGTCCGGTTCGAACTGATCGATTATCGCGCGCTGACGGGCAGTTTCGACCGGATCGTCTCGGTGGGCATGTTCGAGCATGTCGGCAGGCCGCAGTTCGAGACCTTCTTCCGCCATTGCCGTAACTTGCTGGCAGATGATGGCGTGATGCTGCTGCACACCATCGGCCGGATGGGCGGGCCGGGCAGCACCGATGCCTTCACCACCAAGTATATCTTCCCGGGCGGCTACATCCCGGCCTTGAGCGAGATCGTGCGCGCCAGCGAACCGTCACGGCTGATCGCCACCGATGTCGAGACGCTGCGGCTGCATTATGCGCACACGTTGCGGGAATGGTACCAGCGCACGTTGGCCAAGCAGGCCGAGATCGAGGCGCTGTACGATGCGCGCTTCTTCCGGATGTGGACCTTCTATCTGGCAGGCGCGACCGCGGCGTTCGAACATGGCGGGATGTGCAACTATCAGGTGCAGTTCGCGCGCAGCCGCCACGCGCTGCCGATCACGCGGGATTATATGGCGGAAGCCGAAAGCGGATACCGCTCAGGCTGAATACCAGCCGACGCCATCGCGCATAATGCAGGTCGCGCGGCCTGCGCATTCGAGATAGCGCAGATGCGCCAGCGCCTCACCGGTGGCGATGCCATAGACGCTATCGTCGACCTCACGGGCAAACAGGATGCCGAAGGTGTCGACCGCGCGCATGTCCTGCTGCTTCAGCGCTGCCTCGAGCACGTTCAACCGGTCGAGATGCCCGTCGCGCAGCGCATCGAGCCGCGCATGCACACCGGTGAACGGAAAGCCGTGCGCGGGCAGGATCAGTTCGTCGCCGGTCAGCGCCGCCCTGAACTTGGCGATGCTGTCGAGCCATTCGCGCAACGGATCGGCATAGGGTTCGCTGGTCATCACCGAAACGTTGGAGGTGATCCGCGGCAGGATCTGGTCGCCCGCGATCACCACCTGGCCTGCGCGGTCGACCAGACAGGCGTGTTCGGGCGTGTGCCCGCCACCGGTCATCACCGTCCATGTGCGTTCGCCGATGGCGACGTCCGCACCGTCGTCGAGCCGAGTATGGCTGATCGGCACTTCGGAGACCATCCGCGCGAAATTGCCCCAACCCTTGAGCCGCATCTGCTCGACCCGTCCGTCGTCCCAACCCGCCATCCGCATCTGGTCGAGCGCCTCTGCGGGAGGTTCGGCCCGCACGTCCGATGTCAGCATCCGTGCCATCAGCCATTCGGTGCGATTCATCCACAAGCCCACGCCAAACCGGCGGCACAGCCAACCGGCAGCGCCGACATGATCGGGGTGGAAATGGGTGACCAGCACGCGGGTGACCCGCCGGCCCTGCAGGCCTTCGGCGAACAATGTCTTCCAGGCATCGGTCGATGCCGGCATGTACAGCCCGGTATCGACGATCGCGACGCCATCACCCTGCTCGTCGGTATCGTCGAGCAGCCAGATGTTGATGTGATCGAGCGAGCCGGGCACCGGCAGCCGCGTCCAGCCCAGACCGGGCTGGATCGCGAAATACTCGCCATAGCCCGGTGCGTGGTCGCCGAGCGGGTAGGTCAGGCCCCGGAATTCCTTGGCTTCCAGGCCGTGATCGGCCAGCGAAGCATCATAGGCAGGCGGCCCGCTGCGGGCCGGCAGTCCGTCGCGGGCCTGATCGTCCATCAGGCCTTGTCGCCTTCGGGCTCACCTTCCGAGCCGCCCAGCAGAGCCGATTCGATCTCCGCTTCGCGCGCGGCGTCTTCGGCGGCCTTGTTCGCAGCCGTCCGCTCGGCGCGCAGTTCCTCGATCAGCGCCTCGCGGTCACCGCCCAGGCGGGTGTCGGTGGGGGCTTCCTCGGTGATGCCGGCCTTCTTGGCGGCCTTGGCGACGATCGCATCGAGTTCGCGCTGCGAGCACAGGCCCAAAGTGACTGGGTCCTTGGGCTGGATGTTCGAGATGTTCCAGTGGCTGCGGTCGCGGATCGCGGCGATGGTGTTGCGGGTGGTGCCGATCAGCTTGCCGACCTGCGCATCGGAGATTTCCGGGTGGTTGCGCAGGATCCAGGCAATGCCGTCGGGCTTGTCCTGGCGCTTGGAGACCGGCGTATAGCGCGGACCCTTGGTGCGGCGGACCTGCGCCGGGCCGGCCTGGATCTTCAGCCGGTATTCGGGATCTTCCTGGCCCTTTTCGATTTCGCTGAGCAGCAGCTCGCCCGCGCGCACCGGATCGCGTCCGGTGTACTTGGAGCTGGCGAGGTCGTCGGCCATCGCCTGGACTTCCAGAATATGCAGGCCGCAGAAATCGGCAATCTGTTCGAAGCTGAGGCCGGTGTTGTCGACCATCCAGGATGCGGTGGCGTGCGGCATCAACGGCTGGGGGTTGGAAGACATGCGCGTTTCTCCAAAAAATATGGCCACCCCTCGCGGGGTGGCCGAATAACGGTCAGCGTATATGCCA
Source organism: Blastomonas sp. (assembly GCF_030373265.1). Taxonomy (GTDB): domain Bacteria; phylum Pseudomonadota; class Alphaproteobacteria; order Sphingomonadales; family Sphingomonadaceae; genus Blastomonas. The sequence goes on from NZ_JAUCZC010000027.1 coordinate 40,257, forward strand.
AAGTTGCCCCGGGAGCAAGCACGGTGCCAAGCGAGGCCGGCAACGGCGCATTTAATCTGCGGGGGTAACGCCAAGGCTGCCGAGGGGGCTCACGCCAGCGCGTTCATCGCGCGTGCGCGGCGGCGTTGCTCAGCTGCTTTCTCGGCGAGCCCGTTCGCCTCGAAGACGTCCGCGGCCGTGCTGTGCAGATCGGGGGTGCGCCAGCGTGATGCCAGCACCTGCTCGATCATCGCCTGTGCCTCGCGCGCGCGTCCGTTGCCCAGCAGCGCGCGAGCCAGCGCGATTTTGGCCTCGCCATAAGGGCGCGCTTCGTGGTTGCGCTGCGCCAGTCGCAAGGCGCAGGGCCAGTCGCCCTTGGCGACGCAATGATCGATCGCGTGGCCATAAGTGGCTTCGGGAAACTGGGTGAGCCTTCTGGACCAGATTGTCCACGAACGGGCATAGAGGCGACGGGCTTCGGCCTTGTCGCCGCGTGTTTCGGCGATGCCCGCGAGGGCGTCGATGAATTCGGGGTGGCCGGTGCGGCGCACGATGTCGCGGTAGAGCGCTTCGGCCTGCGCGGGCTTGCCCTGCAGGTTCAGGACCTCCGCGATATGCTCCTCGATCAGCCAGCGGCCGGGAAACAGCGTGTCGGCCTCGCGGAAATGCGCCATTGCGTCATTGAGGCGGCCGCGATCGAGGTCGAGGATGCCGCGCTGGAGCGCCATATAGGAGCGGGTCTGCGGCGAGGGCGAGCGATAGCCACGTTCGGCCTCGGCCAGATAGGCGTCGGCCTGATCGACATCGCCGGTGCGCGCGGCGAAGATCGCGCGGCGAAAGCTCGCCGAACCGGGGACGAGAGCGTCGGCCTTATCGTAGTCCGCCAACGCCGCCGGATAATCGCCGCGATAGAACGCGATGTCGCCGCGGATGGCGGCCATCTCGGCGCGGTCGCCCGGATCGGGGGGCACCGCATAGCCATCGATCGCCGCTAGCTGGGCCTGTGCCCGCGCGAGCCGATGCATGCTGAAATCGAGCGAGGCCTGCATTATGTGCGGGCCGCTGCCCTTGACCGCGACCTTGAAGGCGGCATCCAGCGCCTGCTGGGCTGCGGCATAATCATCATAGGATCCCGAAAGCTGCGCCCGCGCCAGCTGCTCGCTGGCGTGGATCTCGTGCATCAGCCACTGGTCCGGGGCCGCCTGCGCCGCCGAGCGCGCGTTGGCGATCCCCAGGCCTGATCGTTTGATCGCTTCGGAATAGGTGCGCGGCGGACCATTGCCCGAAAACGGCGAATCGCCCCAGTCATAGGCCGCGGGCACCGCGTCATCGGTGCCGATGCGCGCGGTGAACCACAGGGCGCCGATGACCAGCGCCGCGAGGATCCACCATTTCAGCGCCAGCAGGGCCGGCATCATCGACGCCCCGGTCGTACGCGATGCGGTCATCTCAATTGAGCGGCCGGGCACACACGCTCAGCCCCAACCGGGTGAGGTCGTCGGCCAGCGCATTGGTGAGGATGGTGAGCGTGTTCGACAGCTCGGGCACCCATTTGCCGGTGGCATCGATCGTCGGTGTGTCGTCGTTATAGCTGTTCTTGCTGGGGTTGCCCGACACCAGCGCGGTGGACACCGCCGGCATGCCGGCACGATCGACCCGCACATAGGCCGACGGCAGATCGCTGCGGAAGGTGAAGTTGGTACCCGCGCCTCCCGATGTCGGCGGAGCGCCGAGCGGCGGCGCGAGGAACGGGAACGTGTTCGGCAGCGGCTGATCGACCGCAGCGGGATTGACCGGAAGGTTGGCGAAGGTCGTTGCCGGATGGCGCGACAGATCAAGGAAGATCACCGCCAGCGTCACATCGACCACCGGATCGAGATAGCGGCGGCCATTGGGAAAGCCCGCCGGCTGATTGAGATCGAGCTGCAAAACATCGGGCACCACCAGATTTGCCACCGTCCGGCCGGGGACGACCGTCTGGTTGAGGCATGGCCCGACATCGAAGCTGGTCGGCGTCGGGGTGGGCGGAGGCGTCGGTGTCGGCGTGGGGGCGACCGCGACGGGCGGAACCACGACCGGATTGGGCGCGGGATCGTTGCTGCCGCAGCCAGCGACCAGGGCGGACAGGGCCAGCAGCGAGACCAGCGTGAGCGATGCAGGGGTTTTGGTCATGACACTCAACTCCTGATCCGTGCAGAGGATGTCCAGATATCGAGCGGCTGCCCCCGGTCGATCAGGCCGCGCGGAATGCCGATGATGACGAAGGTCGAGTTGAGCCCGGCAAACCGGTTGCGCGCGTTGTTGAACGATAGATTGCCGGTGGCACGCGAATCGCGCAGGCCTTGCGGATCGAAATTGAACGGATCGTCGAAGACCCCGGCGCGCACCATGATGCCGTTGCTGGTCGTTAGGTTGCGTTCCACCGGGCCGCGCAACAGGCTTTCGCCGGGCAGGTTGCGGACTTCGATCCCCGGATTCGCGCCATCGCGCCCGAAGCGGATCTCGATCGGAAATTCGATATCGGTCCGCGTGCCGGTGTTCGACACGTTGATCGTGTACAGCACGTCGGGATCGTAGAATCCGGGCAGGTTGGTCGCCGAAGGGCCGCCAAAGCCGATCGCGAGATACACGTTGTTGACGTCGTGGAAGGCGTAGAGATCGGCGATATCGGCGGCAATGTCGAAGCCGACGGTGTTGGTGTCCGAGCCCGTTCGCGCAGGCGGATCGAAGTGATCAGCGGCCTCGAGCGCCTGGTAACCGGCAACCCCGACAGCGCCCGCCATGAGTGCGCACGGCAACGCTACGCGAAACAATTGTCTGATGATCATACTCGCCCCCGTTTTGAAGAAACACTTCGCGGGCGACCCTTTTTATAATCTACGGCATAGTGGCTCGGTTGCCAAATGCTATTTCGTTGTCGGCGCAGTCAGGCGGCCAACGCTTCGGGCGCGGCAATCGGGACCAGAGCGCTCAGGAACTGCCGGGTGCTGGCCTCCCATGTGAAACCGCGGCCTGCTTCGGCGCACCCGTTGCGGTCGAGCAGCAGCGCGCCGGCAATTGCCTCCTTCAGATCCTCGTGCATCACGCCGGACGCCGGGCCGAGGACGTCGAGCGGGCCCGAGACCGGGAAGGCGGCGACGGGTGTGCCGCAGGCCATCGCCTCGATCATCACCAGCCCGAAGGTGTCGGTGCGGCTGGGAAAGACGAAGACATCCGCGCCGGCATAATGGCCCGCCAGCGCCTCGCCCGATTGCGCGCCGACGAAGTGCGCGTGCGGATAGGCCCGCGCGAGCGTTTCGCGTGCCGGGCCGTCACCGACCACGACCTTGCTGCCGGGATGGTCGCTGGCGAGGAACGCCTCGATGTTCTTTTCCACCGCAACGCGGCCGACATAAAGCTGGATTGGACGCGGCAGGCCTGCATAAAGCGCGGGAGGCGCCGCAGACGGCGTGAAGCAGGCCAGATCCACCCCGCGGCCCCAATGGACCACCTGATGCAGCCCCTGTTCGCGAAGCTGCTGCCGCACCGTTTCGGTCGAGACCAGGATGCTGGCGGCAGGCGCATGAAACCAGCGGATGAACGGCCAGAACATTGCGGCGGGCAAGCCCGTGCGCCGCGCGAGATAGTCCGGAAACTGGGTGTGATAGGCGGTGGTGAAAGGGTGGCCGTGGTTGAGGCAGAAGCGGCGTGCGGCGATGCCCAGCGGACCTTCGGTGGCGATGTGCACCGCATCGGGAGCAAATTCGGTGAGCTGCGCGCCCACGCCGTATCGCGTCGCCAGCGCGAGCCGGATCTCGGGATAGGACGGGCAGGGGATCGAGGCATATTGATCGGGCGAGACCACCAGCACGTCGTGGCCGAGGCCGCGCAGCCTTTCGGTGACCGAGCTCAAGGTCCGCACCACGCCATTGACCTGCGGCGCCCAGGCATCGGTGACGATCGCGATCTTCATCCTGCCGTCCTCCGTTCGCTTACGCCGCCTGAGGCTGCAGGGCGCTGGCGGTCTCGAGGTCCGCCTCGGCCGCCTGGCGCTGGGCGATGATGTCGGCCCAGTGCAGAACCTCCATCCGTCCATCGAAATGCTCGACCAATGCGGTGCAGCCTTCGACCCAATCGCCGTCATTGTAATAGGCGACGCCGTTGATCTCGCGGATCTCGGCGGTGTGGATGTGTCCGCACACCACCCCGTCGACCCCGCGCTCGGAGGCCGCGCGGGCGACAAGTTCCTCGAAGCGCGAGATGAACTCGACCGCGTTCTTGACCTTGTGCTTGGCCATCTTGGACAGCGACCAATAGGACAGACCCAGCCGCTGGCGCACCCAGTTGACCGACAAGTTCATCCCCATCAGCGCGTGGTACAGCGTGTCGCCGACGAACGCGAGCCAGCGGTGGGCGAGCATGATTGTGTCGAACTCGTCGCCGTGCAGCACCATCAGACGGCGGCCGTCGGCGGTGTCGTGGAACGCCGCCCGGCGAATTTCGACCCCGCCGAAATTGAGCCCGGTGAACTGGCGGAACATCTCGTCATGGTTGCCGGGGATGTACACGATCCGCGTCCCGCGCTTGGCGCGCTTCAGGATGCGCCAGACGATGTCGTTATGCGCGGGCGGCCAGTAGAACTTCTTCTTCAGGCGCCAGCCATCGATGATATCGCCGACCAGATACATCGTCTCGCTGTCGACATGGTCGAGAAAATCGATGAGCATCGCGGCATTGCAGCCCTTGGTGCCCAGATGGACGTCCGAAATCCAGACGGTGCGATACCGCCGCCGCGCCTCGGATGTGGCCTCCGGGGTGTAGGGCTGGCCATCGGGAAACCCCGCAACGTTATCGAAAGTGCCGGTAGGCAAGCCGTTATTGCCATCGGCGCCGATCAGCGCGCTGATCTGTTCGCTGAAATCGTCCAGTGCCATGCCGGTTCATGCTCCCGTGCGGAAAACTCTTCCCTCGGGACCACGCCAATGGCGGTCTAATGTGACATCTGGAATCGCATAGCGATGACGGGTTTGTGACAGACAGCGGTGCTGTGTGCGAAATCAGGACGGCCGCATCAGCCGATTTCGAGCACGATCTTGCCGATCAGGTCGCCCGATTCCATCTGCGCATGCGCCTTTGCCGCCTCGGCCAAGGGATAGCGGCTGTGGATGATCGGCGACAGTTCGCCGGTGGCCACCAGCGGCCAGACCTCGCGCGAAATTTCGTCGGCAAGCAAGGCCTTGAAGGCGTTCGAGCGTGGGCGGAGCGTCGATCCGGTGAGCGTCAGCCGGCGGCGCATGATCTCGAGCACCGAAATCTCCGCCTTCATCCCGCCCTGCACCGCGATGGTGACATTGCGGCCATCATCGGCAAGGCACGCCATGTTGCGCGGCAAATAGCTGCCGCCGACCATGTCGAGCACGACGTTCACGCCCTTGCCACCGGTGAGCTTCTGCACTTCCTCGACAAAGTCGTGCGTCTTGTAGTTGATCGCGTGCGCCGCGCCGATCTTCAACGCTGCGTCGCATTTGTCGTTGCTGCCGCAGGTGACGATGACATGCAGGTCGAAGAGCTTGCCCAGCTTGATCGCCATCGACCCGATGCCGCTGGTGCCGCCGTGGACCAGCACGGTTTCGCCGTCGCGGACATAGGCGCGCTGGAACAGGTTGTGCCACACGGTGAACAGGGTTTCGGGCAGCGCGGCAGCCTCGGCCATCGAAATGCCCGACGGGACGGTGAGGCAATGGTCGGTGCGGGCAATGCAGTATTCTGCGTAGCCGCCGCCAGCGACCAGAGCGCAGACCGGCTGGCCGATCATCGCATCATCCGTATCGGGGCCGACCGCCACCACGGTTCCGGCGATTTCCAGCCCCGGGACGTGCGGGGCGCCGGGCGGCGGCGGATAGAAACCCTGACGCTGGATGACATCGGGCCGGTTGACGCCGGCGGCCGCGACGCGCACGAGCAGCTCGCCCTTGGCAGGCACCGGCACCGGCATCTCGCCTGCGACCAGAACCTCCGGCCCGCCGGGCTCGGCATAGTCGATGGCCTGCATGACTGATGGTATCACTGTGGCTGTTGCCAGAGCCGACATCCCTTGCCCCCTGTTTTCGTGCGCTGTCAGCGGATTAGCGCGCGGTCATATTGACAGTAAGCCTGTCTGGGTCAACACTAAGCTCCCATGGAACCCGATGAGAGCCTGTCGCGGCTGCGCGCCGATGCTGCCCAGAAACTGGGCACCGAGGACGTGGATGCCTATTCCGTGGACGAACTTGATGCACGGATCGCGCTGTGTCAGGCCGAGATTGCACGCTGCGAAGCGCGCAAGGCCTTTGCCACCCGGCACCGCGCCAGCGCCGAGGCGCTCTTCCGCAAGGGCTAGGCGCGCTGGCGCTCGCAGCTGCATGCCCGTCGGCCAGAATGATCTGGCCCGGAATGATCTGGCCCGGAATGATCTGGCCCAGAATGATCTGGCATGGTCTTTGCTGTCATTATTCTTGAGCTTGGGCTTGCGCCCGGCTGGATTTGGCGAGACACTCGCCTATATTGATGTGTGAAAAGCGCCCCGGAGTGGATTTGGGGCAATGGCAATGAGGCGCTTGAACAAAGAGGCCCGGCTCTTTTTCCGGGCACATTGACTGTAAGACCGGGCCTCCCGCCCGGCGCGGAGTATCGCTGCTATGCCGTCCTTTGCCGAATCCCTCGAAAAAACGCTGCATCAGGCGCTGCACAATGCCGCCGACCGCCGCCATGAATATGCCACGCTGGAGCACCTGCTGCTCGCGCTGATCGACGATGCCGATGCCGCGCAAGTGATGCAGGCCTGCGGTGTGGATCTGGGCGAGCTGGGCGATGCTGTGACGCACTATCTCGACAACGAGCTGGACTCGCTCAAGGTTGCCGAAAAGACCGATCCTGCGCCGACCTCCGGCTTCCAGCGCGTTGTCCAGCGCGCGATCCTGCATGTCCAGTCCTCGGGCAAGGACGTCGTCACCGGCGCCAATGTGCTGGTCGCGCTGTTCTCCGAGCGCGAGAGCTATGCGGTCTATTTCCTGCAGCAGCAGGACATGAGCCGCCTGGATGCGGTGAGCTATATCAGCCACGGCATCGGCAAGGGCGGCCAGGCGGTCGAACAGCGCAGCCCGCGCGGATCTGAGGAACCGCAGGAAGAAAAGCAGGACACCTCTGGCAAGCAGAAGAAGGACAGTGCGCTCGACCAGTTCACCGTCAATCTGAATGCGCGCGCGATGGCCGGCAAGATCGATCCGCTGATCGGTCGTGGTCCCGAGGTCGACCGCACGATCCAGATTCTGTGCCGCCGTTCGAAGAACAATCCGCTCTATGTGGGCGATCCCGGCGTCGGCAAGACCGCAATCGCCGAAGGCCTTGCGCGCAAGATCGTCGAGGGTGAAGTGCCCGAAGTGCTCGAAAAGGCGGTGATCTATTCGCTCGACATGGGCGCGCTGCTTGCCGGCACCCGCTATCGCGGCGACTTCGAGGAGCGCCTCAAGCAGGTCGTCTCCGAGCTCGAGAAGATGCCGCACGCGGTGCTGTTCATCGACG
>NZ_JAUCZC010000028.1 GCF_030373265.1 Blastomonas sp.
GCTGGGGGAGGATTTTGGATAGCGCTACCCCACCACCCTCACCGGATCACTCCCGTCCCAGCCCTTGGCCGCGTCCGCGATCATCGCGAAGAACCCGTCGCTGCCGCTGGCCGGCTGCAGCACCTCGATGATCGCCCCCGCGTTGGGCCGGGTTTCCGCAGGCCCGCAATCGGCGTAGATCACCGCGCCGTCCGCCCCCACCTTGCCCTCGACCAGGACAAGCCCGCCGCCCGCCTCGATCGCCGCGCGCGCCGAGGCGATGTCGTCGGTGAGCAGGCAGACATGGTGCATCGCGCCGCCAGCGGGCCGATAATCGCCGCGATAGATCGAGGGTGCGTCATTGTCCTGGCGGATAAGCTCGATCTGCACATCGCCCCATTGCGCCAGCGCGATGGTGAACCGGCAGTCGGACGGCGCGCCCAGGAAACGGCCGTCCTCGAGCACGATGTTCTCCATGACGAAAAACGGACCGACGCCCATGGCCTGCGTCCAGTGCTTGAGCGCCGCGTCGAAATCGAGCGGGACGAACGCAATCTGCATTGGCTTGCCGATGGCGGAAATGGCGGATGCGGTCATGGCGGTGCTCTCCCACTGACTAAACCAATAGTGTTCTTGGCGCGCTGGTTTCTGGCATGATCCCCCAAATTGCCATTGTCCAATTTGGGAGGCCCCATGGCCGAGCGCGATCCATCCGACAGCCTGACGCCCGACTGGGCGGCCTCGCGCAAGCTGCGTGCGCGCGAAATACGGCGCAAGATCGTCGCCAACGTCACCGCCAGGACCACCGACATGGCCGACGGCCCGCTGCCGCTGCACAAGTCGGTCTATACGGGCGAAACCCGGTTCCAGGCCGAGCGCGAGCATCTGTTCCTCGGCCAGCCTCTGGTCGCGGGGCTGACCGGCGACATTCCGGAACCCGGCGATTATCTGGTGTTCGACGCCGCCGGCCCCTCGATCCTGGTGATCCGCGGCAAGGACAACGTCGTCCGCGCGTTTCGCAACCTGTGTACCCACCGCGGCGCGAAACTCGTCGAGGAGGCCGAGCCGTTCACCGGCAAGGCATCGCGGATCTCGTGCCCGTTCCACGCCTGGACCTTCGACAATCTGGGCAAGCTGGTCGGCCAGCCGGGCAAGGCGGGGTTTGCCGATTGCGACATCGGCGCGCGCAACCTGCTCGAACTGCCCTGCACCGAGCATCTCGGGCTGATCTTCGTGCGCGCCTCCGAGGGCGATCCGATCGATGCCGCCGCGCATCTGGGCGACTTTGCCGACCAGCTCGCCTTGATCGAGCTGCACCGCGCTGTGCCGGTGAAGAAGGGCATATTGCATGCGCAATCCAACTGGAAGTTCGCGCTCGATACCTATGGCGAGGGCTATCATTTCGCCGCGCTGCACGCCTCGACCATCGGCCAGACGCATTACAACGACATCTCGGTGCTCGAACGCTTCGGCCGCCACCACCGCATCAGCTTTCCTGACAAGACCGTCGGCGATCTGGTCGGCACCAGTGAGACCGAGTGGCCCGACACCGAATATGGCGGGGTGCATTATCTGTTCCCCAACACCGTGATCTTCTTCGGCGCGGTGACGCCGGGCGTCTATTTCACGCAGGTGTTCCGGCTGTTCCCCGACGGCGTCGGCAAGACCCGCTGCCAGTTCGGCGTCTATGCGCCGTTCGGGATCATCGACGAGGATTATCGCGGCGTCTGCGAGATGGCGTACGATGCCACCGCCGAGGTGGTGCAGACCGAGGACTATCGCGTCGCCAGCCATGGTTTTGCGAACTTGCTGACCGCGCCGGCGGATTTCCACGTCGTCTTGGGCGCGAACGAAAGCGCCCCGCAGGCGGTCCACCAGCACATAGCCGAGGCGATCGGGATGCCGATTTAGTTCAAGCCGGTCCCCCGCGAAGGCGGGGGCCCATCTCCTGCCGGTGCATCTTGGTGCACGCTTAGAAGATGGGCCCCTGCCTGCGCAGGGGACCGGAAAAAACAGAATGCATAAGGAGAGTACCCCATGGAAGATGCGAGCCGGACCTACCCTGCCGACCGCTGCCCGGCGATCACGGTCGACGAGATTCTCGACCTCGACAGCCGCACGGTGCCCGACGAAGTGCGCGGCGACAGCTGGCGCGATCTGGGCACCGAGCCGGTCACCGCCGAGCGCTATACCAGCGCCACGTTCTTCGAGGCCGAGAAGAAGCACATGTGGCCCAATGTCTGGCAGATGGCAGCGCGCGAGGACGAACTGCTGCAGCCGGGCGATTATGTCGTCTACAACAATGTCGGCCGCTCCTATCTGGTGATGCGGCAGGACGACGGCTCGGTGAAGGCCTTCCACAACGTCTGCCTGCACCGCGGCCGCAAGTTGCGCACCGAAAGCGGCTCTGCCGACGACCTGACCTGCCCATTCCACGGCTTTGCCTGGAAGACCGACGGCGCGATCAAGCACATCCCGTGCGAATGGGATTTCACCCACCTCAAGGACCGCGACATGAGCCTGCCCGAATTGCGGGTCGAGCGCTGGCAGGGCTTCATCTTCGTCACCGAAAGCAGCACCCAGCTGTCCTTGCGCGATTATATGGGCGCGGAGGTCTATGACCGGTTCGGCCGCTGGCGGCTTGACGAATGCTATACCGCCTTGTGGATCGGCAAGGTGGTCGATGCCAACTGGAAGGCGGTGTCCGAGGCGTTCATGGAAGCCTGGCACTCGATCGTCACCCACCCGCAGATCCTGCCCTATACCGGCGATGCCAACACCCGCTATTCGATGTGGGGCGACCATGCGAACCTCGCGCTGACCCCGTTCGGCCTGCCCAGCCCGCATCTGGCCGCCGACAACCTCAGCCAGGACGACATCATCGCGGCATTCAGCCGCACCTCGGGTCGCTCGGCCTCGCTCGAGGGGCGCAAACTGGGCGAGGGCGAAACCGCGCGCACCGCAATGGCCGACACCAACCGCGCCAATTACCTCGATGCTTTGGGCTATGACAGCTCGGACATTTCGGACAGCGAGATGCTCGACGCATTCACCTACAACATCTTCCCCAACCTCTCGCCCTGGGGCGGATTCGTGCCCAACATCGTCTACCGCTGGCGGCCCTGGCCCGACCAGAATTCGACGCTGATGGAGGTGCGGCTGCTGGCGCGCAAACCCAAGGACGGCGCCATGCCCGAAGCCGCCGAAATGCGCTTCCTCAGCGCTGACCAACCCTGGGCCACCGTGACCGAATGGGGCGCGCTGGGCGAGGTGTTCGATCAGGACATGGAAAACCTGCCCTATGTGCAGGAGGGCCTGATCGCGTCGGCCAACAACCGCGTCGAGCTCGGCCGCTATCAGGAAGGCCGCATCCGCCAGTTCCACCAGACGATGGACAAATATCTGGCGGGCCAGCTGCCGTGACCGGTTTTCGGGGGGCAGCCGAAGACCAGCTCGCGATCCGCGCGCTGATCGACAGTTACACCGATGCGGTGTTCCGCCGTGATCCCAATGACTGGGGCGATACCTGGACGCAGGATGCACTGTGGAACCTGATGGGCACCGAGGTGCGCGGGCGCGAGGCGATCGTGGGGCTGTGGACGCAGGCGATGGCGGGCTTCCCGTTCGTGGCATTCTTCGCGCAGGTCGGAAGCATTGTTATCGACGGCGATCGTGCGACGGGGCGGGTCTACACCCACGAATATCTCGAACTGGCCGATGGATCGGTCAGCCGCCCGATCGGTCAGTATCTCGACGTCTATGCCCGCACCGCCCACGGCTGGCGCTTTGCCGAGCGGCATTTCCGTGTCCTGAAGGAGACCCATCGCCCATGAGTATCGTCATTGCCGGGGAAGTCGATTTTCCGCCCGAGAACCGCGACGCCGCGCTGGCCGGCGCAAAGGAACTGATCGATATGGCGCTCGCGGAAGCCGGATGCCGCCACTATGCCTGGAGCGCCGATCCGCATGACCCGGGCCGGGTGCACGTGTTCGAGGAATGGGACAGCGCCGACGAATTGCAGGTCCATCTCGAAGGACCCGCCTATCAGGGCATGCTGGGGCACCTCAGCCAGTTCACCATCCTCAACGCCGATACCCGCAAATACCGCTTCGACCTCAAGGAACCGGTCTACGGAGCCGATGGCGTCGCCACCGCGCGCTTCACCTCGGGAGCCGCCGCATGACCGACCTTGCCGGCAAGACCGCGATCGTCATCGGTGCGGCGGGTGACCAGAACATGGGCCAAGTGATCGCGCGCGCGCTCGCCAATGCGGGGGCGAAGGTCATCGTCTCGGGGCGCAAGCGCCAACCGCTCGAGGCGCTGGCGCGCGACATCGGCGGCGAGGCGGTGACGTGCGACCTCACCTCGCGCGGGGATGTCGATGCGCTGTTCGACGGCGTTGCCGCGCGGCACGGCAGCGTCGATATCGCGATCAACGCCACCGGCTGGGGGCTGATGAAGCCCTGGCCCGATGTCACCGACGACGATCTGGCGCAGATGGTCGCGCTGCAGTTCACCGGCGTGCACCATATGCTGAACGCCTGCCTGCGCACGATGACGCAGGGCGGGTCGGTGATCCAGATTTCGTCGGCGACGACGCAGTGCATGATCTTCGACCATGCCGCCTATATCGGCACCAAGGCGGGGTCGGAGGCGCTGATCCGCTGCTTTGCCAACCAGTATGGACCGCAGGGCATCCGCGCCAATATCGTCTCCCCGGGGCTGACCGCGACACCGATGGCGGCGAGCGCGCTGGCCGCGCCCGGGCTCGAGGCAGCGTTCGCAAAGGAGTATCCGCTGGGGCGCATCGGCACGGCGGACGACATTGCGCACACGATCTTGTGGCTGTGCGACGATCGCACCTTCGTGACCGGGCAGAATATCCACGCCAATGGCGGGCTGACGTTGCGGCGCAATCCGCGTCCGGAGGAAATCGCGGCATCCGTAGGGGCAGCGATGGCGGCGATGGCTTCATAACGCTCAAGGCGAATCCGATTGCCCCGGAAGCTGCGCATCTGCTGGCACATTGCAAACGTAACGCTATAGTGCCGCACAATCTGCCCGCGCATTCGGGTCGCAACCAGGGGCCAAGTATCACGTGAAGAAAGCTGCTGTCATCGGGTCCGGATTCGGCGGGCTCGCACTCGCCATCCGCCTGCAATCTGCCGGAATTGCCACCACCGTCATCGAAGGCCGCGACAAGCCGGGTGGCCGCGCCTATTTCTGGGAAAAGGACGGCTTCACCTTCGACGCCGGTCCGACCGTGATCACCGATCCGCCGTGCCTGGAGGAACTCTGGGCGCTTTCGGGCCACCATATCAGCGAGGATGTCGAGCTGATGCCGGTGATGCCATTCTACCGGCTCAACTGGCCCGACGGCACCAATTTCGATTATTCGAACGACGAGGCCGGGCTGCGCGCCGAGATCGAGAAGCTCAATCCTGCCGATGTCGCGGGCTATGAACGGTTTCTCGAATACAGCGCCGGCGTGCACGACGAGGGCTATCTCAAGCTCGGCCACAAGGCGTTTCTCGACTTCGCCAGCATGATCAAGGCCGCGCCCGCGCTGATGAAATATCAGGCCTGGCGTTCGGTCTATTCGATCGTCTCGTCGTTCGTGAAGAACGAGAAACTGCGCGAGGCGCTGAGCTTCCATACGCTGCTCGTCGGTGGCAACCCGATGAAGACCAGCTCGATCTACGCCCTGATCCACAAGCTGGAAAAGGACGGCGGCGTCTGGTTCGCCAAGGGCGGCACCAACCGGCTGATCGCCGGCATGGTCACGCATTTCGAGCGGATCGGCGGCACGATGCGGCTCAATGACCCGGTCACCGAGATCGAGACGATGGGCGACAAGGTCACCGGCGTGGTGACCAAGAGCGGCTGGCGCGACAGCTTCGATGCGGTCGCGAGCAACGCCGACATCGTCCACAGCTATCGCGATCTGCTCGGCAAATCGGGCCGCGGCAAGCGCGCGGCGGCGAGCCTCAAGAAGAAGAAGTTCTCGCCGTCGCTGTTCGTCGCGCATTTCGGCATCAAGGGCGACTGGCCGGGCATTCCGCACCACATGATCCTGTTCGGCCCGCGCTACAAAGGTCTGCTCGACGACATCTATGATAACGGCGTGCTGTCGAAGGACTTCTCGCTGTACCTGCACCACCCGACCGTCACCGATCCCAGCATGGCGCCTCTGGGCCACAGCACCTTCTATGTGCTCTCTCCCGTACCGCATCAGGGCAAGCTGCCGATCGACTGGAAGGAAATGGGGCCGATCTACGAAAAGCGGATCCTCGACGAGATCGGCCACCGGCTGATCCCCGACATCCACGAGCGGATCGTCACCAGCTTCCATTATACACCCGCCGATTTCTCGACCGATCTCAACGCGCATCTGGGCAGCGCGTTCAGCCTCGAGCCGCTGCTGACGCAGAGCGCGTACTTCCGCACCCACAACCGCGATGATGCGATCCCCAATATGTATTTCGTCGGTGCAGGCACGCACCCGGGCGCGGGCATCCCCGGCGTGGTCGGAAGCGCCAAGGCAACGGCTGCATTGATGCTCGAGGATATGCCTTGAACCTTAAATTCCTCCCCCAGCTTGCTGGGGGAGGGGGACCGCCCGCGCAGCGGGTGGTGGAGGGGAAGCGAGGTTGAGCTTCTCTCCAAAACATGCACTATCCCGCTTCCCCTCCACCACTGACCTTCGGTCGGCGGTCCCCCTCCCCGAGACAAGCTCGGGGAGGATTTGAGAACGGAGCACCTGTCATGCACACCGGATCCTGCTTGTGCGGCGCGATAACCTTCACCGTCTCGGCCCTGCTGAAAGCCCCCGACGCGTGCCATTGCGGACAGTGCCGCAAGCAGTCGGGCCATTACTGGGCCTCGACCGACGTCCAGCGCAGCGACCTTTCGATCTCCGGCGAACCCAATATCCGCTGGTATCAATCGAGCCCCAAGGTGCGCCGCGGGTTTTGCGCCAACTGCGGCAGCTTCCTGTTCTGGGACCCGCCGCAGCGCGATTCGATGGCGGTGGCGATGGGCGCGTTCGATGCGCCGACCGATACCCAGTTGCACGTCCACATCTTCACCGCCGACAAGGGCGACTATTACGATATCGCCGACGGCCTGCCGCAGGAGTGACCGTGCGCGTCTGGACCCACCCGGTCTCCTGCGAAGGCAGGAGCCCATCTCCGGACGGCGGCGATATCGGGTGAGGGTAGGAGATGGACCCCTGCCTTCGCAGGGGACCAGAAAATTTGGTGCCGGTGGCAATTCGCCTTTTCGGCAGACCTGTCGAAGGCTAAGCGATCTCGCACAACGCTCGTCTCCGATTGATCCGGGAAACCTTCACCATGACCGCCCCCTTCAAGCGCCTTGCCATCTATTGCGGCTCGGCCACGCCTTCCGACCCCGTCTATATCGAGAACGCCCGCATGGTCGGCGCGACGCTGGCCGGGCGCGGCATCGGCGTGGTCTATGGCGGCGGGCGGCTGGGGCTGATGGGCGCGGTTGCCGATGCCGCGCTTGAGCTGGGCGGCGAGGTGATCGGCATCATTCCCGAAGCGCTGGTCCGTCCCGAAGTCGCGCATGAAGGCTGCACCGAGCTGCACATCGTGCCCGGCATGCACGCGCGCAAGCAGAAGTTCACCGATCTCGCCGACGGCTTTGTCGTGCTGCCCGGCGGGGTCGGCACCATGGACGAATTGTGGGAGGCCATCAGCTGGTCGCAGCTTGGCTATCACACCGATCCGGTCGGGCTGCTCAACATCAACGGTTTCTATGACGCGCTGATCGCGTTCAACCGCCATATGATCGAGGTCGGCTTCATCCGGCCGCAGCACGCCGACATCCTGATCGTCGACGAGACGCTCGACGGGCTGCTCGCCAAGATGGAAGCCTATCAGCCGCACCGGACGATCTTTGCCATGACGGCGGATGACCTTTGATGGGTCTCCCCTCCCCTTTAGGGGAGGGGCTGGGGGTGGGGCTGTGACGTCCTCCCCCACCCCAACCCCTCCCCTAAAGGGGAGGGGCTTTGATCGCGAATCCCTCGTCGCTTACGCCCGCGATTCGATTGCGCGCGGGTCCAAGTCGTTCGCGCTTGCCTCGCAGCTGTTCGATGCGCCCACCCGCGAACGCGCCTGGCTGCTTTATGCCTGGTGCCGCAAGTGCGACGACCTCGCCGACGGCCAGGACATGGGCCATGGCATGAGCGCGGTCACCGATGCGCATGCCCGCACCGCCTATATCCGCGCGCAGACCGAAGCGGCGTTGGCGGGCGAGCCGACCGACGACCCCGCGTTTGCCGCATTGGCCGTGGTTGCCGCCGAATGCCGCCTGCCGCACGCCTATATCTTCGATGTCATCGACGGATTCGATCTCGACGCTGACGAATGGCGCCCGCGCAGCGCAAACGATCTGTATCAATATTGCTATCATGTCGCGGGCGCGGTCGGGCTGCTGATGGCGATCGTGATGGGGGTCGATCCCGACGACGACGCCACGCTCGACCGGGCCTGCGACCTGGGCCTCGCGTTCCAGCTCGCCAATATTGCGCGCGACCTGTCCGAGGACGACAGCGTCGGGCGCTGCTATCTGCCGATGGACTGGCTCGCCGAAATGGACATTCCGCCCGGCCAGCACATGAAACCCTGGTTGCGCCCGCAACTGGTGACGCTGGCGGCGCGGCTTGCCGACCGGTCTGAAGCGCACGAAGCATCGGCGCGGGTGGGGGCGGAAAAGCTGCCGCTGCGGGCGCGCTGGGCGGTGCTCGCGGCAGCGGGAATCTACGGCGATATCGCGCGCGAGGTCCGCAGCCGCGGCGCGGCGGCATGGGACCACCGGGTCATCACCACGCGCGGGCAGAAGTTCGGCTGGCTGGCGCGCAGCGGCTGGCAGGCGACGCGGCGCCCTGATCCGGTGACCCGCGAAGGGTTGTGGACCCGCCCGCGCTGATCAGGCTGCGCGCGTGGCCTTGGAGTGCTCGGCGAGCGGGTAGACCTCGCGATGTTCCATATCGATCCGCTGCGCGAGCGCCTTGAACACGGTGTCGGATTCGCTGCGAAACCTGGCCTGGTTGGCAAGCAGCGCGTCTGCGCGTTTCCACCGGTCGATGAAATCGAGGAAGATGTCGGCGAGCCCGCCCATCTCGCGCCATGCCCGCTCACCAATCGCAGCAACGTGCGGATCGCTGGATTTGCGCAGCGCCGGATAGAGAATCTCGTCTTCCAGCGCGAGATGAATGCGCAGGATGCCGGTCAGCCTCGCCAGCATCAATGTGATCTCCACCGCGCTGGGACGATCGGCGATACAGGCCGAACGGGTCTGGATATCCTGGATGATCGCCAGACACGCTTCGTGCTGGGACTGCAGTTGAGCGATGCGCCACATGATGCGGTGATACCCCGAAGCATCTCGGAAAGAGTGCGGCGTTCAGAATGAGGGCGTCATGCTTAACATTGCCCTAAGCGACCCAATGATGGCCCGAATTTGTCGGATCATCCGATGGATGAACGCTTGCCAGCGAAACTGGTTGCATATAGAAACCCAATATGCGCTGTTTTCCCCTTCCCGCCGTCCAGGCGACGCTTGGCCTGCTGCTATCCTCGCTCGTGCTGGCAACCGGCGGGTGCTCGGATGGAAAGTCCGCGTCTGCGCCCACGGGGACCGAGAAAATCTATCCGGTCACGCTGGCCGTGGTTCGGCCTGCTGCCACATCGAAAGAGATCACCGCAGCCGGCACGGTGCGCTATCGCTACGAGACGCCTTTGGGGTTCACGACCGCAGGCAAGATCGCCAGCATCCGCTTTCAGGAAGGCGACAGGGTGGTGCCCGGCGCGCTGATCGCCGCGCTGGATTCGACCCAGGTCAGTGCCGGGCTGGAAAGCGCCCAAGCCGAACAGCAGCGCGCACAGTCCGAACTCGCCCGCTTCCAGCAGCTCTTCGAGAAGGGCTGGGTCACCCGCGCCCAGCTTGAGCGCAGCGAGGCGGCAGCGCGCGCCGCCGGCGCCCAGGTGAGCAATGCAGGCTTTGCCAGCGGCACCTCGCGCATCGTCGCGCCTTCGGGCGGCATCATCCTGGCGCGCACCGCCGAGCCGGGACAGGTCGTGCTGGCGGGAACGCAGATCGTCGTGCTGGGCGAGACCAGCGGCGGCATGGTGCTGCGCGCGCCGATGATCGACAGCGATATCGGCCGTCTGTCAGCCGGAATGCCCGCGCAGGTAACGCTTTCGGGGCTGCCCGAAGGGAGCATCGAGGGGACGATCAGCGAGATCGACGCCCGCGCCAACCCGGCATCGGGCGCGTTCGAGGTCACCATCGCGCTGCCCGCCAATCCTGCCCTGCGCTCGGGCCAGATCGGCACCGCGCAGTTCCGCGTCGCGGCAGCGCCGGGCGATGCCGGGCTCGCCGTTCCCGCCAGCGCCGTGTTCAACGTGCGCGCGGGCGAAGGCTTCGTCTATCTGCTCGATGCCAAGGCCAATCGGGTGCGCGCGCGTGCGGTGCAGATCGGCAGGGTCGATGATCGCGAGCTGGTGATCACCGGCGGGTTGAAGCCCGGCGATCGGATCGTGGCCAGCGGACTGGGCATGCTGGTCGACGGCGCGCGGGTCAAACCGCTCGCCACCAGCCAGCCCAGCCGCACGCGCCAGCCGGCGCCCGCAGCATCCGCCCGGTGACGCCCCCGGTCCTGCAGGCGCCGCGCGTCCGATGAACCTCGCCGCGTTCACGATCAGCCGGTGGCAGCTCAGCCTGGTGGCGTTCATGCTGCTCGCCGCTCTGGGCCTCACCTCGCTGCTCACCATCCCGCGCTCGGTCGACCCGCATTTCCCGATCCCCGTGATCACGGTGATCATCGCGCTGCCCGGCGCCGACGCTGCCGATATCGAACAGACCATCGCCAAGCCGATCGAGGAGGTGCTGCGCGGCATCGACGATATCGACGAGATCCGCGCGGGCATCACCGACGGCTTTGTCTCGATCACCGCCGAGTTCGACTGGGACGGCGACCCCGACCAGTATTTCAACGACGTCGTGCGCGAGGTCAGCGCGATCCGCAGCCAGCTGCCCGAGGGCATTACCGAGCTGCGCTATCGCAAGGCGCGCACCACCGAAGCGGCGGTGCTCCAGCTCGCGATGGTCAGCGAGACCGCAAGCTGGCGGCGGATGCAGAAATACGCCGAGGACATCCGCGATACCTTCGTGCGCTATCCCGGGGTGCGGAACACCGTGATCGACGGCCTGCCCCAGCCCGAGGTGCAGGTCTCGATCGACAGCCGCCGCCTTGCCGAACTCGGTCTCGCCCCGTCCGCCATCGCCGATGCGCTGCGCCGGGGTGGCGCCGAATTGCCGCCGGGCGCGGTCGAAAGCGCAGGCCGCCGTTTCAATGTCGAGGCCGGCGGCGCCTATCGCGATCTCGAAACCATCCGCAATCTGCCGGTGCGCGCAGGCAACGGCACGTTGCTGCGCATCGCCGATGTGGCGCGCGTCGATTGGGGGAGCGCCGAGCAGCTCTACATCACCCGCTTCAACGGCGAGCGGGCCATCTTCCTCTCGATCCTGCAGAAGGATGGCTATGACGTCATCCGGCTGCGCGATTCGCTCGACGCGGAACTGAAGAACCAGCAGGCAAATTTCCCGCCCGATATCCGCCTCGAGCAGGTGTTCGACCAGAGCCGCGACATCGAATACCGGTTGCGCGAGCTCACCCGCGACTTCTCGATCGCGCTGTTTCTCGTCATCTTCACGCTGCTGCCCCTGGGCTGGCGCGCATCGGTGATCGTGATGATCTCGATCCCGCTGTCGCTGGCCTCGGGGCTGCTGGCGATCAGCGTGATGGGCTTCAACCTCAGCCAGCTCGCGGTCGCCGGGTTCATCGTCGCGCTGGGGCTGCTGGTCGACGATTCGATCGTGGTGACCGAGAACATCGCGCGGCACCTGCGCATGGGCAAGCGCCGCTCGATCGCCGCGATCGATGCCACCCGCGAGATCACGCCTGCGGTGCTCGGTTCGACCGGCGTGCTGATCTTCGCCTTCACCCCCTTGCTGTTCCTGCCCGAAGGCGCGGGCAAGTTCACCCAGTCGTTCATCTACACGATCATCTTCACGGTGTTCGCCTCGCTGGTCATTTCGCTGACCATCATCCCGTTCCTCGCCAGCCGCATCCTCTCGCGCGACGAGGACCCCGAGGGCAATGCGCTGCTGCGCTGGCTGACCCACCAGATCGAGCGCCTGTACCGCCCGATCCTGCACCGCGCGCTCGACATGCCGCGCCGCACCTTATGGGCATCGATGGCGCTCACCTTGTCGGCCTTCGCCCTCATACCCCTGCTCGGCTTCAGCCTGTTCCCGTATGCCGACACCAGCTATTTCCGGGTCACCGTCGATGCCGAGCAGGGCAGCGGGGTCGCGACCACCGATGCGCTGGTGAAAAAGACCGAGGCGGTGCTGGCGCGCGAGCCGGATATCAAGGTGCGCGCGGCCAACACCGGAAGCTCGAACCCGCAGGTGTTCTACAACGTCTTCGCGCTCGACCAGCGGCCCAATTTCGGCGAGGTGTTCGCGGTGATGGAGCGCTGGGACGCGGATGAAAGCCCGCAGATGGTGCAGCGCATCCGCGACCGGCTCGAGCAGATTCCCGGCGCGCGCTTCAACGTCGAACTGTTCCAGAACGGCGCGCCGATCGCCTCACCGGTGGCGCTGCGGATCACCGGCGAGGACCTCGATGTGTTGCGCACGCTCGCCGCCAGGGTCGAGGTGATCCTGCGCACCACGCCGGGCGCGCGCGACGTGATCAACCCCGTGGCCAACAACGGCATCGATCTGGATGTCGGGATCGACGAGGCCAAGGCCGCCTTGCTCAACATCGCGCCGGGCGAGGCGCGCCGCGCGGTCCGGCTGGCGCTGTCGGGTGAGAACGCCGCCGCCTTCCGCGACGAGGAGGGCGACAGCTACCGCGTCGTCGTTCGCCTGCCGATCACTGGCGCCCAGCCGATTTCGGCGCTCGACCAGGTCTATGTCGCCAGCCGCACCGGCGAGGCGATCGCGCTGTCGCAGATCAGCAGCCCCAGGCTGGAGAGCGTGCCGCCGCAGATCCAGCGCTATCAGCTGCAACGCTCGGTCACCGTCACCGCCAACGCCGAGCCCGGCGCGCTGCCTGCCCGGATCAGCCGCGAGGCGATGGCGAAAATCGAAGCGATCAAGCTGCCGGCGGGCTATCGCGTGTCCGCGGGCGGCGAGGCCGAGGCAATCGATACCGTGTTCGGCGGGCTGGGTCCGATCATCCTCATCGCCCTGTTCGGCATCTTTGCGGTGCTGGTCGCCGAGTTCGGCCGGTTCCGCGAGACGATCGTGGTCGCAGGGGTGATTCCGCTGGGCACCTTCGGCGGGTTCATTGCGCTGTTCGTCACCGGATCGTCGCTCAGCTACATGGCGATCATCGGGTTCGTCGCGCTCGTCGGCATCGAGATCAAGAACTCGATCCTGCTGGTCGATTTCACCACCCAGTTGCGCCGCGAGGGCATGGGGCTGCGCGCTGCGATCGAGCGCGCGGGCGAGGTGCGCTTCCTGCCCGTGCTGCTGACCTCGGTCACCGCGATCGGCGGGCTGCTGCCGCTCGCGCTGTTCGGCGGATCGCTCTACGCGCCGCTCGCCAGCGTGATCATCGGCGGGCTGATCTCGTCCACCGTGCTGTCGCGCATCGTCACCCCGGTGATGTATCTGCTGATCGCGCGCGGCGGCGAGAAGGATGACGATGCGAAATCCGCGGCTGCGACGCCGGTTGCCGGTTGAGGAGCTTGTGCAGCGAGCATCGCGCGCTATCTAATCAATCAACGCACCCCATCCGCTCAGCCTGAGCCTGTCGAAGGCCACGCGCCCACGCTGGCCCAATAGCGGGGCCTTCGACAAGCTCAGGCTGAGCGGAAGTGGGGATTGGACCGAAGGAAAAAATGTCATGACGCAACACACCTCCATCCTCGCCGGGGGCTGCTTCTGGTGCACCGAGGCCGTGTTCAACGATGTCGTCGGCGTCAGCAAGGTCGAGAGCGGCTATATCGGCGGGACGGTCGAGAACCCGACCTACAAGGCGGTCTGCTCGGACAGCACCGGCCATGCCGAGGCGATCCGCGTGACCTTCGACACCGAGCAATTGAGCTATGCCGACCTGCTCGATATCTTCTTCGCGACGCACGACCCGACCCAGCTCAACCGCCAGGGCAACGATGTCGGCACCCAGTACCGCTCGGCGATCTTCCCGCTCGATGCCGCGCAGCAGGTCGAGGCCGAGGCCGCGATGAGCCGCAATCAACCCGATTGGCCCGCCCCGATCGTCACCACCATCGAGGAGGCGACCACCTGGTATCCCGCCGAGGATTATCATCAGGAATACTGGAACGGCGAAGGGCAGCGCAACCCTTATTGCCTCGCGGTGATCCCGCCCAAGCTGCAGAAGCTGCGCAAGAGCTTTGCCGCGCGCGTGAAGGGCTGAAGACCCGCGGCTGGCTGCGTTGCGGCGCAGCATTGCCGCCTTGACAGGGTTGCAACGCACTGCAAGTCAGGGCGTTGTCGGGACATAGACAAAAGGATCCAACGTGAAGCCCATCCGCAAGGCTGTGTTCCCGGTTGCCGGTTTAGGCACCCGTTTCCTGCCCGCCACCAAGGCCATCCCCAAGGAGATGCTGCCGGTCGTCGACCGGCCGCTGATCCAGTACGCCGTCGACGAGGCGCGCGAGGCGGGGATCGAACAGATGATCTTCGTCACCGGCCGCGGCAAGAGCGCGATCGAGGACCATTTCGACATCGCCTATGAACTCGAGCACACGATGACCGAGCGCGGCAAGTCGCTCGAGGTGCTCGCGCCTACACGTCTCTCCCCCGGCAACTGCGCCTATGTCCGCCAGCAGGAGCCTTTGGGGCTGGGCCATGCGATCTGGTGCGCGCGCGATATCGTTGGCGACGAACCGTTCGCGATCTTCCTGCCCGATGAATTCATGGTCGGATCGCCCGGCTGCATGAAGCAGATGGTCGATGCCTATGCCACGCTTGGCGGCAACCTGATCAGCGTCCTCGAAGTGCCGCGCGAGGCGGTGTCGAGCTATGGCGTGATCGCCCCGGGGCGTCAGGATGGCGCGATCACCGAGGTCACCGCGCTGGTCGAAAAGCCCAAGGTCGAGGATGCGCCGTCCAACCTGATCATTTCGGGCCGCTACATCCTGCAGCCCGAGGTCATGCGGACCCTGGAAAACCAGGGCAAGGGTGCGGGCGGAGAGATCCAGCTGACCGACGCCATGGCGCGGATGATCGGCACCCAGCCGTTTCACGCGGTGACCTTTGCCGGCAAGCGCTATGACTGCGGATCGAAGGCGGGCTATGCGCAGGCCAATCTTGCGGTGGCGCTGGACCGCGAGGATATCGGTCCGGAAATCCGCGCCTTCGCGCTCGACCTCTTGAAATAGCGGTTCAGCATCGGCTCAGCCGCTCTATAGCAGGCAGGCGCGTGCCCGCATGACCTTGCGCGCCGGAGGACCGATTCGATGAAGGCCGCTTATCTCATCCTGCTGCTGGCACCGCTGGCGCTGTCGGGCTGTATCGCCAGCGCCGTGGGCACGGTGGTCACCGCGCCGGTGAAGATCGTCTCCAAGGGCGTCGACTGGGCGACCACCAGCCAGTCCGAAGCCGACGAGAACCGCGGCCGTGCGATGCGCAAGGCCGAGGAGCGGATGGGCAAATTGCAGCGCCAGCGCGACAAAGCCTGGCGCAAATGCTATGACGGCAACGAGCGGGCGTGCGCCGAGGCGCAGTCGTTCCAGGACGAGATCGACGAGGAAATGGCCCGCTTCAACTGATCTGCGGATGTTCGCGCGCTGAGCGCATCGCAACACTGGCCAAGAATCGCCGAAGCCGATAAGGGCAATGCTGCGCCGCAGCGATTGACCGCGGCAGCGTTGATGAAAGGCCTCGATTTCCCATGGATGGACAGCAGCTTTTTTTCCTGATCGCCGCTTTGGTGATCGTTGCTATGATCGTGATCTGGGCGCTGGTCGGGCGCAAGGGCGGCACTGGCACGTCCGGGCACGACGACCATGGCCATCACGACACCGCGCACGGCCATGAACCCGCCGCGGTCGAGCCACCGCCGACCATCGTCCCGACGATGGGCGCCGCGCTTGATCCGACCGTCGCTGCGCTCTCGACCGCGGATGTCGACGCGCAGATTGCCGCTCAGGCGCAGGAAGCCGCCGCCAGCGGCACGCCGCGCATCGCAGCAGCCGTCGGCGATCCCGACGACCTGCGCAAGATCAAGGGCATCGGCCCCAAGCTCAACACCCTGCTGGGGGAGCTGGGCGTCGCCCGCTATGACCAGATCGCCGCCTGGACCGCCGCCGACGTCGCCGAGGTCGATCCGTATCTGGGCAGCTTCAAGGGCCGCATCGTCCGCGACAACTGGATCGAGCAGGCCGGCTTCCTGGCCAAGGGCGACATCGCCGGGTTCGAGGCGAAGTTCGGAAAGCTGTAAGGGTCGGGAGGTTCGGTCTTACCACCCCCCGCTCAGCCTCCCGTATTTTCGAGCCCCAACAAAAAGGGCCGGGTCATCGTAGGATGACCCGGCCCTTTTGCTATCGATCGATCCGATCAGATCAGGCCAGAGCGGCCTTGAGCTTGTCGGCGAGGTCGGTCTTCTCCCAGGGGAAGAAGTCGCCTTCGGGCTTGCGGCCGAAGTGTCCATAAGCGGCCGACTTTTGATAGATCGGCTTGTTGAGGCCGAGATGCTCGCGGATGCCGCGCGGCGTCAGACGCACGAGCTGCGGCAGCACCGCCTCGATCTTGTCGTCGGCGACCGTACCCGTGCCGTGGGTGTCGACATAGAGCGACAGCGGCTCGGCGATGCCGATGGCATAGGACAGCTGGATGGTGCAGCGGCGCGCGAGGCCGGCAGCGACGATGTTCTTGGCCATGTAGCGGCTGATATAGGCTGCCGAGCGGTCGACCTTGGTGGGGTCCTTGCCCGAGAACGCGCCGCCGCCGTGCGGCGATGCGCCGCCGTAGGTGTCGACGATGATCTTGCGGCCGGTCACGCCGGCATCGCCATCGGGACCACCGATTTCGAAACGGCCGGTCGGGTTGACGTAGATCTTGGTCTCGTCGGTGATGAAGCCTTCCGGCAGCACGTCGTGCATCACGCCGACGACATAGTCGTACAGCGCCTGATACTTGTCGGCATCGCCCTGGCCTTCGTGCCAGTAATAGCCGGGAGCATGCTGGGTCGAGACGACCAGAGCGGTGGCGCGCACCGGCTTTTCGTTGTCATACGCGAGCGTCACCTGGCTCTTGGCGTCGGGCTCGAGGAAGTCGACGACCTTGTTGTGGCGGTCTTCGGCCATCTTCTGCAGGATCTTGTGCGAGTAATCGAGCGTGGCGGGCATCAGGTCTTCGGTCTCGTCCGAGGCATAGCCGAACATGATGCCCTGGTCGCCTGCGCCTTCGTCCTTGTTGTCCTTGGCATCGACGCCCTGCGCGATTTCCGAGGACTGGCCGTGCAGATGGTTCTCGAAGCTGAAGGTTTCCCAGTGGAAGCCGTCCTGCTCATAGCCGATCCGCTTGACGGTGGCGCGCACCGTCTTTTCGATTTCGTCGAGCGCGCCGGGAGCCCATTCGCCATTTTCGTAGACGCCCTTGCAGCGGATTTCACCGGCCAGCACGACGCGCTGTGTGGTGGTCAGCGTTTCGCACGCGACACGCGCATAGGGGTCCTTGGACAGGAACAGATCGACGACCGAGTCGGAGATCTGGTCCGCAACTTTGTCGGGATGGCCTTCGCTGACCGATTCGGAGGTAAAGAGGAAGCTCTTGCGCATGGGTCGCCTTCTTGCTGGGGCATGCCGGAGAACCTCCCGGCAGGCACATATAAAGATTTCCTTATATGATCGCCCTTAACGGCGGAATGCCCGCAGCGCAACCGCCAACAGCAGGAGCGCGCCCGCAAACATCACCGACAGCAGGTTGCCCCAGGTGGCAAACAGCGTCGGCGGATGCGCACGCGGCATAAGCGCATCGATATGCCCCGCGGTGCGGTGCGGGATGCTGTGCAGCAGCCTGCCATCGGCATCGATCACGGCCGATATGCCGGTCGGTGTCGAGCGGATCACCGGCACGCCTTCTTCGAGCGCGCGCAGCCGGGCCTGCGCCAGATGCTGCGGCGGGCCCCAGGGGCCGAACCACGCATCGTTGCTGGGGTTGAACAGGAAGCCGGGACGGTCGGCCGCATCGACCACTTCGGCTGCAAAGATGATCTCATAGCAGATCTGCAGCCCCATGTTCCCGAACGCACCCAGGTCGAGCGTCTGCGGGCCAGGGCCCGGGGTGAAGCCGATCGTGCCCGGCACCAGCCGCGACAGGCCGAGCTGCCCCAGGATATTCTCGTAAGGCAGATACTCGCCGCCGGGCACCAGATGGCTCTTGTCGTAGCTGCCCAGGATCTCGCCATCGCTCGACAGCGCGAACACGCTGTTGGCGGCAGCGACCGCCTGGCCGTTGGCATCGAAGTCCAGCTTGACCCCGCCGGTGATCAGCACATCGCCGTCATTGAGCGTCCCGGTCACACGGGCGCGGACGCCCGCGGCGGTTTCGGGATAGGTGTAGCGGCGCGGATAGCCGTCCTCGAGAAAGTCCTCGATCGCAGCTTCGGGCCAGAAGACGATCCGCGGGCGCGGCGCGCTGCGATCGATCGTCTGGCGGGTCAGCCGCGCGAAGTTCTGCGCGGCAGCGACGGGATCGTATTTGTCGCTCTGGTCGTTGTTGGGCTGCACCACGGTGATCGGCGTATCGGTCAAGCCGGCAGGCGCGCTCTGGCTGAGCCAGCCTGCCCCCGTCACCGCACCGACCCCCGCAAGCAGCGCCAGCGCGGGCACGATCTGCCGCCGCGCCAGCAGGCACAGGCCGCCCGCCGTCAGCATCACCAGCGCGCCCAGCCCGTAGGTCCCGATCAGCCGCGAGGCCCAGCCGGCCTCCAGCGCGATCACGCCCAGCGGGTTCCAGGCAAAGCCGGTGAACAGCCAGGCGCGCATCCATTCGGACACCAGCCACAATGCGGCAAAGGCGAGAACCAGCACCGCCGAGGCCTGCCCGCCCTCGCGGGGCGCCAGCCATCTGGCGAGCATCGCCGCCACGCCTGGAAACAGCGCGAGATACAGCGACAGCCCGACCACCGCGACCCAGCCCAGCCAGGCCGGCATCGCATCCTGATAGGTAAAGGCGATCGCGATCCAGTTGAGCCCGATCGTAAACTGCCCGACCCCGAAGGCCCAGCCGCGCGCAAACGCGCTGCGCCGGGTTGGCGCATGGGCAATCAGGTGGAGCAGCAGCGCATACGCCGCCAGCGTGACGGGCCACAGCCCCAGAGGTTCAAAGCCGGTGGCGGACAGGCCGCCCGCGAGCAATGCGAGCAATCGGGGATAGCGCAGGATCATGGGACTGAGCCTATGCCCGCCCGGCGATAGCCTGACAATCGGCGTTGCAACGCCGCTGTCATATCCCGGCGCCTTTTCGGGCGCAAAATCAGGTGACAGCCGCGGGGCCGATCCCCATAAGCTGCCGCATGAAAAGCCTGTTCCTGCTGCTGGCGAGCTTGCAGACCGCCACCGTCCCTGCTGCCGAGCCCGCAATCCCCCCGGCCGCCCCTGCGCTTTCGGCGCCGACGCTGACCCCGGCGCAGCGCCAGGACCTGACCTGCGCGGCGGCGTTTGCGATCATCGCATCCGAACAGGCGCGCGGGGTCACCTCGGCGCTGGCCTATCCCACGCTCGTCATCCGGGGCCGCACCTATTTCGTCGCCACCGCCGAGCGCATCGTCACCGAAACCGCAACGAACGACGACGCGGTCGGCCTCGCGCTGACGCAGATCGTCGAGGATTTGCAGGCCGAAGCCGCACAATCCAACGACCCTGCCGGCGTCGTCGACGCGGTGATGACCCCGTGCCTTGCCAAGCTCGACGCTGCGGTTCCGCTGCTGCCGCCGCCATCGATGCTGCAATGCGCAATCTACCTGCAGCTCGCCGCTGACGAGGTCGGTGCCCGAGAAGGCGACTCGGCATCGGCGCGCGACCTCAAGACGCTGGCCACCGTGCTCGAAGCGCGCGCCCGTGACGAGATGCGCGACGAGGGGCTGAGCGGCAACGAGGCCGACCAGCGCTTCATCGAGACCCGAGAGGCGATCGACGCGCGCGAAAAGGCACGCGATTCCGACGACGATGCCGCCGACGTCGATTTCGAACACTGCTTCACGCTGGCAAAACCCGCCGAAAAGCGCTGACCCATTGCGGCACAGCAGCGTGGGTCGCCCTGTCAAATAATTGGCGCAATGTGTCACCCGGGCTGACGGCTTTACGCATCGTTAACGATTTACCCCTAAATCGTTAACCCAAGGCGGTAACGACCGTCGGGGCAAATAAACGGGGCACATCACATGGAATCGCTGGACGCACTGGCAATGGCAGACATGATCGTGGGCAACAGCACCGCGATCCGCGAAGTGCGGGGACTTGTCCGCTTTGCTGCCGAAACCCGCGCCTCTGTCCTGATCACCGGCCCTTCGGGCACCGGCAAGGAACTGGTCGCGCATGCGCTGCACCGCGCATCGGCCCGCGCCGCCGCACCGTTCATTGCGGTCAACAGCGGTGCCATCCCGCGCGAACTGATCGAATCGGAGCTGTTCGGACACGAGAAGGGCAGCTTCACCGGCGCGATGGCGCGCCGCATCGGCCATTTCGAAGCCGCGCATGCCGGCACCCTGTTCCTCGACGAGATCGGCGAAATGCCGCTCGACATGCAGGTCCGCCTGCTGCGCGTGCTCGAGGACCACAAGGTCCGCCGCATCGGCAGCAATGACGACGTCAACGTCGATGTCCGCCTGATCGCAGCGACCCACCAGTGCCTGGAAAGCGCGATCGCCGATGGCCGGTTCCGTGCCGACCTTTTCTACCGCCTCAACGTCCTTCCGATCGAACTGCCTTCGCTGGCCGAGCGGGTCGAGGACGTGCCGGTGCTGGTCGAGCATTTTCTGTCGCGCGGCTTTGCCAGCGACAACCCTCCGGTGTTCACCGATGGAGCGCTCGCCATCCTGATGGCGCACGACTGGCCGGGCAATGTCCGCGAACTCAAGAATCTGGTCGAGCGCGCCGCGGTGTTCTTCCGCGGCATGGATGTCGGCCGCGACCAGATGGCGATGCTGCTGCGTCCTGCCCGCTCGGCCCGGCCCGCTGCCGTCGCCGCGCCCGTGGCGGTCGACCTGCCCGAGAATGTGGTGGCAATCGCCGCGAGCCCGCGCTTTGCCCGCCCGATGGATCTGCGCGAGCACCTGCAGAACGAAGAGAAGCGCGTGCTGATCGAGGCGCTCGAATCGACCGGCGGCGTAGTCTCCGCCGCGGCCCGCCTCGTCATGCTCCAGCGCACGACCTTTGTTGAAAAGATGAAGCGCTACCAGATCGGTCGCGAAATGGCGCTGAGCGCCTGAGAACGAGCCTCTCCCCTCCCGTTTACGGGAGGGGTGGCTGAGCCGAAGGCGAAGACGGGGTGGGCCTGCGCCAACGTCGTGCTTTAAGGCCCACCCCGGTTCAGCAAGCTGAACCTGCCCCTCCCGCAGGCGGGAGGGGAGAGTTTCTCTAAAAATCCGCCTCTTCGTAATGCGAGGGCGGCTTGATCACTTCCATCCGTTCGGCCAGCAACGGACGAAAGGAAGGCCGGGATTTGAACTTTCGATACCAGTCTGCGGTCTGCGCGTGCGCCAGCCAGTCGATCCCGCCCAGATAATCGGCGATCGAGATGTGCGCCGCAGCGGCCAAGTCGGCCAGGCTCATCGTCGCACCGCCGATCCAGGCATTGTGATCGAGCAGATAGTCGATGTAATCGAGATGGGTGTTGGCCAGCCGCATCGCCTCGCGCAGCACGCGGCCATCGGGCGGCTGGCGATAGATCAGCCGCTTGCGCATCCGCTCGTGCATCAACGGGGCGACGACATCACCGAAAAACTGCTCATCGAACCACGCCACCAGCCGCCGGATTTCGGCACGGTTGTCGGCGGACCCGTTGATCATCGGATTCTTCTCGACGGTTTCCTCGAAATACTCGCAGATCGCCCAGCTGTCGCACAGGGTCTGGTCGCGGTCGCGGTGCCGCATCACCGGGGTGCGCCCGGCAGGGTTCATGTCGAGGAACTCGTCGCGCTGTTCCCAGGGTGATTCGCGCACCAGCTCATAGCCGATGCCCTTTTCACCCAGCAGCAGGCGGACTTTTCGCGAAAACGGACACAAGGGAAACTGGAACAACTGCCACATGCCATTATCCATGCCTTAGCAACAGGCAGGCGTCCACCGCCGCGAGCAGGCGCACGGCGATTTTCCCGGTGGAAAAGCCATTCGATGGGCGAGCCGGCCAAGCTGCACGCCAGATGAACGAATTGTCATTATATTACGACCAACCGCAGCAATCTATCGACTGACAGCATCTTTCGTTCAGCTTGCAGTCCGGCTCCACACGCTATTCGGGGCGGGCGTCGGCGTACAAACCGACGCCAAATGAAGGACACAACAATGAAAACACGCACCCCCATTCAGTTCACCGCCTTTGCCGCATTCGTTGCAGCACCGTTCGCGCTCGCGGCTCCGGCCATGGCGCAGGAAGCAGCCGGACCCGAAGTCTATGTCGGCGCGCAAGGCGGCTACCACGATCTTGGCGACAACCCGTTCGGCAAGGATGGCAGCCCGATTTACGGTCTGTTCGCAGGCGTCGACGTTCCCGTCGGCCCGCTGGTCGCCGGTGTCGAAGGCAACTTCAACCTGGGCTCGGGCATCATCGACCGCGAATATGGCGCAACCGGCAAGATCGGCGTGCGCGTTGGCGACAGCGGCCAGATTTTTGCCCGTGGCGGCTATCAGTGGGTCGATGTCAACGTCCGCAAGGCGGTTGGCGTCAATCCCCCGGCTGGCTTCGATGACACCAGCGGCGACTATCTCGTCGGCATCGGTGCCCAGTACAAGATCGGCACCAACACCGCGTTGCGCGTCACGGCCGATACGCTGGGCTTCGACACCACCCGTGTCACCGGTGGCCTGGCGTTCAACTTCTGAACGACCGGCCTTCGGGCTCTATCGGCTGAGTAATATCGGCTGAAACAGAACCCCGCCTGCCGCCCTTCCCCAAGGCGGCAGGCGGGGTTTCTTTTATTCCGCCGCTTCCATCGCCACCGCATCGCTGAGCGGATGGGCGAGCCGGGTCAGCATTTCCTTGGGGCACACCTGCCAGAACTGCGGCAGATAGCGATCCCAGTTGCGCAGGATCTCCTGCGCCCACTGGCTATCGGTGCCCTCGACATGCGCGGCGATCAGGCCCTTGAGGCGGTCTTCCCAATACAGGCTGTCGATGCGCTGCCAGGTGATCGATTCAGGGTTGGCGAGCCCCGCGAACCGGTCGTGGCGGTCGAGCACAAACGCCATGCCCCCGGTCATCCCCGCGCCGAAATTGCCGCCGGTCTCGCCCAGGATGACCGCGGTGCCGCCGGTCATGTATTCGCAGCCATTGGCGCCGCAGCCCTCGACCACCACTTCGGCGCCCGAGTTGCGCACCGCGAAGCGCTCGCCCGCCTGGCCCGCGGCGAACAGCTTGCCCGCCGTTGCGCCATAGAGCACGGTGTTGCCGATGATCGTGTTGGCATGGCTGACCAAAGGCGAGCTGACCGTGGGCCGCACGATGATGGTGCCCCCCGACAGCCCCTTGCCGACATAATCGTTGGCATCGCCGAACACTTCGAGCGTGATCCCCTGGCACAGGAACGCGCCCAGCGACTGGCCCGCCGATCCGCGCAGCCGGATGCGGACATGGCCCTCGTCGAGCGCCTTCATGCCGTAGATGCGCGTGATCTCCGCCGACAGCCGCGTGCCCACCGCGCGGTGGGTGTTGCGCACGTTGTAGGTCAGCTGCATCTTCTCGCGCCGCTCGAACACGGGCTTGGCATCCTTGATGATCAGCGCATCCAAGCTGTCCGGCACCGCATTGCGCCAGGTGTCGAGGTTGAACCGGCGCTGGTCGCTGGCGACATCGACCTTGGCGAGGATCGGGTTCAGATCGAGATCGTCGAGATGCTCGGCACCGCGGCTGACCTGACGCAGCAGATCGGTGCGGCCGATGATCTCGTCGAGACTGCGGAAGCCCAGCCGCGCGAGGATCTCGCGCACTTCCTCGGCGATGAAGGTCATCAGGTTGATGACCTTTTCGGGCGTGCCGGTGAACTTGGCGCGCAGCCGCTCGTCCTGCACGCAGATGCCCACCGGACAGGTGTTGGAGTGGCACTGGCGCACCATGATGCAGCCCATCGCCACCAGCGACAACGTGCCGATGCCGAACTCTTCTGCCCCCAGGATCGCCGCGATCACCACATCGCGTCCGGTCTTGAGCCCGCCATCGGTGCGCAGCTTGACCCGGTGGCGGAGCCCGTTGAGCGAGAGCACCTGGTTGGCTTCGGACAGCCCCATTTCCCAAGGGGTGCCCGCATATTTGATGCTGGTCTGCGGGGAGGCTCCGGTGCCACCGACATTGCCCGAGATCAGGATCACGTCGGCATGCGCCTTGGCGACACCCGCCGCGATCGTGCCGATGCCTGCTGCCGAGACCAGTTTGACGCAGACGCGCGCGTGCGGATTGATCTGCTTGAGGTCGTAGATGAGCTGCGCCAGATCCTCGATCGAATAGATGTCGTGGTGCGGCGGTGGACTGATCAGCGTGACCCCCGGGGTCGAATGGCGCAGTTTGGCGATATACTCGGTGACCTTGAAGCCGGGCAGCTGGCCGCCCTCGCCGGGCTTGGCGCCCTGCGCGACCTTGATCTCGATCTCCTCGCACGCGCCGAGATATTCCGCGGTGACGCCGAACCGGCCCGAGGCGATCTGCTTGATGCCGCTGTTGGCGTTGTCGCCATTGTCGCGCGGCGAATAGCGTTCGGACGCTTCGCCGCCCTCGCCCGACACCGCCTTGGCGCCGATGCGGTTCATCGCGATCGCCAGCGTTTCGTGCGCTTCGGGCGACAGCGCCCCCAGCGACATCCCCGGCGTGACGAAGCGCTTGCGGATCTCGGTGATCGCCTCGACTTCATCCAGCGGCACCGCCTTGGGCGCGTAGTTGAACTCCATCAGGTCGCGCAGATAGACCGGCGGCAGCTGGCGCACGCCCTCGGCGAACTGGAGGTATTGCGAATAGCTGTCCTTGGCGACCGCGGTCTGCAGCAGGTGCATAAGGCCCGCCGAATAGGCATGCGCCTCGCCGCCATCGCGCTGCTTGTAGAAGCCGCCGATCGGCAACCGCGCGACATTGGCGTCCCATGCCGCGTCGTGGCGCAATTTGGCGTTGAGGTGCAGCGAGGCATAGCCCTCGCCCGAGATCTTCGACGGCATGCCCGGGAACAGGTCGTTGACCAGAGCGCGGCTCAATCCCACCGCCTCGAAGTTGTAGCCGCCGCGATAGCTCGAGATCACCGCGATGCCCATCTTGGACATGATCTTGAGCAGCCCCTCGTTGATCGCCTTGCGATAGTTGTAGACGCATGTCTCGAGGCTGAGGTCGCCGCACAGGCCGCGGGCCTGACGGTCGGCGATCGACAGCTCGGCCAGCCAGGCATTGACCGTGGTCGCGCCTGCACCGATCAGCACCGCAAAATGGTGCGTGTCGAGGCATTCCGCCGAACGCACGTTGATCGAGGAATAGGCGCGCAGCCCCTTGCGCACGAGGTGCGTGTGTACGGCGGCTGCGGCCAGGATCATCGGGACGCCGACATTGTCCTCATCGGCGCTCTCGTCGGTCAGGAAGATTTCGGTGCTGCCCTCGCGCACCGCCTGCTCGGCCTCATTGCGGATGCGCGTGATCGCACCGCGCAGCTGCTCGGGGCCGCCATCGGCGGCGAACACGCAATCGATCTGCGCGACATTCGATCCGAAATCGGCCTTCAATCGCAGCCAGTCGGCATTGGTCAGCACCGGGCTGTCGAGCACCAGAACACGCTCGTTCTGGCTGTCCTGCTCGAGAATATTGGCGAGGTTCGAAAACCGCGTCTTCAGGCTCATCACGTGCCGCTCACGCAGCGAGTCGATCGGCGGGTTGGTGACCTGGCTGAAATTCTGCCGGAAGAACTGCGCGATCGGGCGCGGCTTGGCGCTGACCACTGCGAGCGGGGTATCATCGCCCATCGATCCGATCGCTTCCTTGCCGTCCTCGGCCATCGGCGACAGGATCGTCTCCATGTCCTCGATGGTCAGGCCCGCGGCCACCTGACGCCGGGTCAGTTCGGCGCGGGTCATGTCGGGCAGACTGTCGGGGCCGGCGGGTGGCAGGTCGGAAAGCTGGCGGAAGCCCTTGACCAGCTCGCGATAGGGCTGCTCGGCGGCGATCCGGTCCTTGATCGCGCGATCGTGATAGAACCGACCCTCATGCAGATCGACCGCGATCATCTGGCCCGGGCCCAGCCGGCCCTTTTCGACGATCGTGCTTTCGGGCAGCACCACCATTCCGGTCTCGGAGCCGATCACCAGCAGATTGTCGTTGGTAACCGAGTAGCGCAAGGGACGCAGCGCGTTGCGATCGACACCCGCGACGGCCCAGCGGCCATCGGTCATCGCCAGCGCTGCCGGGCCGTCCCACGGCTCCATGACGCTCGCCATATATTCGTACATCGCCTTGTGCTCGGGCGGCAGCACCTGATCGCCCTGCCAGGCCTCGGGCACCAGCATGATCTTGGCGGTGGGCGCCTCGCGGCCCGACCGGCAGATCGCCTCGAACACCGCATCCAATGCGGCGGTGTCCGACGCGCCGGCGGGGATCACCGGCTTGATGTCCTCGCTGTTCTCGCCGAACGCCAACGACGCCATCTTGATCTCGTGGCTCTTCATCCAGTTCTTGTTGCCGCGGATGGTGTTGATCTCGCCGTTGTGCGCGAGGCAGCGAAACGGCTGCGCCAGCCACCATTGCGGGAAGGTGTTGGTCGAATAGCGCTGATGGAAGATCGCGATGCGGCTTTCGAAGCGCGGATCGGTCAGATCGGGATAGAACACCGAAAGGCTCTCGGCGAGAAACAGCCCCTTGTAGATGATCGAGCGGCACGACAGCGAGCAGACGTAGAAATCGTTGATCTGCGCGGCGATGACCTTGTTCTCGATCCGCCTGCGGACAAGATACAGCTGCTTTTCGAACTCGGCGACATTCTGCTCGTCGGGCATCGGCCCTGCGATCATGATCTGCTCGATCTCGGGCCGGGTGCGCTGCGCCTTGTCGCCGATCACCGAGATGTCGACCGGCACCTGGCGCCAGCCATAGATGGTATAGCCCGCCTCGATGATCTCGCTCTCGACGATCGTGCGGCAGGTTTCCTGCGCCTGCAGATCGGTGCGCGGCAGGAAGATCATGCCCACGGCGAGCTTGTTGGGCAGCACCTTGTGGCCTGAATCGGCGATCGCATCGTCGAAGAAGCGCACCGGCAGATCGACATGCAGGCCTGCGCCATCGCCGGTCTTGCCATCGGCATCGACCGCGCCGCGGTGCCACACCGCTTTCAGCGCATCGATCGCGCTTTCGACCACCCGCCGCGAGGGCTTGCCGTCGGTCGCGGCTACGAGGCCGACGCCGCAGGCATCCGACTCATAATCGGGCCGGTACATGCCTTCGCGGGCCAGGCGTTCGTGTTCGGGTGTGGGATAATGGGTCATCGGGAACGTCTTTCTTGGCTGGGCGGCCCGGGTGACGGGCCTGCCCGGATCATTCGGGTGTCGCTGGATCGCTGAAGGAGTTCGCCCCGCCCGGTTTGGCAGGTGGTGGCAGATGCGCGGTCGCCGCCTCGACCTTGGCGGTAATAGCGGGCATCGCGGCCATCAATTCGGGCACGAACGACTGCATCTGCCCCATCAGCTCGGGGTTGACGAAGGTCATCATGAACTCGCCGGCAAAAGCCGTGCCCGATGGTGTCGCAAAGAAGCTGTTCATGTCGGCAAGCTGTTGGGCGGAGAATTTGCGCGCATAGACCATGGCCAGCGCCTCGCGGATGCCCGGCTCCAGCTTCTCGACCAGCGGGATCATTTCCTTCATCATCACATCGGTTGCGATGGTCGTCCGCTCGCGAAAATGCGGGTCGGCCTCGGTGGCCAGCTCGCCCAGCGTCTTGTCACCGGCGGCATCGGCGGTGGCCCCCGACGCTCCTGCGGCCTTGGCGAAATCCCCCGCGCGCATCTCGAACATCTGGTTCATCACCTGCTCCATCATGCCATTGATGACGCCATCCATCATCCGGCGATAGGTGCCCAGCGGCCAGAGCTTTTCGACCACCGGTCGTGCCGCGACCAGCCTGGCCGGATCAGCCGGCGGCTGGGCAGCTGCCTGAGCCTGCGCGGCCGCAGAGGTGGTCTGAGCGGCTGCCCCTGCCGGCACCAGCGCTGCCATCGCGACAGACGCAAGGGCGAGCCTGGCAAAACGCGGCATCGGCAATGTCGGGCGGTAGAACATCATTCTCATCCGGTTTGATCGAACAACACACGTATACGGCACACCGCGCAGATCAGGCGGCGACCTTTTCGGCGCCGGCGCGTGCACTGGCCTTGAGATATTTGTGCATGTGCTCGGCGACATCGCGGCCATCGCGGATCGCCCAGACGACCAGCGAGGCGCCGCGGACGATGTCGCCGGCGGCAAACACGCCATCCAGGCTGGTCATCATCGTCTTGTGGTCGACGCGCAGCGTCCCCCAGCGGTTGACCGAGAGGTCCTCGCAACCAAAGGCGCGTGGCAGATCCTCGGGATCGAAACCCAGCGCCTTGATCACCAGATCGGCGGGAACCGAAAAATCGCTGTCGGGATCGGGCTCTGGCGTGCTGCGACCCGAGGCATCGGGCGCGCCCAGCCGCATCCGGCTGGCGCGCACCGCGCTCGCGCTCGGCGTGCCCTCGACCGCGACGGGGCCCGAGAGCCAGACGAACTCGACGCCCTCTTCCTCGGCATTGAGCACCTCGCGCTGCGAGCCGGGCATGTTGATGCGGTCGCGCCGGTACAGGCATTTGACCGACGATGCACCCTGGCGGACGGCGGTGCGTACGCAGTCCATCGCAGTATCGCCGCCGCCGATGACGACGACGTTCTTGCCCGCAGCGTTCAGCGCGCCATTTTCGAAATCGAGGACCTCATCGCCAAAGCCCTTGCGGTTGGAGGCGACGAGAAAATCGAGCGCGGCGACCACGCCATCGGCGCCGATCCCGGGCACCTTGATGTCGCGCGCCTTGTAGACCCCGGTGGCAATCAGGATCGCGTCGTGCCTGTCGCGCAGCTCTTCCATGCTGGCGTCGCGGCCGACCTCGAAGCCAGAGTGGAACACGATGCCCGCGTCCACAAGCCGCTGAACGCGGCGCATCACAACGTCCTTTTCGAGCTTGAAGCCGGGAATGCCATAGGTCAGCAGCCCGCCTGCGCGATCGTAGCGATCATAGACATGGACGTCATAGCCGCCCATGCGCAGATATTCGGCGGCCGTCAGCCCTGCGGGGCCCGCGCCGATGATGCCGACCGACTGGCCGCGCGGACGCCCGACCGCGACCGGTTCGACCCAGCCCTGCTCCCAGGCGGTATCGGTGATGTACTTTTCCACCGATCCGATGGTGACCGCGCCGTGCCCGGAAAACTCGATGACGCAATTGCCTTCGCAAAGGCGATCCTGCGGGCAGATGCGGCCGCAGATTTCGGGCATCGTCGAGGTGAGATTGGACATCTCATAGGCTTCGCGCAGCCGCCCTTCCGCGGTCAGCCGCAGCCAGTCGGGGATGTGGTTGTGCAACGGGCAATGCGTCGAGCAATAGGGCACGCCGCATTGCGAGCAACGCGCGGACTGCTCCTGCGCGGCATGGCCGTCGAAACGGTCGGAGATTTCGTCGAAATCTTCGGCGCGCGCATCGGCAGCGCGCTTGGGCGGATAAGACTGGCCAAGATCGACGAACTTCAGCATCGCCAGCTTCTCAGCCGCCATGGCTGCCACCGTTGCGGTGGGTTGGTTTCCGGATTGCTCGGACATCGCCCCTGAACCTTAATCTGTGTGTCGACATAAATCGGCCAGACCTTCGAGGCCAGCCGCGCATCACGCAGCTTTAGGCGATTGGGCTGGCCGAGTCACGCATTTTTATTCCAATAGGTAAGCAACACTTCCATGTCTTGGGAGGGCTGAGACACCAAGGGACACTTGCCGTGCCCACCCCCATCAACTGGGTATCATTTCGGTCCCATTTTTGGGGGCGACACACCCCGGGCGAACGATTAAATGCCCCGCTGACCATTTTCAAAGCCCCTGACCGTGCGTTGCGCCGTCGCCGACTGAAAGCCGATCCGCATGGATTTCCTCCAGATGCTGCTCATCGCCATCGTTCAGGGCGTGACCGAATTTCTTCCGATCTCGTCTTCGGGGCACCTGATTCTGCTGCCGTTTCTGACCGGGTATGAAGATCAGGGACCGATGATCGATGTCGCGGTGCATGTCGGCTCGCTGCTGGCGATCATCACCTACTTCTTCCGCGATGTCTGGGGGCTGGCGCGCGGCGGTTTTGCAACGGTCGGTATCGGCAAGGCGCCCGCAGAACGCCGGCTGTTCTGGTTCATCATCCTGGGCACCATCCCTGCTGTGATCGTCGGGCTGTTCCTGAAACAGGGCGGCTACATGGAAGGCTTCCGCTCCACCCAGTTGGTTGCGATCAACCTGATCATCTATGGCGTGCTGCTGGGCATCGCCGACCGCCTCGGCCGTTCGGACCGCAGCTATGAGGACATGGGCCTCAAGGACGCGATCATCGTCGGCCTGGCACAGGCGCTCGCGCTGGTCCCGGGCACATCGCGCTCGGGCGTGACAATGACCGCCGCGCGCGTGCTGGGCTTTGGCCGCGTCGAGGCAGCGCGTTTCTCGTTCCTGCTGTCGATCCCGGCGGTGGCGGGCGCGGGCGTGCTGATCGTTCCCGATCTGCTCGAGGCCGGCGGCGACATGGTGATCGAGGCGCTGATCACCGGCGGGCTGACCTTCCTTGCCGCGCTGGGCACGATGGCGTTCCTGATGCGCTTTTTGAAGCGCGCATCGATGATGGTGTTCGTGGTGTATCGCATCCTGATGGGCGTGGCATTGCTGATCCTGTTCTAAGGCGCCTGCCCACGCCCTCACCTCCATCATCGCCTGCCACGATCTGCTGCTGACATCCGCCCCCGCTTATGGCAGCATGACTGCCAATATATAAGGCGCAGCAGCGCCAGGCGATCAGGATGGAGGATGACGATGAAGCGGATCTGGAAAACCGGCGTGATGGCGCTTGCACTTGCGACCCCGATGGCGGCGCAGGCGCAACTCACCGACGCTGAGCGCGCCGCGGTGCTGGCGCGGCTGCCCGCCGATGACGGCAGCGACCTCGCCGACGCCACCCGCGGCAAGATAGCTGACATTCCCGGCGGACTGATCAGGACAGCCGATGGCAAGACCGTGTGGGATGCGGGCGCGTTCGACTTCCTGAAGGCCGAAACCGCGCCTGCCACCGTCCACCCCTCGTTGTGGCGCCATGCCCGGCTCAACCATATCCACGGCCTGTTCGAGATCGTCCCCGGCAAGGTCTGGCAGGTGCGCGGCTATGACATCGCGGTGATGACGATCATTGCCGGCAAGACCGGATGGATCGTCATCGATCCGCTGCTCACCGAAGAAGCGGCCGCCGCCGCGATGGCATTGGCCGAACCGAAGATCGGCAAGCGCCCCATTTCCGCGGTGCTGTTCAGCCACAGCCATGCCGACCATTTCGGCGGCGTTGGCGGGATCATTTCGGCTGACGAGGTCAAGCGCCGCAAGGTGCCCGTGGTCGCGCCGCATGGCTTTGCCGAAGAAGCGGTGAGCGAGAACGTGTTGGCGGGCAATGCGATGACCCGGCGCAGCGCGTACATGTTCGGCACCGCGCTAGCACCGGGGGCCGAAGGTCGCGTCGACACCGGCCTGGGCACGGGTCTTTCGGTCGGCACCACCGGCTATCTCGCGCCCAACATGCTGATCGGGCCCGAGGGCGGATTGAAGACCATCGACGGGGTGCGGTTCGACTTCATGGATGCGGCGGGCACCGAGGCGCCGGCCGAGTTCCTGTTCTATCTGCCCGACTTCAAGGTGCTGCACACCACCGAGGTTTCGGTGAAGACATTGCACAACATCCTGACGCTGCGCGGCGCGCAGGTGCGCGATGCGCTGCGCTGGTCGAAGATCATCGACTCGGCTTTGGTCAAATGGGGCAATGAGGCCGAAGTGCAGATTGCCTCGCACAACTGGCCGACCTGGGGCCAGGCGCGGGTTGCCGCCTATCTCGAGAACCAGCGCGATGCCTATCGCTATGTCCACGACCGCACGCTGGGCCGCGCCAACTCGGGCATGACGCTGCACGAGGTCGCCGACGGCATCGCCGAGCCCTCCGCGCAGCAGCAAGCTTTTGCCTCACGCGGCTATTACGGCACGATCAACCACAACATGAAGGCGACCTATCAGCGCTATTATGGCTGGTGGGATGGGGTGCCTGCCAACTTCAATCCGCTGCCGCCGGTGACTGCTGGCAAGGGCTATGTCGAGCTGGCTGGCGGCGCCGATGCGTTGCTTGCTGCCGGGAAGAAGGCGCAAGGCGCGGGCAACCACCGCTGGGCCGCCGAACTGCTCAACCATCTGGTGTTCGCCGAGCCGAACAACGCCGCAGCCAAGGCGGCGCTCGCGGACAGCTACGAGGCCTTGGGCTTTGCCGCCGAGTCGGGCATCTGGCGCAATTATTATCTGGCAGGCGCCGCCACGCTGCGCGGCACCGAACTTCCGCGCCGCGGCGCAAGCACCCAGAGCCGCAGCTTCATCAGCGCGATTCCGACGGCCGAGTTCTTCGATGCGCTGGCCACCCGCTTTGCCGCCGAGCGATCGGGCAACATGCGCGCGCGGATCAACTTCATCCTGCCTGACACCAAGGAGACCCTGGGCATCATGGTCAACGGCGATGTCGAGATCCCGCGCTACGGCGCGACCCTGAGCGATGCCAATGCTACGGTGACACTCAACCGCAAGGACTTCGACGCGATCGTGCTGGGCGAGACCGATTTTCCGAAACTGATGCAATCGGGCGCGATGAAGATCGACGGCGATTCAGGCCTGTTCCTGCGCTGGCTGATGCTCCACCCGCCGTTTGACCCGGCGTTTGCCGTGGTGACGCCTTGAGAAGAGCGCTTTCCCCTACCGCTTGCGGGAGGGGTGGCTGAGCCGAAGGCGAAGACGGGGTGGGCCTGAAATTAGAGGCAGAACAGGCCCACCCCGGCCTTCGGCCACCCCTCCCGCAAGCGGGAGGGGTGATGTCTGTCCCTACCGCTCGAACCGATCGATCACCCACGGCTCGGCGAGCGCAGCTTCGGTCCACTGCGCCATCCATTCGTGGCCCAGCACCGCCTCGCTATAGGCGCGGGCGAAGCCCGGCAGCGTGAAGCCATAGGTTTCGAACCGGCTGATCACGGGGGCGAACATGATGTCCGCCGCGCCAAAGCTGCCGAACAGGAACGGGCCGCCGCGCCCCCAGCGCGCGCGCGCCTCGGCCCAGAGCGACAGGATGCGCATGACGTCCTGATGCGCCTCTGGGCTGACCGGCACGTCGGTGTGGCGGGCGCGCATGTTCATGCTGAATTCGCGACGCAGCGCCATATACCCGCTGTGCATTTCCGCCGCCATCGACCGCGCCAGCCCGCAGGCGACCGGATCCTTGGGCCAGAAGCGGTCGCGGTGGGTCTTGTCGGCCAGCCAGTCGATGATCGCCAGCGAGTCCCAAACCACCGCCTCGCCGTCCCACAGCACCGGCACCTTGCCGGCCGAGGGCTGGAATTCTTCACGCTGGCGGGTTTCGGCCCAGGCATCGTCATACAGCGGAACAACGATCTCTTCGAATGGCAGGCCGGACTGCTTGCACGCCAGCCAGCCGCGCAGCGACCAGCTCGAATAGGTCTTGTTGCCGATGTAGAGTTTCATGGCTGCCCTGCCGTGCTGGTCACTCGCTGATCGAATCCATCACGAAGCCGCGCAGTTCGTCAATCCCCATGCGCTTTTCGGACGAGGTGATGATGACATCGGGGAAGGCGGCGGCGTGCTTGCGGGCTTCGGCGCGGGTGGCGTCGGCGACCTTTTCGAGCTCGCTCGCCTTGATCTTGTCGGCCTTGGTCAGCACCAGCCGGTAGCTGACGGCAGCTTCGTCGAGCATCTTCATGACGTCGAGATCGACCTCCTTGATCCCGTGGCGGCTGTCGATCAGCACCAGGGTGCGCTTGAGCACCGCGCGGCCACGCAGATAGTCGTTGATCAGGAAGCGCCATTTCTTGACGACATCCTTGGGCGCCTTGGCATAGCCATAGCCCGGCATGTCGACGACGCGGAAACGCACCGGATCACCGATATCGAAGAAGTTCAATTCCTGCGTACGCCCCGGCGTCACCGAAGTGCGCGCGATCGCGCGCCTGCCGACCAGCGCATTGAGCAGCGAGGACTTGCCGACGTTCGAACGCCCTGCAAACGCGATCTCGGGCACCGATGGCGGCGGCAGGAATTCGAGCGCAGGCGCCGACTTGAGGAAAGTCACCGAGCCCGAGAACAGCCGGTTGGCCTCCTGCAGCAGCGGGTGGATGGTGGGCTGGGCTTCATCCATGTTCATTTTCCATTTCCTCGTCATTCCCGCGCACGCGGGAATCCCGCTTCTGCGCGAATGCTAAGACAGGTAGCGGGACCCCCGCCTTCGCGGGGGTGACGAGAAATCTGGCAACCATCACGCCTTGCTCTTGTCTTTCTCGGCCTTGGCCGCCTTGGCCGCCGCCTCTTGCGCCGCCAGTTCCTTCAATTGCGGATGGCGGCTGTAGAGCCACTTCTGCTGCGCGATGGTGAGCACGTTGGACATCGCCCAATACAGCTGCAAACCGGCGGCGAACGGCGCCATCACGAACATCAGCACCCACGGCATGATCGAGAAGACCTGCTGCTGGACCGGGTCCATCGGCGCGGGATTGAGCTTGAACTGCAGCCACATGGTGACACCCAGGATGATCGGCAGTATGCCGATGGCGATCATGCTCGGCGGATCGAAGGGCAGCAGACCGAACAGGTTGACCGGGGTCAGCGGATCGGGCGCCGACAGATCCTTGATCCACAGCACGAACGGCTGGTGGCGCATTTCGATGGCGAGCAGCAGCACCTTGTAGAGCGCGAAGAACACCGGAATCTGCAGGAACATCGGCAGGCATCCGGCGAG
This sequence comes from Blastomonas sp., assembly GCF_030373265.1. Lineage (GTDB taxonomy): Bacteria > Pseudomonadota > Alphaproteobacteria > Sphingomonadales > Sphingomonadaceae > Blastomonas. The sequence goes on from NZ_JAUCZC010000028.1 coordinate 35,301, forward strand.
CGGATTGACCTTTTCCTTGCGGTACAGCTCCATCATCTCGGTCTGGAGCTTCTGCTTGTCGTCCTTGTAGCGCTCCTGCAGCGCCTTCATCTTGGGCTGCACCGCGCGCATCGAGGCCATCGAGGCGAACTGGCGCTGCGCGATCGGGAACATCAGCCCGCGGATGATGATGGTGAGCAGGATGATCGCGACGCCGAAGTTGCCGACCTGCTCGAACAGCCAGTTGAGCAGCTTGAAGATCGGCTTTTCGAACCAGATGAACCAGCCCCAGTCGACCGCGCGGTCGAGCAGCTTGATATCCTTGGCATCGACATAATCGTCGAGCAGTTCGGTTTCCTTGGCACCGGCAAACAGCATCGAGTTGGTCTCGATCATCCGGCCGGGGGCGACCACCTTGCTGTCGAACAGCAGCTCGGACTGATAGAGGTTGTTGCCCAAAGCGCGGAAGTTGCCCGCCATCTGGCCGGTCGAACCCGGCGCGGGGATCAGCGCGGACAGCCAGTAATGGTCGGTAAAGCCCAGCCAGTCGATGTTGCCGCCATATTCGACCAGCCGTTTGGGGTTCTCGTCGAGATCGTCATAATGCACGTCGAAATCGGCGACATCGTCGAACACGCCGAGCGGTCCGTTGCGCACGGTCCAGGTGCTGGGATCGGCATTGGCGCTGGTGCGGTTGATCAGCCCAAGCGGACGCACGATCGCGGGCGACGTGCCCGAATTGATGAAGCGCTGGGTGATGGTGATCAGATAATTCGCGTCGATCGCGTAGACGATCTCGAAGCGCTGTCCGGCAGGGTTGGTCCAGCGCAGGGTCACCGGCGTCGCCGGAGTCAGCGTGGCGCCGCTCGGGGCCCACACCGTCTGGCTGGTGGGGGTGACGACACCCTCGCCGATCCAGCCGAACTGCGCGAAATACTGGTCGGCGGTGCCGGCGGGCGAGAACAGGTGGACGAGGTCGCTGTCGGCGTCGAGCCGCTCGCGATAGTCCTTGAGCACGACATCGTCGATGCGCGCGCCGGTGAGGTTGATCGAACCGCCAACGCGCGGAGCGTCGATCGCGACGCGGGTGCTGTCGGCGAGAACGGCGGTGCGGCTGCGGATGATCTTGGACGCGCTGCCGGTATCGGGAACAGCCCCTGAAACGGAGCCGCCCCCGGGCGCGGTGTTGTCGAGGCCGGGACGCGGCGCGTTCGCCACATCCTCGACCGTTGCCGGGCGCGCTGGATAGAAGACTTCCAGCGCGTAAGGCCATCCGAACAGAATCAGGGCCATCAGGGTGATGGCCAGGATGACGTTACGCTGATTCTCCACGCTTCAAACCTCGTTCCGGTAATGCAATTCGGGGGCGCCTCATGTGCGCGTCAGGGCACCGGATCATGGCCGTGCCCGCCCCATGGGTGACAGCGCAATAGCCGCTTCATCGCCAACCAGCCACCCTTAATCGCACCATGCTTGTTGAGCGCCTGGATGGCATATTCCGAGCAACTCGGGCTGTAGCGGCAAGTCGGCGGCAGAATGCGCGAAGGGCCCATTTGCCAGCCCCGCGCGATCCAGATGAGGATCTGCTTCATCGCAGCCCCCTACCGCCGTTTGGGCTTGCCGCGCGGCGGACGGCGATCGGCCGATGCCTTGCCATCGCGCACCCGTTCGAGCGCGCGGACCATGTCCGCCTGCATCGCTGCGAAGTCGCGCGTCATGGCTTCGCCGCGCCCGATCAGCACATGATCGGCGCCGGCCAGGCCATGATCGGCGAGCACCTGGTGCACCATCGCCCGGAAGCGCCGCTTGATGCGGTTGCGGGTGACCGCGTTGCCGATCTTCTTGGTGACGGTGTAGCCGACGCGAATCTGTGCGCTGTCGTCGCCGCGCGGCTTGACCAGCAGCACGAACGCCGGAGTACCGACACGCAGGCCGCCATTGGCCGCGAGAAAATCGGAGCGTTGACGCAGCACGACGGGCGCGCCGACCATAGCCGGAGCGCCCGTCGATGCGGTCAAACTGGAAGGAAGATCAGCAGCCACGCCCGCATCCACGGGCGAAGCCCCGATCAGGCGCTCAGGCGCTTGCGGCCCCGCGCGCGACGGGCGCGCAGGATCGAACGGCCACCCGGCGTGGCAGTGCGCGAACGGAAACCGTGACGACGAGCGCGCACAAGGTTGCTGGGCTGAAATGTGCGCTTCATGCGGCACTCCTGAAAATCGGTGTTAGTGAATGATTCGCCGCGTGCCTGGGTGATACCATGCCCGCGAAAGCAGGCCGCTTACGGTTGCAGCCCGGCAAAGTCAAGCGATCCGCGCGAAACCTGCACCATTTCCGCCAGTCTGGAAGAGGCCCCCAGCGCGCACGCCGGTCACGCCGCGGCCGCCTCGCATGCGGTCAATATGCTCATCAGATTGCCGATCGGACTGACATCGCGCAGCGCGCGGGCCAGCGCCAGATTTCGTGCCGCCTCGTCAGCAAGGCCAGCGGCCTGATAGCGCTCCGGGGTCAACCGCGCGGTCAGCCGGGTTTCCAGCGCCTGCAGCCGCGTCACGAAGGCCTCGCTGCCGGTATCGTCGAGGTCGCCTTGCGCCATATCGGAGAGGTAAATCGTCAGCGCGAGGCACTGCATGTCGCGCGCAAACGCATCGGCAGGCAGCGTTATGGCTCGCTTGGAACTGATCAGCGGATAGCGGCTGGCGCATTGCGGCAGCATCGCCGGGGCATCGGTGGTCAATGTGTCGAGATTGGGCGGCGGCGCGGCGACCAGCTCCTCGACCTTGTCGACAAAGCCATCGGGAGCGTCGGCGGTCGCGGTGCGTGCGGCATCGAACAGGAACCACATCGCCTCGGCCATCGGCTCGGCCTGGCCGCGCCCGGTCAGCACCGCGGAATAAAAGCACATGATCGCAGCGTCCTGCGAACTTTCGGGCAATTGCGGCGCAGGTTGCGCCTGCGCCCCGGGAAAAGCGGCAAGGGCCAGCGCCGCGCCCATCAGCGCGGCACCGGCCCTTGCACGAAATCCTGAGGCAGGCCCGATCATGCAGCCAGTTTGCGCAGCACGTAATGCAGGATGCCGCCGTTCAGGAAGTATTCGAGCTCGTTGGCGGTATCGATGCGGCACAGCGCCTCGAAGCTGAACGTCGAGCCATCGGCGCGGATGACGTTGACGGTGACCTGCTGGCGCGGCTTGATCTCGGCCACGCCTTCGATGGTGAAGCTGTCGTCGCCGGTCAGGCCCAGGGTTTCGCGGGTATCGTCGCCCTGGAACTGCAGCGGCAGCACGCCCATGCCGACGAGGTTCGAACGGTGGATACGCTCGAAGCTTTCGACGATCACCGCGCGGACGCCGAGCAGGTTGGTGCCCTTGGCCGCCCAGTCGCGCGACGATCCGGTGCCGTATTCCTTGCCCGCGATGACCACCAAAGGCGTGCCGTCGGCCTTGTGCCGCATCGCGACGTCGTAGATCGGCATCACTTCTTGGCCATAGCGGCTCATGCCGCCCTCGATGCCGGGGACCATCTCGTTGCGGATGCGGATGTTGGCGAAGGTGCCACGCATCATCACGTCATGATGGCCACGGCGTGCGCCATAGCTGTTGAAGTCGGCGCGCGCGACCTGATGCTCCATCAGCCACTTGCCTGCGGGGCTGTCGGCCTTGATCGAGCCTGCGGGCGAGATGTGGTCGGTGGTGATCGAATCGCCGAGGATCGCCAGCGGCTTGGCCTCGATGATGTCGCCGACCGGTTCGGGGGTCATGCTCATGCCCTCGAAATACGGCGGGTTGGCGACATAGGTCGAGCCGGCGCGCCAGTTGTAGGTGTCCGAACCTTCGACGTTGATCGCCTGCCAATGCTCGTCGCCCAGATAGACGTTGGCATAGCGCGCCTGGAACATTTCGCGGTCCATGCAGGTCGAGATGGTGTCGGAGACTTCGAGGTTGGTCGGCCAGATGTCCTTGAGATAGACGTCCTTTCCGTTCGTGCCGGTGCCGATCGGGGTGGTGGTGAAGTCCTCGATCACCGTGCCCTTGAGCGCATAGGCAACAACCAGCGGCGGCGAGGCGAGGAAGTTGGCGCGCACGTCGGGCGAGACGCGGCCTTCGAAGTTGCGGTTGCCCGAGATCACCGCGGCAGCGACCAGGCCATTCTCGTTGATCGCCTTGCTGATCGGCTCTGCAAGCGGACCCGAGTTACCGATGCAGGTGGTGCAGCCATAGCCGACGAGGTTGAAGCCGACCGCATCGAGATGCGTCTGCAGACCGGCCTTTTCAAAATAGTCGGTGACCACCTGCGATCCCGGTGCCAGCGAGGTCTTGACCCAGGGCTTGGGCCTCAGGCCCAGCTCGTTCGCCTTCTTGGCGAGGAGGCCCGCAGCGATCATCACGCTGGGGTTCGAGGTGTTGGTGCACGAGGTGATCGCGGCGATCATCACGTCGCCATCGCCGATGTCGTAATCCTTGCCTTCGACCGCGACGCGCTTGTTGGCGCGCTTGTACGTGTCGGTCATGTCCTTGGCGAAGACGTCGTCGACCTCGGTCAGGTCGACGCGATCCTGCGGGCGCTTGGGGCCGGCGAGCGAGGGGATGACGGTCGACAGGTCGAGTTCGAGCGTGCTGGTGAACACCGGATCCGCGGCGTCGGGGTGGATCCAGAAGCCCTGCTCCTTGGCATAGGCTTCGACCAGCGCCAGCGCGTCTTCATCGCGACCGGTCAGACGCATGTAATCGAGCGTCTTGTCATCGATGCCGAAGAAGCCGCAGGTCGCGCCATATTCGGGCGCCATGTTGGCCAGCGTCGCGCGATCGGCGAGGCTCAGCGACGCCAGGCCCGGGCCGTAATATTCGACAAAGCGGCCGACCACGCCGTGCGAACGCAGCATGTTGGTGCAGGTCAGCACCAGATCGGTCGCGGTAACGCCCTCGTTGAGCGATCCAGTGAACTTGAAGCCGACGACCTCGGGGATCAGCATCGAGACCGGCTGGCCGAGCATCGCGGCTTCCGCCTCGATCCCGCCGACGCCCCAGCCGAGCACGCCCAGGCCGTTGATCATCGTGGTGTGGCTGTCGGTGCCGACGCAGGTGTCGGGATAGGCGACCGTCGCGCCGCTCTCGTCGCTGCTGGTCCACACCGCCTGCGCAATGTTCTCGAGGTTCACCTGGTGGCAGATGCCGGTGCCGGGAGGCACCGCCTTGAAGTTGTCGAGGCTCTTGGAGCCCCACTTCAAGAAGTCGTAACGCTCGCCGTTACGGTAATATTCGATCTCGACATTCTGCTCGAACGCCTTGGGGTGGCCGAATTCGTCGACCATCACCGAGTGATCGATGACGAGATGGACGGGGACAAGCGGATTGATCTTGCTGGTGTCGCCGCCCAGCGTCGCGATGGCATCGCGCATCGCGGCGAGATCGACGACGCAGGGCACGCCGGTGAAATCCTGCAGCAGCACGCGCGCGGGGCGATACTGGATCTCGGCGCTCGACACGCGGTCCTTCTGCCAGTCGACGATCGCCTGGGCATCGGCCACCGAAACGGTGAAACCGCCGTCTTCGAAGCGCAGCATGTTTTCGAGCAGCACCTTCATGCTGAACGGCAGCCGCGAGATATCGCCGAGCTTTTCAGCAGCCTTGGCGAGCGAATAATACGCGATGGACTTGCCGCCCACCTCCATCGTCGCGCGGGTGCCGAGCGTGTCCTGTCCAACAGCGGTCATGGGAAGTCCCTTCCAAAAGTAACAATGTGTTCTGGCGCCGGAGCGGCACCCAAGTGTGACGGTTCGCACCAAGGCCGGAATGGGGACGCGCGCGACCATTGACTGCGCGAAACCGGCGGGCCGATACGGAAAACCGTTATGCCGCGGCAGGCCTTAGCGCAAGGGGGTGTAAGGGGGAAGGGGGGATGGGGGTGGAGGCAGTGGTTGAAAAACCCAGCCGGTTGGGTTTACGATGCTTTCGTCAAATAGACCCCCCGCCTAGGGAGTGAATGACATGATAGCCAATCGACACTGGTCCGATAGCCAGGCAGACGCAGCGATCGAACGCGGCAAGGCCAAGCTTATCGCAGAACCACGCGCAATTGCCGCCCGCTATGACACTGCGGCGGACCGCATCATCGTCGATCTCACCAGCGGCGCCACCTTCGCCTTCCCCCCCGCATTGGTCGAGTTCCTGCAGGATGCCACCCCCGAGCAACTCGCCGAGGTGGAGGTGCAAGGCGCAGGCTTCGGCCTGCACTGGGAAACGCTGGACGTGGACTACACCGTGCCCGGCCTGATGAACGGCGTCTTCGGCACGGCAAGATGGATGGCCGCGCGGGCGGGTCAGGCGACGTCGAGCGCCAAGGTCCAGGCATCGCGCGAGAACGGGAAGAAGGGTGGGAGGCCGCGGAAGGTAGGGTAATGGGTTGAGTACAGAGTGCCCAAAATTGCCGGAGTGGCTGGAGTTACGGTCACATGGCTCAATCAGTCCTTTGGGTTCTGTTGCATAGCCCCTGGTGGCTGTGGCCGGTCAGACCCGCCGGGACATATGTCGCTAGCGGCGTGCTCTGACGTCGCCAATGCAACGCAGGCACATCGGGCGGCTGAGTTTCGGAGATACTCCGATACAGCGCCTATAAATTTCAAACGATCACTTCTTATATCGCTGATTCGAGAAAACTCTTTGTTCCACCTCACCATTTCAGAATTCCATAGATCCGCCTCTTTCTTTGTCATTTCGAACACTGGGCCGGCCGACGTTTCAACGCGACGGCCATACCGTTGGGGAGGATCGGGCCACGGCGCAACCTCGGGGATGATTGGCGAATAACCTTTAAGGTGCGCGCAGAGTTGAGGAGCTTTTTCCCTAATTTCAGCGAAATAAGGAAATAGCTCACTGCTGCCTGTCGGAGCAGAAATTTGATTTATTGATGCCAACGCTTGTTCGCCTGAGATAAAATACGTTCCTTCAAACCTATTTCCTGTTCCAAACGAAACTTGAATTAACCCTGACTCATATGCTCTTTGACGTCTAAATAGATCAAGGCGCCGCTGCTGTTTCATGGTTTCATCCCGAAGAGCGATACCTTCGGCACGTGACTGGCTGAGAGATTGCAGGGTAGCAAATGATTGCCGTTGAATCAAAGAAAGATCGCGCTCTGCACTCTGTAAACGTCCCTGTGCTTCAATGTAATTAGCAATCACGCGGTTGGTTGAGGCATCGAGCTCGAGCAGACGCTGTTCTTTCTCTGCCGCAGATTTTCTAGCTATCGCTGAGTCTTCTACCTGTCGATTAAGTTCGCTATTTCGGCGGGTTATCTCAGAACGAAAATAGTCCTCAAGCCCAGAAATCTGCATGGTCGTCCATATGCTCACGATAGCAACCAGCAGTGCAGCTGCAGCCACCATCACGTTCATCCACTCACGAACTTCAGTCCAATTTCGGGGAGTTGGAGTCTCTGTGCCTTCCGTCATCACTGATTCCATCTATTCGCTAACACTAGAAGCAAAATGCGAAAAGCCGGAGATACCTTATTAGCCTGGCCTACCCCCCAGTCCCCCCCACCGTCAGCCCGCTGACCAGCAGCGTCGGCTGGCCGACGCCTGCAGGCACGCCCTGGCCGCCCTTGCCGCACATGCCGACGCCTTCGTCCAAGGCAAAATCGTTGCCGATGCCGGTGACCTTGGTGAGCACGGTGGGGCCGTCCCCGATCAGGGTGGCGCCCTTGATCGGGGCGCCGAGTTTGCCGTTTTCGACGCGATAGGCTTCGGTGCACGAGAAGACGAACTTGCCCGAGACGATGTCGACCTGGCCGCCGCCGAAGCTCTTGGCGAAGATGCCGTTTTTCACGCGCGACAGCAGCTCTGCCGGGTCGTCGTTGCCGGCGCGCATGAAGGTGTTGGTCATGCGTGGCATAGGGGCGTGGGCGTAGGACTGGCGGCGGCCGTTGCCGGTGGGCGCGACGCCCATCAGCCGGGCGTTCAGCCGGTCCTGCATATAGCCGCGCAGAATGCCGTTTTCGATCAGCACGTTCTCCTGGGTCGGCGTGCCCTCGTCATCGATGCTGAGCGATCCGCGCCGGTCCAGGATCGAGCCATCGTCGACCACGGTCACGCCATCGGCGGCGACGCGCTGGCCGATGCGGCCCGAAAACGCGCTGGTGCCCTTGCGGTTGAAGTCGCCCTCGAGCCCGTGCCCGATCGCCTCGTGCAGGATGATCCCGGGCCAGCCGGGGCCGAGCAGCACGGTCATCTCGCCCGCGGGCGCGGCGACGCTTTCGAGGTTGGTCAGCGCCTGCGCCAGCGCCTCGTCGATCGCGCGGTTCCAGGTCGCGTCATCGAACAGGCCATCGTACAGATAGCGCCCGCCCATGCCGAAGCTGCCGACCTCGCGCCGCTCGCCGCTCGAAGCTACGATCGAGACATTGAGGCGGACCAGCGGGCGGACATCGGTGGCGACGAAGCCATCGGCGCGGACCACCTCGATCACCGACCAGCTGCCGATCAGGCTCGCGGTGACCTGCGCGACGCGCGGATCGCGCGCGCGCGCGGCAGCGTCGATCTTTTCGAGCAAGGCGATCTTGGTCTCGAACGGAATGCTCTCGAGCGGGTTGCCGTCGGTGTAGAGGTGGCGGTTGTTCTGCCGCGGCGGGGGTGCGGCCTCGCCCTTGGCGGGATCGAGCAGCTTGAGCGTCTCGGCGGCGCGGCGGATGCCCGCTTCGCTGACGTCGTTGGCGTGCGCAAAGCCGGTCATCTCGCCCGAAACGCCACGCAGGCCGAAGCCCGAGTCGGTCGAATAATCGGCGGTCTTGAGCCGACCATCATCGAACACGAAGCTCTCGCTCGCGGCATACTGCAGGTAGAGCTCGCCATCGTCGCAGCGGCTGAGCGCGTCGCGGGTGAGGCGCTGCGCGGCATCGGGATCGAGCGCATCGGGGCGGTAGAGGAACGAGCGGGGGTCTGCGGTGGCGATCATGGTCATGCCTGACATATGCGGCATGCGGGTGGATTATCCAAGGGCGTGCGGGTTTTTCCCCTTCTCGTCATTCCCGCGAACGCGGGAATCCCGCTTTGCTGCCCAGCCGAGAGAAGAAGCGGGACCCCCGCGTGCGCGGGGGTTACGAGAATGGGCAGGCGTGGAGTGGGCCTAGCCCCCCAACCGCTCCAAGGCCCGCTCGCGCCCGATCAAGGGAAGCAACTCGCCCATGTCCGGTCCGTGGTCCATTCCGGTGAGTGCGCGGCGCAAGGGCAGGAACAGCCCCTTGCCCTTGCGCCCGGTCGAGGCCTTGAGCACCTCGGTCCAGTCTTTCCAGACCGTGGCGCTGAACTCCAGCGGCTCGAGCGCGGCGCGCGCTTCGGTCAGGAATGCTGCATCCTCGGCCTCGGGCGCGGGCGCGTCGATCGGCCCTTCGATGATCCGCCAGTAATCGGCGACCTCGCCCAGATGCGCGATATTGGGGCGGATCGCGTGCCAGGCGGCCTCGTCGACTTGGCGCGGCAATTGGTCGGCCACCATCGCGAAATCGGCGGTGTGGATCAGCTGGCGGTTGATCCGCTCGAGATCCTCTTCGGCAAAGCGCGCAGGCGCGCGGCCGAAGCGGGCGAAGTCGAAGCTCTCGAGCAACGCCGCGCGGTCGTGCAGCGGCTCGACCGGATCGGACGTGCCCAGCCGTGCCAGCAAGGCGACGATCGCCTGCGGCAATATGTGCTTGTCGCGCAATTCTCCGACCCCCAGCGAACCCAGCCGCTTGGAGAGCTTGCCTTCCGCGCCCACCAGCAGCGCCTCGTGCGCGAACGCGGGCGGGGTGCTGCCCAAAGCGGTGAACATCTGCAACTGCACCGCGGTGTTCGAAACATGATCCTCGCCGCGCACGACATGGGTGATGCCCATATCGACGTCATCGATCGCGGAAGGCAGCATGTACAGCCAGCTGCCATCGGCGCGGCGGATGACGGGGTCGGAGAGGCTCGCGGCATCGAACTTCTGCGCTCCGCGGATCAGGTCGTCCCACGCGATCGGTTCGGCGTGATCCAGCTTGAAACGCCAATGCGGCTTGATCCCCTGCGCCTCCAATTCGGTGCGCTCCGCATCGGTCAGCGCAAGCGCAGCGCGGTCGTACACCGGCGGCAGGCCGCGGCCCAAGGCGATCTTGCGCTTGAGGTCGAGCTCCTGCGCGGTCTCGTAACAGGCATAGACCCGCCCCGTGTCGCGCAGCTTTCCGAACGCCGCGTCATACAGCGAAGCCCGCTCGGACTGGCGATATTCAGCGTCGGGGGCCAGCCCCAGCCAGGCGAGATCGGAGCGGATGCCCTCGACATACTCCTCACGGCAGCGCTCCTTGTCGGTATCGTCGATCCGCAGGATGAACTTTCCACCCGTCTTCTTCGCCCACATCCAGTTGTGCAGCGCGGTGCGGATGTTGCCAATGTGCAGATGCCCGGTGGGGGACGGGGCGAAACGGGTAATGGTCATTATGCAATCAGTTCCAGTTTTTCGTGTCGAGCGGCCTTGGCCAGCGCCTTGTCCAGCGTCAACAGCGGGGCGTCAACGCGCTTGGCAAGCTCGATATAGGCGGCATCATAGGCCGTGAGGTCGTGCCGTTGAGCAAGCCTCATGCAAGCGCCCCATGCATGCACATTCGTGCCCTCGTCGACGTGAATGCGATATTGCGAGAGGCTGGCCAATGCCTTTTCCAGTTGCCGATGGTCAATCCGCTTGCGGCGCAGGGCCATGCGCGCCAGATTGAGGACTTCGAGCCGCCAGTGCTGCGGAACCAGCGCGCGCCCCTCGACCATCACCGGCTCGAGCCCGGCAGGCATCAAGTCTGCTTCGTCGGGCAGGATCATCGGGCCAATGACGCTGGCGTCAACGACGCACAGCTTCAACGCTGGCCCTCGTTCTTCCACGCAATCATTTCCTCGATCGTAGCGGTCTTGCCTTGGGCGCGAAGCTCTGCACGCAGCTCCGCCAGCGCATCCCATGCCTTGCGTCCGCGCTCTTCGACCACTTCCTGATCGGTGATCGGCACCAGCTTGGCAGCGGCCTTGCCATGGCGGGTGATCACGATTTCATCACCCTGCTCGGCAGCAGCGATAAATTCGGAAACCTTATCCTTGAAAGTGGCAACGGGAACATGACGCATAACGCGATCCTTTCGGCCAGAATTATAGCCGGAAATTGCTCTCGCGTCTATGCCGTCCGGAACCGGTTGGTGATCGGATAGCGCCGGTCGCGCCCGAAATTGCGGATGCCAAGCTTCACGCCCGGCGGGGCCTGGCGGCGCTTGTATTCGGCGATATAGAGCAGGCGCTCGATCCGCGCGACGGTGTCGTGCTCGAAGCCGCGCGCGACGATATCGGCGACGCTCAATTCTTCCTCGATCAGGCCGTGCAGGATCGGGTCGAGGATCTCGTACGGCGGCAGGCTGTCGTCGTCGCGCTGGTCGGGGCGCAGTTCGGCGCTGGGCGGCTTGGTGATCACGCGGTCGGGCATCACCGGGCCATCGGGGCCCAATGCGAGCGGCGGCTTGTGCGCGTTGCGCCACCGCGACAGATCGAACACGGTGAGCTTGTAGGCGTCTTTCAGCACATTATAGCCGCCCGCCATGTCGCCATAGATGGTGGCATAGCCGACGCTCATCTCGCTCT
>NZ_JAUCZC010000029.1 GCF_030373265.1 Blastomonas sp.
CCCATGGCTGCGTAACTTAAACCAAACAGCCTCCGGGAAACCCGGTGCGGTTCAGCTTGTGTCAGATGGGCGTTCCAACGCGCGAGGCATTGGTCAGGCCTTAATGTTCATGCTGGGAATGAGCTATCTTCCAGATCTGGTTACCGTCGTCATCAGCGACCACATCACCTGATTTGCCGACTGGTTCCGAGTTACCGCCAATCAAATAGGCAATGGTAGCCTCATCTTCTCCGGGTACCTTTGCCAATGTCCGCCGGCCATCTGCAGTTCGCGCGACAATCACCCCGTGTTTGACGGACCCGTCTCGTTCATAAAGCACTGTATAGCTTTCGATGGTCGCAGGCCCGGAGTAAGATTCGATGACTATCGGTGCAGTGCCGCGGTTCGCATCTGCCTCCTCCTGATAGTCGAACGTCCGCGGGAACCGTGCTGCACCTATCGGTGCGCCGGCCAGGATGATGGTGTGGTTATGGGTTGCAAAGCCGCCATTGGCAAACAGCAGCCCGACACGCTGCCCTCCCCGCAGCCGCTGCACCATGCTGACGACTGCATGGCTCATGTAATTGCCAATCGGACCGCCGCCGAAGGTGAGGCCTCCGAACACCGTTGCGGGCCGCTCAATCGGCCAGTCCAGTATGCGGCGCGCCATCTTTGGCACGCATGGGAAGCAGCTGTACAACTCCACCAGATCGATATCGGGAACCGTAACCTCGTTCAGCGCCAGCGTGCGGCGGATTGACACCTCCATGCCGGATGACCGGTCATAGCGATCGCGACCAAGCGGATCTTCACTCTCATGGGCGGCCGCGCCATTGCCGACATAAACGATCCGATCCTCAGGCACGCCGCGCCGACGCGCCTCGGCAAGGCTGCTCACTATAAAGCCCGCACCCTGATTGACCGAGGAGTTTGCGACCATCAGCTTCGTATAAGGGAAAGCGATCGGCCGGTTGTCCGCTGTCGGCGTCTCGACCGTATCGATCGATACCGGGCGGTGAATCCAGGCACCTTCGTTACGGTCGGCTACCTCGGAGAAGCGGGACCATATCGCAGCGGATTCGCGCTGCCCTTCGGCAAGGCTTTGCCCATACGCGGAACGACCGGCATTCTCGTAAAGCGGATAGATATCAACTGGCGCGGTCAATCCATAACGCTGGCGAAAACTGGGGTTCTTGCGGGTGGATGCTGCGCGCGAGGCATTTTGAGCAGCAACAGCCGTGCCCTGTTCCCGTGCAGCACGCTGCGCCGCAGTCCTCAGCGCTTCACCGCCGACAATGGCTGCGACCTTAATCTCACCGGCACCAATCCTGTTCGCAGCCTCGTTCAACAGCAAGATCGGACTGTCGCCGCTGGCCACCGGCGTTTGTTCGATACGTCCAGGCGACGCGCCAAGAGCCTTAGCCAGGCCCGGGGCAATCGGATTGAGGTTGCGGAAGGATATCTGATCGACCACGGCCAGCGAATTGAGGCTGGCCAGCCATCCGTGACCTGCATCGGCATCCGCAGCGCGGAGCGCCGCGAGCATCAGGCCGAAGGAGTCCAGTCCTGCTTGAGGGTCACTAGGGCGATCGTTGACCTGACCGACGCCGACAATGACCGGGATCCGCTCAGGATCATGGGTGGCTCCAGTCATATCAACATCCCTTCCACTGAGGCTCACGCTTTTCGGCAAAGGCCCGCGGACCCTCTCGTGCGTCCTGTGACCGCATCACCAGGGCGCTTTCGTGCTGGTTCATTGCCCAGCGAGCAGCCTCGTTGGCAATCGCGCCCTCCTTAATCCCAAGAGCTATTCGCTTGGTGGCTTGAACTGAAAGCGGCGCATTGGCGGCGATCCGTTGCGCCAGGCTGAGCGCAGTGTCAATCAGATCACCGGGTGGAACGACGGCGTTGACCAGCCCCAAGGCCAAAGCACGCGTGGCGTCGAACGTGTCACCAGTCAGCAGTAATTCCATCGCAATTTTGCGGGGCAACTGCTCAACCAGGCGAAATGCGCCGCCGGCGCCTGCAAGTATGCCCCGCTTCACCTCCGGCAATCCAAATGTGGCGTTGTCCGCAGCAACGACCAGATCGCAGGCAAGCACTATTTCGGTGCCGCCACCAAGGGCAGTGCCATTCACTGCTGCGATAACCGGCTTTGAAATTGGGTGGTTCACGATACCCGCAAACCCCCAACTCATCTGTTCCTTTGACTCCGGCGCGATCCGTTCTCCGCGGGCCAAGGCCTTGAGGTCTGCGCCAGCGCAAAAGCTTTGATCGCCGGCCCCTGTAACGATGACTGCCCGAATGGTGATGTCATGCTCCGCCTGTGCCAGGGCGCTGCCGACGCCGACCCAAACAGCCTGATCGACTGCATTGCGCGCTTCAGGTCGATTGAGGGTAACCAGCAACACGCTTCCACGTTGTTCAACGACGACAGCCTTTTTGGTTCCGCTCTCGCTCATGATGTCTCCTCCCGCAGGACCACGATCTGCTCCAATATCCCAGCCTCGATCAGGCTGGTTATCGCCGCATTTCCGAGCCCCAGTTTTTCGCGCATCAGTTGCGCGGTATGCTCGCCTAGCAGCGGCGCAGGGAGATCGGGGGGAGCAGGCAGATGCATGGCTACCACAGGCGCGTCTTCTACTGTGATCGGTTCACTGAGATGGGGATGGACCTCCGTGCGAAAGAAGCCACGTTCTACGAAGTAATCGAATTTTGGTAACTGTGAGACCCGCAGCATGGCACCGGCAGGAACACCAGCGGCCTGCAATGCCACCATCGCATCTTGCGGCGTTTGTTTTGCCAACCAGTCCGACAGAGACAACCCGCCGGTCAACCGCGCCACAGCCTGCTGGTCTGTTGCATTGCGGATCGTGACTACGCACCATTCGTCATCCCCGGCGCATGGGTAGACGTCCGACTGGGGTGCATCACCTTCCAGCGTACAGCCTGCACGGCTGATGGCCTCGGCTGCAATTCTGGTCGCCAAATGGCTCAGCATGACTTCGGCCTGGCTGACGCTGACCTGTCCGCCGAACCCCGTCCGCAATCGTCGGACAAGCATGGCGATGACGCCGATAACGCCGATCCTCCCAGCAACGTGATCGGGATAGACGGTAATGGCATCGGAAAAGCTGTCTTCCTCGCCGGGATAGCGCCACTGCATTGTCAGGCCGGCCGAAGCGCGGACAAGCGGACCATAACCCATGCGCTTGGACCAAGGACCGGTTGGTCCGAATGCCGAACTGTCAACTACGATGATGCCAGGGTTAATTGCCTTGAGCGAGTGATAATCGAGCCCCAGCGATTCTAGCGTACCGCCCTTGAAGTTGGATAACAGGACATCGCTTTGCCGGATCAGATCGAGCAACAGCGCCTTGCCGCTAGGGTCCTTGATGTTGATACCGAGACTGCGCTTATTGCGATGCCCGGTGGCGAAGGTGGGCGCGATGAGGCCCGGCATGCGGCTTTGGCGGCTTCCGTCAGGAAACGCCGAGCTTTCAACCTTGATGACATCCGCGCCTTGATCGGCGAGGAGGCGTCCACCCTCGGCGCCGACCACAATCACGCCAAAATCCAGAACCTTGAGGCCGCTGAACGGACGGTCGCCAGAACGAGTGCCCGGTGTCACAGGGTTGCGCGGACGCCAATGGATTTCTGCCTGGGGAAGGGAGGGCGCTGGCCCCGCGATTCCCATCCGCTTTCCGTTGATCTCGATGACGCCGTCCGGCACCGGCGCGAATACGCCAGGCGTGATCTCGGTGGGCACAAAGGCGCATCGTGCCTTGATCTGTTCTGTATCGAGCGCCTCGTCCAGGTCGAGGACAGCTGCCGCAGGTACGCCGAACTGTTGGGCCTCCAGCTCCACTTGCTCACGGCTTTTCATGGCAAAAAAACGTTTGATCGCGGGCAGCAGGGTTTTCGAGGCAAAGCGGTTTTGCAGTTTGTCGAAAGCCGGGTCGGCAAATTCCTCCGGCCGCCCCATCCATTCGAACATGCCTTGCCACTGGCGCGGTGCGAGCACGCAAATGCGCACAAAGCCGTCGGCGCAAGGCAGGATCGGATACATGAAACGCGCTTCGGGTCGGCCACGCGGCAATTTGCTGGCAGGAACACCCGCGCTTGCGCTGCCGGCAATGCCAAAGCCGGGATCAAGCGCCTGGGTGGCTCCATCGAGTACCGAAAAATCGAGTACATCGCCGCGACCCGTCATGAGTGCCTGCCAATAGGCGACCAGCGTGACATAAGCCGCTTGAACCGCAGCGCAGGCAATCGCCAAATCGCCAGGCGGCAGCAATGGCGGCCGACCGGGAATACCGGAACGAGACAACTCTCCGGAAAGCGCATGGAAGACCGGGCCGGAACCCACCCAGTCCTTAAAATGGCGCGTATTGCCAAAGTCGGAGACCAATAGCACCACGAGAGCGGGGTTCAGTGCCGTCAGCCTGTCAGCATCGATTGCGCCGCGCGGCGCAATCATGATGTCTGCATCCGCAACCAGCGCCTCGTAACAGTCAAAGATGGCCGCTCGCTTGCCGAGGTTGGTTGTTACAAAGTCAATGCTTGCACCTTCGATGCTCAGACCGTTGCCACGATCGTCAGCCCCCGATCGTGGCTCGAGCCTTATAACATCCGCACCAAGCTCGACATACGTTTTGGAGATGGCTGCCATAGGCCCGGTCACGAGTTCAAGTACACGTACCCCGGCCAACGGCCGTTCGTCAGGCGTAGGTCTGTCTGGCGCAACATCAGCGTTGGTCATGCATCTAGTGTCCCATAATTGCGATGGTCAGACAGGGTCCAAGCGCGCGTTCGCGCGCATGGAAACAGGAGCTACCAAGGTGATCGCCTGCGCGCTTGCCGTTGTTATCTTCCGCGCTTGGCGCCCGTGAGGACTACTCTTGGTAAGGCCTCAACCAGTCACCGCTCGCGATTCCCTGAAGGGCACATTGCGGTCGGCTTCAGTCTCGCGCGGTAACCCAAGCACACGTTCGCCGATGATGTTGCGTTGTATCTGATCAGTTCCGCCACCGATCGAGGTCATATAGGCGTTCGCCGTCCGGTAATTGACGTCCGCTGCCAATGAATGCTCTGGCCCGTCGAGCATGGATGCAGCCCCCATCAGCTTGGTCATGATGCGGGCATCTTCATGCAGGATACGGCTCATTGCCAGCTTGCCCAGCGACATGATAGGCGAGGCAGAACCTTGCGCCATCTCTTGCTTGGCGCGCAGCATATTCAGAGCGTTGAGCTTGCGATAGGCCATTGCCTGTGCGATCTCCTGACGTGCTACCGGATCATTGATCTTACCGGTCTCGCGGGCAATATCGATCAGGCTGACGACATTGTTCTTGGAAGAACCCTGGCGCCTTTCGCCGGCGCCATCGCCCATCACCAATCGCTCAACGGCCAGCGCGGTCTGCATAACCTTCCAACCCTGGCCCTCGTCGCCCACGCGGTTCTCGACAGGGACGACAGCACCGTCGAGAAAGACCTCGTTGAAGTGGCTGTCGCCAGTGATCTGGTTTATCGGGCGGACTTCGATGCCGGGCTGGCGCATTTCGATGATGAAGAAGCTCAACCCTTCATGCTTGGGCACATCCCAGTCGGTTCGCGCGATCAGTAGTCCATAATCGGCGTTTTGGGCACCTGATGTCCAGACCTTCTGTCCAGTCACGAGGTAGTGGTCTCCCTGCAGGTCCGCGCGCGTCCGGACTGCTGCCAGGTCGGAGCCTGCGCCCGGTTCGGAATACAACAGGCATTGGCTCGCCCGTCCGGTCAGAAATTCAGGGATAATCTTCTGCTTGAGCGCATCGTTGCCGAACTGCATCACGCTGTTTGCGGTGATGTTGGTCCGGTCCTGGCCCGCACCGGGCGCCCCTACCTTGCGAAACTCGTTCACAATCAAGCTGACCGATTTCTTGTCGAGACCCCGGCCCCACCATTCGGCAGGCCAGCTGGGGACTGCCCATCCTGCTGCCACGACCTGGTCCATCCACTCGGCAAGCGATCCGCCGGACTTGGCGCGTCGGCTTTCGGCATCCCAGTGCTCGGCCAGCCAAACGCGGACCTCGTCACCCAACGTCTTTGCATCATTCATCATGCTGCCTTCTCCATCGCTGCAACGAACCGCTCGCGGTACGCATCGGATTGTCCAAACAACTGTGCGTCGGCACGTGCCCGGCGCAGATAGAGATGGGCGGGGTGCTCCCAGGTGAAGGCGATCCCGCCGTGCATCTGGATTGACGCCGCAGCGACCTGCGAAAACGCATCGGCGCACGCGAACGCTGCAAGGCTGATCAGGACATCCTTGTCTGGAGCATCGGTGGCAAGAGCCAGTGCGGCTGAGCGCGCTGCGGATGTGGCAGATTCGACTTCGATCAACAGATCGGCTGCCATGTGCTTGATGGCCTGAAAGCCCCCGATCGGACGCCCGAACTGCACGCGCGTCTTCAGATACTCGACGGTAATGTCGAAAATTCTGCGGCAGGCTCCGGCCTGTTCGCCTGCCAGCGCAACGACAGCAATCTCGATCAATTGTTCGAACGTAATGCTGTCGACACCGGCGATGCGAACTGCCTGGGTTTCACTGAGAGCGATTTTCGACATCCGCAGCGAGGGGTCCCAGCTCACCAGCGGACTGATCTGCACCTTGGACGGATCGACTTCAAAGCAGCCCACGCCGTCGGGTGTCCGCGCGAAAACCAGCAGGACATCGGCCAGATTGGCAGACAGGAGGAATGACGCTTCACCTTCAAGCACCCAAACGTTGCCCTGTGGCCGCGCAGTGACGCTGATGTCGGTTAGGCTCCAGGTCCCAGTATCTCCGGTAAAGGCGACGGTCGCAATGGTTTGCCCTGAAGCAATGGCGGGGAGAAGTCGCGCCTTGGCGTCGGCATCGTCTGACAGGCTGACAAGGCTTGCCGCAATGAATGCGCTCGGGAGCAGCGGACCAGCAAGCAAGGCAGCGCCAGCCTCCTCCATGATTTCCTCCATTTCGACGGCCCCGGCGCCGATACCGTCAAATTCCTCGGGTACCAGCAGCGACACGATACCAAGGTTTGCCATCGCCTGCCAAAGATCGGCATCGTGACCGCCCGGTGACGCCATTACACGCCGGATATCGGTTTCCGCGCACTTCTCGGCGAGGAGCCGTCTGAAGCTCTCGCGCATTGCTGCTCGTTCGTCAGCACTGATTATGGTCACGCCGCCACTCCCCTGCTATCTCTGATTCTGGAATTACCAGACAGTTATCGTCGGTATATGATTCGAGATGGTTATACAAGTGACAATGAACGTCGATCAGCCCGATGAGCGACCTGGCCGCGGGAGGCCGAGGAATCCCGCCATCGAAGCCAGGATCATGGACGCAGCGTTGCGGCTTTATGGTCAGATGGGATGGCAGGGGTTCAACCTTGATGCGGTTGCGCGCGGTGCCAGTGTCAGCAAGGATGCTCTCTATCGGCGCTGGAAGTCTCGCGAATCCCTGCTTGAAGCTGCCTTACGAGAGCGTCTAAATTGGGTCGTCACGATCGATACCGGAAACATCAGGGACGATTTGCTCGCGCTTGCCGCCAGAAGTTTCGATGTCTTTGCCGGAACCTATGGCGATGTGGCCTTGCAGTTAAGATCTGACGCGCGGCGCTTCAAGGAAGTGGGAGCTTTTGCTGCGCCATATCGCGAAACGATGGTGCTGCAGGGGCGGCGGATTGTAAGGCGTGCGCTGGACCGGGATGAATTGCCAGCTAACGCCAAGCCCGCACTCATTATGGATCTCCTGATCGGGGGGATTATCAATCACATTGTCTCAACACCGCCCCAATTGCGCGAGAGCATGATGTCAAATGCAGGGCTTTTCACGACGACGATCGTGGACATCATCCTGAACGGCATTGGCCAGATCTGACAATTGTTTACGTTCATCGAATATCCCGATAGCTCGGGCGACAACCGACACGAACATCGTTCTCCAGCTGCCCGTTGCGGCCAATCCAATCAAAGCCTCCGCGCGCGATCGAGCTAGGACTGGTTGCTGTTCAGTGCCTTTCGCACCGCAACCTTGGGAAAATAGCGGTTCCCCTGAACAGCGTTGTTACTGTCCATTTGCGTATACCTTGGAGCGATGATCAAGCGATGGTGTCCTTGCAGATGTGCAGCAACGGCCAAAGCGCAGGCATCGGCGGCATCGGCCGTGTCTAACTAACTCTACAAGTTCAGTTAGCGCCAGGCCGGACTGACATGGATTTCCTGAACGTGTCGATAGTCGTCCTGCGCGAGCACGTTTGAAGACCGCAGCGAAATTACCTCGAGGTCGGCGTGCCAGCGGCAGAAGCGGTCGCCCAGCTGCTCGGATAATGCGCAGGACAAATTCGGCCGATCGGGGGCAGCGTCGTTGAACCAGATCGACGGGGACTACCTCAACTGGTCGAAGGGAACGTCTTTGTCCATGCGAACATCACCCGGCATGCCCAGTACCCGCTCGGCGATCTGGTTCTTCAGCACTTCGTCAGCCCCGCCTGCGATGCGCATAACGGTCGACCAGATGTAATCGTGCTGCACCTCCCGGGTTGCGGCGTCCTGCGGCGCGGGCGCGATGGCATCGAGACCGCGCAACTCCATCGCAAGCCCGCTGGTCTTCTGGAGACGCGAGGCATAAGCAAGCTTGACCATTCCTGCGAGCGCGCCCGGGTTCTCGCCGCGGCTTACCATGGTGCGCAACCGAGCCTCGAAGTAGCGGCTGCCCTGTTCCTCCGCCAGCGCCTGGGCCAGCGCCAGCCTGATGCCGCCGCTTTCCAGGGCAGTTCCGCCTGCATGGCCCGGTGTTGCGAGCGCATAGTCGATCAGCGGGCCGACAGTCGATTTCTCACTGCCGCTTCCCAACCGCTCGCCCATCAGCACCGTCATGCAGCACGCCCATCCCTCTCCCGGCGCGCCGACTCGGTTCGCATCGGGAATGCGTACATCGGTAAGGAAAGTCTCGTTGAAGTCGCTTGCACCCGATATCTGGCGGATCGGACGGATGTCGATGCCAGGCGATTTCATATCAACGACGAAAAAGGTCAGTCCCTTGTGCTTCGGAAGCTTGGGGTCGGTCCGCGCGACGAGAATGCCCCAGTCGCTGCGATGCGCCCAGCTCGACCAGACCTTCTGGCCGTTGACCACCCAGTCGCCGTCGTATGCCACTGCCTTTGTACGCAGCGCCGCAAGGTCGGAGCCGGCGGCAGGTTCGGAAAAAAGCTGGCACCAGGTGAGATCGCCTCTGAGCGTTGGTTCGACAAAGCGCGCTCGCTGCTGGTCGGTGCCGTGGCGCGCAATGACCGCAATGGCCATGCCAAGGCCGATAGCAATATACGGGCCCTTGGGTAAATTGTAGCGTGCCTCTTCTTCAGCAAACACGACCGCTTCTATGATTGATCCACCTCGGCCTCCGAGCGCTGTTGGCAGTGTGATGCCAGCATAGCCGCCATCGTACAACGCGCGCTGCCATGCCTTGCCGCGTGATACTTCCTCAGCATCGTCAAGCATGACGCCTGATGGCACGACGTGGCTGGGCGCATTGGAGGCGAGCCATGCCTTCGCTTCGGCGCGAAAGGTCGCTTCCTGTGGGGTGTCGTTGAAATCCATTATGCTGCCTCTGCCTGTGTGCCGGGCAGATGCGCAATCAGCCTGTCGGCCCAGTATTCGCGGTTGCCGACGTGAACACTCAGCACGCGTTCGCGCCGGTAGAAAAAGTGGCAGTTCGCCTCGAATGTATAGCCGATACCACCGTGGACCTGCAGATTCTCGCGTGCGCCCGTCTCGAAGGCCGCAATGGCGGATAGTCGCGCTGCAGCGGCGGCAGCAGGGAGCTGATCAGGCGATTGCTCGACAGCCCAGCCGGCGAAATAGGCGTTGGATCGCGACAGCTCGACCAACATTGCCAGGTCAGCCAGCTTGTGCTTGATTGCTTGGTACGATGCGAGCGGACGGCCGAAGATCTGCCGTGACAGCGCATAATCGCGCGCCATGTGCAGACAGGCCTCGGCAGCGCCAGTTGCCTCGAACGCGGCCTGCACGGCGGCGCGGTCCAGTAACGTTGCTGCCGATGTTTTGCCGGGGAGCATTTCGGCAGCCGCATTGGTGAAGCTGAGGCTGTAGTGCGCGCGCAACTGGTCGAAGCTTTCCAGCTTCGTGCGCGTGACACCGGGCTGGTCAAGCTCGATCAGAACCAGTCCCGACGCGGTGAGCACGACGGCAATACTGGCGATCCCGGCATCGGCGACGGGGGTCTTGGTTCCGTTTACGCCAGCGGACGAAAATGTTGTGCCCGTCGCCAGCGCCGGGCCGGGGCCTTCTGCATAGGCAAAAGTGCCGACCACCTCGCCTGAAGCCAGAAGAGGCAACCATTTGGCCTTTTGCGCTTCGCTTCCGGCAAGCTGGATCGCATCGGCGCACAGCACGATGGACGAAAAGAACGGCACGGCCGCATTGGCGCGGCCAAGTTCCTGAGCAATCACGCCAAGATCAAGCTCGCCCAGGCCCAGGCCGCCATGCGACTCCGCAATGGTGACGCCCAGAAAGCCCATCTCCCCAAGCTCATGCCACAACGCCTGGTCCCATTCGGCACAAGCGTCGATCAGCTTGCGCAGATGGTCAAAAGGGCTACGCTCGGCGAGGAGCCCGCGTGCTTGTTCCGCGAGCATTTTCTGCTCGTCAGACAGGTCAAAGTTCATCGTGCCTGCTATCCTCTCTCGAATGAGCCGGTTATAGCCACTTGTATAACCAGGTCAACTACGATAGGCCGAGTGGCAGGAGCAAGGGATGCCATACGAAACGATCATCGTCGACATTGTCGACCATATTGCCACGATCACGATTAACCGCCCGCAGGCGATGAACAGCTTCACTCGCCAGATGATGGACGAGTTCGAGCATCTTTGGAAATCCATCGCGGCGAATGACGACGTGCATTGCTGCGTGCTGCGCGCGGCACCTGGCCGGGCGTTTTCCACCGGCGTCGATGTCAAGGCATCGCAGGAGGCGGGCGGTACGGTCGTCGATCTGGCCAACATCTGGCATTGCGAGGATCCGGGCAACTACCTCGGCCCCAAATCGATGAACTGCTGGAAGCCGGTGATCTGCGCCGTACACGGCATGGCGGCAGGCGGCGCGTTCTACTGGATCAACGAGGCTGATATCGTCATCTGTTCCGAGGACGCGACGTTCTTCGACCCGCATGTCACTTACGGCATGACATCGGCGCTGGAGCCGATCGGCATGACTTACAAGCTGCCGTTGCAGGATGTGTTGCGGATGGTGCTGCTGGGCAATGATGAACGCATCGGTGCAGGCACGGCTATGCGCATCGGACTTGTCAGCGAAATCGTTACGCTCGAAGAATTGTGGCCGCGTGCAAACGAGCTCGCCGCAACGATTGCCGCCAAACCACCAGCCGCGACTGCAGGGTCGATCAAGGCAATCTGGCAGTCGCTTGATCTGCCGCGCAGCGTCGCGTTGCAAATGGGCCTGAAATATTGCCAGATCGGTAACCCGGTAGGCGTTCCACAGGTCGATCGTGCCGCTCTGACGGCGGACAAGGCCAAGCAATTCAAGGTTCGCTGATATGTCACTGCTTTATGATGAGGGCCAGCAGGCCATTGCCACCGAATCGCGCCGGGTGCTGGAAGCGCGGGTGCAGACCGACCAGTTGCTGCCGCTGCTGGAACGGCAGGGTGAGTTTCACCGGCCCTTCTGGGATACGGCCAGGGAGCAGGGCTGGACCGCGCTGGCACTGCCCGAGGCTTATGGTGGGCTGGAACTGGGTCTGGTGGAACTGGGGCTGATCGCGCTTCAGGCCGGGCGTTCGCTATCGGGTGCGCCGTTCCTGACCAGTTCGTTCGGTGCCGCGCGGGCGATACTCGATTTTGGCGATGATGCTTTAAGGGGGCATTGGCTGCCTTTGCTGGCGCGCGGTGAGGCAATCGGTGCTATTGCATTTGCCGAAGGCCAGTCGCCGCTGCCAGCCAACCCGACGGTTAAGTTCAGCGGCGGAAAATTGCTTGGCGTCAAGGATGCGGTATCTGCCGCGCTCCATGCCGACGTTGCAGTCGTGCTGGCGATGAACGATTCTGGCCCGGTTTTGGCGATTGCGTCGCTGAAGGACGTTGAGCGCATCGGCTTCAACACTTTCGACAACAGCCGCTGTATTGCCGATCTGGCCTTCAACGGTGCCCCTGCCACCGTGATCGCGCAAGGGGATGCTGCCCTCGATGCTGCGCAGCATATCCTGGCGCTGCAGGCAGTGATCACCGCGCATGAGCAGACCGGTGGCGCAGAGGTGCTGATGGAGCGGGCGCGCGATTACGCCAACACACGGCGGGCGTTCGGCCAGACGATCGGCTCGTTCCAGTCGGTCAAACACCGCATCGCGGAAATCTACGGGCTGGTCGAACTGGCACGCGCAGGTGCGCTTCACGCTGCCACGCGCGAGGGGCATGCCGATTTCCTGAAGGCCGCCGCAGCGGCGCGCATTCAGGCTACGGAAGCCTATGACACTGCTGCACGTGACTGCGTGCAGGTGCATGGCGGCATTGGCGTGACTTGGGAGGCCGGCTTGCATCTGCATATGCGCCGCGCGCGAACTTTGGCAATGGAACAGGGCAATATGCTGTTCTGGGAAGATGTTCTGGTCAACGAACTGGCAGGAGAGAATGCATGAGCGACCTGGTAGCCTATTCGGAAAAAGCCAACGCATGGCTGGAATCGGTCGCCGCTGAGTTCGGACGCAGCGCCCGCAAGGGCCTGTCGGAAGCCGAAGATCTGGCGCTTGGACGCCGTTATCTGAAGGCACGTTTCGATGCAGGCTATGCCGGCATAAATTGGCCCACCGAATATGGCGGGCAGGGGCTGACACATATCGAGAAGGTTGCGTTCGAGACTGAAGAGATGAAGTTCGGCATGCCGACAGCCTATTTCGGTATCAGCCTCGGTATGCCGGTGCCGATCATGATGAAATTCGGGTCGGATCAGGTGTTCGCCAAGGAACGCGTGCTTAAGGCACTGCAGGGTGAGGAAATCTGGTGTCAGCTTTTCTCCGAACCTGCAGGCGGGTCCGACCTTGCCGGCCTGCGGCTGCGCGCCGAGCAGGATGGCAATGGCTGGAAGCTCAACGGGCAGAAGTTGTGGACCAGTTGGGCGCAATATTCCGATTATGGGGTAATCGTCGCCCGGACCGATCCCACCGTGCAGAAGCACAAGGGCCTCACCTATTTCTGGGTCGATATGAAGGCGCCCGGCGTCACAGTGCGCCCGATCAAGCTGGCAGGCGGCGACAGCCACGTCAACGAGGTGTTCTTCGACGACGTCAAGCTTACCGATGATCACCGCATGTCCCCGGTTGGCGGCGGATTTGCGGTGGCGATGGCGACCCTGATGATTGAACGTTATGTCGCCACTGACAGCGCTGGGTTCGGACCGCATCTCGACCTGTTTATTAGCCTGGCCAAAGAGGTCGAGGTCAATGGCCGTCCCGCCATAGAAGATGGCCGCATCAGGCAGGCGATCGCCCGCAATTATGCGATGCGTAACGGGCTGGACGCTATCACCGCGCGCGCGATGCTGATGATGCAGGCGGGCATGGAGCCAGGGGCGGAAGGTTCGCTCAACAAGCTGGTGTCGGTGCGCTCGCGTCAGCGATTGTCCGAAATGGCCATTGATCTGCAAGGCCCCGGCGGGGCGCATTTCGATGAACACGCTCCCGTTAAAGAGAACTGGCAGACGAGCTGGATCAACGCGCCCACCGGGCGGATCGCGGGTGGTGCAGACGAGATGCTGCTCAACACGATTGCTGAGCGTATTCTCGGCCTGCCGCAGGATTATCGGCCCGACAAGGCCGTACCGTTCAATCAGATACCAGCGTAGGAAGATCGAAAATGTCCGAAGCCTATATCATCGATGCCGTTCGCACGCCGCGCGGGATCGGCAAGCCTGGTAAGGGCGCATTGTCGCACCTGCACCCCCAGCATCTTGCAGCCACCGTGCTGAAGGCACTGCGCGACCGCAACAACATCAACACCGCCGATGTCGAGGACGTGATCTGGTCGACCTCGACGCAGAAGGGCAAGCAGGGCGGCGACCTTGGCCGTATGGCGGCGCTCGATGCCGACTACGACATCAAGGCGTCTGGGATGACGCTCGACCGTTTCTGCGGCGGCGGCATCACTTCGGTCAATCTTGCTGCGGCGACCATCATGTCGGGCATGGAAGACCTGGTCATCGCAGGCGGCACCGAGATGATGAGCTATACCGCTGAGGTTAGTGCCCAGGAGTCCGCTGCCGGAATCAAGCCGATGGGCATGGGTTCGGGCAATACGCACCTGATGAAGCTGCATCCGCAGTCGCATCAGGGTGTGTGCGGCGACGCGATTGCCGCGCGCGAAGGGATCACCCGCGCCGATGTCGATGCCCTTGGCTATGACAGCCAGCAAAAGGCAGCGCGGGCCATCGCCGAAGGCCGGTTTGACCGGAGCCTGATCGCAGTCCTGAACGAGGATGGCTCGGTTGCACTGGACCATGAGGAGTTTCCGCGTCCGCAGACCACGCTGGAGGGGCTTGGCCAGCTCAAGGCCTCGTTCGATGCCATCGCCGATTACGATTTGGGAGGCATGACATTCCGTCAGCTCATCCAGCTGAAATATCCTGACCTCAACTGGACTGGTGTGCATCACGCAGGCAACAGTTCGGGCGTTGTCGATGGTGCCGCGGGCATCCTGCTCTCCTCGAAGGGCTATGCCAACAAGCACGGCCTCAAGCCGCGCGCGCGCATCGTCGCGTTTGCCAATCAGGGCGACTGCCCGACCTTGATGCTGAACGCGCCGGTGCCTGCCGCTCAAAAGGTTCTCGCAAGGGCCGGTCTGACGGTGGATGACATCGACCTGTGGGAGATCAACGAGGCATTCGCGGTGGTAGCTGAGAAATTCATTCGAGACCTCAAGCTGGATCGCGACACGGTCAACGTCAACGGCGGAGCGTGCGCGCTGGGCCATCCGATCGGTGCGACCGGGTCGATCCTGATCGGCACGGTGCTCGACGAATTGGAGCGCCGCGATCTCAAGCGCGGATTGGTGACCATGTGTGCTGCGGGCGGCATGGCGCCTGCGATCATTATCGAGCGTGTCTGACTGATTGCAACTGCCCCTCTGCCTGATCGCGGGCAGGGGGCAACTGTGACAGGGGGCAGGACGACCAGGCTTTCAGGCGGCGCGTTTTCTGGCCTTGGCGGCGGCCTCGAGCAACGGCTTCAGCTCGCGCTTCAGAACCTTGCCGTTGGGATTGTGCGGCAATTCTGCAAGAATAATGATGGTGCGCGGCACCTTGTTGTCGGCAAGGTGCTGTTTGCACCAATCGGCCAGGTCTGTGTCGGTGGCTTCGGTATCGGGCCGCAGGGTAACGGCAGCCGCAACGTCTTCTCCCAGAACATCGTGATCGATACCGACGACAGCGGCGCTGTGGACTGCGGGATGTTCGTGCAGCACCGATTCGATCTCCAGCGGCGTGATGTTGTATCCGCCGCGAATGATCAGCTCTTTTGACCGGCCAGACATGATCAGGTCACCGTCATCATCGACAAAGCCCAGATCACCGGTTTTCGTCCAGCCTTCGCGGAACGACGCGGCTGTTGCCTCCGGGTCGTTCCAGTAGCGCCGAGAGTGATTCTGATACCCGTAAATTTCGCCACTGACGTTCCGTGCAGTGATGATCTTACCATTTTCGTCGCGCAGTTGCATGTGATCGGGCATCCTGCCGACACAGCCGGGCTTCAGGATCTGTTCGCGCGAAGTCGTCGCAATTCCGATGCCGCCTTCTGACATGCCGTAGCTGTTGCGCATCCTGACATTGGGCCACAGAGTTAGCGCACGTACCACTGAGTCATGCGGCAACGGCGCGGTGCCGGTCATCAGATATTTGACTCCGGCAAAATCGTAATCCGCGACGTCGGGATGATCGAGCAACAGCCTCAGCATCGATGGCACCAGATACACCAGGTCCGGCTGCTTTTCGCGCACGAGATCCAGAAAGCCTTTGGGATCGAACTTGGGCTGGGTAAATGTCGTAGCGCCGCCACGCGCGGGCAGCATCAATACACCCAGATTGCCGCCAGAGCCGGAGAACGGCAACGCATGCAGCGTAGAGCGGCTGCGATCGAGGTTGAGGCCGGTCACGTCCTTGACGAGATCGGGATGGCTGACGACCACGCCCTTGATCTTGCCGGTGGTGCCGCTGGTGCCGAGGATTTCGGCATCGGCGGTCGCATCGAGCGTCGTTTGGTCGGGAAGCTGCGCCAGATCACGCGGCGGCGAATCGACATGCCAGCACCCGTCAAGCGCGATGTCGGCCAGCAGTTCGGGTGCATCGGTCAGCGCAAAGCGCGGTTCGCACAGCGCAGCGTAATCGGTGATTTCTCGCGGCGACAGGCGGGTATTGATCGGGCAGACGATGCCGCCTGCGCGGAACACCGCGAAGACCGCAATGGCGTGCTCGACCGCACGGTCGTTGCTGATCGCCAGAAACACGCGGTCACCGGGGGTCAGCCCTGCTGCGGCCAGACCGCCACCGATCTCGTCGGCTTCCCGGTCCCATTCGGCAAAGGTCAGCACGCGCCGGGTATCGTCATGTGCGACCTCGTCGCGCTGATGCCGCGCGCGCACCTTCAAGGCATCGCTGATCCGCCTGACTTCCACCCTCGATATCCCCTCTTGCTTCTAATTGATCCGTGTATTACCTAGTTATACAACTACGATCAAGGAGAGAATGGATGTCGGATAGCAAAACCGCCGTAAAGGCGGATATCCTCGAAAGTGACGAATGGCGCAAAGCCGTCGATTACGCGATAACGGATGACGATATCGAGCGTCAGCGCAAGCTGCTGGGATTCGATCAAGCGGCAAAGGCGCGCGAGTACAACCAGGTCGCTACCGAGGACAACATCCGCAATTTCGCGCACGGTTGCGGCAACGACAATCCGCTGCACTGCGACCCGGACTATGCAAAAAAGACCCGTTGGGGTGGCCTGATCGCGCCCGGCATGATGGCGGGCATCATCAACAAGCCGATGCTGGGCGATCCGGTGCCGGACGAGATCAAGGCGCTGCGCAAGAGCCTGTTCAAGGGCGTCCATGTGTTCGTGTCAGGCTCGACCTGGGATTTCTATCGCCCGATCTATCCTGGCGACACGATTTACAGCTTTAACGGTGATGAAACCTGCGAGGTCAAGCAGTCCGAATTTGCGGGGCGCTCAGTGATCAGCACGCGGCGCGACGTCAAGCTCAACCAGCGTGGCGAAGTCGTTTCGGTCTATCGCATCCTGCGGGTGATGACCGAGCGCAAGACCGCTGCGAAAAAGGGCAAATATTCCGCGATCGAACCTGCAACCTATACCGATGACGACATCGCGAAAATCGACGCCGTCTACGCCGAAGAAAAGGTGCAGGGTGCCAGCAAACGCTATTTCGAGGACGTAGCCGAGGGCGACGCATTGGGCACCCAGGCCAAGGGTCCGCTGACTGTCACCGATGTGATCTGCTTCCATTCTGGCGGTTACGGATTTGTGCCCTATGCACCCACCGTCGGGAGGCTCGCCCACAAGAACCGCAAACGCATTGCGGCGTTCTATGTGAAGAACGAGCAGGGCATCCCGGATGTCGCGCAGCGGCTGCACTGGGATCCGAAATGGGCGCAGGCGATCGGGAACCCGATGGCGTACGACTACGGGGTCATGCGTGAGAATTACCTCTACCAGTATCTCACCGACTGGTGCGGTGATGATGGGCTGGTGCTGCACGTCCATGACGAGATCCGCAAGTTCAACTATATGGGCGATGTCCAGATGGTGACCGGTAAGGTGCTCGCGAAGAGGACCGAAAATGGCCAGAACCTGGTCGATGTCGCGGTGACGTTCGTCAACCAGCGCGATGAGGAGACCTTGCGCGCCACCGCAACGATTGCCCTGCCTTCGAAGGACAACCCGTTGCCACTCTTCCCCGAGGTGCCACGCGAACTGGCACAGAAGGCCGCGCAGATGATGGCGCGGCATTGGGAACTGGGCGGCCAGTGATGTCACAGTATGGCTTCAGCGGACACTGCCATGAGTGACGAGGTGCTGATAGAAAATCAGGGAGGGGTGCGGATCATCACGATGAACCGGCCCGACCGCCTGAATGCACTGACCGGATCGATCATGGCACCACTTGCCGACGCCTGTGCCGACGCGGCGCGGGATGCATCGGTAGGCTGCGTTATCGTCACCGGTGCAGGCAGAGGGTTCTGCGCCGGTGGCGATCTGAAGGATGGCGGCTCGTCCCGTGATATCGTCCCAGCCAATAGCGAGAGCGGGAGCCGGACTGAGCAGGGCTTTGCGCGGCTGCGCGGCTTCATGGAAACATCGCGGCTGCTGCACGAAATGCCCAAACCTAGCATTGCAATGGTAAACGGCCCGGTGGCCGGCGCAGGCATCGGCATTGCTGGGGCTTGTGACCTGCGGTTTGCCGGCGAGAGCGCAACCTTTCTCACCGCATTTGACCGTATCGGCGCGGGCGGCGACTTCGGATCGACATGGTTCTGGACCAAGATCGTCGGCACAGGCGTTGCGCGTGAGCTTTTCTTGCTAGGGGAGAAGCTGACAGCCCAGCAGGCCTTCTCCAAGGGTCTTTACACCCGGCTGTTGGCCGATGATGACCTGCGCGCTGTGACGCTGGCAGCAGCGCATCGTCTGGCAGATGGCCCTCGCATGGGCTTTCGCTACATGAAAGCCAATCTCAACAACGCCGAGGACTGGGCATTTGAAGCTGCACTGGATCAGGAGGCATTGAATATGTCCCTGTCGACACAGGCAGCCAGTGCCATCTGGAAAACATCGCAGAAGAAGGACGACTGAGATGGATCTCAGCTATGGGGATGACGCCGAGGCTTTTCGCGGCGAGGTGAAAGCGTTTCTAAATGCTGCGTGGCAACCGGGCGAACGCCGGAGGGATGAGCTGAAGGCCTACATCGCCGAGTTTCGCACGAATGCGACCGGACACGGCTATCTTTACCGCTCGGTACCGAAACGTTATGGCGGATCCGAACAACCCGTTGATGTCATTCGCGCTCAGGTTATCCGCGAAGAATTCCAGCGCGCACGTGCACCGATGGAGGTGGGTGGCAACGGCATGAACATGACCGTTCCCACGCTGCTGGAAAAAGGAACTGAAGAGCAGAAGGAGCTTTTCATCCGCAAGACGGTCGAGGGCGAGTACATATGGGGTCAGGGCTATTCCGAACCCGGCGCCGGGTCTGACCTCGCAGCTGTGCGCACCAAGGGCGAGCTTTCAGCCGACGGCAGCACATGGATCATCAACGGCCAGAAGATCTGGACGTCACAGGGCATGCAATCGACCCACATGTTCATGCTGGTTCGTACTGAGCCAAATGCGGCCAAACATGACGGCATCACTTACCTGCTGATCGATCTCAACCAGCCCGGCATTACCCGTCGTCCGATCCGTCAGATGACCGGCGAGGGCGGATTTTGTGAATTTTTCTTCGACAACGCTCAAACGCCAGTCAGCTGGCAGGTCGGCGAGCGCGGACAGGGCTGGTATGTCAGCCGCACCACGCTCAAGCACGAGCGCGCCAGCATCGGCAGTGCGGACGGCCTCGGCAACCAGTTTGACAAGCTGGTCGAGCTTGCCCGTGAAACCGGGCGCATCGCTGACCCGGTTGTACGTCACGAGCTCGCCCGGATTGAAGGGTTCGTTATGGCGCACCGTTACACCAGCTTCCGGCTGTTTTCGTGCGCGGCGGCCGGGGAAGATCCCGGCCCCGTAAGTCTGATGATGAAGCTGGCACTGACCGAGATCGGACATGAGATGGCGCTGCTCGCGCAGGACCTGGCCGGCGAAGCATTGCTGCGCGAACCTGCGGCGGCAGGGACGCGAGGACGGGGTCCGGAAAAGTGGCTCGACCAGATCATGGGTAGCCTGGGCAATTCCATCGCTGGGGGTGCATCTAACATCCAGCGCAACATCATCGCCGAACGCGGTCTTGGCTTGCCGCGCGATCTGGCCATGCAGGCAGAACGCTGATGCATTTTCATCTGACCGAAGAACAGATCGCCATCCAGGAAGCGGTGCGCGGTACATTGGCAGACAACTGGCCGATGGCGCGGCTTCACGCCTTTGCCGAGAGCGATGCTGATTTCGATCCGCCAAGCTGGCAGGCGCTGATGGCGCTGGGGCTCGGTGGCATCCTGCTGCCCGACAGCGGCATGGGGCTGCTCGATGCGGCGCTCGCCAGCCAAATTGCCGGGGAAGCCGCTGCACCGGGTCCGCTGATCGGCCAGATGCTAGCGGTTCATGCGGTCGCGCTTTCATCCAACCCGGACGTGGCAGGGTTTCTTGATGATCTGGTGGAAGGTGCCACGGTAGCCACACTTGCGCTGGACGGCAGCGATCATGTGCAGTCAGCAAATGCCGCTCGATTCTTTCTCACTGGTTCGCGCAACGGGCCGCTTGAGCTGGTTGAAGCAGGGGCCGGAGTAACGATAACGCCGATGCCATCAACAGACCGCAGCCGTCCACTGGCCAGCGTGACTTTTGACGGGGCCATGACGCACCAGCTGTTTGCAGCGGGCGATCCATTCATCGCGCGCCTGTTCGACGCCGCGCTGATCCTGGTCGCCGCCGACGCTCTGGGCGGCGCACAGAAATGCACGGATATGTCCGTAGATTATGCCAAGACGCGCGAACAGTTCGGCCAGCCCATCGGGCGGTTTCAGGGTCTGAAGCATCAGTTGGCGCAGATGGCGCTGGAGGTCGAGCCTGCGCATGCCTTCGTCTGGTATGCCGCTTATGCCTGGGATGCGCAGCTGCCTGACGCCCCGCGCGCCGCCGCCATGGCCAAAGCGCATCTGGCAGATGTCTATGTCCGCTGCACCCGCGCTGCGGTCGCGGCACACGGCGGCATCGGCTACACGTGGGAATTTGGCCTCAATTACTGGTTCCGCCGGGCGATCTTCGACCGGGCGTGGCTGGGCTCGCCCGCTGAGCATCGCGCCCGCGCTGCGCAGATGGCGGGCTGGTAAGGTACTGTGTCCCAGGGTAGCGTTTTGAGATGAGCTTTGATCTCTCCCGCCTGCGCCTTCCGCTGATGTGTGCGCCGATGTCGTTCGCCTCGTCGGTGGATCTGGCGGTCGCTTGCTGCAAGGCGGGCGTCATCGGTGGCTGGCAGGGCGGTACCTTCACGCCCCTTGGGCAGTTTGAGGCCTACCTTGACGCTCTGGCAGCGGTCGATGGCGCGCCCGCGATAGTCAACCTGCCCGCCCGCATCGCTTCTGAACCAACCGGCGCGGCCAAGCTGGACTTGCTGGAAAGGCACCGCGTGCCGCTTGTGCTGTCGAGTATCGGTGACCCCCGCCTGCTGGTGGAACGCGTTCATGGCTGGGGCGGCAAGGTTATCCATGATGTCACCACCATGCGGCACGCCGAAAAGGCACTGGCGGCGGGTGCAGATGGCTTGATGCTGACCTGCGCGGGAGCTGGCGGTCATACAGGCTTTCTGACGCCTTTTGCCTTCGTGCCTGCAGTGCGTAGGATGTTCAGCGGATTGTTGATCGTTGCGGGCGGCATCGCCGATGGTTCGGGTATCGCTGCGGTGCTCGCGCTTGGTGGGGACATCGCCTGTATGGGGACGCGGTTTATCGCGACACCAGAGTCGGGCGTGGTCGATGGCCACCGTCAGATGATCCCGCGATCTGGCATCGACGAGATCGTCGTTTCCGCAGCGATGAATGGAGTTCCGGCCAACTGGATGCGCGGCTCCCTTGCATCGGCGGGACTCGATGATCCCGCGCTGCATCAGTCGCGCCAGCCGATGCCCGAGGGTATCAAGGCGTGGCGCGATATCTGGAGCGCAGGACAGAGCGTTGCGCTGATCGACGGGATTGAGCCAGTTGCTGTGCTGGTTGACCGGCTCACCCAAGAATTCGCAGATGCAGGCGCTGCTTCAAAATGGCGCATGCATCTCAACCAGCTGGTTTAGGAGAGAGTTTATGGCGTTCAGGACGCGGATCACCGACCTGCTCGAAATCGAGCACCCCATCGTGCAAGGCGGCATGCAAAGCGTCGGCGTGGCAGAACTTGCCTCAGCGGTATCGAATGCCGGCGGACTTGGCATCCTGACCGCACTTACCCAGCCCAGTCCGCTGGCGTTGCGCGAAGAGATTGAACGGTGCCGTTCGATGACAGACAAGCCGTTCGGCGTGAACCTGACGGTGTTCCCGACGATCAACTCGCCCGATTACAACGCTTATGCTGACGCGATCATCGATGGCGGCGTGAAGATCGTGGAGACGGCTGGAACGCCTGCAGTGCGCGAGATCTGGGAACGCCTCAAGCCGCATGGCATCAAGATCCTGCACAAATGCACCGCCGTGCGCCATGCGCTCTCTGCCGAGCGCGCCGGTTGCGACGTGATCTCCATCGATGGCTTCGAATGTGCCGGACATCCGGGCGAAGACGACATTCCCGGCCTGATCCTGATCCCGGCTGCCGCGGACAAGGTGAAGATTCCCATGCTCGCATCGGGTGGCTTTGGCGACGGTCGTGGCCTGGCAGCGGCATTGGCGCTGGGGGCAGACGGCATCAACATGGGCACGCGTTTTTGTGCAACACAGGAAGCGCCGATCCACCCCAATGTCAAACAGGCGTATATCGATAACGACGAGCGCGGCAGCTTCCTGATCTTCCGCAATTTCAAGAACACTGCGCGGGTCGGCAGAAGCCCGGTTTCCGAAGAGGTCGTGCGGCGGTTGGCCCAGCCCGATGCACGGTTCTCCGATGTTCAGGAACTGGTCGCGGGCACTGCCGGGCGCGAATTGCTGGAAACCGGCGACATGACCAAGGGTGTGTTCTGGGCCGGCATGGTTCAGGGCCTGATCCACGACATCCCGACCTGTCAGGACCTCATAGCAAGAATCGTTGCCGATGCCGAAGCCATCGTCGAACGGCGGCTGGCCGCGATGCTGCGCATCAAGGTCGCGTAAGCATCGGGCGGAACAGCGACGACCCGGATTGCCAGTCGATCCGCACTGTACGGTGGGCAAAGCGCCATCCGAAGGCGGTTTTGACGAACCGGTCCGAATATGTTCCAGAGTGATCGGGACCATTGTCGCTGGTGACGGCGAAATAGCTGCGTGCCGTTGCCGTTTCACCAGATAATTCGATGAGCGGATTGGTAACGTGGTGGCGCACGAAAGTGATCGCCGGGTTGCGCGCGCCGTCTGTCAGCGCCGCAACGATTGCATCCGGCCCCGCGGCGCGGTTGCCAGGATATTCCAGAACACCGTCGTCAGAAAAGCAGGCCGCAAGCTCGGCTACGCGACCACGGTCCCCATTATAGGTGTAACGGGCGAGCAGATCGCGAATGGCATCCCGGTCAATCAGTGCATCGATGTTCATTGGTAATACACCTGGTTTACCAAGTATTGACAGGCTTGGTCGCCGCGCGCAAGCTTGGACAAAGACAGGAGAGCGATCATGCCCGTCCCGGACCACCATATCGTGGCGGAGCCGCCGCCGTTTGATAAGCCGCCATATCCGTCAGATATTTTCGCACGTCAGGTCGTGCTGGTGACTGGCGGAGGCTCGGGAATGGGCCTGGCCATGGCGCAGGCCTTTGCGCAGGGCGGGGCCAGCGTCGCGGTCGTGGGTCGCTCGCTGGAACGAGCGCAGGAGGGCGCGGCGACCATCGAGGCCATCGGCGGCAAGACGCATGCAATTTCATGCGACGTGCGGAAAGCCGATAAGGTTGCGGCAGCCTTCGATGAGGCCGAACGCGCGCTGGGGCCGGTCTCGCTGCTCGCCAACAATGCTGGTGCAAATTTTCCCGTGCTGGCCGAAGCGATCTCGGTCAACGCCTGGAATGCCGTAACCCGCATCGCCATCGACGGCACGTTCCTATGCTCGTCGGAATTTGTCCGGCGCCGTATCGCGCAAGGGCATGGCGGAGCCATCGTCAACAACTCCGCGCAATATATCTGGACCGGCTTTCCCGGTGATGCACATTCCGCCGCCGCCAAGACCGCGCAGGCGACGATGACAAGGGCGATGGCGCGCGAATGGGCTGGCTATGGCATTCGGGTAAATGCTGTGGCAGCAGGGTTCTTCCCGCATGCAGCCTCGACACGCGGCGATGGCAATGATGCCATAGAGCCGCTGCAAAACATGATCCCCGCCGGACGCACTGGACGAATCCGGGAGTTCGGCTGGCTGGCCGCGCTCACCTGCTCGCCCCTGTTTTCTGGCATGACCGGGCAGGTTATCGTTCAGGATGGCGGCGAAAGCCTGCGCCGGTCGCTGATGATGCCGGATTTCATCCCGCCCCGCGAACGGGCTAATGGTCCCTGGGGTTGGCAGTGATGGGTTGGCTGACGGGACGCCGCGCGCGGCTGATCGGCGATTATCCTCCGATCAGCGCCGCGTTGTCGAGCGCAGGAGCCGAGCTTTGCACCGACGGCGCTTGCGACATATTGCTGCACTGTGCCGAGATGGCAATGGTGCGACCGTTGCATGAGATGAGCCATGCGCAGTGGCGACATGCACTCGATCAGGGCCTCGACCAAAGGTTTTTCGAGGCCAAGGCCTTTGCTGATCAATGTCGCGAGGCCGGGAAGGGCGGATCGATCATTTTCATTGGTTGGCCCGAACATGATCGAGGCAGTGCGCAGGCTGCAGCGGTCGGTGCGCTGGGTAACCTCACCAAGACCCTGGCCGTCGAATGGGCGCGAGACGGCATCCGCGTCAACACCGTGCTGACCGCAAGTCATGCTGCAACGCTTGGCCATCTCGTCGCCTATCTTGCCAGCGACTACGCCGCCTATGTCACCGGCGCGGTGATGGGGATCGGTATGGATGATCTTTGACCCGCAAGAGCAATCTCGCCCGGTGGCGGACGGCGTCAGCGCAATGTTGCGAATGCGGCATCTATGATGCTAATGCCTGAAATCCACGACTTGGTACAACGATTGAACAGGGTTCCGATTTTGGCTGACAGTGAAACCACCAGTCCCACCAAGCGCATCCGCGTTCCAAAGACATCGGAAATTGTGGCAGATCATTTTCGCGGCCAGATCGTGCGCGGGGAACTCAAGGAGGGTGATTTCCTCCCGCCCGAAGGCCAGCTGATGACCACCTTGGGCATCTCGCGCCCCACCTTGCGTGAAGCGTTCCGCATATTGGAAGCTGAAAGCCTGATCAGCGTTGTGCGCGGGTCGCGCACCGGTGCGCGCGTGCACCAGCCCTCGACTGAACTCGTGTCGCGCTATGCCGGCTATGTGCTGCAGTCCATGGGTACGACCATCGCCGACCTGTACCAGGCCCGCCTCGCCATCGAGCCGCAGGTTGTCCGCTGGCTTGCGGCAAAACCCGAGCGACGTGCGATCAAGCGGCTGCGCGATGAGATCGAGCGGCTGCGCGTTCTCCTGCTGGCTGACCGGTTCGATGCGTTCATTGATGCGGTGTCGGAATTTCACGGCGCCCTGGTTGAGGTCTCTGGCACGCAGACCCTCATGTTCATGAACCAGTTGCTGCTTAATCTGATGTCGAGGCATCAAAGCGATTACAAGCGTCGTCATCCGTTGGACTATGAAGAACAAAAAAAGAGTTTGCATGCTGGTTTGCGATCCTATGAAAAACTCATCGATCTGATCGAGGCGGGCGAAGTTGATGGCGCGGTCAAGCATTGGAGGCTGCATCTGACCAATGCCAACGAAACATGGGCGGAAGATGCCGAGGGCGCTCGTATCGTCGACTCGCTGGGTCAATGACAGATGCAACTTCCGACACGTTGATCGAGGCCTTCATCGCGGCAGCGCAAATCAAGCCCGATGCGCGGTTTGTCGCGGTTTCCGATGTGCGGGCGTCGAGCGATGCGCTAGCGGATATTGTTCTGGCGGGACGTCAGATGGGCACCCGGCTAATTGCAATGGGCATTGCGCCGGGCGATGTTATCGGGATCATGCTACCCAACTGGCGCGAGTGGCTGGTGGCATGTGTCGCGGCCCAGCAGGCAGGCGCGGTAATGTTGCCGATCGTTACCATATATGGCGCAGCCGAACTGGGTTTCATTCTGAGGCAGTCGAGGGCAAAACTGCTTTTCACACCCGACCATTGGCGTGGTATCGACTATGCGAGGGTCGTTCGCGACTGCGGCACGCTGCCTGATCTTGCGCATCATATCATTACAGGCAGCACATTTGCAGCGCTCGAAGATGCAGGCCCTGTCGACGAGCCCGAAAAGCGATCAGCCGATGATTTGGCCATGCTTGTCTATACCTCTGGCACCACTGCCGATCCCAAAGGTGTAATGCACTCCAGCCGTACCCTGCTGGCTGAACTTGCCGCGCAGAAGGAGAGCCGCACGGTTATCGCCGATGAAGTCGTCCTCACCCCTTGGCCGCCTGGGCATGTTGCCGGTGCGCTGTCGCTTTTGCGCTTCTTGGCTCAAGGGGTGCCGGTGGTAGCAATGGATCAGTGGAATGCGCAGGCAGCAGCTGAACTCATCTCTAACTACGATATTACATCATCGTCAGGGACACCGTTCCACCTTAACGGACTGTTGGAAGCTGCGGATGTCGGGGAGCATGACCTGTCGTCGCTACGCAACTATATTGTGGGTGCGGCGCCCGTGCCGACGTCGCTGGTCGAGCGCTGCGTCGCGAAGGGGTTGGCGGTCTATCACTGCTATGGATCGAGCGAACATCCGACCGTTACGACCGGAACGGCAGACGATCCGCTCGACAAAAGGCTGAATACCGAAGGCCGTGCCATGGCAGGAGCCGAAATGCGGTTCGTCGATGACGATGGAAACGACGTGCCGCCGCATTGCGAAGGCGAAATCGTTACCCGCGGCGCTGATCTGTTTATCGGCTATCTGGACCAGCGGCTCAACGACGCGGCGTTTTTGCCCGGCGGCTGGTATCGCACTGGAGACATCGGGCGACTTGATGAGGATGGCTATCTGCTGATCACCGATCGCAAAAAGGACATCATCATCAGGGGTGGGGAGAATATCTCGTCCAAGGAAGTCGAGAACATCTTGCTTACCCATCCTGCGATTGCGGATGTGGCGGTCGTTGCTGCGCCCGATGCGCGAATGGGGGAGATTGTCTGCGCGTGCGTCGTGCTGGCTCCGGATACGGTCCTGACATTGGAGGACATCAAAGGCCATTTCGTCGCTGCCGCAATCGCCCGCCAGAAGACACCCGAACGCCTCAGCGTCATGGACGCCCTGCCGCGCAATGCATCGGGCAAGGTTCTCAAGCACCTATTGCGGACAACAATCTGATTGAGCCGAGTTTAACCTATTGCACTAGGTGACATATGTGGGCACTGTCGGGATATGGGAGAGCTTGCAGGAAAGACTGCGCTGGTTACGGGCGGTGCGCGCGGCATAGGTGCCGCGGTGTCGCGTCGTCTGGGGGCAGCCGGCGTTCGGGTCGCGATAAATTATGCCAGCCGCGCCGACGCAGCAGAGGCGTTAGTCGCGCAGATCGTTGCGGAGGGCGGCGCAGCATTCGCCGTTCAGGGAGATGTTTCATCGCTGGACGCCATCGCAGCGACGTTTTCGCGATGCGATCACGTTTTCGGCGACGGCCCCAATCTTGATATCCTTGTCAATAATGCCGGTGTGGGCAGCGATGGCGGCGATGTCAGCCTGAAAAGCGGCTCCGAAGCAGTATTCGACCGGATGATGGCGGTGAACGTCAAGGCACCCCATTTCGTGACCCAGGCTGCACTGCCCCGGTTGCGCAACGGAGGGCGGATCGTCAATATCGGGTCGGTTTCGGGCAAGGTCGGTCAGCCGTTTGCGGCCGGCTATGCGATGGGTAAGCGAGCCCTGCAGAGCCTTACGTTTTCGACGGCGCTTGAAGTCGCCAAGCGCCAGATTACCTGCAACTTGATTGCGCCCGGAGCAGTGGCGACCGACTTCATCGCGGCATTGCGCGCAAAGCCGGGTTGGGATGAAGCAACTTCGCGGCATACGCCGATGGGGCGGCTGGGTACGCCCGAAGATATTGCAGGCGCGGTCATGATGCTTCTCAGCGATGATGCAGGCTGGGTCACCGGCCAGATTATCGAAGCCAGTGGCGGCTTGTCGCTCTGATGTCGCAGATCACCCAAAAGCTCCGCGCGATCATGGCGCTCGACCCGGACCGGGCGGAAATCGATTTCGACGGTCAGGAGTATAGCTGGGGGGACATTGCCCGCGTCGTGCACGCTGTCGAGGCTGGGCTTGATGCCATGGCGCTGCCTGCTGAAACGCGCGTTGGCGTCATGTTGCGCAACCGTCCGGGGCATGTCGCGGCGATGCTGGCAGTACTTGCGACAGATCGCTGCCTGGTCACGCTCAACCCCGCTTTGCCCGATACCAGGCTGGTTGCCGATATTGCCGGGCTGAACCTGGCGGCGATCATCGCCGATGCTGATGACCTGGTCCGCGATGGCATCGCAGCACAGCTTGCGAATGAGGGCATGGGGGTGATTGCAATTGGTTCGGCGCTGGATCTTGTAGCGGTGCAGAGCCTGCCGACGGCGGACCTCTCACCGACGACAGCTCCGGGCGTTGCCATCGAGATGCTGACCAGTGGAACGACCGGTACGCCCAAGCGCGTCCCGCTGGCACGTAGCGCGTTCGATGCCAGCTTTGCCGCATTCACGCGCTATGAACGTGGCCGCGAATTTGTGGACAAGCCTCAATTGCGCTCAGGGGTCACCATTGTCGTCAATCCGCTGACGCATATTGGCGGAATTTATGGCTGTATCGGCGCCCTGATCGCGGGCCGCAAGATTGCCCTGCTCGAACGCTTTACGGTCGACAGCTGGGTGGCTGCCATCAAGCGCAACGAGGCAAGGGTGGCGCCTGCAGTGCCCTCGGCGCTCAAGATGATCCTTGAGGCCGATGTCCCGCGCGAAGACCTTTCAAGCCTGACCGCGCTGATCAGCGGCACCGCGCCTCTCGATCCCGATACTGTCGATGCCTTCTATGCGCGCTTTGGAATCCCGGTGCTTGCCAATTATGGCGCGACCGAGTTTGCCGGTGCAGTAGCGGGCTGGACCATTGATGATTTTCGCGCACATTGGAGCACGAAACGCGGTTCTGCAGGCCGAATCCATGCTGATATGGTGGCACGGATCGTCGATCCGGATACCGGTGCGGTCCTGGAGCTCGGCGAACAGGGTGTGCTCGAATTGAAAGGCGCACAGCTCAACAACGCGTTGCAGTGGCTGCGCACAACCGACCGGGCGGTTCTGGACGAGGACAACTTCCTGTTCATCCGCGGGCGAGCGGACAACGCGATTGTGCGCGGCGGTTTCAAGGTACATCCCGATGAAGTCGTGGCAGCTCTGCACCAGCATCCGTGCATTCGCGAAGCTGCCGTGGTGGGCGTCGCCGACGCGCGGCTGGGCGAGGTTCCGGCGGCCGCCATCATCCTCAAGGACGGATCCTCGCCACCAGCACAAGAAGAGCTCAAGACATTCCTCAAGGGTCGGCTGATTGCCTATCAGGTGCCCGTACACTTCCGCTACGTCACAGACTTTCCGCGCACGCCATCGATGAAGCCATCGACACCGGGGCTGAAGGCACTGTTCAAGACGTCGTCATAAGTTTTTGTCCCAGGATCTGACTAGGAGAGTAACCCATGCAGTTCGATAGCAATACCGCAGCTGTGGTGACAGGCGGCGCGTCGGGACTTGGGCGCGCCACCGCCGAAGCACTGGCGGCAGCAGGTATCAAAGTCGCCATCTTCGACATGAATGCAGAGCATGGCGAGCAGGTGGCAAGCGACATCGGCGGGCTGTTCTGCAAGGTCGATATCACCAGCGAAGACAGCGTGCTTTCCGGTTTCGAACAAGCTCGTGCGGCTCATGGTCAGGAGCGTATTCTGGTGCATTGCGCGCAGACTTCGCGCGGTGGCCAGAAAACGGTGGGTCGCAATCGCGAGACTGGCGGCTTCAAGCGATACTCAACCGAAGACTATGAATATTCCATCCTCGGCATCCTCGTCGCCAGCTACCGTCTGGCCTCGTTGTCGGCGCTGGGCATGGCGGCGCTCGACCCGCTCGAGGATGGCGAACGCGGCGTGATCACGCTGACCGCCTCGGCAGCGGCGCAGGACGCGCAGATGGGGCAGATCGGCTATGGGTCGGGCAAGGCCGGGGTCAACGGGCTGGTGCTGCCGATGGCGCGCGATCTGATGGACCTGGGCATCCGGGTCAATTCGATCATGCCCGGCATTTTTGCCACTCCGCCGATGCTGGGCGTGCCACCCAAGGTGCTCGAAGGTCTGGCGGCGTCTGTGCCTTTCCCCAAGCGGCTCGGAAAGCCAGAGGAGTTCGGTTCTCTGGTGATGGAACTGGTGCGCAACAGCTATTTCAACGGGCAGAATTTGCGTCTTGACGGTGCTATCCGGATGCCGCCGCGATGAACGCGCCGCCCCAGTTTCCGCTGGCACGTCGTCCAATTGGCCCTGCGCCGTTGCGCAGGCCGGGATCGGTCCGGCGCACATCGACCATCGATACGCATTGGCCGGATGGCCATGGTCAGCCGATGATCATGCAGGGCCAGGCCCGCGATCTGCTGACCCCTTCCGATGGCGGCGCGCCGTTGGTGCTAGCCGAGGACTGCTATACAATACTGGCATCGCCACGGCGCGAAATCCTTTCAATCGAGGTTTCGCCGGATCGCCCCGAAGCGCAACAGCTGATTGGCATCAGGGCGGGGAGCGACAGCCGCTCCGCGCTGATCCGCATCATGGCCGAGGAACGCCGCAAGGGCTCGCCGCTCTACCTGATCCTCGATGATTTTGCCGGTGCAAGTCTGGTCGCCGGCTGGGTCTGGTCGCGCTGGGTGGATGATTGGGCAGCGCTGATGCAGAAATCTGGAGCGCGGAGCAGTTCGGGTCGCCGAGCCAGTATGGAGAGCGTCTGTTCAGGCTTTGCGCCGGGGTCTTCGGCGTTGGCCAGCGCCGGTGGCAGTCGCACCGAGGATCAGAACTGCATGCCCGTGCCTACGCTGGTCCACCCCGAAGACCCAAACGGCTGGCACAGCATTGTGGTCCAGGAAGGCGTTGGTATGCGTCGCGCTCGGCGGATCGATGTCTGGCGCGACGGCGATGCCCTGGAGATTGACATTGGCTTTCAGGACAGCGGCACCGCGCCCAACAGTAAAGACAGAATCGCCATTCACGAATATCATGTTCGCGCGCGTGCCGAACAAGGCCGACTAACCGAGCTGGTGGTCGATCCACGCATTTTGCCATTTCGCGAATGTCCTGGCGCGGTCGCGCATGCGCAGCGCATGCTGGGTGCCCCGTTGCACGAACTGCGCACGCAAGTGCTTGAGAATCTGCACGGAATCCTGGGGTGCACGCATCTTAATGATGTCCTGCGTTCAATGGCGGAAGTGCCACACATGGCGTCTGCCCTCCATGAATGATGCATCGTTGCAACAATTTGCAGCTAACTGCACGTCCGCAGTTGTCTTTCTTCGAACACCTAGTTATACAACTCATGCAGACCCCGGAGAGGGCGCATTTCGGAGGGAGAGGATTAACATGGTTTCTCGCATTGTGTATCGCACGGTCTTTAGGCGCACTTTGTGCGGGGCCTCGACGTTGGCGTTGCTCACCAGCTTGTCATCACTTTCCCCCGCGATCGCGCAGGATGCAGCCGCCGGAGAAGCCGACACCCAGCCCAATAGCGGCCTTGCCGAAATCGTAGTTCAAGCGCGCAAGGTCGACGAAAATCTGCAGGACGTTCCTGTGGCGATTACTGCATTCACAGGTGGCGATCTCGTCGCCCAGAATGTGCAAAAGGTGCAGGATCTGGCAAATTTCACTCCTGGTCTCGCCATTCGCCCCGGCCAGTCAACGCCTTCGGCCATCACCATCACACTGCGCGGTCAGGTGCAGACCGACATTCTCGCGACGCTCGATCCATCCGTTGGCACCTATGTCGACGGCGTCTACTGGGCGCGGGCTACCGGCCTGAATGGTGGTTTTCTGGACATTCGTTCGGTACAGATCCTCAAAGGTCCGCAAGGAACATTGTTTGGCCGGAACACCACCGGCGGCGCTCTGCTGATCAATTCCAACGATCCAGATCTCAATGACTTCAGCGGCAGCCTGGCCGCAACATATGGACGCTTCAACGAGCGCGAAGGCACTGCGGTGCTCAACGTACCGATCCTGGAAGATCGCATTGCCCTGCGTCTTGCGGGCCAGATCTCCAAGAGAGATGGCTACACCCGCAATGTTGTCCCTGCCACAGCTGTTTCGGCCATTGCTGCCAATAATACTGTCGTTCGCAAAGGGCCGTTTGCCGGGTCGCCGAATGGTCGGAAATTCGACAACCGCGATCGTATGAACTTCCGTGGGAAGTTACTGGTCAAGCCGACCGATACCCTGAGCCTGCTTTTCTCAGGTGAATATTTCGACATGGATGAGCGTGCCCCGTCTCGCGAAATTCTTCTGGCACTGCCGACCTTCGCGGCCACTAATCCCAACTATGGCGTTGGTTCTACCGCGGCCCTGTTTGCCGGAATCTCGAGTGGTGGCCCGCCGCCAACGAGCGGTGCCAATGCTGCTGCTTCGACCACACTCGGCCGCAATGTGCTGAATGGCCAGGCGGCAAACCTGATCGCCAATCCGCGCACTACGTCCAACAATGAAATCCCCTATGTCGCCGCGCGGACCTACACGGCCAACTTCATCGGTACGTTGGAGACCGGCTGGGGCGAAATCAAGCTGCTCA
Source organism: Blastomonas sp. (assembly GCF_030373265.1). Taxonomy (GTDB): domain Bacteria; phylum Pseudomonadota; class Alphaproteobacteria; order Sphingomonadales; family Sphingomonadaceae; genus Blastomonas. The sequence continues at coordinate 32,805 of NZ_JAUCZC010000029.1, forward strand.
CCAACTGGCGTCGTGTCTCGTCCTTTGCCGGCGTAGATCTGGAAGGCTCCTCTTTCCCGATTCACTTCACCGAAGGGCAGCAGCGTCTGACGCAGAAGTCGGCGGAACTCCAGTTTGTTGGTACTGCATTTAATGATCGTGTCGATTTTGCCGTTGGCGCATTCGTATTCCAGGAGGACGGCTTCGATCAGTCGATCTCGATTACGGTCCCTGCGCTCAATCCGGTCACATCGCAATTCTACGGGTTGGTCGACAACGACAGCATAGGCGTTTACGGCCAGGCCACTGTGCGGCTGACCGACAGCTTGGCCTTTACGGGCGGATTGCGTTATTCGATCGACGACAAGGCACTGGAATCGCGCAGCAGTAACTTCAATCGGACGAGCGGCCTAACCACTTGTGCATTGCTGATCGGCAGCGCGCCATTCAACGCTGGCGGCCAAGTCGGCGGACCGGCGCAATGCGCGTTCCGCCGCAAGGATGACTTTGCTGGGATTTCATACACGGCGGGATTGGATTACCAGATCGCTGACGATATCCTTGTATATGCAAAGACCTCGCGGGGATTCCGCTCCGGCGGACAGAATCTGCGAGCACCTAGTGCTGCCGCCTTTATCCCATTCGAGCCAGAGTTTGCCGACTCGCACGAAATTGGCCTCAAGAGCCAGTTTTTCGACAACCGTATCCGCTTCAACATCGCGCTGTATGAAACCACCGTCAAGGACATCCAGCGCACCACCCTGATTTCAGTGCCCCCGATTCCGCCTTCAACTGTGCCGGGCGCCGCCACCATATTGGGCAATGCCGGCAAGTCGCGATTCCGCGGGCTGGAGGCGGAAATTCAGGCCGTGCTTTTCACCGGCTTCAGGGTCAGTGCATCCGGGGCGCTGGTCGATCCTAAGTACATTCGGTTTACCGATCTGAGCGGCGACCGTTCGTTTGAACGCTTTACCGGCGTGGCCAAGGAACAGTTTGCCGTGGCTGCAGACTACTCGACCGAAATCGGGTCCTCGTCCAAGGTCAATTTCCGCGTTGATTATGCTTGGCGTGGCGATGTGGCGACAGCGGAATATTTTTTCGCTCCCAACCCTAACAATGCTGCGATTGTAGCTGCATCGACAGCGCAAAAGCTTGGGCTTCTCGGCGCGCGAGCCTCTCTGGAGATCGGCGACAATTACGAGATTGCAATCTTCGGCCGCAACATCACCAACGAACGCAAGTTCATCAATAATCTGGTGGTGGCACCGCTTGGGTATGTTTCTGGCGTCCGGAACGAACCTGCCACCTACGGGATCACTGCATCAGTCAAGTTCTGAACAGCAAACTGTTTTGACAATGATCGGATTCATAGGGGGGTCTGATCATATTCTGAGGGGTGCGGGAAACCGCGCCCCTTTCTTTTTGTAGACTGGATCGATGCATGATGGCCTTGCAACCCCTCCCGGCTGAAACTGTGCCCGCCAGCAAACCCATCACGACGATGGCGCGCAACCTGACACTCGGGCTGCTGCTGCTGGTCGCGGTGCTGAGCTATGTCGACCGCCAGATTTTCACACTGTTTCAGGATGACATCAAGGACGAGCTGGGCCTGAGCGATGGCGAACTGGGATTGCTCACCGGGTTGTCCTTTGCGCTGTTCTACGCGCTCGCAGCCTTTCCGGTGGCGCGCTATTCGGATCGTGGCGACCGGCGGCTGGTGGTGGCCATCAGTGTCATCGTGTGGAGCGCGGCAACTGCGTTCTGCGGTATCGCCGCCAGCTTCTGGCAGATGATGCTGGCGCGCATCGGCCTGGCCGCAGGCGAATCCGGCGCGGGTCCTGCGTCGTATTCGCTGCTGGTCGATATCTATCCGCCCGAGCGCAGGGTGACGGTCATTTCATCGATGCTGGCAGCCAACTCGGTGGGCCTGGCAGGCGGACTGGCCCTTGCCGGCTGGTTGTCGCTGTATTTCAGCTGGCGCGAGGTATTCCTGATCGTTGGCCTGCCCGGGATCGGCATCGGGTTGCTGACATGGTTGATGGTCGTCGAGCCACGCCGTAGAGGCGCCGCCAGCATCAAACCGCCCGAGCAGCACTCCGTGCGTGATGTCGTCAGGACGATGGCAGCCAATGTATCGCTGCGCTGGGTCGCACTGGCCCTGATGACCGTGCCGGTGACCGGTTTCGCGCTGATCATCTGGGGGGCGAGCTTCTTCCAGCGCGTGCACGGCATGGACAAGAGCGAGACCGGTTATTGGCTGGGTGGCGCGATGCTGGGCGGGTTGGTCATTGGCAACATGCTGGCTGGATGGCTGGGCGATCGCTACGGTACCGCTAATCCGGGTTTCAACGGCTGGCTGGCCGGGGCCGGGCTGCTGCTTGCGTTCCCGATTGCGTTGCTGTTTGCGCTCGGGCCTAACCCCTATGTTGCGCTGGTATGCTTTATGGCGGTCAAATTCCTGATGACGCTGTTTCTGGGGCCGCTGATCGCGCTAAGCTATGCGCAGGTTCCCGTATCGATGCGGGCGATCACGCAGGCGGTGATCAACATGCTGATCGGACTGGCAGGCACAGGGATCGGTGGAACATTGGCAGGCGTATTGAGCCAGGCGTTCGGCCCGACCTATGGCGAGATGTCACTGCGCCCGGCGCTCGCCTGCATGGCGCTGTTCCTGCTGGTCGGTGGTGTCGCAGCGTTTATGGCAGGGCGCACCGCCCGGCCGCTGCCCGAGCAAGCCGCGTAAGGTAACCGCCACCCCGGCATGACCGGGGCAGCGGCTGCTGCTTTACGCTGCCAGAGCGGCTTCACTCGTGGCGACAACCGGATCGATCCTAAAAAGGCGTGCGGCATTCAGGCCGAGCACATTGCGGCGCACCTCGTCAGATACCGCCAGCCCTTGGAACAGATCACTGACAAGGTTGCGCGAAATCGGGAAGGTGCCCTCGGCGTGCGGATAATCTGACCCCCACATCACATTGCGTGCGCCGGGCAGATTGCCCTGCGCTGCGGTGATGCAGGCGCGGTCATGCTGAAAGCTCGCCCAGACCTGATCGTCGATGATCTGGCTGGGCAGGCGTGACAGCTTGGGGTGGACGAAATTCGCATGCGCCTCGTGGACCTCATCCATCCGCTCGGCGAGCGCGACCAGCCAGCTGGCGCCCGACTCGATGAAGGCGACCTTGGCTTTGGGGTTCCGATCCAGCACCCCGCCACCAACGAGGAACATCGCCGAGCGCATCGCGTCGTTCATCTGCACGGTGTAATTGATGATCGCTGCGCCGGGGCCGCGTTCATGCACCACGGTCTCAAGGCCCGTACCGGTGTGCAGCACGAACACGATGCCAAGCTCGCCTGCCAGAGCGAACACGGGGTCCCATTTTTCGTCGTTATATTTGGGCAGATTGGCGGGCGTTACGGCAGGCAGCATTGCAGCGGTAAAGCCCTTGTCTGCAAGGTAGCGCAGTTCGGCCAGGGTGTTGGAGAAATCGAGCACCGGCAACATTCCGCAGCGTACGAAGCGGTTGGGGTTGCCGCTCAAGAACGTATGATTCCAGTCGTTGTACAGCCGCGCAGATGCCGCTTCGGCTTCAGGATCGTCAAGGCAATAAAGCCACAGGCCAAGCGAGGGAAAGCAGATCTCGGCATCGATGCCTTCGAGTTCCATGTCATCGAGACGACCGGGAATCTCGCGGATACCCCGGCGCTCGTTGTCGCCCAGAGCCTTTTCGCGGTGCTGCCCAACCCGCAGACGGTAGATGACCTTATCTTCTGTGCCGGTGATCAGATACTCGCCCTCCTTGCGCGCATGGATGGCGTGGCGTTTCAGCGAGGCTGGCAGGCCGTCGAGAAAAATGCCTGCCGGTTCCATGATATGGCTGTCGGCGCTGAACACGAATTCCTTCATCGGGGCGTCTCCTAGATTGATGCTTTTCAACATTCTGAGTCGCATAAAAGATACCTAGTTACATATCTCAATGCAAGATACCTTGCGTCTTTCTCGATCAGTGCTATAAAAAGATACCTAATAGAGGGTTCGGGCATTGGAAACTTACGCAACCACACTTATCGGCAAGACTGCACAAACGCTGTCGCAGCTCAGCCTTGCGGCCGCGCCGGGGGACTATCTGGGTGCGGAAAGCGACCTTCTCGATCGGTTGGGGGTCAGCAGGCCGACGCTGCGCCAGGCCGCCAAGATCGTCGAGCGCGACAGGTTGATCAGTGTCCGCCGTGGCATGCGTGGCGGTTTTTACGCCGAGCGCCCCGATGCGCAGGATGCCGTGCGCGCCCTGACGCGATATTTGCGGCTTGAGGGCACCACCATCCGCGATGTATTTGCCGTGACTCGGATGATATCCGAGGAGAGCGGTGCGCTGGCTACGCAATGCAGCGATCCGGTACTGCGTGCCGAACTGCAAGCATTCAAGAGTACCATCGATGCATGCGACACCCCTGCCGATATTGTCCGCAGCGAAACCGCGCTGGCGCGTCTGCTGGCGTTGATGTCCGGCAATCCGGTGCTGCGGCTGTTTGTCGAGATCGGCTATACTTTCGGCATCCGTGAAAGCGACGTACACTTCTACACCAGCGCCCAAGACCGGGCGCAGACCCGCACATTGCAGCACGGGCTGTGCGAGGCGGTGCTGGCCGGAGATGCCGATATCGCGCGCCTGATGATGCGCCGGCGGTCGGCCCTGGTGACCGAATGGCTTGAACGCGAAACGAGTCCGGCGACATGAGTCTGCAGACGTTCGCAGGCTTTGGCGGGTTGCCGATTGTCGCGCGGCTCTGGGGTGATCCCCACCTGCCACCGGTGCTGCTGCTACACGGTATCGGACAGACCCATGCAGCATGGGCCGATGCTGCATATGCCCTGGAGCAAGCCGGACGTCATGTCATCGCGCTGGATCTGCGCGGCCACGGGGAAAGCGGGCGTCCAGTTGATGGAGCTTACAGTTTCGATGCATTTGTAGGCGATCTGCGCGGCGTTCTGGCACAGCTCCCCGCGCGCCCGGTGGTCGTTGCCGCTTCGTTCGGTGGCTGGCTTGCTGCCGTCGTTCTGGGTGAGGATGGCGGGCATCTGGCCAGCGGTCTGGTGCTGGCCGATGCCCCGCCTGAGCTTGATCCCCAGATCGCGCGCGGCATTGCTGATGGCCTTCGGCGACGTGCCGCCGACAATGCGCAAGCCGCCGTCTGGGACGCGCGGATTCTGGATACCATCGACTCGGAGGCAGTTGCCATCAGGGTCCGGGATGCAGCATCGCGGCTCGCGGTGCCTACGCTTTTCGTGCGCGGCAGCGAAAGCCGGGTAACCGACGCCGGTGCAGTGGAAAGCTTCGTCGCCTGCATTGCCAGTGCCGAATTCGCCCAGATCGAGGGCGCTGGCCATCTGGCAGCGACCGACCGTACCGAGGCTTTCAACGCGGTGCTGCTCAATTTCCTGGAGCGACGCGTGCCGCTGCTACCGCCGGAGTATCGCGAGGGGACCGATCCCCGCACGTTGCGCGATGCGCTGGGCTGCTTTGCTACAGGTGTGACAATCGTTACGGCCCTTGCCGACGATGGAACGCCTGTGGGTCTCACCGCCAACAGCTTCACCTCGGTCTCACTCGATCCGCCGCTCCTGCTGGTGTGTATCGCACGCAACGCCGGCAGCGCCTCGGTACTCGAACAGGCAGACCGTTTTGCCGTCAACGTGTTGCAGATCGGCCAGCAACCCGCATCGAACCGCTTTGCCAGTCGTACCGCAGATCGCTTTGGCATGACTGACTGGCAGCTCGGTGAAATGGGGGTGCCGGTGCTGAACGGCTCGCTGTCCACGTTCGAATGCGCCCGCCACGCGCTGCACGACGGTGGCGATCACATCATCCTGGTCGGGCGGGTCATCAAGGCGACATTCGAGCCGCGCCGTGACCCATTGCTCTATTTTCGCGGCAAGTATCGCCGACTGCATTTCGCCTGAGCGGCAATTGTGGCTGGACAAGGCAATGCCGCTATCATAATAAACCTAGTTATATAGGTAAGAACAAGCCGGAGAGAGATGCACATGGTCTGGAAGAATCAGGACACGTGCGCCATCGTGGGCGTCGGCGCGACCGACTATTACCGACGCGGACAAAGCTGGCCGCGCACGATCAACGACATGGCGGGCGAGGCTATCCTCAATGCATGTGCCGATGCCGGGATCGACGTCAAGCAGATCGACGGCTTTGCCTATTATTCTACTGCTGGGGCAGGCTATCTCGACAAGTTCGATACCGCGAGCCTGATGGAAACGCTGGGAATTCCGCATGTCGGCTTTTCTGCGACGCTGACCAGCGGCGGCGGTGGCTGCCCAGGTGCCATCGGTCTTGCCACAGCCGGCCTGATGAACGAAGACTGCACCTACACGGTCACCCTCATGGCGCTCCAACAACTGCCGCAGCACCGCCTGGGTGTGGTGTTCGGAGCCTCGGCCCCCAATCCGGAGAACAGCTTTCTCCAGCCCTCCGGGCTGGTCGGACCCGGCCACCTGATGTCGGTGCTGGCACGGCGGCATATGCACCTTTACGGCACGCAGCCCGAAGCCTTTCGCGAGGTCGTGCAAGCGACGCGGGCCAACACCCACAACCGGCCCAAGGCGGTACGGCGCAATTCGCTCAGCAACGAGGAGTATAACGGGTCGCCGATGCTGGCCGACCCCTTGCGCCGCCTCGATTTCTGCCTGGAGACCGATGGCGCAGTTGCCGTCATCACGACCACGATGGACCGCGCCCGCGATTGTCGCCACAAGCCCGCTGTCGTCCATGGGGTCACCCATGGCGGCCAGCGCGAGTGGGGCAGGGCTTTCGCCTGGATGGGTATGCCCGATCCGCATTTTGCCTCATCGGGGCATCAATATGTCGCCGACCGGCTTTGGGAGCAGACCGGTCTGAGTGCTGGCGACATGGATGTCGCGCTGATCTACGATCACTTCTCGTGCATGGTGCTGATGCAGCTTGAGGATTACGGCTTCTGCGCCAAGGGCGAGGGCAGCGATTATGTGCTTTCTGGCAAGCTGCGCTATGATGCGACGACGCGGGGCGGCACCCATGGCGGCGTGCCGGTCAACACCCACGGCGGCAATCTCAACGAAGCCTATATCATCGGCATGACCCATATCGTGGAGGGCGTCGAGCAGGTGCGCGGCACCGCGATCAATCAGGTGAAAGACGCAGAGTTTGCGCTGGTGACTGGCGGCCCTGCCTCCTTGCCTGTGTCCGGCATGGTATTGAGGAGAGACTGATGGCTTACGGACCCGCGCGCGCGCTGCCCGGCGACCAGATCGCGATCACCACCAACCCGGATACCGAACCGTTTTGGGACGCGGCGAAGGCGCATCGCCTGACCGCGTGCCAGTGCGCCGATTGCGGGCATTTCCGGATGCCGCCATCGCCCTATTGCCCGCAATGCCAGAGCCGCAACAAGGGCTGGCCGACACTGCCGGGCACGGGAACGGTGTTCAGCTATGCCATCTGCAACAAGAACCCGAAGACCGGCGAGGACTATGTCTACGTCCCTGTCGTGGTCGATCTGGACGGTGCGCCCGGCGCGCGGCTCAACGCCAATGTCTCGGGCTGCGAAGCCGAGGATGTGCACATCGGCATGAAGGTGACGGTGGACTGGACCGCGATCACCGACGGCTGGGTGCTGCCCAATTTCAGAAAGGTCTGAGCATGGCGCATCCGGAATTTTTCGACCCCGTCGAGACCGCCAGCCGCGAGGATCTCGACCGGCTGCAGGAAGGCGCGATCGTGGCGATAGCGGCCCATGCCTATGCCCGCGCGCCGCTGATCCGCGAGACATGGGACGCGGCCGGGGTCAGGCCGTCAGACATCCGATCGGTCGGCGATTTTGTCGCCAAGGTGCCGATCATCGACAAGGATGATGTACGCTCATATCGCGACCGGCATGACGATCCTTCGGGCGGGATGAGCGCCAGTGTTCCGGGCGAAACGGTGTCGATTGGCACGACCTCGGGCACGACGGGCGATCCCACCCCTGTACCCAACTGGTATCGATCAGGCAGCGAAGAGGCGTATTTTCGCGATCACTGGCATATAGGCCTGAGGCCCGGCGACTATTTCAGCTGGATGATGTTCACGTTCCGGGGTGGCCACCGGCGGCGTTATTATTCCGAGCACGGCGTCAGCGAGATCTGCTTCTCTATCGGGCCAAGCGAGATTCCGCGTTTTGCGGAAGCCTCCAAACGGTGGCGGCCGACGTCAGGGGCGATCTTTTCCAACCCCATGCTGCTGATGCTGGAAGCGTATTTCGAGAAATCCGGCGACGATCCGGTCGATGTGTTCAAGAGCTACAAGGGTGCGATCTTTGGCGGCGAGCCATTGGGCAACCGGCTGGCGACGCTGACCCGCAGCTGGGGGCTGGAACTGTTCGAGACGACATCGCTAGGCGATGTGGCAGGAGCGACGATGTGCCGCATGCACGATGGTTTCCATGCCTATGAAGACTTAGCGTTCATCGAGACCGTCGATCCGGTGACCCGCGAGCCGCTGGCCGATGGCGAGGTCGGCGAGCTGGTGGTGACGACGCTCAACGACCGGCTGACGCCGCTTGTGCGCTATGGCTCAGGCGATCTGGTGCAGATCAAGCGCGGGCCATGCGGTTGCGGACGCAACCACGCGCGTTATGATCTGCTGGGCCGCGCTACTGACCAGATCATCATCGAGGGCCGCTCGATTCTGCCGCGCGAGATCATGGGACTGGTCGAGCAGCATAGCGAGACCCGTGCCGGACTTTTCCAGATCATCCGCACCGACCGCGAGATGGACGCGCTGAAACTGCGCATCGGATATGATCGGGCGCGGCTGGAGGTCAGCCATGAGGTGCTGCGCGACCGGCTGCATGGGATGATCGCAGAGGCGGTGGGCGTCAGGCTGCACGTCGAGCTGGTGGACGAGCAGGACCTGCTCAAGCTTGGCCCGCCGCACAAGATTCCGCGGGTAACCAGGCAATGAATCAGGAGCAGGCGATGACAAGCGCGATCCGGCGGCCCGATTTCATCGGCAGCTACAATGTGCGGGGAACAGTCTCGTTCTACGGTGCGACAGCGGCAGAAATTGACCGCTCCGCCTTCACCCTGACCCGCGTTCTGCGAACCTTCGGTTTCGCTGCCGGATCCAATATCATGACCATCTCGATGGTGCCGGAGATCATCCAGTATGGCGGGTTCGAGCGGGCTGTGCAGATGCTGGGTCTCTATGGTCTGAACGCCGATGACAGCCCTTTCGATGCGGGCAGAGTGGAATCGATCAGCCGCCAGTTCGATCCCGTTGCCATTTGCGGGGTTGCGGCATCAACGCTGGAGGGACTCAGGATGTTCGGGCACGACGCGGAAAAGGTATTTGCCGGGCGGACGGTCTGGGCACGGCCCGATGCTTATGCCCAAGTCTGTTCTATGCCCAATGTAGATACGCGCCGGGTGGTGTCTATCGGGCCGGCGCTGGCGCTGGAATGCGCGCACGGCTGCCTGCATTACGATAGCCGCGACTGGACGATGGCCGAATACGATGGTGTGCTACATCTCAGCTCGCGCTATGATCGGACCGAGCCACTGGCCGAGCTCGATACCGGCATTGCCGGATCTATCTCCGACCGTCCCTGCACATGCGGCGTCCGCGACGGCGTTGTGGTGCCGGCATGAAGCTGCACCCCGCTCTTGCCCCCTATGCCGCCGTCCATGCTTATGGCTGGGGCGATCTGCTGCACGAACAGGCGCGAAGCCGCCATGCCATGCCCGCTATGATCGATGGCGAACAGATCTACAGCTACGCTGAGCTTGACGAACGGGTCAACCGGCTGGCGGGCGTGCTGCGCAGCCGGGCCGTGGTCAAGGGTGACCGCATCCTGTGGCTCGGCCAGAACAGCTTTCGCGTGCTGGAGGCGCTGCTGGCATCTGCACGGGTGGGGGCGATCTTCTGCCCGGCAAATTGGCGCTGGTCGGCGCAGGAAATCGCCTTTGCGCTCGATGACTTCGATCCGAAGGTCGTGTTTTGGCAGGATGCCGAAATCGGCGCGGTCAACCGCGATGCGCGCGCGGCATGGAAGCCCGACGGCAACTGGATCTGCCATGACGGCTGCGACGGAGAAGACAGCTATGAGGCACTGCTCGCCGCTGCTGATCCCGAAGCGGATTTCGATCCGGTCGAGACATCAACGCCCCTGCTGGCCATCTACACCGCCGGATTCTCCGGTCGACCGGGAGCTGCATTGCTCAGCCATGAATCGCTTCTCATCATTTCATGGCTGGCGATGACTGGCCAGGCTATCGACGAGGATTCAGGCTATCTGGTGTCAGGCCCGATGTTCCATCTGGGCGTGCTGATGGGCACGCTCGGGACGTTTTTGGCCGGTGGCCGAAATGCTTTCGTCGCTCGCGTCGATGCAACTGAACTGCTCGAAAACATCGACCGGCATAAGCTGACCCACGCCTTTGTCCCGCAGCCTACCGTCGTGCAGATGCGCGAGGCAAACCGCGATGGTCGCTACGATGTCTCCTCGATCTGGGCGGACAGCCAGATGAGCGACTATGCGATGCCCATGGTGATGCCCCGCCATGCGCCTGCGATGCGCAAGATCGGCGGCTATGGCCAGACCGAGATCGGCGGGCTGGCGGCGGTTGCCTGGATGGGCGGCAGCGGCGCAGGACGTCCGGTGCCGTACGTGCAGTTCCGCATCGCCGATGATGCAGGGCATGAGCTGACCTTCGGCCAGACCGGCGAAATTCTGGCGCGCGGGCCGATCGTCATGTGCGGCTACTGGAACCGTCCGGAGGAAAATGCGCGGCGCGTGGTCGATGGCTGGCACCGCACAAACGATCTGGGCAAGCGGCTCGACGACGGCAGTCTGGTGTTCATCGGTCCCAAGACGACCATGATCAAGACGGGCGTGGAAAACGTCTATCCCGCCGAGGTCGAAAACTGCCTGAAATCGCATGAAGGCGTTGCCGATGCTGCTGTAATCGGTGTGCCCGACCCGACCTGGGACCAGAATATAAAGGCGATCATCGTGCGCAAGCCGGGCACCGATTTCCCGGCGGATGCCTTCATCGCCCATGTGCGCGAGCGGCTCGCGGGATACAAAAAGCCCAAGACTATAGTTTTTGCCGAAAGCCTGCCGCGCGGTGCCGATTACCAGCTGGATCGTGCCGCGCTGGACGCAGCCTATGGCGGCGGCGGCTATCCCAAGGCGGGCTGAAAAAATGAATGACATTGTGACCAGTTCAGACATTCGCATCGAATATCCCGACCCCGGCATCGCCCGCATCATGTTTGCAAGCGGCGATCGCGGCAATGCTTCCCATCTGTGGACGCCCCGAAAGATGCAAGAGTAAATTCGGGTCTTGGCG
>NZ_JAUCZC010000030.1 GCF_030373265.1 Blastomonas sp.
ACGTTCGCGGCTATCTTCATCTTCTGGATCAATGAGTCCTGACCCTAGGTGGCAAAGCCACCAAGTCTCGCTGCCTCTCCCATCAAGGGAGAGGCGATAAGGGGGCGTTACGCTCACAACAGTCTTCGGTCCCCTACGAAGGCCGGGGCTCTTCTCCTGCAAGTGCATACCCCACACCGCTGGCTGAACATGGAAGGGTTCGATGATGGGCCCCTGCCTGCGCAGGGGACCGGCATCGGTTAACTGGGTTTGCCCAACATCCCGCGTCGCCACAAGTCTGCGATATGCACCGGGAACGACAGCATCAGCGGCAGCGCGATCAGCGGCCAGGCAGCACCGGTCAGCGCGCCGCGCAGGGCCAGCACGATGAACACCGCAGGCCCCAGCGCCAATGCGACATCCAGTGCCTTGCCGCCGCGCGTTACCAGCCAGACGAACTCGGCCGCCAGCACGATCAAAATCAGGTCCGCCGCATGACCGCTGGCGAAGAGGGCGGATACCGCACCCATCTCAGCCGAACGGTCCGTTGAGCTGGACGATTCCGTAATTGAGCGCGGCCGCGACGCTCACCCAGGCGATATAGGGCAGCAGCAGCCACGCGGTCGCCTTCGAGAAACGCCCGCAATAGACGATCAGCACCGCGACCGAGAGCCACAAGGCCGCGACCTCGATCAGCGCCCAGTCGGGCCGCTGGACGCGGAAGAACAACAGGCTCCACAGCACGTTGAGGAAACCGTTGAACGCGAACAGCCCGATGACGTTGGTGCGCGCATTGCGCGTCGGCGCGGCGCGCCAGGCGGCGAGCGAGGCCATCGCGGCCAGCGCGAAGATCAATGTCCACGCGACGCCGTACAACCAGTTCGGCGGCGCCCAGTCCGGTTGGGTGAGCCTTTGGTACCATGGCCCCAGATCGGTAATCGTCGCGCCGCCTGCGGCCACGATCAATGCCGCCATCGCCGCCAGGATGACGGGCAGAAAACCTTCACGATGCATTCGACTTCAGCCTCCCAGCTGCAAAAATCACGTAGCCTTCATATCAGGCGCGTGACAGCCCGAGCAGATGTCCCATATCCTTCACGAAAATCTTGGCATGCGCCACCGGTTTGCGGCGGACCAGTTCCTTGTGCATGTAGCTCTGCCAGGTGAGATACTGAACATCGGGGTCGGCGCACATCTTGACGAAACGCTCGCGGCGCTTGTCCGACGAATACCAGAAATACTGCATCATCCCCAGGATCCAGAACACCTTGCCGTGCTTGGCCATGAACTGCTTGCGGGCCTGTTTGAGCGCGGCCGGCTTGCCAGTGACGAGGAACTGGAACACCGCGTCGCCCGCCAGCCGCCCGCAGGCCATCGCGTAATAGATGCCCTCGCCCGAGGCCGGGGCGACCACGCCGGCGGCATCGCCCGCGACCACCAGATCGCGGCCATTGTCCCAGCGCTTCAAGGGCTTCAACGGGATCGGCGCGCCTTCCTTGCGGATCGTCTCGCAGCCCGCCAGCCCGATCTGCTCGCGCATCAGCGCGGTGGTTTCGCGCAACGGAAAGCCCTTGTTGGCGCTGCCCAGGCCGATGCTCGCGGTGTCGCCGTGCGGGAACACCCAGGCGTAGAAGTCAGGCGACAGCTTGCCCTGATAATAGACATCGCAGCGGTCGGCGTCGAAATCGGTGGCGTGGGCGAGCGCCGGTTCGGGGGCCTTGATGATCTCGTGATACGCGAACACGCATTTGACCTGTTCGGCGCCCTTGATGTTCTGCCTGGCGACGGCCGAGCGTGCGCCGTCGGCGCCGATCACCGAGCGCACCCGCACCCGCCGGTCGGGCCCGCCGCGCTCGCTGCGATACACCAGCACCGCCATGCCGTCCTGGTCCCGGTCGATGCGTTCATAGGTGCCGGTGATGCGTTCTGCGCCGTTGAGCGCGGCGCGCGCGCGCAGCCATTCGTCGAACACGTCGCGGTCGACCATGCCGACATAGCCCTTGCCCTCGGGCCCGTCGCCCACCGGCATGTCGACCTTGCGCCCGGCAGGCGAGATCATCCGTGCGGCGCGCGCCTTGGCGACCAGCAAAGATTCGGGGATTTCGAAATCCTTGAGCGCGCGCGGCGGGATCGCGCCGCCGCACGGCTTGATCCGGCCATCGCGGTCGAGCAGCAGCACCTTGAGTCCCCGCTTGGCCAGATCGTTGGCCGCGGTCGCGCCCGATGGTCCGCCACCAATGACCGCGACATCGAAATCCGCATTTGCCATTGCCTGTCTCCTGTATGGCCCTCAGGCCGGTGCCGCCAATATGAGCGGATCGGCGGTGCGCATGGTCACGCGCACCCCCAGAAGCGCCGCGAGGATGAACAACCCCGCCTCGCCTGCAAAAATCATCTGGAACGCTGCGCCGTCACTCGCCAGCAGGTCGCGCGCGATGTCGACGCCGATCGCGCCGGTCAGCCCGCCCAGCCCGAAGGCGATCGCCTGTGCCGCGCCCCACACGCCCATGCGCACGCCTTCCTTGGATTGCTGGCCGGCGCCCGCCAGCCCCATCATCGCGCCGATCGCCGAGACTGCGAACAGCCCGTTGGCAAAGCCCAGCACCGCGACATTGGCCTTGATCGGCCAGTCACCGCCGCCAAGAGTGGGGGTGGTGGCGGCGATCGCCAGCCCCGCCAGCGCCAGCGCCGAGCCGCCGCAGCCCGCCAGGATCCACCAGCGCAGATCGGATGGCCGCCGTCCGGCAAAGGCGCTGCCGCCGATCCCTGCTACGATCATCCCAGCCATCACGCCGCCATGCTGCAGGCCCGAGAGCTTGGTCGATTCACCCGGGGTCATCGCGAACACCAGTCCGGCGAACGGCTCGAGGATCAGGTCCTGCATCGCATAGGCCAGCATCGAGATGAACACGAAGATGGTGAAGCGGCGCGCGGTGGCATCGGCCATGATTTCGCGCAAGGCTTCGCCGAAGCTGCCCGTCGGCGCATCGCCATGGGGGTGCGCGGGCGGCACCAGCCGCCTTTCGATCCCGGCGATGGCGACGCAGGCAAGCACGAATGCGCTCAGCGCAACCCCGCCCGAAACGACCGCGAGCCGCTGCTCACTGAACGGATCGATCAGACTGCCCGCGGTCGCGGCCGCCATCACGATGCCGCCGACCATCATGATCCAGGTGATCGCGGCAGCTGGAGCACGGCGTTCGGGCACCACGCCCGAGGCGAGCATCGCCAGCAGCGACGTTCCGGCCGCGCCCACGCCCGCACCGATCATGCTGAAGGCGACGATGGCGAGCAAGGTGCCGTAGAGCGGCGAGGCCGGGAGCAGGATCGTCGCGTTGACCGCAACGATGCCGCCCAGCGCCAGCACCCCCATGCCACCGATGATCCACGGCGTGCGCTTGCGGCCCCGGTCGGAGCCATGGCCCCAGATCGGGCGCGAGAGCTGCACCGCATAATGCCAGGCGACGAGGCCCGCAGGCAGCGCGGCGGGCAGCGCGTATTCGACCACCATTACCCGGTTGAGCAACGAGGTGGCCAGCATGACGATCGCGCCGATGCTCGCCTGGACCAGCCCCATGCGAATGATGTCGGTCCAGCCCAGGCCGATACGGGGGGCGCCGATCCGCGCGTTGCGCATCAAGGCGGAGGCGCTCATATCCAGCCCCCCAGGCCCAGAGCCGCAGCGAGCATGCCGAAGACATAGGACGAAACGCCCGTAGCGTTGTACCAGGGCGCGTATTTGTTGGGATCGGTGAGCAACCGGCGCATGAACACCAATTGCATCGCCAGCAGCAGGGTGACCGCGATCGCCGAGATCGCCAAGCCCCAGTTGAGCAGCAATGCGATGACCACCACCTGCGGCACTGCCATCACCGCGCAGGCCAGCCTTGCCGCGTTGGCGACGCCCAGGGTCACCGGCAAGGAGCGCACGCCCATCGCGGTGTCGCCTTCGACCGCCTTGAAATCGTTCAAGGTCATGATGCCATGCGCACCGATGCTGTACAGCAGGATGACGATCAGCACCCGGGTGTCGGGCAGTCCGCCCGTCATCACGCTCGCACCGGTGAACCAGCTCAGCCCCTCATAGCTCAACGCCACCACGCCCGGTCCGACCCAGCCGCTCATCTTGAAGCGGAACGGCGGCGCGCTGTAGCCCCAGGCGCACAGCAGCCCGACGATGGTCGCGATAAACACCCAGAAGCCGAGCACCGCGCCCAGCACCAGCGACAGCGCAGAGCCAATCAGCGCGACATACAGCCCCCATCGGCCCGCGATCCGGCCCGAAGGGATCGGCCGCTCGGGCTGGTTGATCGCATCGACATGCCGGTCGTACCAGTCGTTGACCGCCTGGCTGGTGCCGCAGACCATGGGACCTGCCAGCAGCACACCGCCGACGAGGAACAGCCAGCGACCATCGAGCGATGCGCCCGACGACATCACCCCGCAGAAAAACGCCCACATCGGCGGAAACCAGGTGACCGGCTTGAGCAGCTCAAGCACATCGCGCGGGGCGGGAATCGGGACAGGGCGGGGGATGTTGGCGGAGCGATCCATGCGGGCAAAGCTATGCCCGGACCCACAGAGTGTCAATCAAAATGGACAGTTCAGGATGTCAGGTCGGTGGGGTTGCGGAACGCGGTCTGCCAGGGAGGTATGGCGATTATGTCGAAAATTAAGCTATAGCAGCTAGGCCGTGTTCTCTGGAGCGGCGAGAACACGCAGGCAGGTTGGAAGTCGGATGATGTCACGACGCAGATTGGCGATCCTGCTGGCGTTGGTGCCGACCACATTGCTGTCGTCCGCCGGGCCCGTAAAGCAAACGCCCGGGGTGATGCTGCCAACAGAAACGCTCGCGGCGACCGAGAATGTCACGTCGCGCGAACCGCCGCAAAACGCTGCGCAGCGCGATCGCGCCTATCCATTCTATATGCCGATGCAGAATCTGCGCACGCCGGCAGCGACCCTGCGGATCCGCTGCGACGCCTCGCGCGCCGCACGGCGTGAGGTGTATGCCGGCCCCTCTGCCGAATCGCTCTACGGCCGGGTCGAGGGCGGCTTCGAGTTTATCTACGAGGCCTATGACAGCTCGGGCCAGCCGTGCGTCTATCCCTTCGCCCCCTGGATGCCGCAGATCGTCGGATCGACTCAGGGCACGCAGTATATCTTCCGCTCGTCGGTTCCCGGCGTGCCTGTCACCTTCCGCACCGATGACGCCTGGGCCTCGATCAACTTGCGGCTGTTCGACCTGGGGCCGCAGCGGGTGCATTTCGAGATGCGCGACATCGCGCTCGATTTCCCCGGCGCGGGCGAGGCCAAGGGCGCGGTGCACCTCGAGGTGACCGGGGTGACCCGGCCGGGGCTGCTGACCGCGGTGATCCGCAGAGCGAAGGTCTTCGGCGGCAAGAATGCGCTGTTCGTTCCGGGCGGGCAGACCATGGTCTATGTCGAGGACAGCGAAATCCGCGGCAATGTCGGCGACAATGTCGATCAGGAGCATTCGACCTATATCAACGGTACTTTGGTCTCGCATCTGCGCAACTCGGTCTGGTATGGGCAGAAGGGCTGGATCGACGTTGCCAGCGGGCATCAGCTCAAGGACAAGGCGTATCTTCGCATTTACGAAGACGTCACCGTCGCCAATCTGCCGGGTGTGACCACGCCGTCGGCGATGCCGCTGGTCGATATCTCGGCGTTCGGCTTCACATGGTCGAACAATCTGCGTCTGAAACGCGTCGCACCGGCACAGGCGCCGCGCGACGCGCTGGTCGATCTGCGCACCGAGATCGTCTATGGCGCGCCCGAAAATTACCCGTGGAACATCATGGTCAGCCCCGACTGGCGGATGCCGTCCTCGCCGCTGGCCGCGCTCGATCAGGTCTATCTGTCGGTATTCCAGAACACGGTGGTCGAGAGCTTTCGGACCGAACCGTATGTCTTCGCGCTGCGGCCGCAGGGCCTGGGCGTGGAACCCGGCACCCCCACGGTGATGGGCAACGAGCGCACCACCAGGGCGCAGCAGCGCATGGTATCGCTGGCGTTCGCCACGCGCGGGACCATCCGCAAACCCTATTCGCCCGAGGGGTGGACCTATGTCGATCCCGCGTTGCCGCCCGAGGCGTCCTGGGTGCGCGACCGCGACGCGTTCATCCGCCATGCCCTGGGTCTGATCGGGCAATAATCGGTCCGGTCGGTCGCCTTGTCGGGGGCTGACGCCGGCGCTTCGATCTGTATCGCCACGGGACGCACGCTGCCCCCCGCCGAAGGAATCGCTTTCCATTTGTTTCGTGTCTCGCCAATTTGGGATGGGGCCAGCAATGGCAAAGGGGGCATTCATGAAAAAATCTGTTGCGGCGTTGGCAATGTGGGTCGCTCTGGGGGTTGCGTCGGCGCAGGCCGCGCCCGACCGGACGCGGCTGGATGACCTGATCGCGCGGTTCGAAGCGGCGGACGCCAACAGCGATGCCGCCGGCTACCGCGCGCTCGCCGACCAGACGCTGGCGGAGGCGAAGCGGCTGTATCCTGCAGACCACCCCGAAATCGCCGCGCGGGCTTTGTATGTGGCGCAAGCCTATGCTGCGGCGGGCGAAATGGACAAGGCGCAGGCCGAGGTGGACTGGATCGTGGCAAGGCTCGCCGGGGCCGAAGGCTATCGCGCCGACTGGCGCAACGCGCTCAGCCTGCGTGCCTATATCCTCAACTTCAAGGCGGACCATGCCGGTGCGCTGGCGATCAACGAGCAGCTTGCCGCCGAATACGACAACGATCCTTCCGCCCAGGGGATTCGCGACCATGCCGTGACGCTGTCGAACCTCGCGGCATCCTATCTGGAGCATGGCCGGCTGGAGGATGCACTGGCGCGCAACGCCGAGGCGATCCGGATCGGTCTCGCGCTCGATCCGGTGCCGCAGGACGTCGCCATCTGGAGCGCCAACCGGGTGGTGTATCTGTACACCGCAGGCCGGACCGAGGACGCGGTGATCACGGCGCAGGATGCGATCGCCAAGACGGGCGGCGCGCTGGGCGCCGATCATCCGGCGATGGCCAATCTCTATGCCAATCTGGGGGCCATCCTGATGCGCCTCAACCGTCCGCACGATGCGATGGCGCCGATCCGCCAGGGCTTCGAGCTGATCGAAAAGGCCAATGGCGGGCCCAACCAGAACAGCGCGACCATGCGCACGCAATTCGCTCAGGCGCTGGTGCGGGCGGGGCGTCATGCGGATGCCAATGCCTTTCTCGATTACGCCACGCCGATCATCGATGCGCAACTCGGCGTGCAGAGCGACCGCTCGCTGAGCGCGCGCGACACCCGGCTGATCGCGCTGATCGCTTTGGGGCAGGGGGTTCAGGCCGAGGCGCTGGCGCAGGAACTGCTCGCGGTGCGCGATGCCCGGTTGCCGGAGGGGCACAGGGACCGGGCCAATGCGCGCGACAACCTCGCCAAGGCGGCGTTTGCGCGAAGCAACTGGACAACCGCGCGCGATGCCGCGCAGCAGGCGGTGGCGGTGCGCAGCCGGATGTTTGCGCCCGACCATCCCGACCTCTTGCTGTCGCGCGCGTTTGCGTTGCGGGTGGAGGATCGCGGCGATCTGCGGCCCGCGGCCGAACTGTTGGCCCAGGCCCGCGCGGTATTCGAGGCGCTGACGCTCAACGCCCAGCTTGTCCGCGGATCGACGCAGGCCGAGCGACAGCGGCCCGCTTATGGCTGGCTTGCGGAAATTTTCGCGCGCCGCGGCGCTGCGGAGGATGCGTTTCGCGCGCAGCAATGGGCAGCGCGCACCGCGCTGGACGATGTTCTCGCCATCGCGGCGACCGAGCGCGCGGCAAAATCGGATCCCACACTCGCCGGGTTGCTGGCACAAAGACGCGAACTGGTGTCGGCGCGGCAGGGGCTCGAAGCCCGGATCGATGCCAATGGTGGCAAGCCCGACCCCGCGTTCGACCTCGCTGGGGTGTCGGGCGAGCTGGCGCGCAACCGGCAGGCCATTGCAGCGCTGGATGCCGGGCTCACGCCCGATCAGCGGGCCAGCCTGATCTTCGCGCCTGCCGCGCTCGCCGAGATTCAGGCGACGGCGACGGCCGGTGATGTGAGCGTGATGGTCACCGATATCGGCAAGGACTGGCTGGTCACCGCGATCGGGCCTGACACGGTCCGGCAGGCGCTGGTCGGGGCCGATGCGCCGATCGATGCGCTGATCCGACGACTGCGCGCTGTCGCCGATCCGGAGGGAGAGGGTGCGCTCGACCGGGGCGCTGCGGCGCAGCTTTTCGCAAGCCTGTTTCCTGACGATATCGGCACCATGGTGCGATCGGCGGGGCAGCTGTATGTCACGACCAATGGCGCGCTGTCGTCGCTTCCCTTCGGCCTGCTGTCCGGCGACAGGGACGGGCGCAGGCTGTTGGTGGAGACGACAACGATCGTCCGGCGCGTGGGCGTTCCGCATGGCCGCAAGGGGGCGTTCGCGCCGATGAGCAAGACACTTATCGCGTTCGGCGGTGTGGCGGGCGCGCCCGCACGCTCGCTGATGGCGATGCGCTCGGCGACCACCGCCAAGACCATCGCCGATCTTCCCGATCTGCCCGATTCCCGGCGCGAGCTGGCTTCGCTGGGCAATGCGATCGGGGCAGGGTCGGCGCAACTTCTGGTGGGGGATGCGGCGACCGAAGAGGCGCTGCGCAGTGCGATCGTTCCGTCGGGCGCGGTGCTGGCCTTCGCCACGCATGGTCTGCTGTCGGGCGAGCTCGACGGCTTGAGCGAGCCTGCGCTGCTGCTCTCGCCCGCGGGCAGCGACGATGGGCTGCTCAAGCCCAGCGAGATCGGCGCGATGAGCCTGCCCGCCGGGCTGGTGATCCTGTCGGCTTGCAACACCGCGGCGACCAGCCTGACCGACCGGCCTCAGCTGGCCGGGCTGGTGCAGGGGTTCTTTCTGGCAGGCGCGGGGCGCGTGCTGGCAAGCCACTGGCCGGTTCGCGACGATGTCTCGAGACGGCTGTCGGTCGGCACCGTACTGGGGATGGGTGATGGTCTGGTCCCGGCAGAGGCGCTGCGCCGGGCCATCGCCAAGGTCCGCGATGGCAGCGACGGCGAAGCAGCGCTCGACAGACCGGGGTTGTGGGCGATGTTCGAGCTCTTCGAGGCCAATTGAACCGACCGGGGGCCATCGGCCTGCCGGTATCGGCGCGCTTCTAGCTGAGCTCGTCCTTGCGCCCGACCAGATTGCCAAGGCCATGGCGATGGAGCTTGGAATACAGGCTCTGGCGGCTCAAGCCCAGGATTCCGGCCGCCGAGGCGCGGTTGTCCGAGGTGTAGGCCAGCGCCGCCTCGATGCACATCCGTTCGATCAGGTCGGTCGATTCGCGCACGATCTCGCGCAGCGGCATCCGCCCGACCAGTTCGGTGAGCTGGTCGACCGAGCGCGGCAGGTCACGGTCTGCAGGCGGCAGGTCGCGCATCCGCCGGCTGACGGTGCGGATGGCAAAGCCGTAATGTCCGCCCTGGCTGTCGGTCTTGACCCCCGAGACCTCGATCGCCTCTTCGATGGCGTCGTCGGCATGGATGATCGTGGTGGCGTTGCGCACCTGGCCGTGGGTGTCGAGTTGCTTGCGCATCAAATCGACATCGATCCCGGGACGCCCGATGAAGCGGCCGAGCGGCTGTCCGGTGATCGCTTCCTTCGAGCTGCCGTGCACGAGATCGACAAAAGCCGAGTTGGCGGTGATGATCTGCATTGCGCCATCGGTCAGCACGAACGCATCGGGCATGCGCTCGATCAGCTCGTGCAGCGGCCGTTGGTCGCCATCGGCGCCCGGGCTCTCGCCGGTGTGCGTCAGGCGGATCATGAACTGCCGGCCGCTGTCCTGGCGGAAGGGCATTGCGGTGAGCAGCATCGGTGCTTCGCCCGTAACGATGCTGACCTGCATTTCGCAGCGCTCGCCTGTGGCAGTGGCGCCGCCAAGGCTGGCGATCAGATCGTCCCGCGAGATTCCGCCGATGACATTGGCGAGATCGCGATTGTCCAGCGAGCCCGACTTCACGCCGAACAGACGGTAGCTGGCTGGGTTGGCCGCGGTGATCCGGCGGGTGCTGGCATCGATAATCAGCACCGGATCGGTGATCATGTCGAACAACAAGCGGTAGCGCGCTTCGGTCTGGCGCAACTTCAGGTAATCGCGCTCGAGCGACTGCTGGGTCTGCAACAACCTCTGCTGCAGGCTGGCCCAGGCGCGGACATCGCGGCCGATAGCCATGCGCGGATTGCCTTCGCCCAGGTCGACAAGGCGGTAATGAATCGGCAGATTGCCGTCGGGGCCGGGGTGGTTGACCTGGCGCCAGCGATCGGGGGTGTCGGACGGCTGGCTGGCCAGCATCTCGTTGATCTTGGGCTTGCTGTCGAGGGCAACCGTATCCTCCCAGCGCCTGCCAATCCAGGCGCTCAGGTCGGGCATGTCTTCGGCACTGACGGAAACATCGCTGATGACGCCATCGGAATCGAGCGCCAGGGCGATATCGCCTGCGGCGAGCACCAAAGCGAGTGCTGCACCGATTTCAAGTTTGCCGACGACGCCTTTGAGGTCGCGAAAAGGCATAGGGATCGCGGAGGGCTCGTCCTTCATTATTGCCGCGCCGGGAGCGGACTTCAAAACGTCAGAGCAGTGCGCTCAACCCCGGCAGATACAAGTTCGTCGGCCATCTTGAGCGCGGCCTCGGCATCGGGAGCGGTTCCATCCGCACCCAATTCACGCGCACGTACGGGGTCATAGCCAAGGGCCGGACCGCCGATCATGATTGCCAGATTGGAATTGCAGGACACGCTTCTCATCGCCGTCAGCAGCTTGGGAACCGCCCCGATAGAAAAGTCGGTCGTGACTGTCAATCCAACCAGATCGAATGATGTTGTGCTCAACGCCTGCAGAATGTCCGATTGTTGCGGCTCGATCAGAGTTTCGACATCCCAGCCTGCCCGCTGGAAGCATTCCGAAATGATCAGCGTGCCCAGGCTGTGCTGGTCATCGGGCATGGCCGTGAACAGCGCCTTGTTGGTCCGCAGGTTCCAGCCCGGCGAGGGCGGGGCCCACAAGGCGACGGTCCGCAGCAGCGATTGCAGCCGCCACAATCCCATGGTGACATCGACAAAGTCGCATTCGTCGCGGGTCCATTTCTCTCCCAGCTCGCGCGCCGCCGGCGCGATCAGCTGGATGAACAGCGTCTCGGGCGCGATATTCTGATCGAGATAGGCGCTGACCATATCCGACAGGACATCGACCTCGTGGATCAGCACATCAGAGGCGAAAGCCCGGACCGTCGCATCGTCAAAGCGCGGTGCGTCGGTCTTCAGGGCCATGGCTGGTTTCGGGGCCATCGCGGTGTTGGGGCCAGCCGTGGATTGGGCTGCGGCATCCCGGACGTTGTCGTTCGACTGCATGCCGGATGTGTTGCGAAATTCGTTGGCGTCGTCGTCTGCCCCGGTGGCAGGCAAGGTTCCGGAACTCATGGTCGCTGGCATATCGGCGGGAAACTGGCTCATTCGTGGGTCATCCTGGTGCACCATTAGCAGCCGCGGGATGATTTCGTCTTCCACAAGGCGACCAACGTCGTCGCTGGCGCGATGGCGTGCAGCACGGCCATAGCCGGTCTGCTCGCCATCCCAAGGCGACCCCTTCTTGCGCGTGCGCGCATTGCGGAACAGTCCTGTCGTCGACTTGATTAAATCGATGCCAAAAACTGAGGCCATTCAGACTCTCCCGGTCTCGTCGATGCGTCGTGCATCGGCCTCGAGGCTGGAGACTTCTTGGACCGTTCTCTCGCCAGGCCTCAACCCTACGCCTGTCCAGTGGGCCTGACAACACCCAATTTGTCAAGAAAGCTATACGTCAATTTAACTTGACACTTTTGGCGAGCGCGGCGTAGGTTTCAGTTCTTGATACGGGAGACGCAACGGCGCTTATGCCACTGGAAAACCAGCCTGGACCCGCGGAAATACGCACCTTTACGGCTGATCCTTCGGGTCGCCGTTCAGCCGGTGCGGCTGTTTCGCTCTATACACCGGCCGAGCGCGCGCGCCGCGACTCGACGGTATGGACGCTGGTCCAGGGCGTGCTCGCACCTGTCCAGTTCATCATATTCCTTGCCAGCCTGGCGCTGGTGCTGCGGTATCTGGCAACCGGGGAAGGCGCATTCGCCGCCGATGTCTCGATCATCGTCAAGACGCTGACACTCTATACCATCATGGTTACCGGCTCGATCTGGGAAAAGGTCGTGTTCGGCAAATGGCTGTTTGCGCCGGCCTTCTTCTGGGAAGACGTTTTCTCGATGCTCGTGCTGGCGCTGCACACCGCCTATCTGGTGATGCTGCTGGGCGGCATCGGCAGCATCGAGGCCCGGATGGGCGTCGCGCTCGCAGGCTATGGCGCCTATGTCATCAACGCCGGCCAGTTCCTCTGGAAACTGCGTGTCGCCCGGCTGCAGGGCGCTGGTTCGCAAGCCGATTCGCACGGCGCACTCGCGGTGGCATCATGATCGCGACCGCCCCCACCCCCGCCATCGCCGATGCCGGGTGCACTAACGCTCCGGTGCTGCGCGAACGCGGCCAGCGCGAAGTGTTCTGCGGCCTCACCGGCATCGTCTGGTTGCACCGCAAGATGCCCGACGCCTTCTTCCTCGTCGTCGGATCGCGCACCTGCGCGCATCTGCTGCAGTCGGCCGCAGGCGTCATGATCTTCGCCGAGCCCCGCTTTGCCACCGCGATCATCGAAGAGCGCGACCTGGCAGGGCTGGCCGATGCCAATGAAGAGCTCGACCGGGTGGTGCGCCGCCTGCTCGCGCGCCGTCCCGAGATCCGCACTTTGTTCCTGGTCGGAAGCTGCCCGTCGGAAGTGATCAAGCTCGATCTCGCCCGCGCCGCACAGCGGCTGGCCAGCGCGTTCCTGCCTGATGTGCGGATCGTCAATTATTCGGGCAGCGGCATCGAAACCACCTTCACCCAGGGTGAGGATGCGTGCCTCGCCTCGCTGGTGCCGTTCATGCCCGCCCAGGCCGCCGACTCGGGCCAGGAACTGTTGGTCGTCGGCGCGCTGCCCGATATCGTCGAGGACCAGCTGCTGCGGCTGGTGCGCGACATGGGCATCACCAAGGTTGCGTGCCTGCCCGCGCGGTCGTCGCGCGATCTGCCCGCAGTCGGCCCCAACACCCGCTTCCTGCTCGCCCAGCCGTTCCTCGGCGATACCGCGCAGGCGCTCGAAGATCGCGGCGCGGTGCATCTGCCCGCAGCGTTCCCGTTTGGCGCGGAAGGCACCACCGATTGGCTGCACGCCGCCGCCAACGCCTTCGGGATCGACGAAATGCATTTCCGCAGCGTCGTCGCGCCAGGCCGCGAACGCGCCAAGCGCGCGCTCGAGCACAGCCGCGCGCGGCTGGAAGGCAAGACCATCTTCTTCCTCCCCGATTCGCAGCTCGAAGTGCCGCTTGCGCGCTTCCTGCATGTCGAGCTGGGTATGATCACCGTCGAGGTCGGCACGCCGTATCTGCACCGCCAGCATATGGCGGCAGAACTCGCACAGCTGCCGGTCGGCACGACGATCAGCGAAGGCCAGGACGTCGACAAGCAGCTCGACCGGGTGCGCGCATCGAAGCCCGACATCACCGTATGCGGCCTTGGCCTTGCCAATCCGCTCGAGGCCGAAGGCTTCACCACCAAATGGGCGATCGAACTGGTGTTCTCGCCGATCCATGGTTTCGACCAAGCTGGCGATCTTGCCGAACTTTTCGCCCGGCCGATCCGCCGCCGCGATGTGTTGAGGGTATAGGGCGATGCAGCTATCGGTCTGGACCTATGAAGGGCCTCCTCATGTAGGGGCAATGCGGGTCGCGACCGGCATGAAAGACGTGCACTATCTGCTGCACGCGCCGCAGGGCGATACCTATGCCGACCTGCTGTTCACGATGATCGAACGGCGCGGCAAGCGTCCGCCGGTCACCTACACCACCTTCCAGGCGCGCGATCTGGGCAAGGACACCGCCGAACTGTTCCAGACCGCCGCACGCGATGCTGTGGCGCGGTTCAATCCGGCTGCTTTGCTCGTTGGATCGTCGTGCACCGCCGAACTGATCCAGGACGACCCCGCCGGCATGGCGCAGGCGATGCGGCTGGATATTCCCGTCATTCCACTCGAGCTGCCCAGCTATTCCCGCAAGGAGAATTGGGGCGCTTCAGAGACTTTCTACCAGATAGTCAGGACTCTCGCGGTCGGGGATTCCTCCCGCCCCGCACCGTGCCAGGCAGGTTCTCCGCGTCCCAAAGCGAACCTGCTTGGGCCGAGCGCACTGGGTTTTCGCCATCGCGACGATATCGTCGAGATCGCGAAGATACTGGCTGCGCTCGGCATAGAGATTAACGTCACCGCGCCGATGGGGGCAAGCGCGGCCGACATCGCCCGGATCGGCGAGGCCGATTTCAACATCGTGATGTATCCCGAAATCGCCGATACCGCGGCGCGGTGGCTGGAGAAGAGCTTCAAGCAGCCCTTCACCAAGACCATCCCCATCGGCCACGGCGCAACGCTCGACTTCATCCGTGAAGTCGCGGCATTGGCCGGTGTCGATGCCGCTCCGGCGCTGGACCTCGCCGAAGCGCGGATGCCGTGGTGGAGCCGTTCGGTCGATTCGACCTATCTCACCGGCAAGCGCGTCTTCATCTTCGGCGATGCGACCCACGCCATCGCCGCGGCCCGCGTGGCACGCGACGAGCTGGGCTTCGTGGTCTGCGGCCTGGGTTGCTACAACCGCGAATTCGCCCGCGATATCCGCGCTGCCGCCGCCGAACATGGCGTCGAGCCGCTGATCACCGACGATCATCTCGAGGTCGAGGACGCGATCGCCGCCGCGCATCCCGAGCTGGTGCTGGGCACGCAGATGGAGCGCCACATCGCCAAGCGGCTGTCGGTCCCCTGCGCGGTGATCTCGGCGCCGGTGCACGTGCAGGATTTCCCGGCGCGGCACAGCCCGCAGATGGGCTTCGAAGGCGCCAACGTGCTGTTCGACAGCTGGGTGCATCCTTTGGTCATGGGTCTGGAAGAGCATCTGCTCACCATGTTCCGCGACGATCCGGAGTTTCACGACGGCGCCGGCGCGAGTCATCTGGCGCATGGCACGACATCCAATCCTCCCCGGACCGGGGAGGGGGACCATGCGCAGCATGGTGGAGGGGAAGCCGGATTGCACTTCCCTGACGACATTGCGCCCGAACGCTTCCCCTCCGTCAGCGCTGACGCGCTGCCACCTCCCCGTACCGGGGAGGATCTGGGTTCTGCCCACGGCGATGTGCTCGAACTGACCCGCTGGACCGCCGAAGCGGAGACAGAACTCAAGAAAATCCCCTTCTTTGTGCGTGGCAAGGCGCGGCGCAACACTGAGGCTTATGCCGCTGAGCGTGGGCTGGCCTCCATCACTATAGACACGCTGTACGAGGCAAAGGCGCATTATGCCCGGTAGAGCCAACCCGTCTGCGGCCAAGAGCCGCTCCGCTGCGATCCGCGTGGTGTTCATCACGCTCGACAACCATCTGTCGGGTGCCGTCGATCGGGCCGAAGCGGTGCTGGTCAACGATCTTCCCGGCCTGTCGATCGGCTTCCACGCCGCTGCCGACTGGGACCGCGACCCCGGTGCGATCGATGCCGCGCGCGCCGATATCGCGCGCGCCGACATCGTCATCGCCACCATGCTGTTCCTCGAGGACCATGTGCGGGCCATCCTGCCCGCGCTCGAGGCCCGGCGCGAGCATTGCGACGCGATGCTGGGGCTGATGTCGGCAGGCGATATCGTCAAGCTCACCCGCATGGGTGGCTATCGCATGGATGCGCCCGCACGCGGGCCGCTGGCGCTGCTCAAGAAGCTGCGTGGCTCTTCCAAGCCGGGCGCGAGCTCGGGCGCGGGGCAGATGAAGATGCTGCGCCGCCTGCCCAAGATCTTGAAGTTCATCCCCGGCACCGCGCAGGACGTGCGGCACTATTTCCTGACCCTGCAATACTGGCTGGCCGGCAGCGACGACAATGTCGTCTCGATGATCCGCAGCCTGATCGACCGCTATGCCGCGGGCGACCGCGCCGCGCTCAAGGGCACCACGCCCGCGCAGGCACCGCGCGAATATCCCGAGCTTGGCCTGTATCACCCCGCCTTGCCGCAGCGCATGACCGAAGATGCAGCCGCGTTGCCGCGCGTCGCGCAGGCCACCGGAACGGTGGGCCTGGTGCTGTTGCGCTCGTATCTGCTGGGCAAGGACGCCGCGCATTATGACGGCGTGATCGCCGCGCTCGAAGCCCGCGGGCTCAATGTCGTCCCGGTGTTCGCCAGCGGGCTCGATGCGCGCCCGGCCATGGACCGCTTCCTGGTCCGCGACGGCCATCCGGTGGTCGATGCGGTGATCAACCTCACCGGCTTCTCGCTGGTCGGTGGCCCGGCCTATAACGATGCTGCTGCGGCCGAAGAGGTGCTAGCGGGCATAGATCTGCCGTATATCGCCGCGCATCCGATCGAGTTCCAGACTCTCGAGCAATGGGGCAGCCGCCACCAGGGCCTGCTACCGCTCGAAGCGACGATGATGGTGGCGATTCCCGAGCTTGACGGCGCGATCATGCCGCATGTCTTCGGTGGCCGTTCCGATGGCGCCGGCGTGCCGTGCGAAGGCTGCGAACGCCATTGCCTGTTCACCGCGCCCGATGCGATGCGCGCGATGCAGAGCTGCCCCGAGCGCGCCGAGATGCTCGCCGCCAAGGTCGAGCGCATGGTCACGCTGCGCCGGTCCGAGCGCGCCAAGCGCAAGCTCGCGATCATCCTGTTCAACTTCCCGCCCAATGCCGGCGCCACCGGCAGCGCGGCGCATCTTGCGGTGTTCGAATCGCTCCACGCCACGCTCCACCGGCTGGCGGCGGAAGGTTATGACTGCTCACCGCCCGCCACCGTCGATGGGCTGCGCGATGCGATCCTCAAGGGCAATTCGGAGCGCTTCGGTTCGGACGCCAATGTCGCGGTGCGGATCTCGACCGACGACCATGTCACCAACGAGCCGCACCTGCGCGCGATCGAAAAGCAATGGGGCCCCGCGCCCGGCAAGCTGAACAGCGATGGCTGGTCGATCCATGTGCTCGGCAAGCAGTTCGGCAATGTGTTCGTCGGCGTCCAGCCCAGCTTCGGCTATGAGGGCGATCCGATGCGGCTGCTGTTCGATGGCGATTTCGCCCCGACGCACGCCTTCGCCGCCTTCTATCGCTGGATCCGGGAAGACTTCCGCGCCGATGCCATGCTGCACTTTGGCACCCACGGCGCGCTCGAGTTCATGCCGGGCAAGCAGGCCGGGCTTTCGGGCGATTGCTGGCCCGACCGGCTGCTGGGCACCGTCCCCAATTTCTATCTCTATGCGGCCAACAACCCGTCCGAAGGCATCATCGCCAAGCGCCGCTCGGGTGCGACCCTGGTGTCGTATCTCACCCCGCCGCTCGCCGAAGCAGGCCTGTACAAGGGCTTTGCCGATCTGAAAGCCCTGGTGGAACGCTGGCGTTCGCTGGCCGGCGAAGGCGTCGAACGCGCCGCGCTCGAGATCATGATCCACGATGCCGCAATCGCGCTCGATATCGACGGTTCGGATATCGCCGCGCTCGCGGGCAACCTGTACGAGCTCGAACGCGCGCTGATCCCGTTCGGCCTGCATGTGCTGGGCAGCCAGCTCGAAGGCGAAGAGCGCGAGGCGTTCCTGAACGCGCTGGCCGCCGCCGACAATGGCGCGACCCGCGCCGAACTCGAGGCGAAGCTTTCGGCCAATGACGAACTCGGCGCTTTGGTCCATGCGCTCGATGGCGGTTATGTCCGTCCGGCACCCGGCGGCGACATCCTGCACAACCCCGAAGTGCTGCCCACCGGCCGCAACACCCATGGCTTCGACCCCTTCCGCATCCCTAGCGCCTTTGCCTGCGCCACCGGCACCATTCAGGCCGAAGCTTTGCTGGCGCGGCATGTCGAGGCGGGCGACCCGCTGCCCGAAAGCATCGCGATGGTGCTGTGGGGCACCGACAATCTGAAGAGCGAGGGCACGCAGGTTGCCCAGGTGCTGTGCCTGATGGGCGCGCGCCCGCGCTTCGACACCTATGGCCGCCTCGCCGGTGCCGAGCTGATCCCGCTCGCCGAACTCGGACGCCCGCGCATCGACGTGATCGCGACGCTGTCGGGTGTGTTCCGCGATCTGCTGCCGCTGCAGACCCGGATGATCGCCGAAGCCGCCTGGCTGGCATCGACCGCCGACGAGCCCGAAGAGCTGAACTTCGTGCGCAAGCACACGCTGGCGCATGCCGGCCGCATCGGCTGCGATCTGGAGACCGCTTCCCTGCGCGTCTTCTCCAACGCCGAAGGCGCTTATGGCGCGCAGGTCAACATGATGATCGACGGCGGCGCCTGGACCGATCCCGACGAACTCGCCGAAGCGTTCGAAACCCACAAGGGCTATGCCTATGGCCGCTCGGGCGCGCCGGTGAAGCACCGCGAACTGCTCGAAAGCGCGCTTTCCTCGGTCGATTTCACCTATCAGAACCTCGACTCGGTCGAACTGGGCGTCACCGATATCGACCAGTATGTCGATGCTTTGGGCGGGGTCAGCCGCTCGGTCGCCCGCGCCCGCGGCGGCAAGGCCGCGCCGGTCTACATCGTCGATGCCACCGAAGGCGCCGCCAAGGTGCGCACCTTGTCCGAACAGATCGACCGCGAGACCCGCACCCGCATGCTCAACCCCAAATGGTACGAAGGCATGCTCAAGCACGGCTTCGAGGGCGTCCGCCAGATCGAGGGCCATGTCACCACGACGATGGGCTGGTCGGCCACCACCGGCCAGGTCGCACCCTGGGTCTATCAGCAGATCAGCGAAACCTATGTGCTCGACGATGCGATGCGCGCGCGTCTTGCCAGCCTCAATCCCAAGGCCTCGGCCCGTGTTGCCGAACGCCTTCTGGAAGCATGCGACCGCCGGCTGTGGGAACCGGATGCCGCAACCCTGGCAGCGCTGCGCGCCGCCGCGGACGATATCGAAGACAGGCTCGAAGGCCTGATCGCAGCAGAATGACGGGAGAGATTTGATATGAGCCTTTTAGACCACGGCAGCGCGCCCCCCGGATATGGCGAAGGCAGCACCCAGGTCGCGCTCGACCCGCGCGACGAGATCACCGGTGCCAAGGTGTTTGCCGTTTACGGCAAGGGCGGCATCGGCAAGTCGACCACCTCCTCGAACCTGTCCGCCGCTTTGTCGCTGCTCGGCAAGCGCGTGCTGCAGATCGGTTGCGATCCCAAGCATGACAGCACCTTTACGCTGACCAAGAAGCTGATGCCGACGGTGATCGACGTGCTCGAAAGCGTCGACTTCCATTCCGAAGAGCTGCGCCCCGAAGATTACATGTTCGAAGGCTTCAACGGCGTGATGTGCGTCGAAGCCGGCGGACCGCCTGCGGGCACCGGCTGCGGCGGCTATGTCGTCGGCCAGACGGTGAAGCTGCTCAAGCAGCACCATCTGCTCGAAGATACCGATGTGGTGATCTTCGACGTGCTGGGCGATGTGGTGTGCGGCGGTTTTGCCGCGCCGCTGCAGCATGCCGAGCGCGCGGTGGTCGTCGCCGCCAACGATTTCGACAGCATTTTCGCGATGAACCGCATCGTTGCTGCCATCAAGGCCAAGTCGAAGAACTATGACGTGCGCATGGCGGGCGTCATCGCAAACCGCTCGGCCGCGACCGACGAGATCGACCGCTTCAACGACGCCACGGGCCTGAAGACGCTGGCGCATTTCCCCGATCTGGATGCGATCCGTCGCAGCCGCCTCAAGAAGTGCACGATCTTCGAAATGGATTCGACCCCCGAGATCGAGGCGGTGAAGACCGAATATCTGCGGCTCGCCGCCACGCTGTGGGCCGGGACCGACCCACTAGACGCGATGCCGATGAAGGATCGCGACATCTTCGACTTCCTGGGCTTCGAATGATGGCCAGCCACGCGCCTCGCTCCACCTACGATGTCTATCGTGGCCGTCTGGAGACCTATTTCGACCGCACCGCGCGGCAGAACTGGGTCGACCTGACCTCCGACGCCAAGGTCAGCGGCATCCGCGCCACCGTGCGCGCCGGCCGCGACCGGATGCGCGCGATGCTGCTCGACTGGTTGCCCGATGATCTTGCCGGCATGCGCATCCTGGATGCAGGATGCGGCACCGGTTCACTGGCGGTCGCCGCCGCGCAGCTGGGCGCGCATGTCACCGCGATCGACATTTCGGGCGGGCTGGTCGATGTCGCGCGCGAACGCGCGCCATCGGGGCTCGATATCGACTGGCGGGTGGGCGACATGCTCGATCCCGCGCTGGGCGAGTTCGACCATGTCGTCGCGATGGACTCGCTGATCCACTATCAGACCGGCGATATCGTCGATGTGCTGGCTTCGCTGGCCGAGCGCGCACCGAACATCGCCTTCACTTTCGCTCCGCGGACACCCTTGCTCGCGGCGATGCATGCCACCGGGAAGCTCTTTCCCAAATCCGATCGCGCACCCGCGATCGTTCCGGTGGCCGAAGCGAGGCTGACCAGACTGCTTGCCCAGCGTCTGCCCGGCCATGGCATCGCCGCGAGCGAACGCATCGTCAGCGGTTTCTACACCAGCCACGCGATGATGGTGACGCGCGCATGAACCTTGCCGGCGTCTCGACCCGGTTCTTCGCCGGCCTGGGAAGCAGTTTCCTGCCGTTCGCCGATGCGGCGAGCGCAGAGCTGCCGATCGGCCGTCTGCTGCGGCTGTCGCTGTTCCAGGTGACCGTCGGCGTGGCGACCGTGCTGCTCAACGGCACGCTCAACCGGGTGATGATCGTCGAGCTGGGCACGCCGGCCTGGCTGGTCGGGCTGATGATCGCGATTCCTTTGCTGGTCGCGCCTTTCCGCGCGCTGATCGGCCACAAGTCGGACAACCACAAGTCGATGCTCGGCTGGCGCCGGGTGCCGTATATCTGGTTCGGGTCGCTGCTGCAGTTCGGCGGGCTCGCGATCATGCCGTTCGCATTGCTGCTGCTGTCGCGCCCCGAAACCTTCACCGTCGGGTTGATCGCAGGCGCGCTCGCCTTCCTGCTGACCGGGCTCGGCATGCACACCACCCAGACCGCAGGGCTGGCGCTCGCGACGGATCTCGCGCCCGAAGACACCCGCCCGCGCGTCGTCGCTTTGATGTTCGTGATGCTGCTGGTCGGCATGATGATGGCGGCGTTCGTGATGGGATCGCTGCTCGCCGACTTCTCGGCGACCCGGCTGGTCGCGATCGTTCAGGGCGCAGCGATGTTCACGATGGCGCTCAACATCATCGCTTTGTGGAAGCAGGAGGCACGCCGTCCCTCGACCACGCGGCCCGAGCGTCCGACCCCCAAATTCTCGGTCGTGTGGCGCGAATTCACCGCTGAAGCGCGCAACGCACGGCTGCTCGCAGCGATCGGCTGCGGCACCGCGGCGTTCAGCATGCAGGACGTGCTGCTTGAACCGTTCGGCGGCGAGATCCTGGGGATGTCGGTCGGAGCGACCACGATGCTGACCGGGCTGTGGGCGTTCGGCATGCTGCTGAGCTTTGCCTATGCCGCGCGCCGCCTGGGCGCGGGTGCCGATCCGTTGCGGCTGGCAGGCTTTGGCGCGGTTGTCGGCATGCTGGCGTTTGCGATGCTGCTGTTTGCGGTTCCGCTCGATGCCAGTTTTATGGTCTTCGCCGGAGCGCTGTTGATCGGTATCGGCTCGGGCCTGTTCTCGGTCGGCACGCTGAGCGCGATCATGGCGATCGCCGGCAGCGGCCAGCACAAGGGTTCGGGCCTGGCATTGGGCGCCTGGGGCGCGGTGCAGGCCAGCTGCGCAGGTCTTGCGATCCTGGCGGGCGGGCTGATCCGCGATGGGGTGTCGGCGCTCGCGCTGGCGGACCAGATCGGTCACACCCTGGCCTATCGCGCCACCGGCTATGGCACCGTCTACCTGATCGAGATCGTTTTGCTGCTTGTCACCATGATCGTGCTTGGCCCGCTTGTCGGGGGCCAAAGCGCCGATACCGCGGTGCCGAACTCGCGGTTCGGGCTGACCGAGTTTCCGACATGAAGGTTTTGAAGAAGAGAGGTAATCGCCATGTTTAACGGCAATATCGTGGGCAATATTGATGTTGCATCGATCGCTTTCTGGGCTTTCGTGCTCTTTTTCATCGGTCTGATCTATTATCTCAGGCGCGAGGACCGGCGAGAGGGTTTTCCGCTTGAGGACGAGCTGACCGGACGTTCGCTGAACATGGGCGGCCCGCTGCTGCATGCCAGCCCCAAGTCGTTCAAGCTGCCCTTCGGCCGCGGCACGGTCACCACGCCGACGATCGGCAAGGAGCCGTTCAACATCGCCGCGCGCAAGGCAGGTCCGGGCGCTGGCGATCCCTATATCCCCACCGGCAACCCGCTGACCGACTGCATCGGCCCGTCGGCTTATGCCCAGCGCAGCCCGCTGCCCGACATCGACGCCTTCGGCCGCAACCGCATCGTTCCGATGACGCTTGAGCCCAGTTTTTCGATCGCACGCGGCGATCCCGATCCGCGCGGCATGACCGTGATTGGCGCCGATGGCGCGGTCGCAGGCACCGTATCGGAAATCTGGGTCGATCGTGCCGAGCATCAGGTGCGATACCTCGAGGTTGTCACTGCCGAAGGCGTGCATGCGCTCGCCCCGATGGCGATGGCGAAGGTCCGCAAGACCGCCCGGCAGATCGTCGTCGACGCGATCAACGCTGCGGACTTCTCCGGCTGCCCGCAGGTTGAAACCGCAGGCCAGATCAGCCGCTTCGAGG
This sequence comes from Blastomonas sp., assembly GCF_030373265.1. Classification (GTDB taxonomy): domain Bacteria; phylum Pseudomonadota; class Alphaproteobacteria; order Sphingomonadales; family Sphingomonadaceae; genus Blastomonas. The sequence goes on from NZ_JAUCZC010000030.1 coordinate 22,838, forward strand.
AGGACAAGATCTCCGGCTACTTCGGCGGCGGCTATCTCTATGCCAACCGTGCCCGTCAGGAGCCGCTGATATGATCCTCACAGAATATGATGACGAGCCCATCCGGGGCTTGCCGGGAGACCTGCCACAAGGCGAAACGCTGCTCTGGCAGGGATCGCCCGAGTGGCGCTTGCTGGCCCGCAGCGCGTTCTTTACCCGCTTCGTGGGGCTGTACTTCGCGGTGCTGGTCGCTTTGGCCGTTGCCAACGGCAGCACCAGCGGGGTGATCGCCACGATCATCGCAGGCGCAGTCGGCATCGGCCTGCTGATGCTCTATGCCTGGGCGGTCGCGCGCACCACGGTGTACACGCTGACCAGCCGCCGTGTCGTGCTGCGCATCGGCGTGGCGCTCAACATGTGCATCAACCTGCCTCTCGCCAAGATTGGCGGCGCCAATCTGCGTCCGCTCGGGCCGGTCGAGGGCGATCTGGCGCTGCAGCTCATCGGCCCGCATCGGCTGGGCTATCTGGTGCTGTGGCCGCACGCCCGTCCCTGGAAACTGGGCAACCCGCAGCCGATGCTGCGCGCGCTGCCCGACGCTGCCGTGGTCGGTGAGCGGCTGGCCCGCGCCGTTGCCGCGATCGCTCCGGTCGATCGCGCCCAGGAGCAGGTCGCACCGCAGAGCGAACCGATGCCCGCAGGCCTTCAGGGAGCCGTCGCATGACCACCGCCCAGCCTATCAACAATCCCGGTCACAGCCATGGCGGCCATGGCCACAGCCATGAGAACACCGTGCCCAGAGGCGCGCTGGTGATGGCTTGCGGCGTGGTGCTGGTCACCCTGGCGCTGACCGGGGCGACCCAGATCGGATGGATCGCACCGTCGCCCTCGGCGAGCGATGTCCGCGCCTCGCAGGCGGCCAGCGCGATCGCCTCCAAGGTGCTGCGCTTTGCCGACGGCCCGGGTGGTACCGTGGTGGTCACCGATGCGACCAACAACGCCACCGTGCATGTCTATGGCGAGGAAGGCAGCGGCTTTATCCGCGGCGTCCTGCGCGGCATGGGACGCGACCGGCACAGGCGTTCGATCCCGATGGATGCGCCCTATGAGCTCAACCACTGGAGCGACGGATCGCTGTCGCTCACCGACACGGCAACCAACCGCATCGTCGAGTTGGGCGCCTTCGGGCACACCAATCGCGACACCTTCGCGGCTTTGCTCAAGTGAAGGGCCTCAACTGATGGGACTGCTCCGCGAGCCAGCCTTTGACACCCCCTGCCGGATCGCAGTGGAGCAGAGCGAGGCGCATTTCCACGCGCATGTCGAGCTGGATGGCGATGTCGCGATCCAGCCGGGCGACAAGGTGCGGGTGCATGGCGCGCCAATTATAGTTGGTTTTGGCGAGTCAATTTTGATCCAGCGCATGGCAACGGTGCAACCGGCGGGTCCATTGCTGCGCGCATGGACCAAGCTGACCGCGATGGGCGAGCTCAAGGAGCTCTACGAAGTGAGTTTCACCACCAGCCGGTGGTGAGCGCTGTTCAGAAGATAACGGGAGTGGTGTGATGAACATGCAGGCGAAGATCAAACCGGCACCGGCCAACGCCGCAGCGCTGGCAGATGTCCCTGATACCATGGAGCTGGCGACGCAGGAGACCGTGCTGTCCCCGCGTTTCTACACCACCGATTTCGATGCGCTCGACGCCATCGATGTCAGCCTGGTGCGCGCCGAGTGGGACCAGCTGATGGCCGATATGGAGGGCGACCCCAACAAGGCGCATTTCCGCCGCAGCGAATCGTTCGATGGTGTCATCGAATCGCTCGAGCCTGCGCTGCGCCGCGAATTCATCGATTTCCTGGTCAGCTCGCTGACCTCCGAATTCTCGGGCTGCATCCTCTATGCCGAGATCGCCCGCCGCACCAAGAACCCTGATGTCAAGAAGCTGTTCAAGCTGCTGGCGCGCGATGAAAGCCGCCATGCCGGTTTCATCAACGAGGTGCTCAAGGATGCCGGGATCGGCATCGACCTGAGCTTCCTCACCAAGACCAAGAAATACACCTTCTTCAAGCCCAAGTTCATTTTCTACGCGGTCTATCTGTCGGAGAAGATCGGCTATGCGCGCTATATTGCGATCTTCCGGCATCTGGCGAAGCACCCGGAATACCGCTTCCACCCGATCTTCAACTGGTTCGAGCAATGGTGCAACGACGAGTTCCGCCATGGCGAGGCGTTCGCGATGCTGCTCCACGCCGATCCCAAATTGCTCAAGGGCATGAACCGCTACTGGATCAAGTTCTTCATCCTGTCGGTCTATGCCACGATGTACGTGCGCGATCACACCCGTCCGGTGTTCCACGCCGCCTTGGGCATGGACCCGACCGATTATGATTACGAAGTGTTCCGCATCTGCACCGCGATCAGCCGCCAGGTGTTCCCGGTGGAGATCGACACCGACAGCCCGGCGCTGCGCGCGCAGATGGAAAAGCTGCGCCTCGCCTCGGATCGCATTGCTGCGGGCAAGGCCAAAGGCGGCCTTGGCGGTCTGGTCCAGCGTGCAGGCGGCATGATCGGTGCCGGCACGGCATTCGCGCGGATGTATTTCCTGCCCGGCAAGCCCAACCGCCTGCCGGCCACCATCCGCCTGCAGCCGGCCTGGTAAGCGCATGAGCCTGTACGGCCATATCCTGCCCGCTGTGGTGGTCCTGCTTGCCTGGTTCGGCAGCACCGGCGTTGTCGCCTGGCTGGCCAATCGCGGCAAGGACACCTTTGCGCGCAGCATCTCCTGGGCGGGCTTTGCCGCCGGGATATGCCTGTGCGTGATCGTCTATGCCGGCCACGGCCATGGCGCTGCAGGTCCCGAACGGACCGATGCCTATATCAGCTTCGCGGCGGCGCTGGTGATCTGGGGCTGGCTGGAGCTGACGTTCCTGACCGGGATCGTCGCAGGACCCCGCCGCATCGTCAGCGATCCGCTGGCGCGCGGCTGGCGGCGGTTCTCCGAGGCCGCGGCCACGCTGATCTATCACGAGCTGGCGATCGCCGCGGTGATGATCATCCTGGTGTCGCTGACCTGGGACAGCGCCAACCCGACCGGGACGGTGATCTTCACCCTGTTGTTCGCGCTGCGGCTGTCTGCCAAGCTCAACCTGTTCGTCGGTGTGCCCAACATGAGCGACGAGATCATGCCGGGGCATCTGGAGTATCTGAAGACCTATTTCGGCCCGCGCCGCCTGCATGGCGCGCTGGCTTTCAGTCTGGTGGCGTTGCTGGCGCTGTCTGTGTATCTGGGGATGCGCGCGCTCGCCGCCCCGGCGGACAGCTTTGCGGCGGTCAGTGCCACCTTGGTGTTCACGCTCGCGGCGCTGGGTTCGCTCGAGCATCTGTTTCTCGCGTTGCCGTTCAGGGACGGCGCGTTGTGGCGCTGGGCAATTCCAGCTACCGACAAGGATAAGAAGAAGGAGAGTGGTTATGGATTATGAGGGCTTTTTCCAGAGCGAGATCGATACGATCCGCGACGAGGGGCGCTATCGCATATTCGCCGAACTGGAACGCCATCGTGGCCGCTTTCCGCATGCCACGCGCTATACCGAAGAAGGCACCGACGAGGTCACCGTATGGTGCTCGAACGACTATCTGGGAATGGGCCAGCACCCCAATGTGCTCAAAGCCATGCACGACACGCTCGACCAGTGCGGCGCGGGCGCCGGCGGCACCCGCAACATTTCGGGCACCAACCACCACCATGTCGTGCTGGAGGCCGAGCTTGCCGATCTGCACGGCAAGGAAGCCGCCCTGCTGTTCACCTCGGGCTATGTCTCGAACTGGGCGGCGCTGGGCACGCTGGCGGCCAAGCTGCCCAACTGCGTCGTGCTTTCGGACGCGGGCAACCACGCCTCGATGATCGAGGGCATCCGTCACAGCCGCGCGGAGTGCTTGAAGTTCAAGCACAACGATCCTGAAGATCTCGACCGGCTACTCGCGGGCATCGCGCCGGGCCGTCCCAAATTGGTCGCGTTCGAAAGCGTCTATTCGATGGACGGCGACATCGCCCCGATCGCCGAGATCCTCGACGTCTGCGAAAAGCACGGCGCGATGAGCTATATCGACGAAGTCCACGCGGTCGGCCTGTATGGCCCGCGTGGCGGCGGCATCGCCGAGCGCGAAGGCCTGATGGACCGGATCACCGTGATCGAGGGCACCCTGGGCAAGGCGATCGGCGTCATGGGCGGTTATATCGCGGCCTCCTCGGCGCTGTGCGATTTCGTCCGCAGCTTTGCCAGCGGCTTCATCTTCACCACCGCGCTGCCGCCCGCATTGGCTGCCGGCGCCACCGCCAGCCTCCGTCACCTGAAGAGCAGCCAGATGGAGCGCGCGCGCCATCAGGATCGCGTTGCCAAGGTTCGCAAGCGGCTTGACCTGATGGGCATCACCCATCTCGACAACCCCAGCCACATCATCCCGGTGATGGTCGGCGATCCGCACAAATGCAAAAGAATCAGCGACTGGCTGATGGACAATCACGGCATCTATGTGCAGCCGATCAACTATCCCACCGTGCCCAAGGACACCGAGCGGCTGCGCATCACGCCTTCGCCGGTGCACAGCGATGGCGACATCGACAAGCTGATCCACGCGCTGAGCGACATCTGGTCGCAATGCGAGCTGGCACGCCGCGCGGTGGCCGCCTGATCCGTTCGTCCAGCCGTATCGTCATTCCTGCGAAGGCGGGAATCCCGCTTCGGCGCCGACGCCGGCGCAGAGCGGGACCCCCGCCTTCGCGGGGGTGACGAAAGATGGGGGCAATGCCCGATTTCGATTCGTCGGATCGTGCAGCCAAAGAAAAAGGCCGCCCCGTAAGGGACGGCCTTTTGTTTGTCGGCAGATGCCTGCGATCGCTGGCGATCAGGGCTGCTGCAGATAGGCGATCAGATCGGCGCGCTTCTGCGCATCGGGAAGGCCTGCGAACACCATCTTGGTGCCGGGAACCACGCGGGCGGGCTTTTCCAGATACTGGAACAGCTTTTCCGGGGTCCAGGTAATGCCGCTGTTCTTGTTGGCGGGCGAGTAGTTGAACCCTTCGACGGTTCCGGCAGCACGGCCGACGATGCCGGCGAGCGAGGGGCCGACGCGGTTCTGGCCGGCTTCCTTGACGTGGCAGGTCTTGCACTGGATGAAGACCTTCTCGCCTTCAGCAGCAACGCCGGTCATGTCGGCAAACTTCGTGCCGTCGAGCGTGTCGGTATTGTCCGCAGCCGGTGCTTCGGCAGCAGCAGGCGTCGGAGTGGCGGCGGGGGCGTCAGCAGCCGGTGCGGCGGCGTTTTCCTCAGCGGCGGGGGTTTCGCTGCCGCCCGAGCAGGCGGCCAGCAGCGCGAGACCGGCAAAGGCTCCGGAATAGCGCAGTGCATTCAATCTTGACATGAACTCTCCTTTTGCTCGGCGACCTTCGCCCTTAAGCACCCGCCAATATAGACGGACTGCACCGGTTGAAAAGTGGGCAAGCCATAATATGAACGCGCGATGAAAGATTTTGTTCAAGCAGGGACCACTGGGCAGCGCATTAATGGCCGGTTTGCCCCCTTCGCCAATCGTCCCGCAAGATCGATACCGTTGGAATCCCGCCCGGTCGCAGAGCGGTTCACACCCAGAATCCCCGTCTGAACCATTTGGTGACGATGTACTTGGTTCCCGCTGTCACCGGGTTGCCGCTGTGCAGCAGGTTGAGGTTGGGCCTGCCGTCGAGACCCATATTGTTCCAGATCAGCAGCATGCCCGTGCGCGGCATCATCTTGAAGCTGAGCTGCGGGAACTCGGTTTCGCCTCCGCTTTTGGGTTCGTTGAGGAATATCATCGCGGTCCAGCTGCGCTGGCCGCCCGCCTTGCGTTCCTTCTGCCAGTAAGACTGATTGGTGTGGAAGAAGTCGTGATGCGGCTTGAACTGCTGGCCCTTGGCATAGCGCTGCCCCTGCAGCGTCTCGCCGCGGCGCGCATCGATGCCGGTCAGCCCGCAGATGCGATCATCGATGCGCAGAACATCGGGGTGCCAGCGATCGAGATTGCAGCTGTAGCTAGTGCGAAAATCGTTCCCGTCCTGCTGGCCGGAGCGATAAAGTTCGGACGGGATGGCATCGGCATCGATCATCTGCATCATGTCGCGGCACTCGGCGCGGGTCATGAAGTCCTGATAGCAATAGACCTGCATCGGCACGCGCACATCGTCGAAGGTGATCCGTTGCACGCGCTCGTGCGCATCCAACCGCTCACCCACCTCCCGCCCGATCCGCGCGAGTTGCCTGCGATGAAAATAGTCGGCGATCATAGCTGACCGTTGTGCGCAGCGGCGGCGTCAAGTCAACCCGCCTGACGCCGTGCAACGATACAGCCCGCCGGATTGCTCCGACGGGCTGTCGTGTCGCAGCCGTAACGGTCGTCCGTTTTACCAGAAGAAGTCGGGGATCACGTCCACCACCTGGCCGGAGAAGGTATCGACCAGCAGGACGTCGCCGAAGTAGCGCACCCAGCGCAACTGGCCATAAGCGGGCGGCAGGCGATAGGCCCAGGGGTCGTTGATCCAGAAGTTGCTGGCAAAGAACGGGGCGCCCAGCGTGAAGCCTATCCCCAGCCGGCGATAGCCCCAGCCGCGCACCGGCGGGTAATAGCGCCCGGCGCGGAAGAAATTGCGGTTCTGGTTGCGAAAGCCACGCCAGTCATAGCGGTTGTCGTTGCGCCAGCCGCGGTTCCAGTTGCCGCCGCGCCCGCCACGGTTGTCCCAGTTTCGGTTGTCCCAGCCCCGGTTGCTATAGCCGCGGCGATTGTCCCAGCCGCGGCGATCATCGCGAAAGTTGCGGTTGTCGAAGCGGCGGTCCTGGCGGAAATCGCGGCGATCATTGCGCCGGTCGACCTGGAAGTCCCTGCGATCATTGCGCCGGTCGACGCGGAAGTCGCGGCGGTCGTTCCGGCGTTCGGCGCGAAACTCGGGCCGGGTGATGTTGCCCTGGCGCAGATCGCGGCGGTCACCGCGGCGATCCTGGCGGAAATCCCGCTGGTCGGAGCGGCGCTCCTGGCGGAAGTCGCGCCGGTCGACACGGCGTTCCTGGCGGAATTGCTGACGGTTCTGGGGGCGTGCGGTGCCGATGTTGTTGCGGTTCTGGCCGCGGAATTCGCGTCCGCCGCCGCCGCGGTTGCCGCGCATGTCGCGTCCGCCGCCGCGATTGCCGCGCATTTCGCCGCCACCGCGCCGACCGTCGCGCTGTTGTGCGACCGGCTGCAGCCCGGCCTGCTGTGCTATGCTCTGATTCTGCGACGCTGGCTCGATCGCCGCGGCTTCGGCCTGGGAGACCGGCAGGAGGAGGCTGGCGAACGCAAGGCCCGCGATCAGCAGCGGCATGCGATGGAGTGTGCCCATCAGGCGCTGGCCGATGGCGAGCGCATCTGTGCCGGGGGGGTGGGTGGTTGGATAATATGACATGACCATAGTCGACCTTTTTCGAAAATGGCCTGAGCAATCGTGTCGGCAACCACGCGGCACAGGACGGTTGTGATTGCAGCCATGTCTATCAGGCCCATGCTGACCCCCAGCTTAACCGGATCATCAGGGTCTTGTTCAGAGTCGTAACACCGTGTCTGCCAGCAAAGGTGAATAAGATTGCACCAAGTAGCTGCGCGGTTTAGCCTCTGTCTTGCATGAGTTCGCACGCAGTTCGCATCCTGGCGCTGCTCACCGGCACGCCCCGTCCGTTTCGTGAAGATGGCACGAAGAGCGCCATCGCGCGCCAGCCCGTAACCGGGCCGGTAATGCTGGGCGAACTGGGTTTCGAGGGCGACCAGGTGGCCGATCCGGTCCATCACGGCGGGCCGGACATGGCGGTGCACCATTATCCGTTCGACCATTACGGCTTTTGGCAGCAGCGGCTCGACGCGCACAAATTGTTGCAGAAGCCCGGTGCCTTTGGCGAGAACATCTCGACCCGCGGGCTGGTCGAAAGCGACCTGCGCATCGGCGACCGGTTCCGGCTGGGCGAAGCGCTGGTCGAGCTGACCAAAGGCCGCCAGCCCTGCTGGAAGCTCGATCACCGCTTTGGCGTCTCGGGCAAGCAATCGGTGATGGCGGAAATCGTCCGCACCGCGCGCTGCGGCGCCTATTACCGGGTGCTGGAGCCCGGACGGGTGCAGGCAGGCGATGTGATGCGGCTGGTCGAGCCGGGGCCGACCCCCTGGACGGTCGACCGGGTGTTCAAGCTGCTGGTGGGCGGGCAATACAAGGCGGAGCCCGAAGCGGTGCGCGCGCTGGCGCAGCTGCCGCAGCTGGCGGCTGACTGGCGCAAACGCGCCCAGGGTCTGATCGATTAAAGGGAGATACGGGTTTGCGACATTGGATTTCGGGCGCGCTGGCGCTGGCGCTGGGCGCTGCTCCCGCGCTGGCGCAGACGGCCTCTGCCCCATCGACCGATGCTGCCGCAGTGCATGAGCGCATCCTGACGCTCGACACGCATCTCGACAGCCCGGCCAATCTCGACCGCACCGGCTGGGCGATTACCGACCGGCACGATGTAGACCACGACACCACCCAGGTCGATCTGCCGCGCATGATCGAGGGCGGGCTCGATGGCGGCTTCTGGGTGATCTACACCGGGCAGGGGCCGACCGATGCCCAGGGCTATGCCCGCGCGCTCGCGCATGCGCTCAAAAGACTGCACCAGATCCACGATTTCGTCGCCGCCACGCCCGACAGCTTCGCGCTGGCGACCAGTGCTGCCGACGCTGCGCGCATCGCCGCCAGCGGCAAGCGCATCGTCTATATCTCGATGGAAAACGGCTATCCGCTGGGCATGGACCTCGCCAACCTGGAAGCCTTTTACCAGCTTGGTCTGCGCATGGCCGGGCCGGTGCACAATGGCAGCAACCAGCTCGCCGATTCGACCAATGGCGAGGCGGTGCACGGCGGCCTCAGTGACCTCGGCAAGGCCTGGGTGAAGGAGGCCAACCGGCTGGGCATCATCATCGATGCCAGCCATGCCGCGGATACGTCGTTCGACCAGATGCTGGCGCTATCCAAGGCGCCGATCATCCTGTCGCATTCGGGCCCCAAGGCGCTCCACGATCATCCGCGCAATCTCGACGACGCGCGGCTCAAGGCGCTGGCCGCCAAGGGCGGGGTGATCCAGATCAACAGCCTGTTCCTCGCACCCGATCTGCCGCGTCCAACGGTGGATGCCATGCGCGAACGGATGCGCAACGCCGACAGCCTGCCGCCGACAGAACGCGCCGCTCTGATGAAGGAGTGGGCCAGGGTCAACGCGGCAGAGCCTCGCTCCGCCGCAGACTTCGATCGCTATATGGAGGCGGTGTTCCACTGCATCGACCTGCTGGGGGTCGACCATGTCGGCATCGGCGCGGACTGGGATGGCGGCGGCGGCGTGCCGGGGCTCAACCAGATCAGCGACATCCCCAAGATCACCCGGGCGCTGCTTGCGCGCGGCCTCACCGAGCAGGACGTGGAGAAAATCTGGAGCGGCAACGTGCTGCGGGTGATGGCCGAGGTGGAGAAGGCCGCAGGCGGCTGATTCAGCGCCCCGCCATCTCCTTGACCCGCGCCAGATAGGTGCGGCCGACGCGCAGCTCGCTGCCGTCCGCCAGGCACGCAAACCACACACCGCCGCCATTGTGGCGCAGCGATGTGATATAGTCGTTCCGCACTATGTGCGAGCGGTGCAGCCGCACGAAGCGCGACGGGTCGAGCCGCTCTTCCAGCGTCTTGATCGTCTCGTGCATCAGATAGCTGCGGGTGCCGACGTGCAGCCGCATGTAATCGCGCTCGGCATCGATGCGCTCGATCAGCTCGGCATCGATCCGCTTGAGCTCGGAGCGGTGCGGCACCCAGAATTCGCGCACCCACGACTGGCTGGCGGGCGTGGCGTCAGGCGCGGGGTTGGCGAGCACGAAGTTGCGCCGGTCCATCACGCGGGCGACCGCGCGCTCGAGCCGGTCGGTGGCGACGGGCTTGAGCAGATAGTCGATGGCCGCCAGATCGAACGCCTCGACCGCGAATGCCTGGTAGGCGGTGACGAAGATGATCGCAGGCGTCTGGTCCATCTTGCCCAGCGCGCGGGCGACGCCCATGCCGTCGAGGCGGGGCATGTTGATGTCGAGGAACACCAGTTCGGGACGCAGCTGCTCGGCCAGCCGCAGCGCCGATTCGCCGTCGCTTGCGGTGCCGACGAGGCTGATTCCGGTCAGCCGCGCGCACAGCAGTTGCAGCCGCTCGACCGCCAGCGGCTCGTCGTCGACGATCATGGTGCGCAAGGGCGCACCTTCGGGCATCGTGCGCAGGGGCGCACCTTCTGGCATCGTGCGCAAGGGCGCACCTTCAGGGCTGTCGGGCTCAGAACTCATGGCGCACCGCCGGCAATGTCAGTTCCACCACGAAGCCTCCTTCAAACGGGACGTGCCATTCGATTCGCGCCGCGCTGCCATAGCGCGCGTCCAGCCGGTCGCGGACATTGGCCAGGCCGATGCCGCTTCCCTTGTCCTGATCGGTGGGGATGACATCGCCATCGTCGCTGACGGTGATGCGCAGCACGCCATCCTCCTCGCGCGCGCCGACGCGGATCGTCACCGGACGGGTGGCGCGCGCAACGCCGTACTTGATCGCGTTTTCCACCAGCGGCTGCAGGATCAGGCCCGGCACGCAGCAGTTCATCAGCGCATCGGGAACCTCGATCTCGATCTTCAGCCGGTCGGGGAATCGCACCGCCTCGATCGCGAGGTAAAGCTGCTGCAGCTGGACCTCGTCGGCCAGCGGCACATCGTCGAGCGGGTCTCCGGTCAGGCTGGTGCGGTAGAAGGTCGACAGGTTCATGATCATCGATTCGGCCTCGTCCGGGCGGTTGCGCAGCACCAGCGTCGAAAGCGAATTCAGGGTGTTGAACAGAAAGTGCGGGTTCACCTGATAGCGCAGGGATCGCAGTTCGGCCTGCTGTGCGGCCTGGGCGAAGCGCGCGGCGCGGCGCTCGGCGGCGCGCACCTCGCTGGCATAGCTCAGCGCCAGATACAGCATCGCCCAGGACATCAGGAAGTAATAGCTCGAGATCGCGAACTCGAGCACGATCGCCAGCGGGTCGATCTCGGCAATCTTCTCGCGCAGCTCGTTGTCCTCGAACACGCTGATCGGATCATAGACGTTGAACGCGAAATAGTTGAACGACGAGATCGCCAGCGCCGCAGGGATCGCGCCGATGCACGCCGCGATGATGCGCGGGGTCAGCGGCTTGTCCTCGAACCAGCGCAGGCCCAGATACAGCGCCACGTTGGTCACGATGCCGAACACCGTGACCCCCACCCGGCGGATGACCAGCTCCTCCTGCGCGGGGAAATCCAGCACCGCCGCGCGCAGCGTGACGATGATCATGTAGAACAGCCAGAACCCCAGGATCGAAAGCAGGGCAACCTGCTGGTCTACCCTTGGCCGGGTATGGCGCGTCGCAAGCGTTTTCATCGCGCCCATTCTTAACCGCAGATGACGCGTATGTCTTTAACGCCGCTGCCTGCTGGTCGAACAGGGGGGAAGGTTGGTCGAAAGCGGTGCGTCGGCAAGCGGTGGATCACTCGGCCAGCGCGACCCCCGGGCTGCGCGGATCGGCATAGCCTGTCCAGCGCGTGCCATCGAACTGCGCGGCGTTGAGCTTGGACCCCAGGTCACTGGCCACCACGGGCTGGCCCAGAGCGGCCAGCGCCTCGCTCATGCTGCCAAGGTCCGAGTCCTTTTCGACCATCAACGACCCGTTGCCGAAATAGATGTTGGGCAGCGCCAGTGCCTCGCCTGCGGGCAGGCCGAAGTCGATCACGCCGATCAGCGCCTTGGTGACGTGCATGATAATGCGCTTGCCACCGGCAGAGCCCACCGCCAGCACCGGCCGGTCGGCGGCGTCATAGACGATGTGCGGCGACATCGACGAGAGCGGCCGTTTGCCGGGCTGCACCCGGTTGGCGACCGGCGCGCCGTTCTTCTCGGGCGCAAAGGTGAAGTCGGTCATCTCGTTGTTGAGGAAATAGCCGTTGGCGATGAGCTGGCTGCCGAACGGGCCTTCGACCGTCGAGGTCATGCTGACGACATTGCCCGCGCCATCGACCGCGACGAAATGGGTGGTGCCCTCGACCTCGCTCGAGATTGCTGCAGTGCGTGGCTGCGCGCCCGGCGGGGTGCCCGCCTCATAGCGATTGAGCGCCTTGGCCGGATCGATCATTGCGGCGCGGCTGGCGACATAGCTGGGATCGAGCAGGCCGTTGACCGGAACCGAAACGAAATCGCTATCGCCCAGATACTGTTCGCGGTCGGCATATGCGAGCTGCATCGCCTCGCCGATCAGGTGCCAGGTCTTCGGGTCGTCACGGCCCAGCGCGCCGATATCGTGGGCCTGGAGCATGCCGAGGATCTGCTGGACCGTGGTTGCGCCCGACGAGGGCGGGCCCATGCCGCAGACCTTGTAGCCGCGATAGCGCGAGCACACCGCAGGGCGTTCCTTGGCGGTGTAGGCGGCAAGATCGGCCATCGTCATCGCGGCCGGGTTGACGCTCGCCTTGCTGACCGCGTCGACCAGAGCCTGGCCGTGCTTGCCGGTGTAGAACGCGTCGGGGCCGTTCTTCGCCACCGCGCGCAGCAGTTCGGCGAGCGCGGGGTTGGTCACTTTCTCGCCGGCCGCCTTGGGACCGGTGGCGTTCCAGTAGATCGCGCGGGCATCGGGGAAGCGCGCCCAGATCGGCGCTAAGCGCTTCAAGGTGCTGGCGAGAACGTTGCTGACCTCGAAGCCCTCGTCCGCAAGCCGGATTGCAGGGGCAAACACATCCGCCCAAGGCAATTTGCCCCATTTGGCGTGAGTCATCGCCATCAGCCGGATGTTGCCGGGAACGCCCACCGCGCGTCCGCCCTGAAAGGCGTCGATGAACGGCAGCGGCTTGCCGTCCTTGCCCAGCAGCCATTGGTCGGTGGCTGCAGATGGCGCCATTTCGCGCCCGTCGATGGTGCTGAGCGTACCGGTCGTCGCATCATGGTGCAGCAGCAGCCCGCCGCCGCCGATCCCCGAGCTTTGCGGTTCGACCACGGTTAGCGCCAGCATCATCGCCATCGCGGCATCGGCGGCAGACCCGCCCTTGCGCAGGATTTCCTGCCCGGCCGCGGTCGCGCGCGGGTCAGCGGCGGAAACGACGCCCTTGCCGATTTCAGCGGTGGCGGATGTGTCGCGTGGCGCCGGCGCCTGCGCGTGGCAGGCGATCGACAGCGAGGAGAGGGCGAAGGCGGCTGCGACGAGCAGCGGACGGGGAAAAGCGATCATTGCAGCGTTATAGCGCCGGGGCAGGGTGCGGCAAGGCTGGTGGTAAGGGAGGGGCCCATCCCCCCTGCCCACGCCCCATTGCCGCCGGCGTATCCGTACGAAAGCTTAGAAGATGGGCCCCTGCCTGCGCAGGGGACCGGATGGGCTTTGACCCTTAATCGACCCCAACCGCGTCGGCCAGTGTCGCGAATCCGTCGCGCTTGAGCAGGGCCTTCACCCCCCGGTTGATCTGTCCCGCCAGCCCCGGACCCTGATACACCAGCGCGGAATAGATCTGCACCAGCGACGCGCCTGCGCGGATGCGGGTATAGGCGTCCTCGGCCGAGGCAATTCCGCCCACGCCGATCAGCGGGATCGCGCCGCCGCTCGCCACCCGGAAATCCTTGAGCCGCTGCTGTGCCAGGTCGCGCAAGGGCGCGCCCGACAGCCCGCCTGCCTCGCCGGCATGGCGCGAGCGCAGCGCGGGGCGGGTGATCGTGGTGTTCGATACGATCAGCGCATCGAGCTTCCGGTCCATCGCGATCCGGGTGATGTCGTCGATGTCCGCCGGTTCCAGATCGGGCGCAAGCTTGAGGAATATGGGGCACGGATGTCCGCCGCGCGCCTCGGTCACCGCATCCAGCAGCGCCCCCAGCGCGTCCGCATCCTGCAACGCGCGCAGACCCGGCGTGTTGGGCGAGGAGATGTTGACGGTTAGATAGCGCGCCAGCGGCGCCATGATCCGGGTCATCGTCGCATAGTCGGCGACTCGATCCACCGAGTCCTTGTTGGCGCCGATGTTGACGCCGATGATCCCGGCCTTGTCTCTGGCGGCCACCAGCCGCTCGACCACGGCGCCGGCGCCGTCGTTGTTGAACCCCATGCGGTTGATCACCGCCTTGTCCTCGACCAGCCGGAACAGCCGCGGGCGCGGGTTGCCCGCCTGCGGCAGCGGGGTGACGGTGCCGATCTCGACAAAGCCGAAACCGAAGCCGAACAGCGCGTGCGGCGCTTCGGCATTCTTGTCGAACCCGGGAGCCAGGCCCACCGGCGCGGGAAAATCGATCCCCGCCACGCGCATCGCAAGCACCGGATCGGGCGCAGGCGGGGCAGAGGCGGGCATCAGGCGCAGCGCCGCCAGCGTCATCCGGTGCGCGGTCTCTCCATCGAGCAGGAACAGGGCGGGCCGGGCGAGCGAAAACAGCATGCTGTCCTATGGCTTTGCGATGGGTCGATGGTCAAGCGCTCCGCGGAGCGGTTTACCCGGTGGAACCAACCGTATACGCTTTGGGCCAAGTCCTCCCAGAACAACGGAAAGTCGCCCTATGTCCTTGCGTACCCTCGCCCAAGCCCTGTTCCTCGCCGCCAGCCCGCTGGTGCTCGCCAGCCCGCTGGCTGCCCAGACGCAAGCCGCCCCCGCTGCTGCACCCCAGAATGCCGAGCTTGCCGCGTTCTTCGAGCAGGTGGATGCCGAGAATCTCGCCAAATCCCCTCAGGGCAAGGCTTATCGCGGCATTCGCGACGAGGACTATGGCAAATGGAACGATCCGTCGGACACCACGGCCGTGGTCGATTTCCAGCGGGGACAGCAGGCGCTGGCGACGATGAAAGAGCGCTTCGATCCGGCCACGCTCAGCGAGGAAGACCGGTTGAGCTACCGCTTGTTCGAATATCAGGCCGAGCGGTCGGCCAGGGCGCACCCGTTCCGCCGCAACGATTACGTCTTCGATCAGATGAACGGCGCGCAAAGCCAGATGCCTGCCTTTCTGATCAACATCCACCGGGTCGCGAACAGGAGCGATGCCGAGGCGTATGTCGCGCGGCTGCAGGGGATGGGGCCCAGGCTCGACAGCCTGATCGCCGATTCGCGCGCGCGCGCCGAAGCGGGGGTCATGCCGCCCAAATGGGTCTTTCCGTTCGTGATCGACGATGCGCGCAACGTCATCAAGGGCGCGCCATTCGATGATGGCGCGCCCTCGACGCTGCTCGCCGATCTCACCAAGAAGGTCGAGGCGCTCGATATCGCGGCAGACGAAAAGGCGGCGCTGATTGGAGCCGGCAGCCAGGCGCTGCGGACCAGCGTGCAGCCATCCTATCAGCGGCTGATCACCGAAATGGAACGGCAGCAGGCCATCGCCCCTGCCGAAGACGGCGTGTGGCGGTTCGAGAACGGCGCGGAGTATTATGCCGAGCGGCTCGCGAACTACACCACCACCGACCTCAGCGCCGACGAAGTGCACAAGATCGGACTGGACAATGTCGCGCGCATCCATGGCGAAATGCGCGAGATCATGAAGACCGTCGGCTTCAAAGGCACGCTGCAGGAATTCTTCGTGTTCGTGCGCACCGACGAGCGCTTCTATTTCAAAACCCGCGAAGACTATCTCGCCGCGGTCGACACCAAGCTGGCAGCGATGCAGGCAAAGCTGCCGGCGTATTTCAACACCTTGCCCAAGGCACCGCTGACGGTGAAGGCGGTCGAGGCGTTCCGCGAGAAATCTGCCGGAAAGGCATTCTACCAGAGCCCCGCGCCCGACGGGTCGCGCCCCGGCACCTATTATGTGAACCTGTACAACCTCAACGACATGGCGTCGACCGAGCTCGAGGCGCTGGCCTATCATGAAGGCCTGCCCGGCCATCACCTCCAGCGCGCGGTGCAGACCGAACTGGGCGATCTGCCCCCGTTCCGCCGCTTTGGCGGGGTCACCGCCTATACCGAGGGTTGGGGCCTGTACTCGGAAGAGCTGGGCAAGGACATGGGCTTTTATGAAGATCCCTATTCGGACTTCGGCCGGCTGGGGATGGAATTGTGGCGCGCCTGCCGTCTGGTGGTCGATACCGGCATCCACCACAAGCGCTGGAGCCGCGAGCAGGCGATCCAGTATCTCACCGACAACACCCCCAATCCCGATGGCGACATCTCCAAGGCAATCGAGCGCTATGTCGTCTATCCGGGCCAGGCCAACGCCTATATGATCGGCAAGCTCAAGATCATGGAATTGCGCGATCGCGCGCAAAAGGCGCTGGGGGACAAGTTCGAATACGGCCGTTTCCACGATGCGATTCTCAAAAGCGGACCGGTGCCGCTGACGGTGCTCGAAGAGCGCATCGATGCCTGGGTGAGCCAAGGCGGCTGAATTCCGCCACTGTTAACCAAATTTCGCCTAGCCGACAGATTTTGCATGATTTTTCATAGTGTCGAATCTGTCCAATCCACGTTCGAAATCATGGCTTATAGCCCCCCTGCGACCCGAAGGGCTCAAGGCAGAGATGCCAAGAGTTCTTTTCCTAACAGGCGATCCTGCCCTTGTGGCGGGATCGCCTTTTTTTTGTGCGCCAATCGGTCTATAGGATTTAACGGGTCGACTAAAACATAACACCGGCACAGGACGAGCGGGCAATCCGCTGCCTGTTGTACCGGGAGTGGGGCCGCGCATGCCGAATCTTCAATACGCCCTTCCGGGCGAACCGCTTCGCGAATTCGTGTCCGTCTATTATCTGTTCGACAGTCCGGACCCGTATGTCATGGATGGCGAACGCGCAGCGATCGCGCAGTTGCGGCTGGCAACTCGCGGGCGTGTAACCATGCATTTCCCCGATGGCTCGAAGACGCAATGCAGCGGCGCGGTGCTGATGGGGCCGACCACTGCGGCGGTGAAGTTCGAGATCGAGGGGCCGTTCCACATGTTCGGTCTGGGGATCACGGCGGCGGGCTGGGGTGCGCTCACCCAGCAGAGCGCGGCGGATTATCTCGACCGGATCGAGCCTGCGGTGAAGGTGTTCCCCAATATCGAACAACGGCTCGAGGAGGTCCGCGCGCTCGATTCGCTGCCCGCGATGTGCGCTGCCGCCGACGCCATATTGGGTCCGATCATGGAGCAGGCCAATCCCGAGATGGTGGCCTTCACCCGGATGGTCGATCAGTGGCTGGCGTCGAGCGTGTCGCCGATGGTCACCGAACTGCATGCCATGAGCAAGCTGTCCGAGCGGCAGCTCACCCGGCGGGTGAAGCAGCTTTACGGGATGCCGCCCAAATATCTGTCGCGCAAATATCGCGCGCTGCGGGCGGCGCGCGCGCTGATCGATGCCCAGCCCGACGAGGCGGATTTCCTGCGCGACGCATTCTACGACCAGTCGCACATGATTCGCGAGCTCAAGCTGTTTGCCGGGACCACGCCCAACCGGCTGCGCACCGGTGAGGGCGCGCTGGCCAGGCTGATCGACCAGCGCGGCAAGCTCAAGGGCCGGATCAACCCGCTGGTGGCCGACACGTGAGACGTAAGGCAGCTAGCCGAAACCCGGCCTCCCTGATGCCGATAGTCGGCCTGGTCCGTCATCCCGGGCTTGACCCGGAACCCAGGGTTTGAATTCCATTCGGCGCACAGACACGCCCTGGGCCCCGGATCAGGTCCGGGGTGATGAGGAAAGACAGGCCGGGACGGGATTTGCCTTTGGCGATGCCCGCCTGGTCCTTCCTTGAGCCCGCGAAGTCGAAGGGCCGCCACCCAGGCAGGCCGTATAGCGGGGCCTTCGACAAGCTCAGGCTGAGCGGAGGGGTGGCGGCTTTGGAGCATGTCTGGCAAAAGTTGCCATTCAGCAAGCGACCCCTGTGTGGACGGCTCTCCGTTGGCAAGGGTGTTTCTGCACTGCGCTG
>NZ_JAUCZC010000031.1 GCF_030373265.1 Blastomonas sp.
AGCGGCGCAAGATCATCACCGCGCGCGAGATCGAAAGCGTGATCGCGACGATGGCGCGCATCCCGCCCAAATCGGTGTCGAAGGACGACAAGAAGGTGCTCGAGCATCTCGACCGTGACCTCAAGCGCGTCGTGTTCGGCCAGAACAAGGCGATCGAGGTGCTGTCGAGCGCGATCAAGCTCAGCCGCGCGGGCCTGCGTGATCCCGACAAGCCGATCGGCAACTATCTGTTCTCCGGCCCGACCGGCGTCGGCAAGACCGAGGTCGCGCGTCAGCTCGCCAGCATCATGGGCATCCCGCTGCAGCGCTTCGACATGTCGGAGTATATGGAGCGGCACTCGGTTTCGCGTCTCATCGGCGCGCCTCCGGGCTATGTCGGCTATGATCAGGGCGGTCTGCTCACTGATGCGATCGACCAGCAGCCGCATTGCGTGCTGTTGCTCGACGAGATCGAGAAGGCGCACCCCGATCTGTTCAACATCCTGCTGCAGGTGATGGACAACGGCAAGCTGACCGACCACCACGGCAAGACGGTCGACTTCCGCAACGTCGTACTGATCATGACCACCAATGCCGGGGCCGCCGACATGGCGCGCGAAGGCATCGGCTTTGGCGATGTCAGCAAGGAAGACGCGTCGGACGAGGCGGTGAAGAAGATGTTCACCCCCGAATTCCGCAACCGTCTGGATGCGGTGGTGCCGTTCGCCTATCTCGGCACCGAGGTCGTCGCGCGCGTGGTCGACAAGTTCATCCTCCAGCTCGAACTGCAGCTGGCCGAACAGAACGTCCACATCCGCCTCGACCAGGCAGCCCGCGACTGGCTGTGCGAGAAGGGCTATGATCGCCTGTACGGGGCGCGCCCGATGGCGCGGCTTATCCAGGAGAAGATCAAGCAGCCGCTGGCCGAGGAACTGCTGTTCGGCAAACTGGTGCAGGGCGGCGAGGTCAACGTCCATATGAAGGACGGCGCGATGGCGTTCGAGATCGTCCCCGCGCCGCCCAAGGCGCCCAAGGCGAGAAAACCGCGCGCGGCCAAGAAGGCCAGCGACACCAAGGCGGATTGAGATTAAGGCCCGGTCAGCATAAGCAGACCGGGCCTTTTTCTTTAAACATCGCGCTCCCCCCTCCGTCTGTCCCGAGCCCTTCGGCTGGCTGGCAAGCCAGCCGCTCAGGGTAAACTAAAGTCGAGGGACGCTTGCGCGACCGTCCGCGATCACGCCCCTCGACTTCGCTCGGGAACTCGGAGAGGTTTGTTTTTTTACCTTGGGCCACTCACCATGAACACCTTCTCCCGCACCTTTACCGCCGAGCCGCAGCACATCGACGAGCTCGGCCATGTCAACAATGCCGTCTGGGTGCAGTGGCTGCAGGAGCTGTCGGTGGCGCACTGGCAGGCCGCGGCGGACCCGGTGCATGTCGATGCGTATTTCTGGGTGATCGTCCGCCACGAGATCGATTATCGCGGCAACATCAAGCTGGGCGAGCAGGCCGTGGGCCGCACCTGGGTACCCGGAAGTCCCAAAGGTGCGCGCTTTGCCCGGCACGCGGTGTTTGCCGATGCGAACGGCAGGGATATTGTCAGCGCGATCTCGACATGGGCGATGCTCGACAAGGTCACCGGGCGCCCGGCGCGGGTGACCGGCGACATCGTCGCCGCGTTTCAGGACCCAGCAGGATAAACGCGAGAAGCGTTTACGCCATTTCCACCGCGAACAGGGTGTTGCCCTGGTAGCGGTCCTCGGCGGGGTTGAACACCGGTTGCGGATCGAACAGCCGGTCGGTCAGCGCAAGCTCACCCAGGCCGTCGAGCTTGAACGCGCCCACCTTGATCTCGCGCGGGGGCTTGCCGTCGCGCTCCAGCGTCACGCCATCCAGATACAGCTGGTCGTGGCGCGTATAGAGAATGTGCGGCGCTAGCCGGATGCGGGTGCGGTTGTAGGTTGCTTCAAGGCATTTGCGCAAAGCGATCGCCTCAAGCACGGTCTTGTTGATATCCATCCGGTCAATATGATCAATGCCTGCCCGGGTTTCAATCGATTTTTGTGCAGTGCAGCATTCTGCCTACTTCGCGGTTTCGCCCTTGAGATGGGTATCGAACCACGCGACAGTCCGGCGCAGCGAATCGAGCCGGTTCTCGCGCCGGTCGAAACCATGGCCTTCCTGCGGATAATACACCGTCTCGACGATGTTGCCCTTGGCCTTGAGCAGATCGTTGACCTCCTGCGCCTGGCCGCGCGGCACGCGGATGTCGTTTTCCCCCTGGATGGTGAGCAGCGGCGCCTTGGCGGCATTGAGATAGGTCAGCGGCGAGGAGGCCTTGTAGACATCGGGATTCTCGTCAGGCGTGCCCAGCAAACCGCGCTGATAGGCTTTCAGCCGCTCGTCCTGGTCGCGGTACATCGTGTTCCAGTTGATGATCCCGAACCACTGCACCGCAGCGGCGAACTCGTCGGGGGTGCGGCCGATCGCCATCAGCGTCATGAACCCGCCATACGACCCGCCGAAGATGCCGACCTTGGCCTTGTCGACATAGCCGGTGCTGACCAGGAACTGCTTGGCTGCGACCGTGTCCTTGAGGTCGCCGCCGCCCAGATCCTTGTAGTTGGCGTTCTGGAAGGCATCGCCATAGCCGGTCGATCCGCGGAAATTGGGGGCGATCACGATGTAGCCGCGGCTGGCAAAGGCAGCGGCGTACTGGCTGAAGCCGTCCTGCGTCGCCGATGTCGGCCCGCCGTGCGGAAGCACGATCGCGGGGTTGGAGCCGTCGCGCTTGAGGTTGAACGGCATCGTCACCACCGCGCTGACCAATGTGCCGTCGAAGCTCTTGTAGGTCACGACGCTCGATTTGGGCAGGACGGCGGGCGTCAGGCTGGCCATCGCCAATTGGGTCGCTGGGCGCGCCGTGCTGGCGGCGAGATCGACAAGATACAGGTTGGTTGGCGAATCCGCACCCGAGCGGGTTGTCAGCAGCATCCGGCCATCGGGCGACAACGGCTGCGCGCCCGCAAGGTTGTTGACGCCCGGGTCGAGCGGCAGCGCCGTCTGCTGCATGCTGGCCAGATCGACGCGGTACAGCGTCGAGCGGGTATCGGCGTTGGTCCGCGCGATCAGCGTCTTGCCGTCATCGACGAACGCGCCGGCCAGCTGCTCCCACGGCGTCGGCTTGAGCCACTTCCAGCTCTTGTCCGATACCTGGTAGACGCCGGCGTGGTCCTGGCCGGTGTCCTTGTTGGTCGACACCGCGATCAGGCTGCCGTCTGCGGTCGCATCGGCGGCCTCGTAGCGCACGTCCTTGCCGCCGAGCAGCTTGATCGCCTTGCCATCGGCAATGGCGACCTTCCACACCTCGCCCTCGCGGCTGTCGACCCGGATGCGGTTGGCGATGATCGCCTTGCCGTTGTCGACAAACGCGACCGGACCCCAATTGAACTGCGGGTCCTTCTCGGCGGTGAGGTTGCGGACCTTGCCATCGGGACCCATCACCGCGAGGTTGGATTGGCCTTCGGACTTGAGCTTGGTCGAAAGCGCGATGAGATCGCTCTGCGCGCTGGTCAGCATGTCGCTTTCGGCGATGTCGGGGGTCTGCGTCAGCCGTTCGACCGAACCGCCGCCGGTCGGCACGCGGTAGATATCGGCATATTCGTTACCGCCGACGTCTTCCTCGAAATACACCCATTGGCCATCGCGCGAGGCGACAAGGCCCGACTGGACCTCGTCCGACTGGGTGATCTGCACCGGCCAGCTGCCATCGGTATCGGTGCGCCAGATGTTGAAGCGACCGGTAATGTTGGTCGAGACGAACACCTGCTTGCCGTCCGCGCTCCACGTCACGCCTGCAAGGCTACGCGTGGTGCCGATATCGTCGAGCGGTACCGGCCGGGCATCTGGGTTGGCGGGGGAGGCTAGGCTGGCGGGGTCGGTCACCGGCCGGTCGGGCGTCGCCACCTGCGCGGCCAGAGGGACGGTGAACCCGAGCAGCAGTATCGCAGACCAACGCATCATCACCGTTCCCCCTATGTCAGCCCGCCAAGGCCGCCTATTTCTGTTCGGCTTCCTGCGCATCGAGCTGCGCCAGCCACTCTTCCAGCCATTTGATGGTATAATCGCCCGACAGGAAATCGTCCTGCTTGAGCAGCTCCTGATGCAGCGGGATCGTCGTCTTGACGCCCTGGATCACGAACTCCTCGAGCGCGCGCTTGAGCCGCATGATGCAGCCCTGGCGGGTGCGCCCATAGACGATGACCTTGGCGATCATGCTGTCGTAATAAGGCGGGATGCGGTAGCCGGCGTACAGCCCGCTGTCGACGCGCACATGCATGCCGCCGGGCGGGTGGTAATAGCTGACCAGGCCGGGCGAGGGGGCGAAGGTGCGCGGGTCCTCGGCGTTGATCCGGCATTCGATCGCGTGGCCGCGAAACTCTATCTCGTCCTGCTTGACCGAGAGCGGATGTCCTTCGGCGATACGGATCTGTTCGCGCACCAGATCGACCCCGGTGATCGCCTCGGTCACCGGATGCTCGACCTGCAGCCGGGTGTTCATCTCGATGAAGTAGAACTCGCCGTTTTCCCAAAGGAACTCGATCGTGCCCGCGCCGCGATAGCCCATATCGGCCATCGCCTTGCACACCACGCCGCCCATGCGTTCGCGCTCTTCTGCCGTGATCACCGGCGAGGGGGCTTCCTCGAGCACCTTCTGGTGGCGGCGCTGCAGCGAACAGTCGCGTTCGCCTAGATGGATCGCGTTGCCCTTGCCGTCGCCGAACACCTGAAACTCGATATGGCGCGGATTACCGAGGTACTTTTCCATATAGACGGTGTCGTCGCCGAACGCCGACTTGGCTTCGTTGCCCGCCTGCTGCATCAGCGTTTCGAGCTGGTCCTCGGATGGGACCACCTTCATGCCGCGACCGCCGCCGCCCGATGCCGCCTTGATCAGCACCGGATAGCCGATCGAGGCCGCGATGATCTTGGCTTCGTGGACGTCCTTGATCGCGCCGTCGGAGCCGGGGACCAGCGGCATGCCGAGCGCGCCTGCGGTGCGCTTGGCCTCGACCTTGTCGCCCATCGTGCGGATATGCTCGGGCTTGGGGCCGATCCAGATGATCTTGTGCGCCTCGACGATCTCGGCGAACTTGGCGTTTTCCGAGAGGAAGCCGTATCCCGGATGGATCGCATCGGCCTGGCTGATCTCCGCCGCCGAGATGATGTTGGCGATGTTGAGATAGCTCTGCCCGGCAGGCGGCGGGCCGATGCACACCGCCTCGTCGGCCAGCCGCACGTGCATCGCATCGGCATCGGCGGTGGAGTGCACCGCCACCGTCTTGATGCCCATTTCATGCGCGGCGCGGTGAATGCGCAGCGCGATTTCGCCGCGATTGGCGATCAGGATTTTCTTGATGGCCATGGGAATGTTACTCGATGACGACCAGCGGCTGGTCGAACTCGACCGGCTGCCCGTCCTCGACCAGGATCGCGGTAACCTTGCCCGCGCGTTCGGCGGTGATCGGGTTCATCACCTTCATCGCCTCGATGATCAGCAGCGGATCGCCGATCTTGACGCTCGCGCCGACGCTGATGAACGGGGCCGCGCCGGGTTCGGGGGCCAGATAGGTGGTGCCGACCATCGGCGATTTGACGGCATTGGCCATCGACGGCGCAGCAGGCTCTGCGGGCGCAGCAGCGGCAGGCGCGCTCGCCGGAGCAGCAGCGGGCGCAGGCGCGGGAGCGACGGCAACGCTTGCCACCGGTGCGGCGCTGATCGTGCGCGCGACACGGATCTTGCGATCGCCGTCTTCGACCTCGATTTCGCTCAGCCCGGTTTCGCCCAGCAGTTCTGCCAGTTCGCGTACCAGTTTGCTGTCAATGTTCATGCCGCCTCCCTGTTTAGCATTGCCGCTTTTGCTGCTTGGTGATGCCATTGTCTTGTCCTGCGCCCTTGTGGTTCTGGTTCGCGGATGCCTTTAGTTCAGCACCTCGCGCAAATTCGATAGTTTAGACCTATGCCCGCGGCGTGCCCGAAAACACAACCGCAAACTGGTTATAGCAAGGCTGCGGCCTCCAGCGCCAATAGATAGGACGCTGCGCCGAAGCCAGAAATCGTGCCTTTCGCCGCCCTGCCGACCCACGAAACATGGCGGAAATCCTCGCGCGCATGCGGGTTCGACAGGTGGACCTCGATCACCGGCGTGGTGATCGACCGGATCGCGTCGTACAGCGCGATCGATGTGTGGGTGAAGGCGCCCGCGTTGAGCAGCACCGCCTTGGCTCCGCTCGCCTGCGCCTCGTGCAGCCAGTCGATCAGATGGCCTTCGTGGTTCGACTGGCGCATGTCGATGGCGAGGTCCAGCGCCTGCGCGCGGTCTTCGAGCCGGTCGGCGATGTCGTCGAGCGTATCGGCGCCATAGATCTCGGGCTCGCGCAGGCCCAGCAGGTTGAGATTGGGTCCGTTAAGGACGAATATCGTCGGTTGGTCGGCCATGCTTTCTCCGCCATGCTTTCCCCGGTGTCCGGCGTGCGCCGCGCTTATGCGGGAAAGCCAGGCACTAGGCAAGGTCACGGCGGTTCGAGGGCACCGGGCCGCCGCCATACAGCCAGTCCCAGCGCGCCATCACGGCATCGGGACGCGCAGAGGCAGCGCGGCCCAAGGGCAGCCGCATGGCGAGCGTCGCCAGCGGGTTGCCCTCGTGGAAATCGACGCCATTGGCGCGCGCGTTGGCCTGCACCCGGGCGGTGCGCGGCTGGCGGAGCGCGAAGAAGCGGGCGAGCGCTGCGTCAATCGTCGCATCGTCCGCCGCCATCGGCAGCAGTCTGGCGAGCATATAGCCATCCTCGACCCCCATCGCCGCGCCCTGCGCCAGGAACGGCAGCATCGGATGGCAGGCATCGCCGATCAGCACCGTGCGGCCCTTGTGCCAGGCGCGCATCGGCTTGCGGTCGTGCAGCGCCCAGCGCAGCGGGGCTTCGGCGCGGGCCAGCAACCGGGTGATCGCATCCCATCCCGAAAATTCGGCGCGCAGCCTTTCGGGATCGCCGGGCAGGTTCCAGCCCTCCTCGCGCCAGTCCGACTGTTCGGTGACGCCAACGAAATTCACGAGGTTCGGCCGCACCCGATAGGTTACCGCATGACGGCGTGGCCCCAGCCAGGCGCCCACGCCGGCAGGTGGCGCTGCGGGATCGGTCTTGTCCACCGCGACCAGCGCGCGCCACGCGACATGCCCCGTGAAGCGCGGGGTCTCAGGTCCGAACAACGCGGTGCGGACGCGCGAATGGATGCCGTCGGCGCCGATGATCAGGTCGGCCGAGAGCGTCTGCCCGTCCGCCGTCACCACCTGCGCCGCCGCGGAATCGATCTGTTCGACAGCACAGCCGGTGACAAGCGCGCCGGGCTGTGTCGCCTCGAGCGCAGAAGCCAGGACCGCGACCAGATCGGCGCGGTGCAGCGTGACATAGCGCGCACCCCAGCGCCGCAGCGCTGCGTCGCCCAGTGGAACTTTCAGGATTTCGCGCGCGCTGCGGCCATCGCGCAGCGTGATCGCCTGCGGGCGTTGCCCTGCCGCGATCACCTGCTCGGCGACGCCCAGCTGGCCGAGCACCCGCATCGCATTGGGGCCAAGCTGCAGCCCGGCACCCACCTCGTGCAGGCCATCGGCGCGCTCCAGCAAGCGCACCTCATGGCCCATGCGCACCAGCGCCAACGCGGCGGCCAGTCCGGATATGCCTGCCCCGATGATCAGGATGCGCATGAAAAGGGGCCCGTCGCCTGCATGGATGCTGTGTAACGCAGCGATCCGCGAGCGCAACCATCGTCCCTTTCGCGCAGGCGCCTCACCCGCTATGCCCGGATCGTATGTTACCCTCGCTCCTGATCGTGGACGACTTTCTCGCCGATCCGCTCAATGCGCGCACCGCCGCGCTGGCGCTGGATTACGATCCCGCGACTCGTCACGGCAATTATCCAGGCACGCTTTCAGGCGCACCGCTGCCGGTCACGGGGCTCGAAGAGACGGTCTCGCGAATCATCGGCGTGCCGGTCAGGCCGCAACCCGGGACCAGCCATGGCCATTGCCGGCTGACGCTCAAGGGCGATCGCGGGGTCAGTGGCGTGCATATCGATCCGTGCTTCTATTCGGGCATCCTCTATCTCAGCCGCAATGAGGACGCGCGCGGCGGCACCGATTTCTTCCGCCACAAGCGCACAGGCCTCGAAAAAGTGCCGACCGATCCGCTGGGCCTGGCGCAGGCCGGCTATGCCGATGTCAATGCGCTGGTGGAAGATGTGGTCAACCGCGACACGGTGCACGCGGCGCGCTGGGAGCGGGTGATGCGGGTGCCGATGCGGTTCAACCGCCTGATCCTGTTCAGCCCGTGGCTGTTCCACAATTCGGCCGATGGCTTCGGCGCCACCGCCGACACCGGGCGGCTCGTCCACCTGCAGTTTTTTGCGCGCGGCTGACGGAAAAATTTATTCGTCGGCAGTATCGGTCGCGCGCGCCTGGGCCTTGCGCCGCTTGAGGTTGGCGCGCAGATTCGCGGCCAGTCGCGCCTTGCGTGCCTCGTCGGCGCGCGGTGCAGGCTGAGCCGGGCGCTGGCTCTTTGGTGGGGAAGGCGTATCGGACATGGCCAGCTCGGCTTAACGCGACAGTCTGCGATTTGGCAAGGCTTGCGAGGGTTGACAAAGCTTTGGCGCCTGCGCATAGGCGCAGGCCTTGCGAGCGGGCAGGCATCTGCCCCGCATCGCTGCCGTCCGCGAAATGGTGTGCTGCTGTAGCTCAGTGGTAGAGCGCATCCTTGGTAAGGCTGAGGTCGGGAGTTCAATCCTCCCCAGCAGCACCATTTCGCCGGCGACGGATTTTTCTGTCAGCTCAGTCCGCCAGAACGTCGCTCCACTCGGGGTGGCGCTTGAACGCGGTGACGACGTAGCTGCAGCGCGGCACGATGGTCCAGTGGTCCGCGCGCGCCTTGGCGATCAGCGCGTCGACCAGCCGGGCAGCAATCCCTTGGCCACGCATCGAATCGGGCACATAGGTGTGATCGGCCACCACGCGCGTCGCGCCAGAACTGGCGCTGGCATTGGCATAGGTGAGTTCCGCCTGGGCGCCCTGCGCCTGATAAAGGAAGCGGCCGCCCGATGATGTGGTTTCATGGGTGATCGCGCTGGCGGTGTCGGCGTGTGTCTGTGTCATTCCGGTCTCCGTTCGGCCCCCGCACAAGCAGTCGATATGGGGTCGTTCGCCATGCGGAACAAGCATCGCTGCGAGTCGCGATCTATGGCGCACCGGCCCGCACCGGCTCTCCAAACGACAGGGATCGTTGCGACTTTGCAACGCTGGTACCAATATCTGCGGCATTTGCGGCACGAACAGCGCATCAGCCCCTTTATCTATTGAGCAACTTGGCTTATATGGCGCGCTCAAGAAACCATCAGGAGAATTCGCTATACGTCCGCCAGCCCCCCGTCGCGGCCTCACCATGCCACTGAAATCCGGCCCGCGCTTCAATCAGTTCATACAGTCGCCCCAGGTTCGGGTGATCGATGAGAATGGCGAAAATGTAGGCGTATTGCGTACCGAAGAAGCGATAGAGCGCGCAGCCGCCGTTGGGCTGGACCTGGTCGAGGTTTCCCCCAACGCAGAGCCGCCGGTCGCCAAGTTCCTCGACGTCGGCAAGTACAAGTACGAGGCCCAGAAAAAGGCCAATGCCGCGCGCAAGAATCAGAAGACGCAGGAAATCAAAGAGATCAAGATGCGTCCGAACATCGATGACCATGACTATATGGTCAAGATGAAGAAGGTTCATTCGTTCATCGACGAGGGCGACAAGGTCAAGATGACATTGCGCTTCCGTGGCCGCGAACTTTCGCACCAGCAGCTCGGCATGGCCCTGCTCCAGCGGGTGCAGGAAGACGTCAAGGAAGTCGCCAAGGTCGAAGCCTATCCGCGCATGGAAGGCCGCCAGATGCTGATGGTGCTGGCACCCAAATAAGGGCGCGCTGGCCCCTCAATAAGGGCGCCGCTTAGCGATATTTGCTGCGCGATTCGTAAGTCAGCTTTACACGTTCATTGGCTGGTATAGTGACCAGCCAGACGTGCTTGCCATCCTTGCGGATCGTGCGGCCGCTGGCCTTGCGCAGATCGACATCGGCGAGTCCTGCCAGATCGATCTCGGCGGTGACCGGCCCGGGATTGGCGTTGGTCAACTCCAGCCTATAGCCATCCCAGCCGCTCTTCGATGTCCCCTGCGTGCGCATCGAGGCCAACTGCACCGCGTTGCTCTGGCCGATGGTGAACTTCACCTCCTGCCCCACCGCATAATCGCGCATCCGGCCCTGGCCGATCAACAGGCCGTTGTCGCCTGCGCCGTCGAACACCGCGATCCGGCCCGAGGGCAGCGGCAGGCCCAAGCCCGTCGCGGTCTTGTTGTCCATGCGGACCTCGATCTGCAATGGCCCGGGTTCTTCGCCAGAACCGTCCGCACTCCCGCGATAAACCAGCCGCG
Organism: Blastomonas sp.; assembly: GCF_030373265.1. Classification (GTDB taxonomy): domain Bacteria; phylum Pseudomonadota; class Alphaproteobacteria; order Sphingomonadales; family Sphingomonadaceae; genus Blastomonas. The sequence continues at coordinate 10,495 of NZ_JAUCZC010000031.1, forward strand.
CAGGCACGTTCTGCTTGCCCAAAAGCTTCACCTGCTTCTGCCCCTTGGCCGCGACGGTCGAGCGGAAGGGGACCCGGTAGAGCTTGAGGTCGCCCAACGCCTCGAGCTCCGCCTCGACCTTGCGAGAAGCCGTGACCATGATGGCGTCTGCCGATTCGGCACGCATAGCGGAAGGGGCCATCATCATCGGTGGCGGCGGAGGTGGCGGCGGCGGCGGCTCGAATATGCCCCGCGCGGTGCTGCCGCGCGGCCAGCACTGGATATAGAGCGGCGTCGCCTGCGGCTTGTCGGCGATCGCTCGCATCGGCTGGCGGATGTTGAGCGTGCCCGCGATCACCAGCAGTTCGGCATCGGCAAAGCTCTCGGCATTGCCGTTGGCGAGCGTCAGCCATGAGAACAGGTCGAGAGAGGTGCCGTCCGCGCCGAGCTTGACGACATAATCGGCGTTCCAGTCGAAACCGGCGGCAAGATAGGTCAGTGTCACCTCGGCGGTCGCGGCCTGAGGCGAGACGGTGTCGACCGACAGCACCGGGGTGGCGAACAGTCCGCCGGGCAGGTTCTCGTAGATGATCTTTTCGGGCAGGCCGGAGCACTGCAGCGCCTCGACGCCGGCTTCGGTCTCGACCACCAGCGCGCCTTGCGACCCGCTGCGGATCACTGCATCGCGCTCGGTGACGGCACCGGTGGCGGGATCGGTGCGGCGCAGCGTCACGCGGTTGCCCAATGTGCCATCGACCAGCGAACCTGGCGAAAGCAGCTTCTTGTCGCGATTCTGCTCGATGATCCCACCGGGCAGCCCGCGGATCACGGCGGACACCGCAACCATGCCCTCGGCGACACCGGCGAAGCGGATGGTCGCCGGGCCTGCGGGGACGGTAATACGGCGGGTTTCGGTGACCACCGCAAAGCCGTTGAGGAAGTTGAGGTTCATCCCGCCACCATTGCCGCGAGCTGGGTCGCGATAGATCGTGACCTGAACCGAATCGGGTTTGGGGGAGATGATTTCCGGGCGGGTCTGGGTGTGGGCGGGGGAGATGAGCGCCGCCATCAGGGCCAAGACTCCAAGCACCCCTATCCCGCACTCCCGAGCCCTTCGACGCCGCCTGTCGGCGTCGCTCAGGATAAACTTCAGCCTCAGGCTGAAGTCGAGGGACGCGCGCGTGAACGGTGGCGCAAGGTCCCTCGACTTCGCTCGGGAACTCGGGAGAGGGGTAAGGCGCATCAATTCAGCCCTGTTCTTCCCCTCAATACCTGGTCTCAAAAGTCGCAGTCACCTCCGCGCTGCCATTGGCAGGCACCGGCACCGCCCACACCACTGCGTTGCTGTTCCTGCGCTCGCTCTTCAGGCTCTCGGTCACGATCCGCGTATCGGTCCAGCCGAAGTCGAGCCCCGACTGCATCAGGTCGACGCTGACCGCGCCATCGCGCGCGTTGGTCAGCTCGTACCGCATGCTGGTCTGCCAGCGGGTGCTCGACAGCCGCTTGCGCTCGACCACGGTGGTCTTGACCTTGACGTCGAACGCCTCGCCGGTCTTGAGCGCGAGCGCGCTGCCCATCGGGGTGTGGTCGATCGCGTTCTCGCCGATGAACTGCGGCGATCCGCGCTGGTCGCGCTGGTAGAAGCGCACTGCGCCAGCGGGGAGGGCATCGCCGAGCCCGCCAGTGGCGCTCGAGCTGAACTTGACCACGGTGTCGGCGCTCGCCGGTTCGGTGATGCTGGCCAGCCAGCCAACGCGGTATTCATAGGCGCGCGATGCGGGCACGCCCTGCACGTCGAGGAAATTGATCTGCTTGGTCTGCTTGTCAGCGATCGTCGTCCGGCCGACGGGGTAGAGATAGAAATCGCCGAGGCGCTCGCGGTTGGCGGTCTCGGTCCCGGCGCTGCGGATATTCCGACCCCCACCTCTTTGGGCACCTCCGCCAAAGCCCGATGCGCCCTGCGGATTGCCCGCGACGAGCAGCGTATCGGCGTTGCGATAGGTGGTGCCCGAGCTGTTCGACAGCGTCACCCAGCCCTGCACGTCGACGCTGCCCTTGGCCTCATCGAACAGCGCGACATAGTCCGCCGACCAGCCGAGGCCTCCGGTCAGATACCGGATCGCGGCATCGCGGGTGCCCGCCCGCTGGCTGTCGAGCGTGATCGAGAGGGTGGGGCGCGCGCGCAGATTGTCGGGCACCTTGTCGAAGATCGCGCGCACCGGCAGGCCGTCGTCGCGCAGCACCTCGATGCGGCTGCCGATCTGCACGACGACGCCCTGGTTGACCGAAAGCACCTTGGCGCGCTCGCGCGTTTCCGCGCCGGTCGCCGGGTTGGTGCGGACGAGCGTGATCGTCTCGCCCACCGCCTTTTCCATCAATTTGCCGGGGGTGAGCAGGTCGTAGTCGAAGTTCTGTTCGACGATCGTTGCGCCATCGGCGGCGAAGGAGACGGTCTCGGGCTGGATCTGCGCCGAGACATCGGGGAATTCGATGCGGCTGGTGCCGCTGGCGATGTTGAGCCTGCGGATGTCCTGCACCAGCGAGGTGCCGCCGTTATAGACGGTGACCGAGACGTTGCCTTGCGTGCTGGGGCCATCCGGCAGGCTTGCGTCCTGCGCCAGCGCGGGGGTGAGGGAAATCAGGCTGGTCAGGGCCGCTCCCATCCAGAAACGTGACGAACGGCGCATAATGACCTCCCCAAACGTGTCGATTGATCGTGGCTTAGGCGCGCCGAAATGAACAGGGGCTAAATCGCTGGGCAAGCGTGCATCGCGCCGATATGAAGGCGGCCATGCTGCGTATCGCCTCCTACAACATCAACGGTATCAAGGCGCGTCTGCCGCGCCTGCTCGAATGGCTCGACGAGACCCGGCCCGCGATCGCCTGCCTGCAGGAGATCAAGACGCAGGACGAGGGCTTCCCCGCCGCCGAGTTCGAGAAGCTCGGCTATGGCGCGATCTGGCACGGGCAGAAGGGTTTCAACGGGGTCGCCATCCTGGCGCGCGATGCGCAGCCGGTCGAAGTGCGCCGCGGACTCGAGGGTGAAGCCGAGGATGAGCATTCGCGCTATCTCGAGGCCGATGTCCACGGGGTGCGCGTAGCATCCATCTACCTGCCCAACGGCAATCCGCAGCCGGGCCCCAAGTTCGACTACAAGCTCCGCTGGATGGAGCGCCTGCGCAAACGCGCCGCCGAGATCATGGCCGAAGAGGTGCCTGCGGTGCTCGCGGGCGACTACAATGTGATCCCGCGCGACAACGACACCTATTCGGTGCGCGCGATGGCATCGGATGCGCTGATGCAGCCCGAAAGCCGCGCCGCGTATCGCCGCATCCTCGCCGATGGCTGGACCGATGCGATCGGCACGTTGCGTCCGGCGGGCGGGGTGTGGACCTATTGGGACTATCAGGCCGGCGCCTGGCAGCGCGACCACGGCTTTCGCATCGATCACCTGCTGCTCAGCCCGCAGGCCGCCGACCGGCTGAGGGCGATCGGCGTCGACAAGGATCACCGTGGCCGCGAAAAGGCCAGCGACCACGCCCCGACTTGGGTGGAACTGACCGTCTAGCCTGTGTAGCTCACCACCTCGAATTCAATCCCGTTATCGTCGAAGAAATAGAACCGGCGTCCGGGCGCATAGTCGCCGTGGCTGAACGGCTCCAGCCCGGCAGCGATCACGCGCGCCTCGACAGCGTCCAGATCGTCGACGGTAATGCCGACATGGTTCATCGGCACACCTTTGGCGAACGGCGTTTTGCCAAGAAGCTCGGCGGGTGGCGAATAGAGCGCGACATAACTGTCGGCTGTTCCCACATGCACCGTGCGGCCAACGCTCATCGCCGGACCCTGCCACCGGATGTTCCATCCAAAAAGGTCGTGCATCAGGCGTGCGGACGCATCGCAATCGCGCACGGACAGGTTCACATGTTCGAGAACAGCTTGGTCCATTATCATCATCTTCCTCCTCGCAAATGCCCGTCAGGGGCTGCTGATTGCGATTCGTACGACCTCAAGTTAAGTTGAGGTCAAACGCTTTTTGCAGGAGGGGGGCGATGGCCCGGACGACGCTGCTGGCTATCGGCGATCTTGCCCGGCGCACCGGGCTGTCGGTATCCGCAATCCGCTTCTACGAGGCGCGCGGACTGGTGCATCCGATGCGCAACGGCGCGGGGCAGCGCCGCTTTGCGCGGTCGGATATTCGGCGGCTGTCGTTCATCCTGATCGCCCAGCAGATCGGACTGACGCTGGAGGAGATCATCGCCGAGCTTGCGCGCCTGCCCGAGGGGCGCGCACCCGATCCCAGCGACTGGCAGGCGATCAGCCGCAGCTTCCGGGCACGGCTCGATCGCCAGATCGCCGCGCTCGAACGGACCCGCGATCGGCTCGACGGCTGCATCGGGTGCGGCTGCCTGTCGCTCAATGTCTGCGCGCTCTACAACCCGGACGACCGCGCCGCGGCGCGGGGTTCGGGCCCGCGCTATGTGCTGGGTGGAACCGACGAACCGGGCGCGCTGGTCTGATAAGGGGGCAATTCAGTCCTTGGGTTCGGGAACCTTGGGGCCTTCTTCAGGGTGGACCGAAGCGCCGGTCCACCGGCCATCCTCGACCACCGCGGTGCCGGTCACGTTGCGCGAATCCTTGGGGGTCAGGCCGCCGTCGTCATGAGTCTGTGCAGGCTTAGGCGGCTTTGTCTCGTCGGCGTTCTTGCCGGGGTGGTTGGGGTCGTTCCTGCCGGTATCGGTCATCGGGCATCTCCTTGACGGCAGCCGCTCGATCGACTGCGCGTATCCAAGACTACCGCCCCGGGGCGCGAATAGTTCCCGGCATGGCAAGCGGGCACCTCGACTGGCGACGTCTGCACCAGCCTGGGGCAGTGTCCGCGCGATGCACGACTGACCCGATTGGCAGCGCCGCAAAAGCTGGGTAGGAATGCGTCATGCCAACCGTCATCATCTTCCTGTGCGGCATCGCCAATTTCGCGCTTCACAAGGCGACGATGGAATCGGATCACCCGATGGCGCTGCAGATGCGCGCCGCGTTCAGCCGGTTCATGGGCGGCTATGGCAGCTATCTGCTCGAGTTCCTGATCCTGCTGTCGGCCTTGACCTTCGCTGCGATGGGCTGGGCGATCGCCTTGCCCGCTTATGTGGTCTACACCGCGATGAATGCGCTGGCCGGCTGGGCCATCCTGACCGGCAGGATCTAGGCCGCAGCGGCCTGTTCCGGCTGCTCGGCAGCGGCGGCGAGCAATCGCTTTTCCAGCGTCCTGAGCCGCGACTTGCTGTCGATCTTGTCGCCCAGCAGATCGGTCACATAAAAGGTGTCGACCGCACGCTCGCCATAGGTGGCGACATGCGCCGAATGGACGATGCACTTGAGGTCGAACAGCGCAAACGCCAGCCGGTTGAGCAGCGCCGGCCGATCGAAGGCGTTGACCTCGATCACGGTGAACCGGTTCGACGCCTTGTTGTCGACCAGCACGACGGGCGCGATATTGAACGCTTCGGTGCGCGGGCGCGCGGTGGGCCGGGCGATCAGCCGCGGGGTCAGCGCGACCCGGTTGGCCAGCGCATCGCCGATCGCGCTCTTCAGCCGCGCGATCTGGCTTTCTTCCATGAACGGCCGGCACAGCGGATCCTGCACCAGGAAGTTGTCGAGTGCCATGCCGTCGCGCCGCGTGTGGATCCGCGCGTCGATGATGTTGCCGCCCGCCAGATGAATTCCGCCGGCGATGCGATAGAACAGCCCGGGATGGTCGGCTGCGCTCACCGTCACCAATGTCGCGCCGCGCGCGGGGTAGAATTCCGCCGAGACGGTGAGCGGTTCGGTGTCATGCGCATCGATCAGCCGCATGTTCTGGACGATGATGTCCTCGGGCTCGGCGATCCAATAGGCATCGTCGAGCTTGCGCGCGATCTGGGTGAAGCGGCCCTCGTCGATCCCGACCATGGCGCGCACCGCATCCTGCTTGGCAAGCACGCGTTCGCGCCGTCCATGCTGCTTGTGGCCCAGCCGCAGCAGCTCCTCGGTGGATTCGAACAGATTGCCCAGCAACTGCCGTTTCCAGCTGTTCCAGATGCCCGGACCCACCGCGCGGATATCGACCACGGTCAGCACGAGCAATAACTTCAGGCGCTCTGGGCTCTGCACCATCGCGGCGAAATCGGCGATGGTCTTGTAGTCGGTGAGATCGCGTTTGAACGCGGTGGCGGACATCAGCAGGTGATAGCGCACCAGCCAGGCGACCTGCTCGGTCTCCGCCTCGCTGAGCCCCAGCCGCGGGCACAGCTTCATCGCGACTTCTGCGCCGAGCACGCTGTGATCGCCGCGCCTGCCCTTGGCGATGTCGTGCAGCAACGTCGCGACGAACAGCACCCGCCGGCTGATCAGCTTTTGCATCACGTCATAGGCGAGCGGATGATCGTCCTTGAGCTCGCCCGATTCGATCCGCGCGAGCAGGCCGATCGCACGGATCGAATGCTCGTCCACCGTATAATGGTGGTACATGTCGAACTGCATCTGCGCGACGACGCGGCCGAAATCGGGAACGAAGCGGCCGAACACCATCGCCTCGTTCATCCAGCGCAGCACCAGTTCGGGATCGCGCGGGCTGCACAGCACATCCATGAACAGCGCATTGGCGCGCGGGTCGGCGCGGACATGCCGGTCGATCAGCCCGGAATCCATGCTCGCCTGCCGCATCGCACTGGGGTGGATCTCGACCTTGTGCTTGTCGGCCAGATGAAAGATCTCGATCAGCCGCACCGGGTCTTCGCGGAAGAAATCCGGCTGAGGCAGCGCGAGCCGTCCGCGGTCGAGCACGAAGCCCGAGAGCTTGCGCGGACGGCGGCGCAGGATCGCCGGAATGTAGCGCCGGTCGCGCGCGGCAAACTGGTCGTCGAGCTGCGCCAGGAACACCCCGGTCAGGTCGCCGACGCGTTTGGCGTTCAGGAAGAAGTACTGCATGAACCGCTCGACCGCCGATTTGCCCGGCCGGTCGGCAAAGCGCATGCGGCTGGCCACCTCGCGCTGCAGGTCGAAGGTCAGCCGGTCCTCGGCGCGTCCGGTGATATCGTGCAGATGGCACCGCACCGCCCACAGGAAGTTGGCCGAGCGCCGGAAACCGCGAAACTCGGTCATCGTCAGCAGCCCGGCATCAACCAGCTCGGCGGCCGAGCGCACCTGGTGGATATACTTGCCGATCCAGTAGAGCGTGTGCAGATCGCGCAGACCGCCCTTGCCGTCCTTGACATTGGGTTCGACGACATAGCGGCTGTCGCCCATCTTCTTGTGGCGGGCGTCGCGCTCTTCGAGCTTCTGCGAGACGAAGTCGCGTGCAGTGCCGGTGACGACCTCTTTCCAGAAGCGCACCGATGCCTCGCGATAGATATCCTGGTCGCCCCAAACATAGCGCCCCTCGAGCAGGGCGGTGCGGATGGTGAGGTCGCCCTTGGCCTGGCGCACCATCTCGTCGATCGACCGGCTGGAATGGCCGACCTTGAGCCCGAGATCCCAGAGGATGTAGAGCACCGCCTCGATCGCCTGCTCGGTCCAGCTGTTCTTCTTCATCGGGGTGAGGAAGGCGATATCGACATCGCTGTGCGGGGCCATCTCGCCGCGGCCATAACCGCCGACCGCCGCAATACAGAAATGCTCGCCCATGCTCTGGTTGGCGACCGGATACTGGTATCGCACGACATAGTCGTGGATCAGCCGGACGATCTGATCGATCAGGAAGGATTGCGCGCCTGCGCATTCATGCCCGCCCGCCGGATTGGCGACCAGCCGCGTCGCAATCTCCGCTCGCCCCGCCGCCAGCGCGTCGCGCAGCAGAGTCACGACTTCGGCACGCGCCTTGTCACCCAGATCATCCGCAAGCGCGGCGATCTGGGTGTCCAGCGCACGCCGATCGATGATCGCGCGCTGATTGGCTACCGTGGTCACTGGCATAAGCGAAGCAGGGGTCGGTTAAGGGTCAGCTGCTGGCTCCCGCCTGGGCTTTCGCCTGGGCCTGATAGGTCTTGCGCAGGCCGACCTTGTCGATCTTCGCTGTCCCCAATCTAGGGAGCGCCTGGGTGCTTTGCCAGAGCATCGCGGGAATCTTGAACTGGGCGAGCTGGCCGGACAGGAAATCGGTCAGTTCGGCATCGGTGAGCGAGGCGCCGTCGCGGACCACATACACCGCGCCGACGATCTCGCCGAACCGCTCATCGGGGATGCCGAAGACGCTGGCTTCCGAAATATCGGGATGCGCATAGATCGCGGCCTCCACCTCGACGCAGCTGATGTTCTCGCCACCGCGGATGATGATGTCCTTCTTGCGGTCGACGATGAACAGATAACCTTCGGGATCGATATAGCCCAGGTCCCCGGTGCGGAAATAGCCATCGGGCATGATCGCGGCGCGAGTAGCCGCCTCGTTGTTCCAATAGCCCAGGAAATTGGCGACCGATCGGATCGCGACTTCGCCGACATCGCCCGAAGGCATCGGCTGGCCGTCGTCGTCGAGAATGGCAAGATCGACCAGCGGCCGTGACGCCTGACCGGTGCTGTCGGGCTTGGCCATGTAATTCTCGTTGAAGTTACCGCAGCCCACGCCGTTGGTTTCGGTCAGGCCATAGCCCAGGATCGGGAAGGCCCAGTCCATGGAATCCTTGATCCGCTTGACGTGTTCGACCGGGCGGGGCGCGCCGCCCGCGGCAAAGGTGACGCAGGTGGTGAGGTCGTACTTGTCGCGGCTGGGGTGCGAGGCGATTTCATAGCTCATCAGTGGCACACCAACGAAATAGCTGATCTTTTCGCGCTCGATCAGCCGCATCGCCTCTTCGGCATCCCATTTGGACATGAGGACAAGCTTGCGTCCGATGACGAAGCTCTGCAGCAGCACCGGCACTTCGGCGGTCACGTGAAACAGCGGCACGTTGAGCAAGGTAGCCGGCTGGCCCTGCGGCGGCTTGCCCTGGCGGGTGACGATGTTCAGCGCCATCAGCGTCTGCGCGACATAGCTGAAGGTGCCCTGCACCACGCCGCGATGGTCCGAATAGGCGCCCTTGGACTGGCCGGTGGAGCCAGAGGTGAACAGGATGGTGGCGAGGTCATCACCGGTGAGTTCGGGCAGTTCGGTGGCGGGGTCGCCGCCGGCGGCAAGGATCGAGGCCAGGCCGGTTTCGGGCGGTCCATCGTGGCTGAAAGTGATGACCCGTGCATCGCCGATATTGCCGCATTCACCGATCCGCCGGGCGCATCGATCATCGGCCAGCACCAGCTTGCACCCCACATCGGTAATCCCGGCGCACAGTTCGGGTCCTTGCCACCAGCCGTTGAGCAGGGTGGCGACGCCGCCTGCCATCAGCACGCCCATATAGGCGATGATCCAGTTGGCGGAGTTGCGCGCGGCAATGCCAACGCGGTCGCCCTTGGCGATGCCATGGCCCGCGATCAGCGTGGCGGCGACCTGGCGCGCGGCGGCATAGCTTTGGCCATAGGTCAGCCGGGTGTCGCCATCGACCAGAAATTCGGTATCAGCATGCTGCATGCAGAAATACGCAAAGAACTGCGACAGCGCGGGCGGGGCCGATGCGATCATCGGCAGTTTCTGGCCGTATTTCTCGAATTGCGTCAAAGGCAGCATGCCTCCGTCGCCGGTCAGCGCCTGGATCGCCTCGTCCATCATCTGGTCCAGCTCGGTTGCCATCGAAATCTCTCCTCTTTCGCTTGGAGCGCTCAGCCCTTATGGCGTTTTCTTACGTTCTGGCCTTATGGACAGTAAAACCCGTGGGGAAAAGCCTTGATCCTGCCAATTTCTGCGCTCGCCGGTAACATCGCGGCGGCCGTAACGTCCGCTCCGATCCGCTTCGAGGAGCTGGGGCTGTCACCGGTCGCGCTCAGCATCGGGTCGTTTCAGCTCAAATGGTACAGCCTTGCGTATCTGGTCGGCATTTTGCTGGGGTATTGGTATATGGGCCGTCTGCTGAGGCAGCCCGGTGCGCCGATGGCGCAGCGCCATGCCGATGACCTGATGCTCTATTCAACACTGGGGATCATCCTGGGTGGACGCCTGGGTTACGTCTTGTTCTACCGCCCGGATCTGTTCGAAACCCCGCTCGAGGTGTTCAAGGTATGGGAAGGCGGCATGTCCTTCCACGGCGGGCTGCTCGGGGTGATGCTGGCGATCGGCTATCTCGTCTGGCGCAACAAGCTGAGCTATCTGCGCGTCGGCGATTATGTCGCGTGCGTGGTGCCGTTCGGGCTGCTGTTCGGCAGGCTCGCCAATTTCGTCAACGCCGAATTGTGGGGCCGCCCGACCGATGTCGCCTGGGCGGTGATCTTCCCGACCGATCCTTCAGGCCTGCCGCGCCACCCCAGCCAGCTGTACGAGGCGGGGCTGGAAGGCCTTTTGCTGGCGATCGTCTTGGCGGTGCTGTTCTGGAAAACCGATGTCCGCCACCGCCCCGGCTTTCTGGGCGGGGTGTTTCTGGCGGGCTATGGCGCAAGCCGGTTCTTCGTCGAATATTTCCGCAACCCTGACCAGCACCTGATCGAGTTCGCGCAGCGCACAGGCATGAGCATGGGCCAGTGGCTCACCGTACCGATGATCCTGATCGGCCTGTATCTGATGATCAGTTCGCGCAATCGCGTGGCAAAGCCGCTTCCCGCTACGGCCTGATCCGTGACTTCGCCTGACGATATCGGCCCCGACGAAAGGGAACCCGAAGACGCGGGGCTCGAGGCGATCTTCCGGCGGCTGATCGGCGCGACCGGGCCGATCAGCGTCGCGCATTACATGGCCGAGGCCAACGCGCATTATTACAACCGCGCCGATCCGCTGGGCGCGGCGGGCGATTTCATCACCGCGCCCGAGATCAGCCAGATGTTCGGCGAGATGGTCGGGCTGTGGCTGGCCGACCAGTGGCAGCGCGCGGGCAAGCCGGCGCTGTGCCACTATGTTGAATTCGGGCCCGGTCGCGGCACGCTGGCCAGCGATGCGCTGCGCGCGGGCGAACAGTTCGGCTTTCGCCCCAAGGTGCACCTGATCGAAGGCAGCAGCCGGTTGCGGCAGATGCAGAAGATGCTGATCCCGCAGGCGACCTGGCATGACGGGCTGGACAGCGTTCCGCGCGAAGGGCCGCTGCTGATCGTTGCCAACGAATTTCTCGACGCGCTGCCGGTGCGCCAGGTGGTTCGCGCAGAGCAGGGCTGGCGCGAGCGGGTAGTGGTGCACAATGGCGAGCGGTTCATGGCGGTGGCAGGCGCGCGGCCGATGGACACCGCGGTCCCGGCGGCGATGGCCGAGAGCGAGGTGGGTACCATTCTGGAAAGCTGCCCGGCGGCCAGCGGCATGGCTTTCGAGATCGCCACCCGGCTGAAGGCGCAGAGCGGAGCCGCTTTGTTCATCGATTACGGTTACAGCGCGCCGCAGACCGGCAGCACGCTGCAGGCGGTGCGCGCGCATCAGAAGGTCGATCCGTTCGTCGACCCCGGCCTGGCCGATCTCACCGCTCTGGTCGATTTTGCGCAATTGAAGCAGATCGCCCTCGCTGGCGATGTCGATTGCTTGGGACCAGTGGGGCAGGGCGACTGGCTGATGGCTTTGGGCATTGCAGAACGCGCCGCGACGCTGGCGCGCACCCAGCCATCGCAGGCGCAAGCGCTGATGACCGCGCTCGACCGGCTGGTCTCGCCCGACCAGATGGGGACGCTGTTCAAGGTGCTTGCCTATCGTGGCCCAGGCTGGCCGCAGGGTGAGGGGTTTGGCGGTTAACGCCACCTGCGTCATTCCCGCGAACGCGGGAGTGACGGACAAATACTGCTATCTGACGGTCATGTTCGAACGTCTGCCTAGGCCGCAGCCCTATTCAACCGATCGTTGATCGCATCGCCCATTCCGCCGGACGGGATCGGCGCGACCGCAATCCGCTCACGGGTCGAAGCATCGGCGCGGTGCAGCGCTGCGTAGAGATTGGCCGCAGCCTCGGCCAGATCGCCCGACGCCGACAGCGTGTCATCCCCCGCCACCGCGCCAAAGCCGATCAGCCACTCGCCTGGCTGAGCCGCATCCGCATGCAGCCGCACCGGTTTGCTCGGCGCATAATGGCTGGCCAGCTGCCCCGGCGCCTCGATGGCATGATCTGTCAGCGGCAGCGGGTCCTCGCCCAGCAGGGCGGCAATCGCGGCCGGATCGATCGGCCCGGGACGCAGCAATTGCCAACCCGTTGGCGCTCCCGCAAAGTTGCGCAGCGCAACTATCGTCGATTCCAATCCTGCGCTGCACGCTCCGCCGTCGACGATCAGCGGCACGCCGTCGCCCAGGCTGGCGGCGACATGCGCCGCGGTGGTCGGGCTGATGCCGCCGCTGCGGTTGGCGGACGGCGCGGCCAGCGTCATGCCGCCAGCCTTGAGCACCGCGCGCATCACCGGGTGCGCCGGGCAGCGCAATGCGATCGTCGGCAGCCCTGCGGTGACCGCCGGAGCGACGTTCGCGCCTTCGGCCAGCGGCAGCACCAATGTCAGCGGACCCGGCCAGAACGCGCGGGCCAATTTTTCTGCACGGTCATCGAAAATCGCCAACCGCCTTGCCGCGGCGATATCGGGGACATGCACGATGAGCGGATTGAAATCGGGGCGGCCCTTGGCGCGATAGATCGCCGCTACGGCATCGGCGCGCGACGCGTCGGCAGCCAGGCCATAGACGGTTTCGGTGGGCAGCGCGACCGGACGCCCCTCGCGCAGAATCGCCACCGCGCGCGCAATCGCTTTGTCGCCAGCAGGCATGATCTGCGCGTCAGAAGGGTTGGAAGCGGCCATGTTGGTGCCTATACAGCGCGCAGACGCAAGGCACAGCAGGGAAAAGACATGACATTCAGCGCACCGACCACCGAACAGCTGTTCGTGCTCAGGACCATTACGGGAATCGAGGAGCTGGCCTCGTTCGAGCGCTTTGCCGAGGCGACCCCCGATCTGGTCGAGGCGATCGTCGAGGGCGTCGGCGAGTTCGCGGCCGGCGAGTTCGCGCCGCTGTACCGGATCGGCGATACCGTTGGTGCGCGACTGGTCGATGGTGCGGTAAAGATGCCCGAGGGCTACGCCCAGGCCTATCAGCATTATGTCGAGGCCGGATGGAGCGCGCTCAGCGCGCCTGCCGATCATGGCGGGCAGGGGCTGCCGTTTTCGCTCGCCACCGTGGCGCTGGATTCGCTGGGCGCGGCCAACATGGCGTTCGCGCTCTGCCCGATCCTGACGGTCGGCGCGATCGAGGCGCTGCACCATCATGGCAGCGACGAGCAGAAGGCGCTGTACCTGCCCAAGCTTGCCACCGGCGAGTGGACCGGCACGATGAACCTCACCGAGCCGCAGGCGGGCAGCGATGTCGGCGCGTTGCGCGCTACCGCGACCCCGCGCGGCGACGGCACCTGGTCGATCAAGGGGCAGAAGATCTACATCTCGTTCGGCGATCACGACATGGCCGACAACATCATCCATCTGGTGCTGGCACGCACCCCCGACGCGCCTGCCGGGACCAAGGGCATCTCTTTGTTCCTGGTTCCCAAGTATCGGCTGGATGCCGACGGCAACCCCGGCGAGGCCAACGGCGTCAAGACGGTGTCGATCGAGCACAAGATGGGGATCAACGCTTCGCCCACCTGCGTGCTGCAGTTCGGCGAGAGCGTCGGAGAGCTGATCGGCGGCGAATTCGGCGGTATCCGCGCGATGTTCACGATGATGAACAACGCCCGGCTCAACGTCGGGCTGCAGGGCGTGCAGATCGCCGAGGGCGCGACGCAAAAGGCGATGTGGTTCGCGCGCGAACGCGTCCAGTCGGCGCGCGCCGGTGCGGGCCGTGATCCGGTGGCGATCATCGAGCACCCCGATGTGCGCCGCATGCTGCTGCGGATGAAGGCGGGGACCGAGGCGATCCGCGCGTTGCTCTATTACGCTTCTGGCTTTGTCGACCGTGCCAACCTCGGCATCGACGGCGCGCGCGAGATGGTCGATCTGCTGACCCCGCTGGCCAAGACCTATGGCACCGATCTGGGCAGCGAGATCGCGTCGCTGGGCGTGCAGGTGCACGGCGGCATGGGCTATGTCGAGGAGACCGGCGCGGCACAGTACTATCGCGATATCCGCATCGCGCAGATCTACGAAGGCACCAACGGCATCCAGGCAGCGGACCTTGTCGGGCGCAAATTGGGCATGGGCGGCGGCGATGTCGTGCGCGGCCTGATTGCCGATGTGCAGCGCGATTGCGGCAACCACCCCGCGCTGTCGGCGCTGGCGGGTGATTGCGCCGAGGTCACCGAATGGATGATCGGCGCATCGGTCGATGACCGGCTCGCGGGCAGCTATCCTTATACCACGATGATGGCGGTGATGACGAGCGGCTGGCTGATGCTCAAGCAGCAGCGCGCCGCCGAAGCGATGCTCGACGCAGGCGAAGGCAATGCCGATTTCCTGAGCGCCAAGCTGGTGACCACGCGGTTCTATCTGGATCGCATGGTGCCCGAGGCTTGCGGGCTCAAGGCAGGCGCGATGGCCGGTGCGGAACAGCTCTACGCGCTGGATGCCGAAGCGCTGGCGGGGTGAGGGGGTTTTTTCCCGATTTGCTTACATCGTCATTCCCGCGAACGCGGGAATCCCGCTTCTGCTCGGGTGCCGAAAAGACAAGCGGGCCCCCCGCGTTCGCGGGGGTGACGGAAAAGGGCGCCCCTGAATGACCGACACCGACCCTCTCGCCCGCATTGCCGCCGCGCTCGAACGGATCGCGCCGCCGCTGCTGCAGCCGACCGACTGGACCTCGGCGCCCGCTTATGTCTGGAATGGGACAACGGTGCTGCCGGTGTCGGACCTCCAGGCGATCGCGCTCGACCGTCTCGTCGGCATCGAAGCGCAAAAGGCGAGCTTGGTCGAGAACGTCCGGCGTCATGCCGCCGGGCTGCCCGCGCACGATGCCTTGCTGTGGGGCGCCCGGGGCATGGGCAAGTCGGCCTTGGTCAAGGCTGCAGTGGCAGCCCAGCAATCCGCGGGAGCCCCGCTGGCGCTGGTTCAGGCCGGTGGCGGACCCGATGCGCTGGCGACACTCCCCGCTCTGTTCGACCAATTGGGCGGCATCGACCGTCGCTTCGTCGTCTTCATCGACGATATCGGCTTCGACGGGCCCGAGGCGAGTAGCGCGGCGCGGTCGCTGCGCTCGCTGCTCGAGGGCGGCGCGATGGCACGGCCCGCCAATGTCCGTCTTGCCGTCACCTCCAACCGCCGCGCGATCGCCGAGCGGAGCATGAGCGAGCAGGACGATCCGGTAAACCCGCGCGATGCGGTCGATGACCGGATGGCGCTGGCCGACCGCTTCGGGCTGAGCCTGGGCTTCCATGCCTGCGACCAGAACACCTACCTCGCGATGATCGCAGGCTATGCGAAAGCTTATGGGCTGGTCTTCGACGCCGAAGACGCGCTGCTATGGGCGCGCCAGCGCGGCGCCCGCTCGGGCCGTATCGCTTGGCACTATGTCGTCGAACTGGCAGGCCGCGCGGGCAAGGCAGTGTGATCGGACGCCTGCCATCGTGCTTGTGTAACGAATAAACTGCATCTACATTAAACAGGTGAAAATCACCTGGGACCCCACGAAGGATCGGCTGAACGTGGCTCAGCACGGGCTGTCGTTTCGGGATTTTGCAGGGTTCGATATCGACCCTGTCATCGGTGTGGATGACCGGTTCGACTATGGCGAGATCCGATATCGCGCCTTCGGGCGGATCGACGGCCAGGGCCACTGCATCGTCTTTACGCAAGCCGATGGTGGAATTCGCCTGATCAGCTTTCGTCGGGCCCATGAGAAGGAAATGCGTCGATATGAGTCAGAACAATCTCCCACCAGATTTTGACGAGAACCCGGAGTGGACCGAAGAAGATTTTCGGCGGGCGCGTCCGGCAAGTGAACTTTTCGACGCCGAACACGTGGCATTGCTGGTGCGTCAACCGGGGCGGCCCAAGGGTTCGACCAAGGCCGATGCCAAGCAGCAGGTTGCCCTACGCCTCGACCGGGATGTGATCGAAAGGTTCAAGGCAGCCGGCCCTGGCTGGCAAACCCGGATGAACGACGCCCTGCGCCGCGCAGCCGGGCTTTAGCAGCCTTTACTTCTTGGGCAGCGGTGCCGGAACCGGGCGGGACGGCAGCGCAGGTGCGGTGGAGCCGCCCGAGCTTCCCGGCAACGGCGCGCCGATATCACCGGCGGCACTGCCCGCGAAGGCGAGCGTGATCGACATGCGGCGGTTGGCGGGATCGTTGCGGTCCTGCGGGTTGAACGGCTCCTTGTCGGCGACACCTTCGATCCGCGCGACCTGACCGGCGTTGATGCCCCCCACGACCAGCGCCTTGCGGGTCGCCTCGGCCCGTGCGGTCGACAGCATCCAGTTGTTCATCGTCTTGCCCGAGGCATAAGGCAGGGCATCGGTATGTCCGCGGATGATGACCGGATTGGGCATGCCGTTGATCACCTGCGCGACTTCGCGCAGCAACTCGGCGGCCTTGGGCACCAGAGCATCGGTAGACAGGGCGAACATCGAGAAATCGGCTTCGTCGACCAGATCGATGCGCAGCCCTTCTCGGGTGTCGGTGAAGCGCACATTCTTCATCAGCTTCTGGAGGTCCTTGCGGGCCTGAAGGCGCTGTTCGATCTCTTTCTTGAGCTGCTGGAACTGCGCCTGCTGGGCACTGCGCGCAGCCTTGCCCTTGTCGTCGCTGGTGCCGGTGGCATCCTGCGGAACGGTGATCGCACGCGTGCCGGTCTGTGATGCCCGCTTGGCGTAATCATCGCGCGCAACGATCGATTCCCCGCCGAACAGGCCATTGGTGCCGGCGCTGCCGTTCTTGAGCTGCACCATCGTCGGAGCGAAATAGTCGGCGATCGCCTTGCGATCCTTTTCCTCGGTGGCGCCAAGCAGCCACATCAGCAGGAAGAAGGCCATCATCGCGGTCACGAAGTCGGCATAGGCCACCTTCCAGGCGCCACCGTGATGGCCGCCATGGGCTTCTTCGATGATCTTCTTGACGATGATCGGGCGAACATTCTCGACCGGATCGGGCTTGCGCTTGGCGGCCATGGCTTAGCGACCCCGCATGCCGTCGAACACGTCGGCGAACGACGGCTGGTTGGCGTGGCCCAGGCTCGAGCGCGCGGCCTCGATCACCAGCGGCTGCGGATGGCCGTGCAACGAGGCGATGATGATCTGCTTGGCGACGTGATACATCGCGCCATCGGCGTCAATCACCTGGCGGCAGCGGTTGGCGAGCGGGCCGACCAGACCATAAGCCAGGAAAATCCCAAGGAACGTTCCGACCAGTGCCGAACCGATCATTTCCCCCAGAATAGCGGGCGGCTTGTCGATCGAGCCCATCGTCTTGACGATGCCCAGAACCGCCGCGACGATGCCCAGAGCGGGCAGGGCGTCGGCCAGGTTCTGCAGGCCATCGGCAGGCGCGATGGCTTCATGATGGTGGGTCTTGATTGCCTGATCGACGACGTCCTCGACCGCGTGCGGATCGAGCTGGCCCGAAGAGACGACCACCAGCCGCAACGAATCGCAGATCAGGTGGACCAGCGTCGAGTCCTTCAGCAGCGTGGGATATTCGGAGAAGACCGGCGAGCTCGCGGGATCTTCGATATGCGGCTCGAGCGCCACCGGACCTTCGGTGCGGAGCATCTTCATCAGCTTGGACACCAGGAAGATGCAGTCGAGAAAGTCCTGCTTCTTGTATTTGGAGCCCTTGAACGCCGTCATGACGCCACCACCGATGGCCTTGATGTGCGGCCCGGAGTTGCCGATGAGCAGAGAGCCTGCGGCTGCACCGCCGATGATCATCATTTCCAGCGGCAGCGCATGCAGGATGACCCCCATGCTGCCCCCGGCGATGATGAAACCACCGAACACCATGGCAATCAGAACGACAAAGCCGATAGCAGCGAACATGGCGTATCCCTCGATCCAGAAGTCGCGGCACCTGGGTGGCGCGATGGGGCCGTAAATCGGCCCGGTCAGATCGTAGAACGGCTTTCGGCGGTCGTGGTTAAGGGCAAAACAGGGTTAACAAATAAGGATTTTTGTTAACGAAGATAATCGAACAGGTTCTGCTGCGAGATCTGGCCGTAGACCGCCTGGGTGGCCTGCAGGTTCGTCATCAGCGACTGCAGCCGGGTCAATGCCTCTGTGACATTGGCATCGGACAGCTCGGACCTGCGCGCCGCCAGCGACAATTTGCTCTGCTCGAGCTGGTCGCGGGTCGATTCCAGTGTCGAACGTACCACGCCCTGCTGGGTCAGCAGCTGCGTGATGCGGTTGAGTGCACCGTCTAGGGCATCGAGCTGCACATCACGGTCAGCCCTGGTGCCGTTGCGGATCGATTCGGCGGTTGCCGTCATGATGCCATCGAGCGTCGCGGTGGCGCCGCCACCGATCGGAATGCCCTCCTGGACCGTATCCATGTTGGGGGACGCAACCGTGGTCCGGCCATCGCTGATCGGAACGCGGATCGGCGGGCCGCTGCCGAACAGCGGGCCGCCATAATTGTCGCGCTGGTTCAGCGCATCCCTGAAATCGGACGCAAGGCCATCGACCTCGAGCGCCAGCGATTCGGGATCGTTGGGAGAAATGGTGCCGGAATTGCCCTGGAGCAGCAGCTCGCGGGCACGGATCAGGCCGCTGACGATGGTGTTGAGGCTGGCTTCAGCCTGGCTCGCACGGGTTTCGGCGCGGCCCAGATTGTTGGTCCACGCCGCTTCGTCGGTCTGGAACCGCGAGATCGTGGCGACCTCGAGCCAGGCCTTGGGGTCATCCGAAGGCCGCTCGACGCGGCTTTCCCCGCCGACCAGCGCCTGCTGCTTAGCAATCAGCTGGCTCAGCAGAATCTGCTGTGCCACTGCTTCGGGAGCACGATAGCGGTTCACCGACTGGACCATATTAGTCTATCCCGACCTCAGAAAATCGACAGAATGGATTGCAGCGTCTCGCGCGCGATCTGGATGACGCGTGCCGATGCTTCATAGGCCTGTTGCAGACGGATCAGGTCCGCTGCTTCGCGATCGAGCTCCACCCCCGAAACGGCATCGCGCTGCTTGCGCGCGCTGCTGTCGAGCGCGGTGGCGGCCGCGGCTTCGCTGCGGATCGAGGCGAGGGCGGTGGCGTGGCCCGCCATGAAATTGTTCCAGCGCGTTTCCACGCCATCAGGGGTGCGCAGTGCCCACAGTTTCAGCAGATTGCCGTTGGGGGTCGAGTCAGCACTGGCCAGCGCCAGATCGGCGATCGCGGTGGTCGTGACCACCAGCGTCGCGACGCCGCCGGGCATCGCGAGCAGCGGGGCGCCGGGGGTGCCGGCGTCGGTCCGGCCATTGGCCTGCCAGGCGTTGACATCGTCGACATACTGGCGCGCCAGCGTCTCCAGCTCGGTCAACCGGGTCTGTGCAGTCGCGCCCGCCCGGCTCAGTCCGGCCAGCGAGCCGTTGCTGGGAGACCGGGCCGGGTTGCCGTCGATCAACACCGACAGGCTGCCATCGGCATTGGCCGCGAGGCTGACAGTCGCTGCGAAATTGACCCCGGCCAGCGTCTGCCCGTCATAGGTGACGGTCGCGGTGCCGTTGCCGGCGAGCGACACGGTGGCGTCGAGCTTTTCGCTGATCACCGCCAGCATCGAATCGCGTGCGTCCAGCAGGCCTGCATGGGCATCGGTGCCGACAGGCGTGCGGGTGATGTTGAGGTTGAGTTCGTTGAGGTTTTCCAGCGCGGAATTGAGCGTCAGCGCCTCCAGATCGGCGGTCTGTTTGATCTGTTCGCCGGTCAGCTCGAGGCCGCGCGAGGTCCGCCGGAAGGAATCGACGACGGCATCGATTTCGGCGAGGAAGGTGAGGCGCAGGGCATTGTCGAACGGCGCGGCAGCGAGTTCCTCGCCGCGGCTGAAAAAGCCGTTGAGCTTGGTGCCGACATTCGACCCGGCATTGTCGAGATTGGTCTCGATCCGCTCCATCCAGCTGACCTGGCTCTCGGTGCGGATGCGCGACGCGCCCGACTGGCGCACCTGCGCCTCGAGGAACTCGTCCGAAGAGCGCGAGATGCTGTCGATGCGCACCCCGTTGAGCCCGCTCTGGGCGCTGTAGAGAGGGTTGAGCTTGCCCGACACCGTGGCGTCGCCCAGCAAAGTGGTGCGGCGGACGTAATCGGGGTTTTCCGCGTTCGCGATGTTATGCGACACGGTTTCCATCGAACGCGCATAGGCTCGCAGGCCCGAACGGCCAATGTTGAGAAGGTCGCTCATCTGTCATCGACCCCGAACTGCTTGAGCACCATTTCGGCGATGCCGAAGCTCTGCTTGTCGGCCATGTCGTCGGCCAGACGCGCATCCATCATGTCGCGGAACTGGTCGCCCGCGTCCGACCCGAGCAGGGTGTCGCCCTTGGTTGCGCTGCGCATCGTGCCGATCATCTGGCGCAGGAAGATCGCTTCGAACGATTCGGCGGCCTTGCGCAGCTCAGCCTTCTGCTCCTCGCTCTTGCCGCCCGGCTGAGCGGCAGACTGGGTCGCACCCGCCGCCGCGGCCGCCTGCTTGCCGAGCGGCATGGCAGAGGACTGTGCCGCGCTGGTGCGGGCCAGCGGGAACGCGGAGGAGGCGGGCATGACGGTCACAGGATCACCAGTTCGGCTTTCAGCGCGCCGGCCTGCTTCAACGCTTCCAGGATCGCCGCGAGGTCGCTGGGCGATGCACCGATGGCATTGATGGTTTCCACGATCTCGGACAAGTTTGCACCCTTTGTGATCTCGAACGCCGGATTGGTCTGTTCTTCGATCTCTATCTGGCTGCGCTGTTCCACCGCCGTCTGGCCATCGCTGAATGGCGCAGGCTGAACGATCGTGGGCGCTTCCTGAACCTTCACGGTCAGCTTGCCATGGCTGACCGCAGCAGAACCGATCCGCACTGCCCCATTGATAACGACCGTTCCGGTGCGGGCATTAACAATTACTTTCGCTGCGGCCTCTGCCGGGGTGACGGGAATGTTCTCGATCCGGCTCATCATCATCACCCGCTCCTGCGCGGTGACGGGGGCTGCGATGCGCACCGAGACGGCATCGTTGGCGACCGCGAGGGCATAGCCGAACTGGCCGTTGATCGCGTCGGCGACGCGCATCGCGGTGGTGAGGTCGGCATCGGCCAGGTTGAACAGCAGATAGGGGGTCTGCTCGAAACCCGTATCCACCGCGCGTTCGATCGTGGCGCCGGCCGCGATGCGACCGACCGAGGGGATGTTGACGACGGTGTTGGAACCATCCGCGCCAGTGACGCCGAGGCCACCGACTGCCAGGTTGCCCTGCGCCATGGCATAGATCTGGCCGTCCGCGCCCAAGAGCGGCATCATGATCAGCGTGCCGCCGCGCAGCGACTTGGCCTGGCCGATGGCCGACACCGTCACGTCGAGCCGCTGGCCAGGCTTGGCCATCGGCGGCAGCTCGGCGGTGACCATGACCGCAGCCGCATTGCGGGTGGCGGGGTTGATGCCGGGGGGCAGCGACAGGCCGAACCGGTTGGTGACGCCGCGCATCGCCAGCGTGGCATATTGCAGGTTGTCATCGCCGGTGCCGGGAAGCCCCACGACGATGCCATAGCCGGTCAGCTGGTTGGCGCGCAGGCCCTGGAACGAACCCAGATCCTTGATCCGTTCGGCATGCGCCGGCTGGATCGCCGCCAGCAGAACCAGCGCCAGCGTGAACAGCGCGCGCGCCATATGAGTAAGGGGACGGGTCATATCAGGGGCCTTCAAAACGGACTGACGATTTCAAAGAAGCGCTGCAGCCAGCCCTTCTGGCTGGCGCGCGCGATCTCGCCGCTGCCGCCGTAGATGATCTGGGCATTGGCGACGCGCGAGGAGGGGATCACGTTTTCCGGGCTGATATCCACCGCGCGGACGATGCCGCTGAAGCGGATATGCTCGGAACCGCGGTTGAGGCTGATCAGTTTCTCGCCGCGCACCAGCATGGTGCCGTTGGGATAGACCTCGGCGATCGTCACGGTGACCTGGCCCTGCAGCGAGTTCGACTGCTGCGCGGTGCCGATGCCCTGGAAGCTGGTGTTGCCGCCCATGCCGATGTCGCTGGGGTTGAAGAAGCTCAACGGACCGGTGGCCGGCGGGGTGATGCCGATGCTGCCGTTGCGGTCGGTGTTCGCGCCGTTCGACTTGGCTGCCTGGGTGCGCTCGACCAATGCGATGGTCAGGATGTCGCCCACCATGCCGGCGCGCGCGCCGTTGGTCAGTGCCGAATAGCCGTTGCTCGCCTGGAAGATCGCGCCATTGGGCACCGCGGGGGCGGGCGCCGGCAGCGACAAGGTCGGTGCATAGTCCGGATCGGGCTGGACCGGCGGCCGCTTTTTCCTGGCATAGGCGGGGGAAGCGGAGATGACCAGCGACAGTGCGATGGCGGCTACCAGTCCTCCCCTGAAAGGGGAGGTGGCAGGGCGTAGCACTGACGGAGGGGTGTCGCCGGTGCGAGGGCGTGACACCCCTCCACCACGCTGCTGCGCAGCGCGGTCCCCCTCCCCTTGCAGGGGAGGATTTTTGGCGGCGATGGATTCAATGCGGTTCATTTAACGATCAACCCATCTGCTGGTTGGCGAACTGGAGCATCTCGTCGGTGGCCGAGATCATCTTGGAGTTGACCTCATAGGCGCGCTGGGTCTCGATCATGTCGACCAGCTCCTCGACGATGTTGACGTTCGACCCTTCCAGTGCGCCCTGCCGCAGCGTGCCGCGGCCCTCGAGCCCGGCAGCGCCGGTGACCGGCGGACCGCTGGCGGCGGTTTGTGCCAGCAGGTTGTTGCCCAGCGACTGCAGCCCGGTCGGGTTGACGAAGCTGGCGATCTCGATCTGGCCGAGTTCGCTGGGTTCGGGCTGTCCGGCCAGGGTTGCCGACACCATGCCGTCGGCACCGATGGTGATTCCGGTCACGCCCGGCGGAACCTGGATGTTTGGGACGACGGGCAGGCCTTCGGGGGTCACCAGCTGGCCTTCGGCCGTCTGGTTGAAATTGCCCGCGCGAGTGTAGGCGAAGGTGCCGTCGGGCAGCTGGACCTGAAAATAGCCGTTGCCCTCGATCATGATGTCGAGCGCATTGTTGGTGATCTGGGCCGAGCCTTGCGTATCGATGCGGCTGGTGCCCGCGACCTTGACGCCGGTTCCGACCGAAAGCCCGGTGGCATAGCGGTTCTGCGCGTCGGCGCGAGCGCCCGGCGCAATCTGCTGCTGATAGGCCAAAGTCTCGAAATTGGCGCGGTCGCGCTTGAAACCGGTGGTGTTCACGTTCGCCAGGTTGTTGGCGATGACGCGCATCTTGGTGTTCTGGGCGTCCAGCCCGGTGCGGGCGACCTGAAGGGCTCCGTTGCTCATCTCAATTACACTCCGTTCCGGTTCAATTGGGCATCCGCATGATGCTGGCGCCGCTGTCGTCCAGTTCCTGGGCGGTGGTCAGCATCTTGACCTGGGTTTCCCAGGCGCGGCTGGCCTCGATCATGTCGACCAGCGACTGGGTCATGTTGACGTTCGATCCTTCCAGCGCGCCGGTCGTGACGCTGGCATCGGGGTCTTCGGGCAGAACGCCATCGCCGGGCACGCGAAACAGGTTGTCGCGGCCCTTCTTGATCTCGCTGCCCTGCGGGCTGACCAGCTTGAGCCGGCCGGCCTCGATCGGCTGGGCCGGATCACCGCCGACCGGGACGATCGAAATCGCGCCGTTCGATGCGATCGTGATCTTGTCCGCAGAGGGCAGGGTGATCGGGCCGTTCTGGCCGAGCACGGGATGCCCGTCGCCGGTGGTGAGCAGCCCGGTTTCGTTGACCACCAGATCGCCGCGCCGTGTATAGGCTTCGGCACCATCGGGGGCCTGGACCCCCAGCAGCGCATCGCCGTTCAGCGCGATGTCCAGCACCCCGCCGGTGTTTTCCACGGTGCCGCCGTTCATGTCGGCACCGGTCACCGCCTCGCTGGTGGAGGCGCGGCTGTCTAGGCCGGCACCCTGGATATAGAGCGCGCGGGCGTTGACGATCTCGGCACGAAAGCCGGTGGTGTCGGCGTTCGCCATGTTGTTGGCGATCGCCGTCTGCCGGGTCATGATGCCCTGCATGGCCTTCAGGTTGGTGTGGATCATCTTGTCCATGTCAGGGCACCGTGTGTTGGGGTCAAAATCAAAGCGTCAGGCCGTCATCAGGTCCGCAGGTTGACGATGGCCTGCGTCATGTTGTTGGCGGTCTCGATCGCCTTGGCGTTCGCCTGGAAGTTGCGCTGCGCCGCGATCAGTCCGACCAGCTCCTCGGTGAGGTCGATGTTGGCCGCCTCGAGCGCGCCCGAGCGGACGGTGCCCAGCGGGCCGTTGCCGGCCTGGTTGATCGACGCGATGCCGGACTCGCCGGTTGCCTGCCAATGCGAATCGCCGATCGGGCGCAGGCCCTCGACAGCGGCAAAGCTGGCCATCGCAAGCGCGCCGAGCCGAGACTGGTTGCCGTTCGAGAAGGTCGCGGTGACGACGCCGTCATCGGCAATGGTGATGTTGGAGAGCACTGCGGTGGCATCGGTCGGATCGGTCTGGGGAAGCACGAAGTCGACCATGTTGGCCGCGTCGGTCGAGGTGACCTGGCCTGCTGCGTTGACGGGCAGCAGCTGCGCCTTGTTGCCGGTGTTGTCGACGACTTCACGGTTCACATTGACCGAGAACGATCCGTTGCGGGTGTAGCTCTGCGCCTCGCGCGGGGGCTGGCCCTTGACCACGAAGAAGCCGTCGCCCGCGACAGCGAGGTCGAGCGTGCGGTCGGTCGAGTTGATCGAGCCTTGGGTGAACTGCTGGACGATGCCGTTGAGGCGAACGCCCTGACCGGCCACCGACTTGGTGCTCTGGGTCGGCGCGGACGCGAACAGGTCGCCAAAGGCGGCCTTGCTCTTCTTGAAGCCGATCGAGTTGCCGTTGGCGATGTTGTTAGAGACGACGGAAAGGTCGGTCTGGGCCGCTTTCAAGCCGCTGAGCGAGGTGACGAAGGACATTGGGGTTACTCCTCAGGAAAATGGGGTCGGTAGAAAAAAGTCGTGGCTCGGGATCAGGCGATGCGCCGGACGCTGGCAGCGGACACGTTGCCGCCTGGCGTCACCAGCATCGCTTCTGCGCCGGTGCTGCTTGATTCGACCGCCGTGACCGGCAGCCAGGTGGCCAGCGTGGACGGGGTGGCGCCGGTGACGCGGACCTTGAGCGGTCCGACATCGACAGGCTTGCCGGCATCGTCCTGGCTGATCAGCTCGAAGGGAACCTTTCCGGCGTTGACGCTGCCCAGCTGCTGGGTGTGGACGACTTCACCGGCTGCGTTCAGCCATTCGACCGCGACGTTCGCGGCAGGCTCGCTGACGTTGAATTCGCCACCATAGCGGCCCTCGGCATCGGCATAAGCGGTATCGCCATCCTGCAGCACCGACCGGCCGATGAAATTGGCCGCTTCTGCCAGGCGCGAGGTTCCGAACCCTCCCGCGATCTGCTTGAGCGACACGTTCATCTCGGAGATGCCAGCGACCTGGCTGAACTGCGCCATCTGTCCGACCATCGCCTGGTTGTCGACCGGATCGAACGGATCCTGGAACTTGAGCTGCGCGG
>NZ_JAUCZC010000032.1 GCF_030373265.1 Blastomonas sp.
TCAAGGAAGAGGCGATCCACCACGCCTGGACCCTGGTCAACAAGACCTGGGGCCTGGCTGCCGACAAGCTCACCGTCACCGTCTATCACACCGACGACGAGGCGTTCGACCTGTGGCGCAAGATCGCCGGGCTTCCCGATGACCGCATCATCCGCATCGCGACCTCGGACAATTTCTGGTCGATGGGCGACACCGGACCCTGCGGCCCGTGCAGCGAGATTTTCTACGATCACGGCGATCACATCCCTGGCGGCCCTCCAGGTTCTCCCGATGAAGACGGCGACCGGTTCATCGAAATCTGGAACCTGGTGTTCATGCAGTATGAGCAGCACGCCGATGGCAGCCGCACCAACCTGCCGCGCCCGTCGATCGACACCGGCATGGGGATCGAGCGGCTCGCGGCCGTGATGCAGGGCGTGCACGACAATTACGACATCGATCTGTTCAAGGCACTGATCGCAGCCTCCGGCCAGGCCACCGGCACGCACACAACAGGCGAAAACCAGGCCAGCCATCGCGTCATCGCCGATCACTTGCGTGCCACCTCGTTCCTGATCGCCGATGGCGTGCTGCCCGCCAATGAAGGCCGCGGCTATGTGCTGCGCCGGATCATGCGCCGCGCGATGCGTCATGCGCATATCCTGGGCGCTGCCGATCCGCTGATGCACCGGCTGGTACCGACGCTGGTCGCCGAAATGGGCCATGCCTTCCCCGAACTCGGCCGCGCGCAGCCGCTGATCGAGGAAACGCTCGAGCGCGAGGAGACCCGTTTCCGCCAGACGCTCGACAAGGGGCTCAAGCTGCTTGACGAAGCCACTGCCGACCTGGGCGAGGGCGCGGTGCTCGCGGGCGAAACCGCGTTCAAGCTCTACGACACCTTCGGCTTCCCCTATGACCTCACCGAGGACGCGCTGCGCTCCAGAGGCCTGGGCGTCGACCGCGCCGGGTTCGATACCGCAATGGCCGCGCAAAAGGCTGCCGCGCGGGCTGCCTGGAAGGGTTCGGGCGACGCCGCATCGGCAGACGTGTGGTATGACATCGCCGAACGCGCAGGGGGCACCGAGTTCACCGGCTACACCGCCGATGAGGGCGAGGCCGAGGTCGTGGCATTGGTCCGCGACGGCAAGGAGATTGCTTGGGCGGGCGAGGGTGACAGCGTCACCATCCTGGTCAACCAGACGCCGTTCTATGGCGAAAGTGGCGGCCAGATGGGCGATGCCGGTACCATCAGCTCGCTCGGCGGACTGAAGGCAGTTGTCGACGAAACGTCCAAGCCACTGGGCCGCTTGCACGCGCATCAGGCGCGGATCGAGGCGGGCGCGATCAAGGTCGGCGATACCGTGCATCTGGCGGTCGATGTCGAGCGCCGCGATGCGCTGCGCGCCAACCACAGCGCCACCCATTTGTTGCACGCCGCGTTGCGCAATCACCTGGGCGGCCATGTCACGCAAAAGGGATCGATGGTCGCGCCCGAGCGGCTGCGCTTCGATTTCTCGCACACCAAGGCGCTAAGCGATGCCGAGATCGCGGCGATCGAAGCCGAGGTCAACGCCGAGATCCGCGCCAACGAAGCGGTGACCACGCGGCTGATGTCTCCGGATGATGCGGTGGGCGCGGGCGCGCTGGCGCTGTTCGGCGAAAAGTACGGCGAAGAGGTTCGCGTGCTGTCGATGGGACGCGCCACCGACAAACATTATTCGGTCGAACTGTGCGGCGGCACCCATGTCCGTGCCTTGGGCGATATCGGCATTTTCCGGATCATCTCCGAAAGCGCAGTGTCGAGCGGTGTACGCCGGATCGAGGCGCTGACCGGCGAGGGTGCGCGCCAGTGGCTGGTGTCGCGCGACGAGCGGCTCAAGGCAATCGCGGCGCTGGTGAAGACCGCCCCCGACGAGGTCGAGGGCCGAATCGCGGCGCTGATTGATGAACGTCGCACGCTCGAACGCGAACTGGCTGAGGCCCGCAAGGCGCTGGCGCTGGGCGGCGGATCGGGCAAGGCCGGGCCGCAGGCGGAGGACATCGGTGGGGTGAGCTTCATCGCGCAGGTGATCGAAGGCCTGGACCCCAAGGAGCTGCGCGGGCTGCTCGATCAGGCCAAGACCTCGCTGGGCTCGGGGATCGCGGTGATGGTCGCGGTCAACGATGGCCGCGCGGCGTTTGCAGCAGCGGTCACCGACGATCTGGTCGGCCGCTTCAGCGCGGTCGATCTGGTGCGTGCCGGCGTCGAGGCGCTGGGCGGGAAGGGCGGCGGCGGTCGGCCGGACATGGCGCAGGGCGGTGGTCCGGATGGCAGCAAGGCCGAAGCGGCGCTCGGCGCGGTGCGCGGGTTGATTGCGGGCGCGACTGCGCCTGCAGCCTGATCGTTCCATTAAGGTCCCCTGCGAAGGCAGGGGCCCATCTCCTGATCGATAAACACTCACCACCGTTTCAACGGTGGCTATCCCGCGAGTTTCTCGCGTTCAATGCACCATGCTTGATATCGAAAGGACAGGTGATGGGCCCCTGCCTGCGCAAGGGGACCGGTTCTGGCAACACGCACAACGAACAAGGGCTGCGAACCGATCGGTTCGCAGCCCTTTTTGCAATTTCGTAGCCAATCGGAGCGATCAGCCCTTCTTGAGCGACAGTCCGCCGAAACGCTTGTTGAAACGCGCCACCTGGCCGCCTGCATCCAGCAGACGCTGGTTGCCGCCGGTCCATGCCGGGTGCGAGGTCGGATCGATATCCAGCTGCAGCGTGTCGCCTTCCTTGCCCCAGGTCGAGCGGGTCTGGTAGACGGTGCCGTCGGTCATCTTGACGTTGATCATGTGATAGTCGGGATGGATATCGGTCTTCATGGGTCGTTGTCCTCGTCAAACGGCTGGTTCCGACCAGCCTGCAGGATGAATGGGAAGCGGCGCGCATAACGGCATGCGCGCCTGAAAGCAAGCGGTTTGCCGCGGCCCGCGATCAGGTGGGCGGATCGGCAATCATCGCGGTGAAGCTGACTTCGCAGGCGAGCTTGCCGTTCATTTCCGCCCGGGCCTTGAACTTGCACACCTTGGCGCGCTTTTGTTCGAACTCGGCATGCAGGTCGAGCAACACGCCCGGCTCGACCGGCGCGCGAAACTTCGCGCCGTCGATCGCCATGAAATAGACCAGCTTGCCCGAGCCCGCCAGGCCCAGCGATTCGACCGCGAGAATACCGGCAGCCTGCGCCAGCGCCTCGATGATCAGCACGCCGGGCATGATCGGACGGGTCGGGAAGTGCCCCTGAAAGAACGGCTCGTTCATGCTGACCGCCTTGATCGCGTGGATCGACTGGTCCTTGTCCAGCCGCGCCACGCGATCCACCAGCAGCATGGGATAGCGGTGCGGAAGCGCCGCCATCACCTTCAGAATGTCATAAGGCTGATCGCCGCCGTCCGTCATGCCAACGATGCCTTGCCTTAACGGCCTTCGGGAAGCTGCGCGGCAGGGGCTGCCGGCGCTGCAGCGGGTGCTGCTGCGCCATTGGCCGCGGCCTGACGGGCCTGCTGTTCACGCTGTGCGCGCGGCAGCCAGCCCTGCGGGGGAACGAGCTGCGCGGTCGGGATGGCCGCATTCAGTTCGGTGGTGATGTCCTTGGTCAGGTCATAGGCATCGTTGTGCGCGAGCGTCGATCCGACTTCGAACACAACGCTGACCTTGCGCTTCTGCATGGCCGAGCGGACCGCGGCATCGAACTTGTCGCTGATCTGTTCCAGAACATAGGCTTCCGACAGCGCAACCGGCTGCAGGATTTCCTGGACTTCCTGCGAACCCTGCTCGCGCAGCTGCTGGATCTGGCCGAGCTGCTGCTGCAGAGCGGCCTGATTGGCCTGGGCATTGGGAGCCTGGACGTCGGTGTTGAACTTGGTCACCAGCGGCTCGAGCTGCTGGCGGAGCTGGTTCGACTTCGCCTGCGCCGCATCGTACTGCGCCTTGTAGGTGGTCGGGCGCGCGGTGTTCGCATTCACGAACGCGGCCGATTCGACGACGGCACGACGCTGGTCAGCGATGCCGATACCCTGAACGGTCTGAGCCATGGCGGGCGCGATGGCGCCCGAAGCGACGGTGCCGAAGGCCATCAGAGCAGCGGCAGTGCATTTCAGAAGAGTTTTCATCAGAACTGGGTCCCTACGTTGAAAGTAAATAGGCGGGTGTCGTCGCCCGGCTCGCTGAGCAGCGCGCGGGCGATATCGATGCGGAATGGTCCAAAGGGCGAGTTCCAGTTGACGCCGAAGCCAACTGACACACGCGGCTTGGGCGAATCCCCGAAAAACTGCTCGGTGAAGGCCAGGCTGGGCGTGTTGGGATTGCCATTGGCATCGACCGCATCTGCGGTCACGGCGATACCGCCGGCCGCGTCCAGGGTCAGATACTGCAGGGCGCCTGTGACCGGATCACGGTTCTGCGGGGTCTGCAGCAAAGGCTGCACCACGCCGAACACTGCACCGGCATCGACGAAGACCGAAGGCCGAAGCCCCAGTTCACGCGCACCGCTGCCCAGCGGAATGTCGAGTTCGGCGCGCGCCAGATAATAGCTGCGTCCACCCAGCGCATCGTCGACGCGGTTGCGCCGCTCGGTGACGATCGTGTTGACGATCTGACCGTTGATGATCTCCGGATTGAAGCCCGAGCGGATGACACGCGGGCCGACGCCGCGAATATCAAAGCCACGGAACTGCGGCTGGCCGAGGAAGAAGCGATCGGTCAGACGAATGTCGTCGATCCCTTGCGCCGGCGATCCGCGATTCTCGAACGGAATGATGTGACCGCCCTCGGCGGCCAGGGTGAAGATGAAGCTGCTGCGTCCGAGGCGCCAGTGCTTGGACGCGTTGAGCCGGGTCCGCAGATAGCTGACCGAGCCGCCGAGCCCGGCAAAATCCTGGGACAAAGTGAGGTTCTGGCCACGGGTCGGGCGGATGCGGTTGTCGCGGTTGTCGTAGATCAGCGAATAGCCGATCATCGAGGTTGTCCGCATGCCAAGGTTGTCGCACAGGAAGAAGCCGGCGCGCACGGGGTCGCATTCCAGAATGCCATCGCCGTTCAGATCGGAGAAGAACTGGTTGCGGTCCAATGTCACGTCATCGACGGTCAGCGAGTAGCGCAGCAGCGCCGAGACATACTCTGTCAGCGGCACGCCCAGCCGGAGCGAGGCGCCGGTGGTCAGCTGTTCGAAGGTGGTGTTGCGCGAATTGCCCACGAAGTTGAAGCTGTTGAGATCGCGCCGGAAAATGTCTGCGCCAAACGACAGATTGCGATCGAACACATACGGTTCGGTGAAGCTGAGATTGATGCCCTGCGAGAAGCGCGAATAGTTGACGCTGGCGCCGACGGTCTGGCCCTTGCCGCGGAAGTTGCGCTGGCGGATCGATGCCTGCAGGATGAAGTTCTCGATCGACGAGAAACCGGCAGACAGCTGAAGCTCCCCGGTCGCCTTTTCCTCGACATTGGCTTCCAGGATGATGCGGTCAGGAGCGCTGCCCTGCTTCTGTTCGATCTCGAACTTTTCCTGGAAATAGCCCAGCGAATTGATGCGGTTTTCCGAACGCTTGACCAGGAAGCTGTTGAACGCATCGCCTTCGTTGAGGCGGAATTCACGGCGGACAATCTTGTCCTGGGTCAGCGTGTTGCCGTTGATGTCGATTCTCTCGACATAGACGCGCGCCGATTCCGCGAGCTCGAAGGTGATCCCCATGGTGAGGGTTTCGCGATCGCGATTGAAGTTCGGACGCACGTCGGCAAAGGCATAGCCGAACAGGCCGGCGGTCTCGCTGAGCTGCTCCACGGTGTCTTCGACCAATTTGGCATTGTACCAGTCGCCGGGCTTCATCGAGAGCTGGGCCTTCAGCCCTTCCTCGGAGAAGTCGCGGATCTGGCTTTCGACAGCCACGTCGCCGAATTTGTAGCGCTCGCCTTCCTCGACCACATAGGTGATGATGAAGTCACGCTTGTCAGGGGTCAGCTCGGCGACCGCAGAGATGACGCGAAAGTCGGCATAACCCTGGGTCAGATAGAACTGACGCAGCTTCTGCTGGTCGAACGCCATCTTGTCCGGATCATAGGCATCGCCCGAGCTGAAGAAGCGGTAGAAGCGCGACTGCTTGGTGACCATCTCACCGCGCAGCTGGCCATCCGAGAACTGCTCGTTGCCCAGGATATTGATCTGGCGAACCTTGGACTTGGGCCCTTCGGTAATCTCGAACACCACGTCGACGCGATTCTGGTCCTGCTGGACCATCTTCGGCTCGACCGTCGCGGCAAAGCGTCCCTGGCGTTTGTACAATTCGATGATGCGCGCGACATCGGCGCGAACCTTGGTGCGCGTGAAGATCTGGCGCGGCGACAGCCGGATTTCCGGCAGGATCTTGTCGTTCTTGATCCGCTTGTTGCCTTCGAGGATCACCCGGTTGATCACCGGGTTCTCCTTGACGTCGATCACCACCGCACCGTCGTTGTTGCGGATCGAGACGTCAGCAAACAGTTCGGTTTCGAACAGATCGCGCAGCGCCTGGTCGGCAGCGACCTGCGTATAGGGATCGCCAACGCGCAGCTGGATGTAGGAGCGGACGGTGTCCGCCTCGATCCGCTGCGAACCGTTGACGGTGATCGAGCGGATCTGCTGGACCTGAGGCGCAACGGGCGCGGCGGCAGGCGCCGCAGCCGGTACGGCAACAGGCGGTGCCGCGGGACCAGCCGCCTGGGCGAACGCCGCAGACGCGGTTCCCGCCAATATGGTTGTCCCCAGCAACAGGCCCAGGGCTCGCACGCCAATGGCGATTTTCTGTTCAGATTTCACGGAAAAAGACCCACCCTAAGCCACAAAACACATCAGACGGTCCCTGTAGATGCCGTCCGATAACCCGCCCCGGTGCGCAAACCCCTGCATCATCCGCCGCAATCAATCAACCAGTCTTTCAGCCCAATAAGCCGAACGACGCGAGATCATTGACCGTGACGAACACCATCAGAGCCAGCACGGCTGCCAGGCCTGACCGGAAGGCCCATTCCATGACCTTGGGGTTGACCGGTTTGCGCCGGATGGCCTCAATTGCATAGAACAGCAGGTGCCCGCCATCGAGCATCGGAATTGGCAGCAGGTTGATGAACCCCAAGTTAATTGAGATCAGCGCGATGAAGAAGATGAAGTCGTCCAGCCCGGCGGCGAACTGCTCGCCGGAAACCTGCGCGATCTTGAGCGGCCCGCCAAGCTCCGAAACCGAGCGGCGACCGGTGATGACCTGGCCGAGCGTCTCGACCATCAGGCGGAGGATGTCGCCGGTCCGCTGAACCGCAACCACCGGCGATTCGAGCAGCGAGACCTCGCGGACGACCGGTTTGGCCGACATGATGCCGAGCCGCCCGATGCGGTATTCGTTGCCGAAGCGGTCCTTCTGGATCTCCACTCCGATCGGGAAAGTGAACTCGCGCGAACCGCCATCGCGCTCGGCGCGCACGGTAATGCGCTCGCCCGGGCGATGCGCGATCTTGCGGCCGACCTCGTCGAACCATTCAACTGCCTCGCCGTCGATGGACGTGATCTTGTCGCCGGGCAGCAGCCCTGCTTCGGCGGCGGCAGACGACGGCATCACGCCGGCCACCACCGGGGGGGTGACGCTCTTGCCATAAGCAAAGGCAAAGCCAGCCAGGATCAGGATCGCGAACAGGAAGTTGATCGCGGGGCCGGCAAATACGATCAGCGCGCGCTGCCACAGGGTCTTGGACTGGAAGGTGCGGTTGCGTTCTTCGGCGGGCAGGGCAACCCAGTCCGGGTCGGCGCGGCTTGCGGGATCCATGTCGCCGGCGAACTGGACGTAGCCGCCCAGCGGCAGCAGCCCCAGCTTCCAGCGGGTGCCGCGCTTGTCCGTCCAGCCTGCAATCTCACGGCCAAAGCCGATCGAGAACGACTCCGCCTTCACGCCGAACCAGCGTCCGACCAGATAATGACCCATCTCGTGCACGAAAACCAGCGGCCCCAGCACCAGCAGGAAGGCCACGACGGTTAGCAGAAACCCTGGGTTTTCGGTCAATGTCAGTCCTTGGTTGCAATAGCGGCAGCGGCAATCGCGCGCGTTTCACGGTCTATGGCCAGCACATCCTGCAAGGATTGCGGCGCAGGCGGCGTATAGCCTGCCAGCATATCAGATACAATTGCGGCGATATCGAGAAACCCGATGCGGTTGGCCAGAAATGCGGCCACCGCGATTTCATTGGCGGCGTTGAGAATTGCAGGCGCGCCGCCGCCCGCCGCGATCGCTGCGCGGCAGATGCCGGGACCGGGGAACCGCGCGTTGTCCAGGGGCTCGAAGGTGAGCTGGCCGATGGCGGCCAGGTCGAGCGGTGCGCATTGCGTGGCGATCCGCTGCGGCCAGGCCAGCGCGCTGGCGATCGGGATCTTCATGTCGGGTGAGCCCAGTTGCGCCAGTGTCGAGCGGTCGCGGTACTCGACCATCGAGTGGATCACCGATTGCGGGTGCACCAGAATGCGGATGGCATCGAGCCCGACCGGGAACAGATGGTGCGCCTCGATCAGTTCGAGCCCCTTGTTGAACATCGTGGCACTGTCGACCGAGATTTTGGCGCCCATCGACCAATTGGGGTGCGCGACCGCCTGATCGGGCCGGGCCACGCGCATCTGCTCGCTGGTCCAGGTGCGGAACGGGCCGCCGCTGGCGGTGAGGGTGATGCTTTCGACCTCGTCGATGTTGCCACCGGCAAGGCACTGGAAGATCGCATTGTGTTCCGAATCGACCGGCAGCAGCGTGGCCCCGCTGGAGCGCGCGGCCTCGATCATCAGGGCACCGGCGGAGACCAACGCCTCCTTGTTGGCCAGCGCCACGCTGCGTCCGCGCAACAGGCTGCGCATGATCGGGGCAAGCCCTGCGCAGCCGACAATCGCGGCCATCGTCCAATCCGCGTCGAGATCGGCCGCATCGAGCAGCGCCTGCGCTCCCGACCAGGCTTTGGTTCCGCAACCCTCGAGTGCGTCGGCGAGCGCAGCGTGCTGGGCGCTGTCGCCGATCACCGCGACCTCGGCATGGAATTCGCGCGCCAGGCTGGCCAGTCCGGCTGCGTCGCTGTTCGCGGTCAGCGCGACGACGCGGTAGGCCGAAGGGTTGAGCCGGACGAGATCGAGCGTCGAGGTGCCGACCGATCCGGTCGCACCAAAGATGCTGATGCTGCGCGGCGGCGCAAACGGGGGCGGCACGGTCCGGCCGGAGGAGAGCATGTCAGGGCGCGTCATAAGGCCGACTATCCTAGCGCCCAAAATGCATTGCCTGCAACCAGCAGTGCGACGACCGGCGCAACCGGCACCAGCCCATCGACGCGATCGAGAATGCCGCCATGGCCCGGGATCAGCGCGCCCGAGTCCTTGACCCCGGCCTGGCGCTTCATCCAGCTTTCGAGGAAATCGCCCATTTGCGCCACCGCGGCGAGCGGCGCACTGGCCAGCACGAGGATATAGGGCAGATCGAATTGCGCGCGCAGCACCAGTGCAAAGACCAAAGCGGCGACCATGCCGCCCGCAAGCCCCGCCCAGGTCTTGCTCGGGCTGATCGAGGGGGCAATCTTGGGCCCGCCGATGCCGCGCCCCGCGAAATAGGCGCCGATATCGGTCGCCCAGACGGTTGCCATCGTCCAGACCGCAAGCAGCAGGCCGTTGTCCTGCTGCCGCAGGTAGAGCAATGCCATCACCGGCAGCGCGCAGTACAGCACGCCCCAGGCAAGCCTGAAGCTGCGATCGATAGCGGCGATGAAGAAAGCGCCGCCGAGGATGAATCCGAGCGACAGGAATCCTGGACCATCGGCGAAAGGCGAGAGCATCGACAGCGGGGCCATCAGTGCCAGCATGGCCAGCCGCCGGCGCTCCAGCCGTCCGACCAGGCCTGCCCATTCGTGCTGCATGGTCAGCGCACCGGCCATCAGCAGCAGCCAGAAGGCGATGCCGCCAAGCCACAGCGCGACGCCAGCGATGACGACCAGCACCACCCCCGATCCGGTGCGGACCGCCAGATCGTTGCCAAACAGCGTGCGACGACCGGGTTCAGCGGCCACCAAAACGCCTTTCGCGCGCGGCAAAGGCATCCAGAGCCGCCTTGAGTGCCGCGCCGTCGAAATCGGGCCAGAGAATGTCGGTGAAATACAGTTCGGCATAGGCCGCCTGCCACAGCAGGAAGTTGCTGAGCCTTTGTTCGCCCGATGTGCGGATCAGCAGATCGAGCGGGGGCAGGTCGGCGGTATCGAGCGCCGCGTCGATATGCGCGGTCTCGATGCTGTCGGGATCGATGTCACCGGAAGCGGCAGACCGGGCGAGCGCGCGCGCTGCGCGGACCATCTCGTCCTGCGCGCCATAATTGAGCGCAATTGCCAGGGTGGTACCCGTGTTGTGCGCGGTGCGCCGCGCGACATCCTCGATCATATCGACCAGATCCGGCGCCAGAACCCGGTAATTGCCGATGATCTTGAGTCGGACATTGTTGGCGACGAATTCCTCTACATCCGATCGGATGAAGTGGCGCAGCAGCCCCATCAGGTCGGTGACCTCGTCTTCGGGCCGTTTCCAGTTTTCCGACGAAAAGGCGTACAGCGTCAGTGCCTCTAGCCCCAGGTCGCGTGCAGCGCGCACCGTGGTGCGGACCGCTTCCACACCCTGTTTGTGCCCGACAAAGCGCGGGACGCCCCGCTTGGCGGCCCAGCGCCCGTTGCCGTCCATGATGATCGCGGCATGGCGAACGCCATGGCCCGGTGCGCCCACTGCGTGCAGATGGTGCGCCGCCTCCTCAACGGCCTTGGCCTCAACAGCCTTGGAATGTTTGGGGCCGGAGCGGAAGATCACTGACCCAGGATTTCCTTTTCCTTCTGCGTGGCGGCGGCATCGGCCTGGGCGATGATGTCATCGGTCAGCTTCTGCACTTCGGTTTCCAGGCGCTTGCGCTCGTCCTCGCTGATCACGCCCTTCTTCTCGTCGGTCTTGAGCGAATCCATGCCGTCACGGCGCACGTTGCGGATCGCGATGCGCGCCTTTTCGGCATATTGTCCGGCGAGTTTGGCCAGTTCCTTGCGGCGGTCCTCGGTCAGGTCCGGAATCGGCAGACGCAGCGTCTGACCGTCCATGATCGGGTTGAGCCCGAGCCCGGCCGAACGGATCGCCTTGTCGGCAGGACCGACGTTCGACTTGTCCCAGACCTGTACCGAGAGCATCCGCGGTTCGGGGGCCGAGACGGTGGCAATCTGGGTCAGCGGCATGTGCGATCCGTAAACCTCGACCGTGACCGGGTCGAGCAGCGCCACGTTGGCGCGGCCGGTGCGCAGGCCGGACAGATCGCCCTTGAGCGATTCGACCGCACCGTTCATCCGGCGCTCGAGATCTTTCTTGTCAAACTGTGCCACAGGTTCAGTCCTTCTGATGTACGGTGGTTGCCGTGCCCTGACCGCTCAGAACGCGGGCAAGATTGCCCTGTTCGCGGATAGAAAACACGACGATGGGGATGGAATTGTCGCGGCACAAGGCCACAGCGCTGGCGTCCATGACCTTCAGATTGTCTTGCAACACCCGGTCATAACTCAATGTATCATAACGCACTGCGGTCAGATCGAGCTTGGGATCGGCATTATACACGCCGTCCACGCTGGTGCCCTTGAGCAATGCATCGCACTTCATTTCGGCAGCGCGCAGCGCGGCGCCGGAATCGGTGGTGAAATACGGCGCGCCGACGCCTGCGGCAAAGATCACGACGCGGCCTTTTTCCAGATGCCGCTGCGCTCGGCGGCGGATGACGGGCTCGCACACCTTGTCCATTTCGATCGCCGACTGAACCCGGGTGGGGACGCCAAGCTGCTCGAGCGCGCTTTGCATCGCCAGCGCGTTCATGACGGTCGCCAGCATACCCATATAATCGGCCTGTGCCCGGTCCATGCCCTGGGCGGCGCCCGCCATGCCGCGGAATATATTGCCGCCGCCGATGACCAGGCAGATTTCAAGCCCGGTTTCCTTGGCCGCCTTCACCTCGGCGGCCATCCGGGTGACGGTCGCGGGATCGATGCCATACTGGCCATCACCCATCAAGGCTTCCCCCGACAGCTTCAAGAGGATGCGGCGATAGGAGGCGATGGTCATGGTTTTTCCGGTGATGAAGGCTAATCGGGCGCACTGGCCGGCGCGTGGCGCGCACCATAGTCAGTGCATGCGCGGCTGCCAAGCAGCTTTGGGGGAAGTCGGCGCCAAGCGCCGATTTCATGCACGAACGGCGGACAGCGCGAGGCTGCCCGCCGTTTTCATGCCGATTGCAGAGCGGTCTTTTACAGACCGGCCGCTGCCGCCACTTCTGCGGCAAAGTCGGTTTCTTCCTTCTCGATGCCTTCGCCGAGCTGGAAGCGGACATAGTCCTTCAAGGTGATCTTGCCACCGGCGTCCTTGGCGGCCTTGGCCACCACGTCGGCGATCGCGGTCTTGTTGTCGATCACGAACAGCTGGCTGAGCAGCGCGTTTTCCTTGGCGAACTTGGCGATCGCACCGTCGACCATCTTGGCCTGCACTTCGGCGGGCTTGCCGCTTTCGGCAGCCTTTTCCTCGGCGATCTTGCGTTCGCGCGCGATCATCTCGGCATCCAGACCATCGCTGTTCAGCGCCAGCGGGAAGGCAGCGGCAATGTGCATGCCGATCTGCTTGCCCAGCGGCTCCAGAACGTCAGCCGACACATCGCCTTCGAGCGCGACCAGCACGCCGATCTTGCCGAGGTTCGGCGCGACGGCGTTGTGCATGTACGAAACAACCGCACCTTCGCTGACCGAGACGGTCTTGATGCGACGGATCGACTGGTTCTCGCCGATGGTGGCGATCGAGTTGGTCAGCTTTTCGCCGACGGTTTCGCCATCGGGATAGGGAGCTGCCTTGAGCGTTTCGACATCGTCGCCGGTGGTCATCGCGACCGAGGTCACCTTGCGAACGAAATCCTGGAACTGCTCGTTCTTGGCAACGAAGTCGGTTTCGCTGTTCACTTCGACGGCGACGCCCTTGAGGCCCTCGACCTGGATTCCGACCAGACCTTCGGCAGCGGTGCGGCTCGACTTCTTCTGAGCGGTGGCGAGGCCCTTCGCGCGCAGCGCGTCGACGGCGGCTTCGATGTCGCCATCGGCTTCGGTCAGCGCCTTCTTGGCGTCCATCATGCCGGCGCCGGTGCGCTCACGCAGTTCCTTAACATTAGCAGCGGTTATAACGGCCATGTTCATGTTCCTTGTATTGGGATGTGGTTGCAGGGGCCACAGGTGCGGGCCAGTGCCCGGCCCGTAGCCCCTGCATGTGTCAGTTTCGCGAAGCGGACGGGCAGGGCACGCCCCGCCCGATCCGATCAGGCAGCAGGCGCTGCGTCGCCGGTTTCTTCCGGGGTAGCTTCAGGAGCGGTTTCACCACCGGTGAATTCTGCCGCCGAAACTTCAGGCTCGGCCGGGGCTTCTTCAAGCGCGGCTTCTGCCGGGGGTTCAGCCATCGCGCCGACGTCCTGGCCCGATTCGACGACGGCACCGGTGCGGCCCTTGGTGGCAGCAGCGGCAATCGCATCGCAATACAGGCGCACGGCGCGCGCCGCATCGTCATTGGCGGGAACGGGGAAAGCGATTCCCTGCGGATCGACGTTCGAATCGAGGATCGCGATCACCGGGATGCCAAGCACATTGGCTTCCTTGATGGCGAGATCTTCCTTGTTGGCGTCGATCACGAACATCACGTCGGGAATGCCGCCCATGTCGCGGATACCGCCGAGCGAAAGTTCCAGCTTGTCGCGTTCGCGGGTCAGCTGCAGGACTTCCTTCTTGGTGAAGCCCGAGGTGTCGCCAGCCAGCTGCTCTTCGAGCGTCTTGAGACGCTTGATCGAACCCGAGATGGTCTTCCAGTTGGTGAGCATGCCGCCCAGCCAACGGTGGTTGACGAAATGCTGGCCGCTGGCGCGAGCGGCATCGGCGATCGGCGACTGCGCCTGGCGCTTGGTGCCGACGAACAGAACCTTGCCGCCCGCCTGGACGGTGGCGGAGACGAACTCGAGCGCACGCGCGAACAGCGGCACGGTCTGCGAGAGGTCAAGGATGTGGATGCCGTTGCGCGCGCCGAAGATATACGGCTTCATGCGCGGGTTCCAACGGTGGGTCTGGTGACCAAAGTGTGCGCCAGCTTCGATAAGCTGCTGCATCGAGACGACAGGTGCCGCCATAAGCTAATTCCTTTCCGGTTGTGCCTCTGGAAGACGGGAACCTGCTGGACAGGCCCTCAAAGGGCCGCCGGGGCACCGGTATGTATGTCTTCCATGTGGATTGACTGCGGCACTTCGCCACAGACGAGCGCGCCCTTAAGCGGTCAGCCGCGCGAAATCCAGCCCTTTGTAGCGCGAACACGCATTTTTCCGCTTGACGGAACGGAACGTAAATGGAACAAACATAATACAAACAGGGTTAACCATCTGGCCGAGGAGGCGAATGGGAACCTGGGCTTGTCCACAACGTTATCCACATTGTCCCGCAGCGGCACAGGTCGCAATCGGGCAAGGCCGAGGAAGAGTTGCCATGGTTGCTGTCATCACCGCCCTGTTTTTCACCTGCGCTGCGGCGTTCGCCGTGCTGACCATCAGCCGGTCGCTGACAGGATCGGTCGACCGGATCGACGCGGTATTCGCGCAGTATCGCAGCATGGGCGATGATCGGACCGTCATCGGCAAGATGCGCCCGGTGGTGCATTTCAGCCCCGCGCCCGCACCCGATTTCGCGCCACGCACGGTCGTGGCCCTGCCGCGCAGGGCCGCAGGCGCTGTCCGGATCAGCCAGCCGGGTTGGCGCGCTGCCGCCTGACCTTGGCGTACGACCGGATACCCAGGGGGATCAGGGTCAGATAAACGAGGCAGATCGCGCTCAGAGTGAGCCACGGCATGGTCAGCAGCGAGGCAGCGGTCAGCGCAAACAGCGCCAACGCTTCGAGCCGGATGTTCTTGCGCAGCCGCAGCGATGACCAGCTGAACGTCGCAACGTTCGAGATCATCAGAAACGCGATCAGCAAAATCCACGGACCGACGACGGTGTAATGCCGAAGCTCTTCGATCCCGGTTTCCATCCACAGATACAGCGGCAGCATGGCCAGGCCCGCTCCGGCGGGCGCCGGCACGCCGGTCATATAGCCTGCCGATTTGTGCGGCTGGTCCTCCAGATCGATCTGGGCGTTGAACCGGGCCAGCCGGAGCGCGCAGCATACCGCCAGCGCCAGCGCGATCAGCCAGCCGAAGCGCGGCAGTTCGTTCAGCGACCACAGGAACATCAACAGGGCAGGGGAGACACCGAACGCGATCGAGTCCGCCAGCGAATCCAGCTCGGCGCCAAAACGGCTCTGCGCCTTGAGCATGCGGGCGACGCGGCCATCGATTCCGTCGAGCACGCCTGCAAGCACGATGGCGCCGGCCGCAAGCGGCCATTGGTCGTTCATCGCAAACCGGACCCCGGTCAGGCCACAGCACAAGGCGGTGGCGGTAATCGCGTTGGGCACCATGGCGCGCAGGGTCAGGCCCTCGCGCAGCCGCAGGCGCCTGCCGGCGAGATAACGGATAGGGCCACGCCGTCCGCGGCGCTCGAGCGGATCGGGATCGGTCATTGCGGGCTGTCCTTGGTCGGCGAGGGGGCGCTACAGGCGGGGAGCACAGGCATCAGTGCGAGATCCCTTCACGGACCGGAGCATCGCCGAGCACCGCCAGGATCGTTTCGCCCGCGGTGATGCGCTGACCCTTGACCACTGCGGGCGCCGTGCCCTGCGGCAGATACACGTCTACCCGGCTGCCGAAGCGGATCAGGCCAACCCTTTGTCCGACCGCGACGAAATCGCCTTCCTTGATGAAAGGCACGATGCGGCGTGCCACCAGCCCGGCGATCTGGGTGAAGCCGATGCGTGCGCCGTCACTGCGCTCGATCATGATGTGCTGGCGTTCGTTATCGTCGCTCGCCTTGTCGAGGTCGGCATTGAGGAACTTGCCAGAGATATAGACGATCCGGCGGATCGTTCCGCCAATCGGGGCGCGGTTGATGTGGACGTCGAACACGCTCATGAAGATCGAGATACGGAACACCGGGTCGTTGCCCAGTCCGTCCGGACCAGCCAGTTCCGCGGGCGCGTTCACCAGCTCGATCTGGGTGCACAGCCCGTCGGCAGGGGCCACGACCAGCCTTTCGTCCAGCGGCGTAACGCGCGCAGGATCGCGGAAAAAGGCCAGTATCCATAAGGTTAGGCCGCCCATCGGCCAGGCGAGCGTTTCCCACGCCAGCAACGCGAAAATGAGTGTGACGGCTGCCGCTGCGACGGCAAACTTGCGACCCTCCGGGTGTACCGGCGGCATGCTCCAGCTCGCCAGGCCCTTGCCCCGGTTATCCAGTAATTCTTGCGACATGCCGCACCTCTTAGGGGCTGCGCGCGGGTGTGACAACGCCCAAACCCCCCGAACCACGCCGAGCCGTGTTGCGACGCAGCATTATCATGCGGTTATCGCGGAAGCGGGCCAAGGTGCTGCACGGTTGAAACATGGGCGGACTTTGCTAAGAGCGTCGCATCTTAACGATTCCTCCCTAGCAAGAAGGCGCAAATCCCGCATGGCCAAGATAAAAGTAGCCAAGCCCGTCGTCGAGATCGACGGCGACGAAATGACCCGCATCATCTGGGAGTGGATCCGCGAACGCCTGATCCTGCCCTATCTCGATATCGATCTGAAATATTACGATCTTTCGGTCGAGAAGCGTGACGAGACCAACGACAAGATCACCGTCGATGCCTCCAACGCGATCCGCGAGCATGGCGTTGGCGTCAAATGCGCGACGATCACGCCCGACGAACAGCGCGTCGAGGAATTCAGCCTCAAGAAAATGTGGAAGTCGCCCAACGGCACCATCCGCAACATCCTGGGCGGCGTCGTCTTCCGCGAGCCGATCGTGATTTCGAACATTCCGCGGCTTGTGCCGGGCTGGACCGATCCGATCGTGGTCGGCCGTCACGCCTTTGGCGATCAGTACAAGGCGACCGATTTCCTCGTACCTGGCCCCGGCAAGCTGCGGCTCGTGTTCGAAGGCGAGGACGGCACCCGGATCGACGAGGAAGTGTTCCAGTTCCCCTCGTCGGGCGTCGCGATGGCGATGTACAATCTCGACGATTCCATCGCCGATTTTGCCCGCGCCTCGATGAACTATGGCCTCGATCGTGGCTGGCCGACCTATCTGTCGACCAAGAACACCATCCTCAAGGCCTATGACGGCCGCTTCAAGGACATCTTCGAAGAGGTCTTCCAGGCCGAATTCAAGGACAAGTTCGACGCTGCCGGCATCACGTACCAGCATCGCCTGATCGACGACATGGTCGCCTCGGCGCTCAAATGGTCGGGCAAGTTCGTCTGGGCGTGCAAGAACTATGACGGCGACGTCCAGTCGGACACCGTCGCGCAGGGCTTCGGCTCGCTGGGTCTGATGACCTCGGTGCTGATGACCCCCGATGGCAAGACCGTGGAAGCCGAAGCTGCGCACGGCACGGTCACCCGCCACTATCGCATGCACCAGCAGGGCAAGGCGACCTCGACCAACCCGATCGCGTCGATCTTCGCCTGGACCCGCGGCCTGATCTATCGCGGTCGCTTCGACGAGACCCCCGATGTGATCCGCTTTGCCGAAACGCTCGAGCGGGTGTGCATCGAAACCGTCGAAAGCGGTGCGATGACCAAGGATCTGGCAATCCTGATCGGCCCCGATCAGGCATGGATGACCACCGAGCAGTTTTTCGAGGCGATCCGCCAGAACCTCGAAAAGGAAATGGGCAGCTGGGCGTGATCGGCTGATGGCCCAGGGTAGCAAGGCACGGCTCGAGGTCAGGCAGGCTCGGCGAGGCGATATTCCCGGAATATCGCAGCTCGTCGAGCGGGCCTATCCCAGCCTGCCGCCGTACAAATTTGGCGAGCTGCGCGGGCAGATCAACAACTTTCCGCAGGGCCAGTTCGTCGCCATTCTCGATGGCGAGATCGTCGGCTATTGCGCCTCGTCGCGGGTCACCGAGGCGATGGCGTTCACCCAGCACGACTGGGAGGAGATCAGCGGCAACGGCTTTGGCACGCGCCATGTGCCCACGGGCGAATGGCTGTACGGCTATGAGATGTGCGTCGATCCGGCGCAGCGCGGCGTGCGCATCGGCAAAAGGCTGTACGAGGCGCGCCGCGCGCTCGCCGAATTGCTCGACCTCAACGGCATCGTCTTTGCCGGCCGCATCCCAGGCTATGACAAGGCCAAGCGCACCAAGAAGGTGGATGGCCCGGAAGACTATCTGGCCAAGGTGATCGACGGCAAATTGCGCGATCCGGTGATCGGCTTCCAGATAGCCAACGGCTTCCAACCTGTCGGCATCCTGAGCCGCTATTTGCCCGAAGACAAGCAGTCGCGCGGGCACGCGGTGCACATGGTGTGGCGCAATCCTTATGTGAACCCCGACGAGCCGCCGACGCACC
Organism: Blastomonas sp.; assembly: GCF_030373265.1. Taxonomy (GTDB): domain Bacteria; phylum Pseudomonadota; class Alphaproteobacteria; order Sphingomonadales; family Sphingomonadaceae; genus Blastomonas. Next base: position 18,504 of record NZ_JAUCZC010000032.1, read on the forward strand.
GCGTCCCGCGCGGTGTCGAAAGCGTTCGCCTTGCCACGGTCCAGTTCCAGGCCCGCGCCGTCGCGAACTTCGAGGAGTTCGTGCGCAACGTCGAGTATTTCGTCGACGTGGCTGCCGACTACAAGGCTGACTTCGTGCTGTTCCCCGAGATGTTCACGATGTCGCTGCTGTCCTTCGCCAAGAAGAAGATGGGTCCGCAGGAGGCCATCGAGGCGCTGAGCGAGTTCACCCCGCGCATCCGCGAGGAACTGACCCGCATGGCGATGGAATACAACATCAACATCATCGGTGGATCGCACCCGACGCGCGCCGATGATGGCGATATCCAGAACATCGCGCTGGTCGCATTGCGCGACGGATCGATTCACGCGCAGGAAAAGATCCACCCGACGCCCAACGAGCGCTATTGGTGGAAGATCAAGGGCGGCGACAGCATCGACGCGATCCAGACCGATTGCGGCCCGATCGGCGTGCTGATCTGCTATGACAGCGAGTTCCCCGAACTCGCGCGGCGCCTCGCCGACGAGGGCGCGCGGATCATCTTCGTGCCGTTCTGCACCGACAGCCGCGAGGCGTATATGCGCGTGCGCTATTGCTGCCAGGCGCGCGCGATCGAGAACCAGTGCTATGTCGTGATGTCCGGCAATGTTGGCAATCTGCCCGATGTCGAGAACATGGACATCCAGTATTCGCAAAGCTGCATCCTGACGCCGTGCGACCTGCCGTTCGCGCGCGACGGCATCGCGGCCGAAGCCAGCGAAAACGTCGAGACGCTGACGATCAGTGACGTCAATCTCGATGACCTCAGCTGGGCCCGCAGCGAGGGCACGGTGCGCAACCTGAGCGACCGGCGTTATGATCTGTACCACATCGAGTGGGACCGCGCAGTCGGCAGGGGCCATGCGTCCAAGCGCGAGCGTGCGCGGCAGGCGGCGCCTGCCGGACCGCAGGGCGGCGGCGGCGGATAAAGGACTGCCTGGTCAAGATTAATGGCTGACATCGGCGGGTTCATCGGTCATTACCTTGGCCATGCACAATCCGCTCGATAATCCCGTTTTCAGCGACGCCCTGGTCATCCTGGGCGCGGCCGGAATCGTGATCCCGGCCTTTGCGCGTTTCAGGATCACGCCGATCATCGGCTTTCTGCTGATCGGCATTCTCGTCGGACCGTCGGGGCTCGGGTCGCTGGTCGATGAATATCCCTGGCTCTATCACATTACCATTACCGATGCGGAATCGATCGAGCCCTATGCCGAGTTCGGCATTATCCTGCTGCTGTTCACCATCGGGCTGGAATTGTCGTTCAAGCGATTGTGGAGCCTGCGCAAGCTCGTCTTCGGCGTCGGTGCTGCGGAGCTTTTGCTCTCGGCGCTGATCATCGGCGCGGCGCTCAACATGGCCGGGCAGAATTGGGGCGGCGCGGTAGGCCTCGGGCTGGCGCTGGCGCTATCGTCGACCGCGCTGGTGCTGCCAATGTCGGGCACGACCTCGCCAGTGGGGCGCGCGGCGCTCGCCATGCTGCTGTTCGAGGATGTCGCGATCGTGCCGATCATCTTCCTGCTCGGCGCACTGGCGCCGATGGCGGGCGCGACCGAAGCCGGCAGCCTGGGCATGACGCTGCTGCTGGGCGTGGCCACGGTCATCGCGATGTTGGTGCTGGGCCGGCTGGTGCTGCCGCGCATGTTTGCGCAAGCCGCGCGGACCAAGAGCCCCGAACTGTTTCTCGCGGCCAGCCTGCTGGTGGTGATCACCGCGAGCCTTGCGACCGCATCGGTGGGCCTCTCGCCGATCGTCGGCGCGCTGCTCGCCGGACTGATCATCGCCGAGACCGAATATCGCGGCGAGGTCGAGATCCTGATCGAGCCGTTCAAGGGGCTCGCGCTGGGCGTGTTCCTGATCACCGTGGGCATGTCCATCGACCTCAGGGTCATCGCCGCTTATTGGCAGGAGCTGGCGATTGCGGTAGTGGGCGTGCTGCTGGTCAAGGCGATCGTCACCGGGCTGCTGCTGCGGGTCGCGGGCGCGCGGCGCGGGACGGCGGCAGAGGCCGGCGTGCTGATGGCCAGCCCATCGGAGACCACGCTGATCGTGCTCGCCGCCGCGGTGCAGGCACAGCTGATCCAGGCATCGACCGCGCAGTTCTGGCAGATCGTCACCGCGATCGGGCTCACCATTACCCCGCTGCTCGCCAAGCTTGGGCACACCATGGCACGGCAAATCGAGATGCGCGCCAGCGATGCCGCACCGATCGATCAGTCGGATATCGCCAACGATCGCACCGTCATCTTTGGCTATGGGCGGGTGGGGGAGATCATTGCCGATATGCTCAAGCAGCACGAGCAGCCCTTTGTCGCAGTCGAATCCAACGTCGATGTCGTGATGGATGCGCGCCGTGCTGGCGTGCCGATCGTCTTCGGCGACGTCGCGCGGCCCGAATTGCTCGACCGGCTGCGGCTGGGCCATGCCCGCGCGCTGATCCTGACGATGGACGATCCGGTGCTGGCGGTGCAGATCGTGCGCCGCGTCCATGGCTGGGTACCCGACCTGACGATCATTGCGCGCGCGCGCGATACCGATCATGCCGCCGAGCTTTACCGTGCCGGGGCCACGCTTGCGGTGCCCGAAGCGCTGGAAAGTTCACTCCAGCTGTCGGAAGCGCTGCTGGTCGATCTGGGGATTGCAATGGGCCACGTCATTGCCTCGATCCACGGCAAACGCGACGAAATGCGCCGCCGGATCATGGACGAAGGCGAGCTCGACCAGAAGCCGGCGCTGAAATCGGGCGAGGTCGCAGCGGGGTAACCGTCAAATCCTCCCCGGAACGGGGAGGGGGACCATCCGCAGGATGGTGGAGGGGAAGCGCGCTTGTGCCATCGTCGCTTGGCACCCGCTACCCCTCCGTCATGGCTGCGCCATGCCACCTCCCCCACGGGGGAGGATTTTTTGAGATCACCCCAACGCCGCCTGTTTTTCTTCCGCCAGCCTATCCAGCTCCGCGCGGCTCTTTTTCTCGGACGCCGACTTCAGCTGCCCGCACGCCGCCATGATGTCGCGGCCGCGGGGGGTGCGTACCGGGGCGCTGATGCCGCCTTCGAACACGATGTCGGAGAAGCGCTTGATCCGCTCGGGGTCCGAGCATTCGTAGATTGCACCGGGCCAGGGGTTGAACGGGATCAGGTTGACCTTGGCAGCAAGGCCATAGCCCTTGATCAGCCGGACGAGCTCGCGCGCGTCTTCGTCGGTGTCGTTCTTGTCCTTGAGCATCACATATTCGAAGGTGATCCGCCGCGCATTGCTGGCGCCGGGGTAATCGGCGCAGGCCTGGAGCAGCTCTTCCAGCCCGAACTTGCGGTTGATCGGCACGATCTCGTCGCGCACCTCCTTGGTCACCGCGTGCAGCGAGACCGCAAGATTGACCCCGATTTCCTCGCCGCAGCGCGCCATCAGCGGCACGACGCCGCTGGTCGACAGCGTGATCCGCCGCTTGGACAGCGCCAGGCCATCGCCGTGCATCACGACCTTCATCGCATCGCGGACGTTGTCGAAATTGTAGAGCGGCTCGCCCATGCCCATCAGCACGATGTTGGTCAGCAAGCGGCCATCGGCGGTGTAGGACGCGGCGTCCTCATCGTCGTCGAGCTGATCCATCGCGCCCTTGGGCCATTCGCCCAGCGCGTCGCGCGCCAGCATGACCTGGCCGACGATCTCGCCCGGGGTCAGGTTGCGCACCAGCCGCATCGTCCCGGTGTAGCAGAAGCGGCAGTTGAGCGTGCAGCCGACTTGGCTGGAGATGCACAGGGTGCCGCGGTCGGCATCGGGGATGAACACCATCTCGTAATCCTGCGCGTCATCGGTGCGCAGCAGCCATTTGCGGGTGCCGTCGCTCGAGACCTGCGCCTCGACGATTTCCGGGCGGCCGATCACGAAGCGTTCGGCCATCCACGGCCGCATCTGCTTGGCGATATCGGTCATTGCATCGAAATCGGTGACGCCGCGATGGTACATCCAGTGGAACAGCTGCTTGGAGCGCAGTTTCGCCTGCTTGCTGTCGAGCCCGGCCTGGGCGAGCAGCGCTGCGATATCTTCGCGCATCAGCCCCATCAGGTCGGCGCGGCCATCGGCCCGCGGGGTGATCGGGCGCGGCACGGGCACGGGATCGATATGGCCGGGGATCGCCATGTCCATGGAGGGGTCGGAGGAAGTCGCGGGGGAAGTGTCGGTTGTCATGCGCGCCCCATAGTCGTTTGGGCGTGCAAAAGCTACCGTCTGGCTGCGCAGCCCAATGCGGCTGCGTCGAGCGCGGTTGCGGCGCCCTTGAGCAGATAGACATCGCGGATCGGCCGTCCGTCCGCACCGGTGGCGCTGGCGGTCATTTCACGGGCCGAGCGCATCGCCGCGATGATGGCGGCATCCATGGTCTTTTCGGCAGCCCAGGCATCGCCGCCGCCGCCGGTCAGCGTGAACCGGCGCACGCCGATGCCAAGCGTAACCTGGCTATTCTTGGCCATGGGCCTGCTGAGCCGAAGGTGGAACTGGCCGCGTACGCCACGCCGGGGCCAATAGCCGATGCTGGCAAAGGGGCGGTACCGCCGCTTGTCGCGCACCGTATCAGGCTGGGCAATGGCGTAGCAGCGCGGCACCTGCGGATCGCGAAACGCGCCCCACGCGTCGAACACCCCCAGGCTGTCACGCGCATGGAGGGGAAGGGGGGCAAGCAGCACGGCCAAGGCCGCCAGTGCCGCCCAGCCGCGTGTCACGCATGGCCTCCGCCGGTGCCGGTGACGACGATCTCCTCGCGGCCATCGGCGATCATCACGACCGAACCCTGCGGCAACCCGGCTGCGACGGGCGCGCCGAACACCGGGTGCGGTGGCAACCCCAGCAGCACGCCGCGCAGCACCCGGCTGGAAATACCGTGCATGATGATCAGCTTGTCGTCGGTATCGCAGGCGTGCGCGCGCAGCCAGTCGCTGACCCGGTCGGCAATCGCGGCGTAATTCTCGCCATCGGGTGCAGGCTTGAGCAGCATCTCGGGCGCATCGATCACCGGGCCAACCTCTGCGATGACGTCGGCATAATAGCGCCCGCCCCAACTGCCCATGCCGATCTCCACCAGCCGCGGATCAGGCACGGCATCGTGCCAGTCGAGTTGGAGATGCTCGGTGATTACCGCCAAGGTCTGCAGCGCGCGGCCGGTGTCCGATGCCCAGAGCGAGAGGGCAGGGCGGGTGCCCAGCACATCGGCCAGGGCTGCCCCCATCGCATCGGCCTGGGCAAAACCGGCACGGGTCAGAGGGGTGTGGAGATGGTCGCCCTGCAGCCTTTTGGCAGCGTTGAACACGGTTTCGCCATGCCGCGCAATGAACAGGCGGCCGGCAACGGGAGGGCAGGAAAATCGGGAATTTTGCGTCATCGGCACCCCGTTTCGGCAATAGCGGCACCGCGCGCAAGCCCGGCGGCTCATTTTCCACAGTTTAAACCGATTTGCGCGGCTATCGGCTTGCGGGAAAAGCCAATATTGTTAATGAAGTTGGTCCGGATTCTGCCATTATGGCAGGGCATGTCTTTTGGATTTGAGGCCGACCGGCCTCGGGGGATTTTCATGAAAGCGACAATCGAACGCGCGACGCTCCTCAAGAGCCTCAGCCATGTTCAGTCGGTGGTGGAACGGCGCAACACAATCCCCATTCTGTCGAATGTGCTGATCGAGGCATCGGCCGATGGCGCGCTGCGCTTCATGGCGACCGATCTCGACCTGCAGATCGTCGAAACGATGAGCGCCTATTCGGTGGAAACCGCCGGATCGATCACGGTTTCGGCACACACGCTGTTCGAGATCGCGCGCAAGCTGCCCGATGGCAGCCAGGTGATGCTCGATGCCGCCGACGGCAAGATGCTGGTCCGCGCCGGACGCAGCCGCTTCACGCTGCCGACGCTGCCGCGCGACGATTTCCCGGTGATTGCCGAGGGCGAGCTGCCGACCAGCTTCGAACTCGCCGCCGCCGAGCTCGTCCAGATCATCGACAAGACCCGCTTTGCGATCTCGACCGAAGAGACGCGCTATTATCTCAACGGCATTTTCCTGCATGTCGCCGATGACGATCGCCCCGTGCTCAAGGCCGCGGCGACCGACGGGCATCGGCTGGCGCGGGTCACGCTCGACCGGCCCGATGGCGCCGAGGGCATGCCCGATGTCATCGTGCCGCGCAAATGCATCGGCGAATTGCGCAAGCTGCTCGACGAGCGCGGCGATGCCAAGGTGCAGATCGACCTGTCGGCCAGCAAGATCCGCTTCACTTTGGGCAGCGCCATCCTGACCTCCAAGCTGATCGATGGCACGTTCCCCGATTACAGCCGCGTGATCCCGACTGCCAACGACAAGCTGCTGCGCATCGACCCCAAGGCCTTCGCGCAGGGCGTCGACCGCGTCGCCACCATCGCCACCGAAAAGACCCGTGCGGTCAAGATGGCGCTGGACAAGGACAAGATCACCTTGTCGGTGACCAGCCCCGAAAACGGCACCGCGGCCGAAGAGGTCGAAGGCGAATATTCGAGCGAGGGTTTCGAGATCGGCTTCAACGCCCGCTATCTGCTCGACATTCTGGGCGAGCTTGAAGGCGACGTCATCGAACTGCATCTGGCCGACTCCAGCGCGCCGACGCTGATCCGCGAAAACGACAAGGCCAGCGCGCTCTACGTGCTGATGCCGATGCGCGTCTGATCGGTGCCCGGCGTCGGGGCCTTTGTCCTGATCGCCGTCATCATCGGGGTGCTGCTGCTGGTCTACCGGTTTGATCGGACCGGCGGTTCGCTGACGCTGTTTGCCAGCCTGTTCGTGATCTCGCTGCTCGTGCTGATGCTGTTGATGGCAGGGTTGGTGGTCGCAGGAGGCGCGACCTGACTCGTTCACTGACCACACAGCAAAACGCCCTCCCGGTCGGACCGGGAGGGCGTTTTGCATTTCAATCTCAAGCGATTTTAACGCTCGCCGACGGGAACATACCCACGCTGCGTCGGGCCGGTATACAGCTGACGCGGGCGGCCGATCTTCTGGCCGGGATCGGAGATCATCTCGTTCCACTGCGCGACCCAGCCGACGGTGCGGGCGAGCGCGAACAGCACTGTGAACATCGTGGTCGGGAAACCGATCGCCGAGAGGATCACGCCCGAATAGAAGTCGACGTTGGGGAACAGCTTCTTTTCGATGAAATAGGGATCGTTGAGCGCCATTTCCTCGAGCTGCAAGGCAACCTCGAATACCGGATCGTTGACCTTGAGCGCGTCGAACACCTCGCGCACGGTCTTCTGCATCACGGTCGCGCGTGGATCGTAGTTCTTGTAGACGCGGTGACCGAAGCCCATCAGGCGGAACGGATCGTTCTTGTCCTTGGCGCGCGCGATGTACTCGGGGATCTTGTCGGGTGTGCCGATCTCGCGCAGCATGTTGAGCGCCGCTTCGTTGGCGCCGCCATGCGCCGGGCCCCACAGACAGGCGATGCCCGCTGCGATGCACGCGAACGGGTTGGCGCCCGACGACCCGGCCAGCCGCACGGTCGAGGTCGACGCGTTCTGCTCATGGTCGGCATGCAGGATGAAGATGCGGTCGAGCGCGCGTTCGACCACCGGATTGACCTCATAAGGCTCGGCAGGAACGCCGAAGGTCATCTTGAGGAAGTTGCCGGTATAGGACAGCGAGTTGTCGGGATAGACGAACGGCTGGCCAACCGAATATTTGTACGCGGCCGCCGCGATCGTCGGCATCTTGGCGATCAGGCGATGGCTGGAGATGCGGCGATGCTCGGGATCGGCGATATCGGTCGAATCGTGATAGAACGCCGACAGCGCGCCGACGACGCCGCACATGATCGCCATCGGGTGCGCATCGCGGCGGAACCCGCGATAGAACTGCATCAGCTGTTCGTGCAGCATGGTGTGGCGCGAAATCGTGTAGGTGAAGGTCTCGAGCTCTTCCTTGCTCGGCAGTTCGCCGTTGAGCAGCAGGTACGAGACTTCCATGAAGCTCGAATCCTCGGCCAGTTCGCCGATCGGATAGCCGCGGTGAAGCAGGACGCCTTCGTCCCCGTCGATATAGGTCAGCGCGCTGTCGCAGCTGGCGGTCGAGGTGAAGCCGGGATCATAGGTGAAGCAGCCGGTTTCGGCATAGAGCTTGCGGATATCGATCACGTCCGGTCCGATGGTGCCGGACCGGATCGCATAACTGCTGTCCTTGTCGCCGATCTTCAATGATGCGCTGTCTGACACGGTTCGTTCTCCTCAAATCGGTTCTTTAGCAAGCTATTGGTGTGCGTGCGGCCCTCAGGCGGCCACGCGCGTGACGTCGTTGATCCGGGCGAGCGATTCCTCGCGTCCCAGAAGTTCGAGCACATCGAAAATGCCCGGCGAGCGCGCCTGCCCGGTAAGAGCGGCGCGCAGCGGCTGGGCGTACGTACCGAGACCGTGCCCCTGAGCCTCGGCGAATTGCGTAACCTTGTCCTCCAGAACGGCAGCTGTCCATGGCGCTGTCTCGGCCAGAACTGGCAATACTGCCTGCAAAATCGCGGTCCCGGTGTCTTCTAGCAAAGACTTTGCTTTCTCGTCCATGCCTAAGGGACGCGTCTTGAAGAGAAACTGAGCCCCATCGGCGAGCTCGTTGAGGTCGCGCGCGCGCAGCTTCATCACCGGCATCGCGCGGGTGAGAAGGTCGGTGCTGGCTTCGGCCTCGATCCCGGGCATCAAAGCTGCGACGCGCGGGGCGACCAAAGCGGCCAGCACGGCATCGTCCATCTCGCGCAGATACTGGCCGTTCAGATTGACCAATTTCTTGGCATCGAAGCGCGATGGCGACTTGCCGACATTGGCCAAGGCGAACAGCTCGACGGCTTCCGCGCGCGAAATCTTCTCGCGATCGCCATAGCCCCAGCCCAGCCGCAGCAGATAATTGAACATCGCATCCGAGACGATGCCCATGTCGTCGCGATAGTTCTCGACGCCCAGCGCGCCGTGGCGCTTGGAGAGCTTTGCCCCGTCGTTGCCATGGATCAGCGGAATATGCGCATAGACCGGCTCGGGCCAGCCCATCGCCTGGATAAGGACAAGCTGGCGGAAGGCGTTGTTGAGGTGATCGTCGCCGCGGATGACATGGGTGACGCCCATGTCGTGATCGTCGACCACCACCGCGAGCATATAGGTCGGTGTACCGTCCGAGCGCAGCAGCACGTAATCGTCGAGTTCGCGCGCATCGACGGTGACCGATCCCTGGACCTCGTCGGCGATCGTGAGCTTGCCGCCTTCGGGCGCTTTCAGCCGGACGACATAGGGCGCGCCTTCGGGGGCTTCCGAAGCGTCGCGGTTCCGCCAGCGGCCATCGTAGCGCATCGGCAGCTTCTTGGCGCGCTGTTCGGCGCGCATCGCTTCGAGTTCCTCGGCGGTGGCGAAGCATTTGTAGGCCTTGCCCGCGTCGAGCAGCTGATGTGCTACCTCGGCGTGACGCCCGGCGCGCTCGCTCTGAAAGACAGGCGTATCGTCCCAGTCGAGCCCCAGCCAGTCGAGCCCGGCAAAGATCGCGTCGATCGCTTCGGGGGTGGAGCGCGCCTTGTCGGTGTCCTCGATCCGCAGCAGCGCCTTGCCGCCGTGGTGCCGCGCGAACAGCCAGTTGAACATCGCGGTGCGGGCCCCGCCGATGTGGAGAAATCCGGTCGGCGAGGGGGCGAAGCGGGTGACGACCTGTCCATCGGGCCTTGCTGCCGGAACCGTCACGTTTTCGCCGCTTGCACTCACTTACGCTTTCCTTTCAAACTCGCCGCACATGGCAATTTCGACCGCCTCTAGCACGGCTTTCTGGCAGCGACAAATGGCCAGTTTGTCCCGTTTTTCAACGCCTGTCAGGCTTGGCCCGGCGGCGGAGCGCTTCGTGCTGGCGGAGCGCGATCAGCTGCCGCCATGGATCGTCGTCGCCTTTGGGGCCGGGATTGCCGCGTGGTTCGCTCTGCCCGGCGGCGCATGGCACGGGGTGGTGATCGCGCTCGGCGCGGCGACCGCGTTGGGCGTCCTGGCGGTGCACGGGCGCTGGGCAGCCATGGAGCTCGGTGCGCGCTGCGTGTTCATCGCCGGGCTGATGCTGGCGGCGGGTACCGCGCATATGGCCTGGCGCGCGGAGCGAGTCGCCGCCGATCCGCTGCCGGCGCCGTGGTTCGGTACGCTCACCGGGCGGGTGATCGAGCGTGAGATGCAACCGGCGCGCGGCCAGGTGCGGCTGGTGTTGCAGACTGCGCCCGCGTTTGGTCTGCCACGAACGGTGCGGGTCAATCTCGATCTGGCGCTCGACGATGCCGCGGCGCGGCCCGGGGCGATCATTGCCGGGCGCGCCCGGTTGATGCCGCCCGCCCAGGCGTCGCTCCCGGGCGGTTACAGCTTTGCCCAACGTGCCTGGTTCGATCAGCTGGGTGCGACCGGCAGCATGCTCGACCCTCCGCGCAGCGTGCAACCGGCCGGATCGCAGAGCGGCCTCGATTCGCTGCGGGCACGGCTTTCGGCGCATATCCAGACACGGCTCGACGGCGGGGCAGGCGGCATCGCCGCGACGCTGGCGACCGGAGACCGCGGGGCAATCAGCGAGGACGACGCCGAGGCGATGCGGCGCAGCGGCCTTGCGCATCTGCTCTCGATCAGCGGGCTGCATGTCACAGCGCTGATTGGCGCGGTGTGGCTGGTGACGTTGAGGCTGCTCGCGCTGTCGCCACCGCTGGCGCGCGCGGTGCCGCTACCGCTGGTGGCGGCAGGCGCAGGGGCGCTGGCGGGGATTGCCTATACTCTGCTCACAAGCGCGTTATAGGAGTCAAGCACTCAGGAACCGCAGAAAATTGCGGGTTCGGTGTCTCTAGCTCTGGGTTGTTCACAGTTTCCTGATATCTGAATGATGTTAGTGGTAAAGTGGTCATTGTGACCGTCATAATAGCACCCTACATTTTCAGAGCACAGTAAGGGGCATGGCATGGCACGGAAAACGACTACGACTAGACCGCAGAAGCCCGAGCCGGCTTTGCTCGCGAAACCGCGTGAACAGGTCAGGGCGCAGCTTCTTTCTAGAGTTGAGATTGGTGTGGAACTCATTGAACGAACGATAGATAGTTTTGCGGCACTCGACGAGCTCAAATCAGACTACGCTAAGTGGAATGATTACAATACCGAATTTTTGCGGCGTGCCTTTACATCTACCGAATATGCTGACGAATACAGCTACTATGCTAGTGTTGGTGGAGTATATTCTCATGAGCCTGCCTTTAGCCAAAAGGTTGAAGACGCTAAAGAATGGGTAATCCAAAAGCGTGACAAACTCATATCTTTGGTCGAACGCCTAGATCTAATTGATGAACAGATCAGTTCGTCGGATGGAAATAGCACAATGCCGCCCAGGCCTTTGATTGGAAAGACCGTCTCCAGCAATAAGGTTTTTCTGGTTCATGGTCAGGATGAAGAAGCAAAAGCCGTGGTTGCGAGGTTCATCTCTGGATGCGGCCTGGAGCCGATTATCCTACATGAACAAGCAAGCGGTGGGCGTACGATTATCGAAAAATTCGAGAACGAAGCCGATGTCGGGTTCGCTGTGGTTCTGATGACGGCTGACGATGTTGGGGGGCGCCGACATGGTGATGAACTCGCCAGCGACGAATTGAGACTTCGGGCACGTCAGAATGTGGTCCTGGAACTTGGCTACTTTGTGGGTCGGTTGGGACGATCAAGGGTAGCTGCGCTGAAGAGGGGCGATATTGAATTGCCTTCTGACATCGCAGGTGTGGTTTGGACCGCGATAGATGCTGCAGATGGTTGGAAGCTGGCGCTAGCACGTGAACTTAAAAATGCTGGTTATGAGTTTGAGCTGGATAAAGCGTTTGGCATGTGAATTTGCTGGTTCGGGCCTAGCGAGTGATTGAGTGCAACTCGCAATCCCCGTTATTTTAGGATGTTTTACGCAGGCAGCCGCCTTACTTTTTTGCTGCTGCCCGCTCGGCAATGCGTAATGCTGCTCCGAGAGCCTGAACGATGAATGCTACTCTCTGGTTTCCATGTTGTGCCATATCTAATGCAGCCCAGACCAATCCAATTGTGATGCACGCATTTTCCTTTAGCCCGCGTCTCAGTTCTTCATCTGAGATCGCAGGGATGCCCGCACTGCTGGCGTAGATAGCGTTGTTCCGCAGATTGGACTGCTCTTTGATCGCCGCTAGCATTGCTCGCTCATCCGCAAATTCCGAGGCGAACACTTCTAGCGCACGACCCCATGAGGTATCAGCAGTGTCAGGATTGTAGGATATCAAGCTCAGGCTGAGCGGGTGAATTTCTAATCCGTTTCCGCCATCAATGCGCGCGTAAAGTCTGTCGTGGTCTGGATGCAACGCAAAAGCTAATTCAATTTCCTCAACGTGTTTTGATACAGCGCGTGCAAAGACAGAGAGCAAGGTTTTTACGAAGTGATCATGGATGTTCAAATTCTTTGCTTCGGCAGCATAGCCGTTGGATTTTGCCGAGGAAATGAAGGCAGCAACTGCCTCTTCCGTCGCATGAGTGGCGCAAAAAAGTGATACTGTTGGTGCGGTATCCGCTATCAGGTCAGCGTAAAGCAAATATCTCCACGCATTCATGGCACAGTGCTTTGCCCGGCCTTCAAGCGATGCGAATGCCTGTTTTCGTATCCATTCTGACGACTCGCTGTGGATTATTTCTTTGATTATGCTCACGATGTCCATTCCCAATAGATCGGCCGTATGATGCTTGTTCCCGATAACTGGTTGTTCGAAACGATCAAGCTTCTTGCCCAGCTTGGTGGCGCACTTTTGATTGCGTGGTTAGCAGTGCGGTGGGCATTGGGGAGATACAAACGTGAGAAGGCTTGGGACCGGCGGCTACAAGCTTTTGCGGATTTGGTCCAAGTTCTTGGCGACATGATCAGCATTCAGCTGCGGTGGATTCATGAGCTGGAAACCCATGGCAGTTTCAGCGAAGAGTATAGTGCGAAGCTTTCCGAGCGATACCAATCCGCCCGATTTAGACTCGATGAGGCGCGGTCCAACGCCATGCTTCTTTTGCCCGACGAAACCAATGGCACTATCGCCTGGTTATTGAGCTCTCTGGAGCAGGTTCCAGACGACGAGGGGCCGTATACGTATCACACGGGCGTGAACGAAAGCCTCAATACGGCGTTGGAGCTGATCCTCGAACAGGGGCGCAAGACGCTAGGTGTTTACTGACCAGCTGACCATTTGGGTAACGCTTCAGACAGCGCGAATGGCCGATAACGAGTGAGAAGGTGACTGGTTATTTGTCAGCAATGCGAGCGAGCGTGCCATCATGATGTCCCCGCTTATATTCAGGTCCAGTCCGCTCTCCCATAGAATGTAACAAATTCGGGGATTTGCCTGCTCTTCCGTCGTCAAATCCGATCTTGTAGGCAGCGCCTCTTCCAAAAGCGCGAAGCAACTCTCCAAAGGACATGAAAACCACTCCTAACTTCGAGGCTCCAATATAGCAGTTTTTTGGTAGGGCGTCGATGTAGTTTCAGCCTCGTAAACGTCGTATCAAGCGTTTCCACTCAACCTCACTCTCGGGCAGGAAGCGCAGGGCGCTGGGTAGATTTCGGCACGGGCGCAGCTTGTCCGGCCGGTTTCGGCATTGCACGCAATAGAGCCGCTGGGCCACTTGGTGGATGCTCGTCGGCCATCGCATAACCGCAAAATACCTGGCCAGTTTCTGAGCATCGAGCGTGGTCCGTCGGCGGCATCGGAGGCAGGTGGCCGCAATATTGGCTTGCCGTGATGTGAACTGCTCCAGCGTCTCCCATTTCAGGTTTCCAAGATGACCCACCGTTTCAAAGGGGCAGGGTCATTTGCCTCGGATCGCTGGGCTTCTCAGAACCCTCTAGCGCAGCGATAATCTTGTGGGCAAGTTCGGCTGCGGCGGCTTCGCGGAGGCGCTCATTGGGGGCCGTAAGGGCAACACGGGCAAAACCGCTGCTGGTGAGCAGGGCGGTGGCGATCACGGTGGAAGAATCAGGGGTCATCATTATCCGATGTTCTCACTTCGTTCTGATTCTTGCAAGGGCCATTCACCACGACAGCGCCGGTTGCCCGACGCTTCGCAGGTTATTTGTAAAGGTCCGCCAGGCGCTGTCCTAAAAGGTTCGCGATCCAACAGTGTGGGTTCTGACTTAACAGCACCACGATGTCCCTGCGCAGTGTGTCGGCTTCCTCCGCCGGGTCGATGTCATCGTCCATTGACGAGGCGTGTTTTGATGACCTCGGCCAAGCTATTCCGATTGACGGCCGACCAGCCGGTAGTTTGACCCTCTATAGCCGCTTCAAGCAAGCCGATTGCCGCATCAATAGCAGTCTGCAAGCTGCAACCGGCAACCACTGGCTTGTTGTGGGCAGCATTGGCTTCTGCGCGGTTCATGCGGTCGGTCAGGTTCGTGATTGCTCGGGTCATCTGTTCGTTTGTCATCGTTTCTCTCCCTGGGATCGATCTTAGCGAATTGTAATCTGTTTCAGAACATTGAGGCGGCGTGGCTTCTTCAGCTCCTCTGTGGTTGCAGTGAAAGCCTGCTCTACAGTCATGCCACGCCTCAATCTCTGGCGAAGGGTGGAGCCTTTAAGCCCGATTTCCATTGCCCATTTGTGCATGGTCTGGATGCGGCCTTGGTATTCAATTATCGGGCTCTTGCGGGGGCCAAAGCCGAGACCAAACTCCATTTGGTAGTCCCGCTGCTTGCGACGATTGTTGCTTTGCACTTTTCGATCAGCCCATATGCAGTTGTTAGGTTCGTATCCTGCATCGTTGTCCAGTCTCTCGATGGAGTGGTCTGGGGATGGGCGTGGTCCCATGTCATCAAGAAATGTTTCGAAGCCTGTTTCTGCCCTGCGCCACTCATCGCATACGCTGATCCCACGCCCTCCATAGTCTGGGAAGCTGTAGTGGGCGGGGTTGTGGCATCTGTGTAGTGCATTTACCCATGCGTTGAATTCTGGGTGATGTGCCTGCTTAAGTGTTGCTGTGGGCGCTGTCTTCTGTCTCATAAGTCTCTCCTCACAATCGGGAGAGGTTGTTTCCTCTCTCCGCGATTATTTAAGAGACTGCTGCGGTAGTTAACTGCGCACTTATGAGGATTCGCTAGATTTCTGGTAAGTAGTGGATGACTGCTACTTCAAAGAGGGCTGGCTTGGCCCTAATCAAGCAATTCGAAGTTTGTGAATTAAAAGCCTATCTTTGTCCTGCGGGTCGTCGGACTATTGGTTGGGGAAGAACTACAAATGTGAAGCGTGGAGACACATGCACTCAGGCTCAGGCAGATGCATGGTTAGTCGCTGAGTATGACGCATTTGAACGGAGGGTTCGTGTCCTGGTCAAAGTCCCGCTGACTGCAAACCAGCTGGGGGCGCTGGTGTCGTTTGCCTACAACGTCGGGACCGGCGCTCTTGGGTCCAGCACGCTCCTGCGACTGCTCAATCAGGGTCAATATGATGCGGCAGCACAGCAGTTCGGGCGCTGGAACCTGGGTGGCGGGAGAGTGCTCGCAGGGCTTGTGAGGAGGCAAGGCGCAGAGGCGGAGCTATTCGCCAAATAAATAAAGTTGCCCCGACGGGCAATCGCTGGGCTGCTCAATCCATCGACCTAGATAGCCCTGCTCCACACTTGTGGGGCGGAGCTATCCTATTCCTGCTGGTCAAACCAATCTTGGTGGCTTTCAAGCAGGTTACCCAATTCCTGCCAATCGGGAGCGACTGCATTTTCGCATGGCTGATAGCTGGGGAAGATGCCGCGAGCAGCATTCTCGGCGATCATGATGCCTCGATGTAGAGCGCGGCTGGTAAGAATCTTGAGCGCCTGCTGGTCCTCGCTGTTTCCCTCACCCTTTGCAACTCGGCTACTGTAGGTGCTGCTAAGGTCCGCTAGCATTCCAATCTCTGAACCGCACCGGGTTTCCCGGAGGCTGTTTGGTTTAAGTTACGCAGCCATGG
>NZ_JAUCZC010000033.1 GCF_030373265.1 Blastomonas sp.
GGCGCTTCCCGCTGAGCAAGGCCTATGACAAGCTGATCGACAGCCCGATCGCCGATATCAAGAATGTCGGGCCGCGGGGCGGCGGATCGATCACGGCGGCGCAGTTCCTGCAGCGGTTCATCAAGCCCGGCGTCAAGTGGGCGCACCTCGATATTGCCGGCATGGTCTGGGCCGACAAGCCCGGTCCGGTCTGGGACAAGGGGGCCACAGGTTTTGGGGTTCGGCTGTTGAATCAGTGGATTGCGGACAATTTCGAAGGCTGATTCTAGCTGGCACCGTGTGCCGGCTGGAGCATCTACAGGCGGGCTTAATCGTCACCCCCGCGCAGGCGGGGGTCCCGCTTCTGCGCCAACGCTGAGTAAAAGCGGGATTCCCGCGTTCGCGGGAATGACGAGATCGTATGAGGGGTGGCATTGAATGCAGGTCGATTTTTATCACCTGACCCGCGACCCGGTCGAGCGGGTGCTGCCGGTGCTGGCGACCCGCACCCTCGCGCTGGGCCAACGAATGCTGATTGTTTCTGCCGACCGGGAGCATCGGACCGCGTTGAGCGAAGCCTTGTGGACGCACACGCCCGAAAGCTTCCTCGCGCACGGCGACCTGGAGGGTGCCAACCCCCAGGTACAGCCGTTGTTGCTGGCGGACCGGGTCGAGCCTGCCAATGGCGCGACGTTCATCGCCCTTGCCGACGGGCTGTGGCGCGACGAGGCACTGGCCTTTGCGCGCAGCTTCCTGCTGTTCAACGACGCCACGATTGCCGGCGCGCGCAAGGCTTGGGTGACCTTGGGCACACATCCAGGGCTTGCGCGCCACTATTGGAAGCAGGAGGGCGGCAAATGGGTTGAACACACGCCCGGCAAACGTCAGGATCAACCCGACTGAAAGGACACCATTGCTATGCGCAGTTTGTTGATGATCGCCACTGCCACTCTCGCGCTGACGGCGTGTGGGGGCGAAAAGACGGTTTACAGTGATGCCGAAGGCAACGAAGTCAACGTCACCCGGGAGGGCGATGGCGACGCATCCGAAATCAAGATCACCAGCGCCGACGGTTCGGCCACGGTCAATATCGATGGCGGCGGATCGAACGCAAAGCTGCCTTTGGGGCTTGCGGTCTATCCCGGTGCCAAGGTCGTCTCGACCATGACCACCAACGCAGACGGCAAATCGGGCGGCATGGTGGTGATGGAAAGCAGCGCAGCACGCGACACCGTGGTCGACTGGTACCGCAAGGCGGTCGAGGCCAAGGGCTTCAAGATCGAGAGCGAGATTACGACGCAGGAAATGCGCGCGATCTCCGGGACCAAGGACGGAGGGTCGTTCAGCCTACAAGTTACGCCCAATGACAGCGGGTCATCGATCACATTGCTCGCCGGGGAAGGCTGAGCCGCCGCCCTGCGCCGCGCAACAGCGGGTTTTTCTTGCAGCGCACAAATGGTCCGTCTAGGGGCGGCGACGAATCGCGCCATGCGTGCGCGTGCCCATCGTCAATCCTCAGGAGCACTTCATCATGGCCGTTACCCGGACCTTTTCGATCATCAAGCCCGACGCGACCCGTCGCAACCTGACCGGCGCGGTCACCAAGATGCTGGAAGAAGCAGGCCTGCGGGTGGTTGCATCCAAGCGCATCCACATGACCCGCGAGCAGGCCGAAGGCTTCTACGCCGTCCACCGCGAGCGTCCGTTCTTCGGTGAACTGGTCGACTTCATGATCTCCGGCCCCGTCGTCGTGCAGGTTCTGGAAGGCGAAGACGCCATGCAGCGCAACCGCGACATTATGGGCGCCACCAACCCGGCGAATGCCGAACCCGGCACCATCCGCAAGGAATTGGCCGAGAGCATCGAAGCGAACACCGTTCACGGTTCGGACAGCGACGAGAACGCCGCGATCGAAATCGCCTACTTCTTCAAGCCCGAAGAAATCGTCGGCTGATCGGCGATCTTCTGTTCAAGTTCGAAAGGGCCGCCGGAGCAATCCGGCGGCCCTTTTTGCATGACCGCATGACGCTAGTCTGGTCCCCTGCGAAGGCAGGGGCCCATCTCCTGCTTTTGGGTCCAATGCACCGGTCTATTGGCATGATGGCCGTCCGAAGATGGGCCCCTGCCTTCGCAGGGGACCGGAATGGGGCCGAGTTTAACGTGCGGCCTCAAAACTCCGCCGCGATATCCATCATCTTCGTCAGCCGCTTCGGTGCGACGCTGCGCCAGCTGCGGCTGAGCCAGTCTGCGATATGCTCCCAGTCGGTGCGGCCGGTATCCAACCGGATCGCGATCCAGCCGGAGGGCGCGTAGAATTTGGGCAGATAGTACAGCTCCGGGTCCTGATCGACCAAAGCCGCCTGTTCATCGACGCCGCTGGTCTTGACCAGCAGCGCGATCGCCTCTTCGCCGTGGTGGCGGATCGAGACATAGGCGAAGTACTTACCGGTCTTGTCACCGCCCACCCGCCAGCCGGGCGCGCCGTGCGAGGGGCGGGCGTCGGTTTCGGGCAGCATCAGCGCCAGTTCGCCGACCTTTGCGACGATCCAGTCGGGGTCGGCCTCGCGCGCAACATAATCGCTCAGCGTGCGTGCATAAAGCTGGTGTTCGGCGATCAGCACGCGCGCGGCGAGCGCATCGGCGGTGTCGCCGGGCTGGATCGCAACCGCGCACTGGCCGAGCACCGGGCCGTCATCCAGTTCCGCCGTCACCAGATGCACGCTGCACCCGGCAAAGGCATCGCCCGCGTCGAGCGCACGCTGGTGGGTGTGCAGGCCCTTGTATTTGGGCAGCAGCGAAGGATGGACGTTGAGCATCCGCGCCTCCCAGCCGCGCACGAAGCCGGGGGTGAGGATGCGCATGTAACCGGCGAGCGCGACATGATCGGCGCCCGATGCCCGGATCGCGGCGTCCATTGCGGCGTCATGGCTCTCGCGGTCCATGCCCTTGTGCGACAGCACGAAGGTCGCAACGCCCTCGGCTTCGGCGAGTTTGAGGCCCCCCGCGTCGGGATTGTTCGAGGCGACCAATACCACCTCATAGGGGCATGATGCTGCGCGCGAGGCATAGAGCAACGCGGCCATGTTGGTGCCGCTGCCCGAGATCAGGATGGCGACCTTGGCCTTCACAACCTCTCCTCTCCCGCAAGCGGGAGGGGTGGACGAGCCGAAGGCGAGGCCGGGGTGGGCATAGCAGGCATATTTTTCCGGCCCACCCCGCGCGGCAGGCCGCGCTGCCCCTCCCGCATGCGGGAGGGGAGAGGGGTTGTCTCACCCCGCATGGGTGGCGCTCCACGCTTCGCGCGCGCTCCAGGTTTCGACCGATCCACTGACGGTGCAGCCCTTGTCGCCAGCATCGATTCTGCCGATGCGGTGGACGGTTTCGCCTGCCGCTTCCAGATCGGCGGTTACCGAGGCGACATCGGCCTCATCCACCACCAGCACCATGCCGACCCCGCAGTTGAAGGTGCGCGCCATTTCCTCGGGTTCGATCCGACCCTGCGCCTGCAGGAACGCCATCAGCCGCGGCTGGGTCCAGGCGTCGGCATCGACATGCGCGTGCGCGCCATCGGGCAGCACGCGCGGAATGTTCTCGAGCAGACCGCCACCGGTGATGTGCGCCATCGCGGCGATCCGGCCCGATTTCACCACCGGCAACAGCGAGGAAACGTAAATTCGTGTCGGCGCGATCAGCGCATCGATCAGCAGAACATCCTGATCGAACAGCGCAGGCCGGTTCATCTTCCAGCCCCAGTCGGCCGCGAGACGACGAACGAGCGAATAGCCGTTCGAATGCACCCCCGACGAGGCGAGTCCCAGCAGCACGTCACCCGGCTTTACCCGGTCCCCGGTGAGCACTTCGTCGCGCTCGACCGCGCCGACGCAGAAGCCTGCCAGATCGTAATCGCCCGGCGCATACATGCCCGGCATCTCGGCGGTCTCGCCGCCGATCAGTGCGCAGCCGGCGAGCTTGCAGCCCTCGGCAATGCCCGCGACGACGCGCTCGGCAATGCCGGTGTCGAGCTTGCCGGTCGCGAAATAATCGAGGAAGAACAAGGGCTCTGCACCCTGGACGATCAGATCATTGACGCACATCGCGACCAGATCGATGCCAATGGCGTCATGGCGGTCGTGGTCGATCGCGAGCTTCACCTTGGTGCCCACGCCATCGTTGGCTGCGACCAGCAGCGGATCGCGAAAGCCTGCGGCCTTGAGATCGAAAAACCCGCCAAAGCCGCCCAATTCGGCATTGGCGCCAGGACGCGCGGTGGCTCTGGCGAGCGGGCCGATGGCCTTGACCAGCGCGTTGCCGGCGGCAATCGAGACCCCCGCCTGAGCGTAGCTATAGGACTCGGGGGGCGGCGCGTTGTCGGTCTTGTCAGTCATGGGCAGAGCGGTTAGCGACTTCTCGCTTGGATTTCCACGCCATTGTCGCCAAAAGGGCCGCCAAACGACCACCAGCGATCAATGCGCCGGGGATCACCACTTTGCACGGTTGATTGAAGCTAAGGATATCTTGACCAACAGCCTGTCCCTGACCCGCCCAGCGCCGACATCTTCGCGCGCGTGGATCGCCATCATCCTGCTCCCGCTGCTGCTGGTGCTGGGCGCGATCGTCTATGCTCAGATCGAGGGGGATCGCGGCATTCCTCCGATCGCCAGCGGCGGCGATTTCGAGGTCAGCGGCGTCAAGGTCGATGCATCGGGGAAGAACGCGCAGGAAGCGCGTTCGAATGCGTGGCGCGATGCACAGCGCAAGGGCTGGCAGAAACTTTGGTCGCAGGTCAACCGCTCGGGGGCTGCCCCCAAGCTCAGTGATTCGGCGCTCGACGGCATCGTGTCGGCAATCGTGGTCGAATATGAGCAGATCGGCCCGCGGCGCTATATCGGCACGCTCGGCGTGCTGTTCGACCGTGCGCGCGCGGGCGAACTGCTCGGGGTGAGCGGGTCGGTGCTGCGGTCCGCGCCGATGCTGGTGATTCCGGTCTATATCAGTGGCGGTTCGGCGCAGACCTTCGAGAACCGTACGCCGTGGCAGGCCGCTTGGGCGCGCTATCGCACCTCCGAGAGCATTGTCGACTATATCCGCCCGCATGGCTCGGGCGCGGATTCGCTGCTCGTCAACGCTGCGCAGTCGGGCCGCCGCAGCCGTACCTGGTGGCGGCTGATCCTCGACCAGTTCGGCGCGGCCGACGTCGTCGTGCCCGTCGCGCAGATCGAGCGGCAATATCCCGGTGGCCCGATTACGGGGAGGTTTGCCGCACGCTTTGGGCCGGACAGCCGTTTGTTGGGGTCATTCACCCTCGAGGCGCGCAACAGCGATGGTCTCAACGCGATGCTAGACGAGGCGATCCAGCGGCTCGACCGGATCTATGCGGGCGCCGTGCGTTCGGGCGATTTGCGACCCGATTCGTCCCTGATCATCGAAAAGCCCGTCGAAATCGTCGAGGACATGCTTGATGACAGCCTCGCCGAGGATGTTCCGGTGGAAAGTGGCGGCCTCACCAGTGGCCCGCAGATCATCTCGATCCAGTTCGATACCCCCGATGTCGCCGCAGTGCAGGCTGGTGAACGTCTGTTGCGTGGTATTCCAGGGGTGCAGTCGGCGAGCACCGCCAGCCTTGCGCTCGGAGGCACATCGGTGATGCAGGTCAACGCAACGATCGAGATCGATGCGCTGCGCGGCGCCCTCGAGGCGCGCGGGTACCGCGTGCAGCAGGGCGCGGGCGTGCTGCGGATCTCGCGGCCCCAGGCGGCTGCGCCTGCGCCCGGCGGCGGCGGATAACCGAGCAATGACGGGCCAGTTCGTACTGCCCTTCGCGGCAGCCGGACCGGAAGGTGACAGCGATTTTCTGGTTACCGAATCGAACCGGGCCGTCATAGAGCGGCTGTTCGACTGGACGCGGCTGCCTTTTGGCGCGGCGGTACTGATCGGCCCTGCAGGGTCGGGAAAGACCACCATCGGCCGTGCGTTCGTCACCGGCTCGGGCGGGTGCCTGATCGACAATGCCGATGGCGAGAGCGACGAAACGCTGTTCCACGCCTGGAACCGCGCGCAGGTGCAAGGATCGCCGGTGCTGTTCGCGGCAGAGCGCCCGCCTGCCGAATGGGGCATAAGGTTGCCCGACCTGCTGTCGCGGCTGGGCGCCTCGCTGCTGGTGGAAATCCCCCCGCCCGATGAGGAGATGACGGCGTTGCTGCTGCAGAAGCGGCTGGCACGCGCAGGTCTTGCCTTGTCCGATGCGCTGGCAGGCTATGCCGCGCTCAGAGTCGAACGTTCCTATCCCGCAATTGGCGCGCTGGCGCGCAAGATTGACGAGATGGCGCTGGCAATGCAGCGCCCAATCGGCCAAAGACTGGTGCGCGACGCGCTGGCACTATTGGCAGGAACCGATGGCGGATCAACCGACACAGATTGAACACTCCGGCCCGGCCGACCAGACCGGTTCGGCCCGCAGATATTTCAACCGTGAGCTGAGCTGGCTGGCCTTCAACGACCGGGTGCTGGAAGAGGCGTGCAATCCGCGCCATCCCTTGCTCGAGCGCCTGCGGTTTCTCTCGATTTCCGGCAATAACCTCGATGAGTTCTTCATGGTGCGCGTTGCTGGGCTGGTCGGGCAGGTGGCTGAGCAAGTCGAGGAGCGCTCCGCCGACGGGCGCACCCCGGGGCAGCAGCTTGCTGCGATCGAGCGCGCGGTTGACCGGTTGAATGCAGAACAGCAGCAAGTCTGGAGCGACCTGCGCGCTGAACTTGCTGCCAACGGCGTGGTCGAGGCAAACGTCGAAGATCTCGACGAGGCCAACCAGGCCTGGCTCCGCGAGCATTTCGTCACCCAGATTTTTCCGGTGCTGACCCCGCAGGCGCTTGATCCTGCGCATCCCTTTCCGTTCATCCCCAACAAGGGGTTGAGCCTGATCTTCGATCTCAAGCGCAGGTCGGATGGCAAGACCGTCCGCGAACTGGTCATGCTGCCCGCGACCATGCCCCGGTTCCTGCGAATCGCCGGGGACAAGGGCTGGTACGTCGCGCTCGAGAAGATCGTCGTCGCCTTCGCCGACAAGATGTTCCCCGGCTACGATGTGCGCGGATCGGGTCTGTTCCGCATCATCCGCGACAGCGATATCGAGGTCGAAGAAGAGGCCGAGGATCTGGTGCTTTATTTCCGCACCGCTTTGAAGCGGCGGCGGCGCGGGCAGGTGATCCGGCTGGAAACCTCGCGGCTGATGGACAAGGGCCTCGCCAAGCTGCTCGACGACAATCTGTTGCAGGAGGGGGGCAACAAGTCGTCTGACGACGGTTTCCTGGGGATCGGTGACCTGGCCGCATTGGTCGACGAGGATCGCCCCGATCTCAAATTCCCTGCGTTCACGCCACGGTTTCCAGAACGAATCCGCGAACATAACGGCGATTGCTTCGCCGCGATCCGAAGCAAGGACATCGTCGTCCACCACCCGTACGAGAGCTTCGAGGTGGTCATCGCGTTCCTCAAACAGGCAGCGCAGGACCCCGATGTGGTGGCGATCAAGCAGACGCTGTACCGCGCGGGCAAGCAGTCCGCGATCATCAACGCGCTGATCGCGGCGGCAGAAGCCGGAAAATCCGTCACCGCCGTGGTCGAGCTCAAGGCGCGCTTCGACGAGGAGCAGAACCTGCTCTGGGCGAGCGCGCTCGAGCGGGCCGGTGTTCAGGTCGTCTATGGCTTTATCGAGTGGAAGACCCACGCCAAGATATCGATGGTGGTGCGCCGCGAGCCCGACGGCTTCCGCACCTATTGCCACTTCGGCACGGGCAATTATCACCCGGTGACCGCGCGGATCTATACCGATCTGAGTTTCTTCACCGCCGATCCGCGCGCTAGCCGCGATGCAGCGCAATTGTTCAACTACATCACCGGCTATGTCGAGCCCGAGCAGCTCGAACTGCTCTCGATGTCGCCGCGCGACATGCGGCGCGATCTGATTGCGCTGATCGACCACGAGATCGCCGAGGCGCGCGACGGGCGCACCGGCGCGATCTGGGCGAAGATGAACTCGCTGGTCGACCCGGCGATGATCGAGAAGCTCTATGCCGCCAGCAGCGCCGGCGTGCAGATCGAACTGGTCATCCGCGGGATCTGCTGCCTGCGCCCGGGCGTTGCGGGCCTGTCGGACAACATCCGGGTCAAGTCGGTGGTCGGCAGGTTCCTCGAGCACAGCCGCATCTGGGCGTTCGGCAACGGCGATGCGCTGCCCAACGACAAGGCCAAGGTGTTCATCAGCTCGGCCGACTGGATGCCGCGCAATTTCGATCGCCGGGTGGAATACATGCTGCCGATCCAGAACCCGACGGTGCACGACCAGGTGCTTGAACAGGTCATGGTCGCCAATCTGCTCGACAACGAACAGAGCTGGGAGCTGGACGGCGATGGTCACTACGTCCGCATCCGACCCGATGACAAACCGTTCAACCTGCACCGCTATTTCATGACGAACCCGTCGCTTTCGGGCCGCGGGACCGCGCTCAAGAACAGCGATGCGGTGCCCAAGCTCAGCCTCCATCGCCGCGCACCGCGAGAGGATTGACCGGACCCTTATGGATTTTTTCGTTCGCAAACAGAACCAGCCTGCGCATCTGTATCGTACCGCAATCATCGATATCGGGTCCAACTCGGTGCGTCTGGTCGTCTATTCAGGCCCCCGGCGCAATCCGGCGTTGATCTTCAATGAAAAGGTCATGGCCGGGTTGGGGCGCTCGCTGGCGGAGACAGGTGCGATCGATGCCGCCGCCATGAAGCGCGCAATCCAGGCGCTTGAGCGGTTTCGCATCGTTGCGCGCGAGATGGATGTCGATGAGACGGTCTGCGTCGCCACCGCAGCGGTGCGCGATGCCAGCAACGGCGACGAGTTCACACAGCGGGCGCGCGCGCTGGGGCTCGATATCATCATTCTTTCAGGGGATGACGAGGCGCGGATTTCCGGGCTCGGCGTGCTGTCGGCGATCCCGGAAGCAGACGGCATCGTCGGCGATCTGGGCGGGGGCAGCCTCGACCTGGCGCTGGTCGGCAACGGAACGGTGCTGGAGACCGCGACCATGCCGCTTGGCGTGCTGCGCGCTGCCGCCGTCCGCCAGGGCGATCCTTCGGCCTTGGCCCGCGCAGTGCGGGAAATGACCGAGCCTTATCCCTGGCTTGCCTACCATCCTGGCAAGCCCCTGTATCTGGTTGGCGGGTCATGGCGCGCGTTTGCCCGGCTCGACATGCATCTTGCGGCCTATCCGCTGCGGGTATTGCACCAACACCGGATCGACATCGCCCGGCCCGAAGAGGTTCTCGCCGGCCTGCGTGCGATGGATCGCGATGCCGTGCGACAGGCGACGGGACTTGCGCCGTCGCGGATCGAGACGCTTCCCGATGCAATCGCGCTGCTGCGGTTGATGCGCGGCCACATCAAACCCAGCGAGTTCATCGTCTCGTCCTACGGACTGCGCGAAGGGCTGCTCTACGCGCGGATGGACGAGGATGTCCGCAGCCGCGACCCGTTGCTGGTGGCCGCCGACCGCTTCGGCCAGCTCCAGTCGCGTTTTGGCGAGGATGCGCGGCCGCTGTTCGACTGGATCGCCCGGGTTTTCCCAGATGATCCGCCGCATTGGCAGCGCTGGCTCATGGCAGCGTGTCACCTCTCCGATGTCGCCTGGCAGGCGAGTCCGGATTTCCGCGCCGAACGCGGGCTCGAGATCGCGCTGCACGGCAATTGGGTGGGAATCGACGTCATCGGGCGTTCGATGATCGGTCAGGCGCTGTATACCAATTTCGGTGGCGGGCCGCGTGCGTTTCCGCTCAAGGCGCAGGTCGCGACCTCGGAAATGCTCGAGCGCGCAATCGGCTGGGGGCTGGCCATGCGACTGGCACAGCGGCTGGGCGCAGGCACGCACGACGTGCTCAAGCGCAGCCACCTGGAGCGCGATGCAGAAACGCTGAAGCTGGTGCTGCACCCGGGAGACAAGGCGCTTTATGGCGAGGTCGTAGAGCGCAGACTGCGGCGACTGGGCCAATATCTGGGGTTGCGCGCCGGGCTCAGCCTCAGCTGATTGCCGCCGGGGTCTGGTAAACAGGCCGACCATCCTCTATCTAGACGGGCATCACAGGTGAAGGAACGGCGCATGTTCAGCGCATTGAGCGAATATCTGGATTCGATCCGCGTGCGAGATCCGGCTCCCCGTTCCCGATGGGAAATCATGCTGTATCCCGGCGTGCTGGCGCTGGGGCTTCACCGGGTGGCACACTGGCTGTTCAATGGCGAACTGTATTTCCTCGCGCGCCTGATCAACCATATCTCGCGGTTTCTCACCGCGATCGATATTCATCCCGGTGCCCAGATCGGACGCTTCTTCTTTGTCGACCATGGTTTTGTCGTGATCGGCGAAACCGCGGTGATCGGCGACAATGTCACCATCTATCAGGGTGCGACGCTGGGCGGACGCAACCCGACCGACGGTGTTGCCGGCAAGCGCCATCCGACGATCGAGGACGATGTTATTGTCAGCCTGGGTGCGGCCATTCTGGGCCCGCTGACGGTTGGCAAGGGTGCGCGCATCGGGGCCAATGCCGTGGTCACCCGCGATGTCGCGCCCGGATCGGTAATGGTCGGAATCCCGGCTCGCCCCACGCCTGTGGACGCTGCCGAAAAACAGCGCGGGTTCGTGCAGTATGGCACGCCATGCAGCCAGACCTTCGATCCCTCGACTCAGAAGCTCGAGTTGCTCCAATGCGAAATCCTGCAGATGCAGGAGCGGATTCGCCAGCTGATGGAAGAGCGCGACGAGACCCGCAATGCTTCGCACGGCACCGAGGTGAAGATACCGGATCGCGATACCGGGACCGCTGCCTGACATGGTGTTGCGCATTGAGGCCGCAGTTTGAACCCGGGCGGCAATGTCTCCCTGTTCCCGCTTACCGGCGGTACAGCGAACCAAACCGGCTTTGACCGGCAGGAACTGAACCGTATCCTCGATCTGTATGGGCGCATGGTCGCTGCAGGGCTTTGGCGCGATTATGCGATCGAACTGGGACGCGAGGCCGCGATCTTCTCCTGTTTCCGCCGTGCAGCCGAACGCCCCGAATTCCGCATCGAAAAACGCCCCGCCTTGCGTCGCAAGCAGGGGATGTGGGCGCTGGTCGGTGAAGGTGGTGCCGTGCTCAAGCGCGGGCACGAACTGTCCGGCGTGCTGGCACCGTTAGAGCGCAAGCTGGTGCGAATCGTCGATTAGACGGTCACACCCCGTCAAACTCGTGGTCGCCATGCGGTTCCAGGCTGGCCTGATGCAGCAGATGTCCCAGCCATGCCGCAACCAGACACATCGCCGCACTCAGCAGCAACTGATAGATCACCGCCAGACCGGCCAGGCTCAATCCGATCGCGATGAGCGAGCCGATCACCATTGCACCCGAGTTGACGATGTTGTTGGCGGCAATGGTGCGCGCGGCTTCGCTCTTGTGCACCGTGGTGGTCAGGAAGGCATAGAGTGGCACAACGAACATCCCGCCGGCCACGGCGATGCCCAGCAACGACAGCAGCAGCGGAATGGCCATGGGATGCTGGATAAATTCGCCCACGGTAAACAGCGAGCCGCCGGTGTCAGGCACCCATTGGCGGCAGACGAAGAAGAACGCGACGACGAACAGACCCATGACGATCACGGACACGGGGGAATAGCGCGCCGACACCGTGCCCTTGAGCAAGGCGTTAATCGCCACCGATCCGGTGGCCACGCCGATCGAGAACACCACGAGGAACAGGCTGGCGACCTCCTTGCTGGCGGTGAGCACGTTCTTGGCGAGTGGCGGGAACTGGATGAACAGCACCGCGCCGATGGTCCAGAAAAAGCTGATTGCGACGATCGCCAGGAATACGCGGCGCACCTTCATCGTCGCGCGAATCAGGGCGATCGAGGCGCGGACGAAGTTGTAGTCGAGCTTGGTCCGGTCGATCATCGCAGGGGCGGCGGGAACCTGTCGCCCGGTGATATAGCCGATGATCGCGGTCGCCACGACCGCAATCCCTGCGACTTCCACCGGCAGCCATCCGGCGAGAATGGTGCCGAGCAGGATCGCAATATACGTCCCGGCCTCGACCAGACCGGTGCCGGCCAGCACTTCGTCATCGTTCAGATGCTGCGGCAGAATGGCGTATTTGATCGGGCCGAAAAAGGTCGAGTGGATTCCCATGGCAAACAGCGCCAGCATCATCAGCGGGATCGCGATCGAATGCACCGCGGTGCCAGCCCAAGCCATGTAAAGGCCCGTGCCGCCGACCAGCATGATGACGATCTCGCAGAATTTGACGATCCGGATGATGCTCGCTTTGTCGCGGGTATCGGCCAGTTGCCCCGCGAGCGCAGACAGCAGGAAGAAGGGCAGAATGAAAACCGCGGTGGCGATCGCGCTGAACCAGGTTTCGGCGGTCTCGTCATTGTAGACGCTGTAGACGACGAACAGGACCATCGCGTTCTTGTAGAGGTTGTCGTTGAAAGCCCCGAGCAGCTGGGTCACGAACAGAGGCAGAAAGCGCCTCTTGTTCAAAAGCGCGCCTGCTGAAGCCATTCCGTCAGTTCCTCTGCGATTTGCCCGCCAGCCAATGTCCTGCCATATCGCTCTGAAACAGGGCAATGGTGCAGCGGCAGGCCTTGGCGGCGGTATCGGGATGGATGCCGGGCCGGTCAAGCCATTTCCATCCTGCGCAAATGCCGTTAAGAGGCTGCACCTTATGCTTACGCTGCCCAACATCCTGACGCTTTCGCGCATCGTTACCGTGCCGCTGCTGGCCGCCTTGCTGTGGTGGCCGGAATGGGCCACCGGCTATCTGCTGGGGTTCGTCGTCTATTGCCTGATGGGCATCACTGATTATTTCGACGGCTATCTCGCGCGCGCGCAGGGTGCTGTCTCGAAGCTGGGCATTTTCCTGGACCCGATTGCCGACAAGATCATGGTGGCCGCGGTCATCCTGATCCTGTGCGCCAACGATAACATCGATGGGCTGCACGTGATTGCGGCGCTGATCATCCTGCTGCGCGAAATCACCGTTTCAGGGCTGCGCGAGTTTCTGGCGGGACTTCAGGTCTCGATGCCGGTGTCACAGCTGGCCAAATGGAAAACGACGCTGCAGCTGCTGGCGCTCGGGACGCTGATCTTTGCCGGCGGCTTTCCCGACCAGCTTTGGATGCAGCATCTGGGAATCGTGGCCCTGTGGACCGCGGCCATCCTGACCCTGCTCACCGGCTGGGACTATCTGAGGGTTGGTCTGAAGCATATGGATTGAGCGCTGTTTCTCCGCTCCCGCTCGCGGGAGGGGAGACGATGGCCTCAAACCGTGCACTTGCCTTCGGCATGGCCGCGCCGAAGGATTTCGGCGAGCATGCGAAACTCCTCGGCGCGCGGGCTGTTGCGGCGCCAGATGATCGCGATATCGCGCGAGGCATGATCCGCCAGCAGCGGGCGGGCGACGATATCGGTGTTGTTCAAAATGCCTGCATCGATCGCGATCTGCGGCAGCAGCGTCAGCCCCAGCCGGTTATCGACCATCTGCACCAAGGTGTGCAGCGACGTGCCGAACATCATCGCGCTGGCGCGCAGTTCGGGCCGGTTGCATGCGGCAAGCGCATGGTCCTTCAGGCAGTGCCCGTCTTCCAGCAGCAGCAGCCGCGTTTCGTCGATCAGCTCGGGCAGCACGAAATCCGGCGGATCGCGTGGGTCGTCCTTGGGGAATGCCACATATAGCGGATCGAGGAAGAGTGTCTCATGCTCAACGTCGCCTGCGGGGAAGGGCAGTGCGAGCAACGCACAATCGACCTGGCCATGGTGCAGTGATTCGACCGCAGCGCTGCTCACCTCCTCGCGGAGAAAGAGCTTGAGTTCGGGCTGTTCGCGACGCAGCCCGGGGAGTAGCCGGGGCAGAAGGAAGGGGGCAATCGTCGGGATGACGCTCATCCGCAGTTCGCCCGAAAGCGGCTTGCCCGACGAGCGGACGAGGTCGGAAAGCTCTTCGGCTTCGCGCAGGATGCGGTGCGCCTTGGCGACCACCTTGTTGCCCAGCGGGGTGAACCGCACGACTCGCCGGGTGCGTTCGACCAGCACGACTCCCAGCAATGTTTCGAGCTCGCGCAGGCCCGCCGACAGCGTTGACTGTGTGACATAGCAGGCATCCGCTGCCTTGCCGAAATGACCATGCTCCTCCAGCGCAACCAGATATTGCAGCTGCTTGAGTGTGGGCAGATATGAGGTCATGGCTGCTCCGCAAGCGCGGCGGCCACTGCCGCGTCCGCTTCGGGGTGCGGCTCTGCTGCCAGCTCGGTCCGGGTCATCTTGATCCGGCCATCGGCAATCGCAAAGGCCATCCGCCCCTCGACCAGCGCCAGCGCGTCCTGGCCGAACTGCTCGAAGCGCCAGCCTTCCAGGATCGGCAGGTTCTTGCGTACGCCTGCGGCGAGCGCCTCGAGATCGTCGCTGCGCGCCAGCAGACGCGCGGCGACATCGATCTCGCGTGAGCGAATCTTGAGCAGCAGTTTGAGGAGGTCAGCGACGAGCGCGCCTTCCTTTCCCAACGCCGGGCCGCGCGGGCTCTTGGGGGGCATTTCGGCAGCACTGAGCGGCCGCGCAGCGATCAGCGCGTCCATCATCCGCGCGCCGATGTCGTTTTCGCGCCAGGCGGCCGACAGCCCGCGGACCTTGCCCAGGTCACTCTGAGTCGAGGGCGGGTGCGCTGCGATATCGGCCAGCGTTTCGTCCTTCATGATCCGCCCGCGCGGCAGGTTCTTGTCCTGCGCCTCGGTTTCGCGCCACCAGGCGAGCGCTCGCATCCGGCCCAGGATCTGCGCGCTGCGCCCCGGCGGGCGGATGCGCTGCCACAATGTATCCGGATCGGGCTTGTACTGGCGCGGGTCGCCAAGCTTCTCCATCTCGATATCCAGCCACGCACCGCGTCCCGTGCGGCGCAACTTGTCGAGCATCTTGGGGAAGATCTTGGCAAGGTGCGTGACGTCGCCGATCGCATAGTCGATCTGGCGCGCCTCCAGGGGCCTGCGCGACCAATCGGTAAAGCGTGCGCCCTTGTCGACCGTCAGCCCCAGCCAGCTTTCGACCAGATTGGCGTAACCGATCTGTTCGGCCTGGCCGAGCGCCATCGCCGCGACCTGGGTGTCGAACAGGGGGGCAGGGGTCTTGCCGGTCAGGTTGAAGATGATCTCGATATCCTGCGGCCCGGCATGGAAGACCTTGAGAACGTCGTGATTCTCGGTGAGCAGGTCCAGCATCGGGCTCAGATCGATCCCCGGCGCCTTCGGGTCGATCGCTGCAGCCTCTTCCAGATTGCCGATCTGCACCAGGCACAGTTCGGGCCAATAGCTGTTCTCGCGCATGAATTCGGTATCGACCGCGACGAAGTCTGACTGCGCAAGACGGGTGCACAGCCGCGCGAGGGAATCGGTGTCGGTAATTAATGGATGGATTTGCATGTTGAACCTATACAGCGTGGTGTGAATGTCGCAAACTGTGACCGGGTCGCAAATGAATCAGCGCAAGGACGGTTGTCTTTGACGCCGATC
Organism: Blastomonas sp.; assembly: GCF_030373265.1. Taxonomy (GTDB): domain Bacteria; phylum Pseudomonadota; class Alphaproteobacteria; order Sphingomonadales; family Sphingomonadaceae; genus Blastomonas. The sequence continues at coordinate 15,553 of NZ_JAUCZC010000033.1, forward strand.
CGAACAAGCATGCAATCATCCATCATGTAACGCGCGCCTAATCCGGCGTGGGGGGAAAGTCATGTGGGTCTATCATGTCATCATAATTGTTCTCATTTTGGCGCTTTTGGGCCAGATGCTGTCTGCCGGCGGCGATGCCTTTCTGGTTCTGGATAATTCGAGGCCCGTCGGCGGAGATCGTGAAGTATTGACGATCCTCGCTTGGGGTTTCGCCACCCGCGCCGGGCGTAGCGCCTGCATCCACGATCCCGCTGGGCGGGGGCTCAATGACATGCGGTTTTCGATGAGCTTCGGCCAGATCCTGCTGTCAGTGGTGACTCTGGGGATCGTTCGGAAGGTAAACATCGATTATCGCATGTTCGCAGGCAACAGTCCGGTGGGGGACGCCTGATGCCCGCCCCCCTGCGGCGCGGACCGCAGCGCTGGACCAATTACCACGGAACGGGTTCTGCACAACTCGCCGATCTGGTCGAGCTTGCCAACAGCCCTGCCGATGCGGGCCGCGATGTCCTGCGCGATGTCGCGCAGGATGTGCTGGCATTATTGCAGGGCGCCAAAGCGGCGCGCATCCAGGTCCGTCCTTTGGGATCAGGCTGGTCTCCTTCGCCGATCTGCCTGGTGGAGGGCGGATGGCTTGTGGAAACCCGGCGGCTCAATCGCTGTTTCAGGCTGGCGCCGGATGATGTCGCCGCCGATCACGATGCGTCGCGGTTGATGCTGGTGCAGGCGGGCGCCACGGTCGACGAGGTCAACGACAGCGCGCACGAACTGGGCCTGTCACTGACGACCTGCGGTGCGAGCAACGGCCAGACGCTGGCGGGTGCGGCTGCGACCGGCACGCACGGCAGCGTGCTGACCGCAGGGGGGATACAGGACCATATCCGCGCGCTGCAGGTCGTCACCCCATCGGGCATCTTCTGGGTAGAGCCGCTCGAGCGCGTGATGAGGCCGGAATTTGTGGCAGCGACGGGCAGCATTATCCTGCGCGACAACGATGTCTTCGCCGCCTGTCTGGTGTCGATCGGCGTAATGGGTTTCGTCACCGCGATGGTGATCGAATGCGAGCCGGTCTACATGGTGCGCAACATCCAGAAGCGCGCCCGTCTGGGGCGGCATCACATCACGCAACTGGCAGCGGGCGATTTCCGAGGCTTCTCGCGCGAACTGGCGCTGGATGAAGACCCGTACTTCGCGCAGGTGATCCTCAATCCGTTCGCGCCCTTTGCCAAGGATGCGCTGCTGCGCTTCCTGTATCGTCGCGCCTATGATGCCACGATCCCGCCCCCGCCGCGCGCGCTGGTAGGTGCCGGATACGATGCGCTGACGCTGATCGCCAAGGCCATGGCGGGGCTGGATTTGTTTCGGGCCGATGTCCTGCAATTGGCGATGCGCGCGGGCTATGCGGTGCAGCGCGATATCGACGATCCGGAAGCGGTGGCAACCTGGGGCAACACCACCGAACCGCACAATCCGATCGCCAATCTGTTCAACGGGTCGGTCACGCTCGAGCGGGCCGACCTGGAGCGCGCGTTCGATCCGCTGATCAAGGCATTCGTAAGCGGGGGCGGGGGCACGGTGATAACGCTGCGGTTCATGAAACGCGCCGCGGGGTTGCTGGCCCCGGCTCGCTTTGCCGACAATGTCGTGATCGACTTCGATGGCCCACGCAGCGATGTCAGCCATCGCAGCTATCGGGCGGTCGTGACCAGGCTCGATGCCTTGGGGATCCGGTTCACCCGCCACTGGGGCAAGACCAACGACCTAGATGCGGCTCGCGTGTCGAAAGATTATGGCATTCACTATACACGGTTCCGCGCGGCCCAGCGCCGGATCATGCCCGATCCGGGTGATCTTGCGGTGTTTGGCAGCGATTGCCTGACGCATCTGGGGCTGATCTGAATCGGGTCGACTCCGCTGATCGGGTGCACAAAGCTTGACAAAATGGCGGTGGCGCTGTGTTAGCCGCGCTATCGGCCTGCCTTGCAGTGTGCAGGGTCTCGGCGCTTGTTCTCACGATCAGGATTGACGGTTTCCCATGCACGCATATCGCACCCACACCTGCACCGCGCTTCGCGCATCCGACGTTGGCCAGCAGGTCCGCCTCTCGGGCTGGATCCATCGCAAGCGCGATCACGGCAACCTCCTGTTTATCGACCTGCGCGACCATCATGGCCTGACCCAGATCGTCACCGATTCCGACAGCCCGGCGTTTGCCGCGCTCGAGCGTCTGCGGGTCGAAAGCGTGGTCACGGTGACCGGAAGCGTGGTGGCACGATCGGCCGAGACCGTGAACACCAACCTGCCGACCGGCGAAATCGAGGTGCGCGCCGCCGAGGTCATCGTCCAGTCGGCTGCCGACGAGCTGCCGATGCCGGTGGCTGGCGAACAGGAATATCCCGAGGATATCCGCCTGCGCTATCGCTTCCTCGATCTACGCCGCGAGCGCCTGCACCGCAATATCATGCTGCGCTCGCAGGTCATTGCCAGCTTGCGCAAGCGGATGGTCGATCAGGGCTTTACCGAATTCCAGACCCCGATCCTCACCGCATCCTCGCCCGAAGGCGCGCGCGATTATCTGGTCCCCAGCCGCGTCCACCCAGGCAAGTTCTATGCGCTGCCGCAGGCGCCACAGATGTTCAAGCAGCTGCTGATGGTCGCGGGCTTCGACCGCTATTTCCAGATCGCGCCGTGCTTCCGCGACGAAGACGCGCGCGCTGATCGCAGCCCGGGCGAATTCTACCAGCTCGACCTCGAGATGAGCTTCGTGACGCAGGACGATGTGTTCGCGGCGCTCGAGCCTGTGCTCGGTGGCGTGTTTCACGAATTCGCCAACGGCAAGACGGTCACCGAAGGCGCGTTCCCGCGCATTCCCTATCGCGAATCGATGCTGAAGTACGGCTCGGACAAGCCCGATCTGCGCAACCCGCTGGTGATCACCGACGTCACCGATCACTTCAAGGGCTCGGGCTTCGGCCTGTTCGACAAGATCGTAGGCAGCGGCGGCAAGGTCCGCGCGATCCCTGCTCCGGGCGCGGGCGCGATGAGCCGCAAGTTCTTCGACGACATGAACGACTGGGCACGCGGCGAGGGCCATGCAGGTCTTGGCTATATCAACATCCGCGATGGTGTACCCGGCGGCCCGATCGCCAAGAACCATGGCGAGGAAGGCACTGCCAAGCTGATCGCTGAACTGGGCCTCGGCCCCAACGACGGCGTGTTCTTCGCCGCGGGCAAGGAGCTTCAGGCCGCCAAGCTCGCAGGCGCAGCGCGCACTCGGGTGGGGGAACAGCTGAACCTGATCGAGCAGGGCGTGTTCAAGTTTTGCTGGATCGTCGACTTCCCGATGTTCGAATATGACGAGGACGCCAAGAAGATCGACTTCAGCCACAACCCGTTCTCGATGCCGCAGGGCGAGATGGAAGCGCTGGAGACGATGGACCCGCTCGACATCCTCGCATGGCAGTACGACATCGTCTGCAACGGCGTCGAACTGTCCTCGGGCGCGATCCGGAACCACCGCCCGGACATCATGTACAAGGCGTTCGAGATCGCCGGCTACAGCAAGGAAGACGTCGAGAAGAACTTCTCGGGGATGATCAATGCGTTCAAGTTCGGCGCGCCGCCGCATGGTGGCTCGGCACCGGGCGTCGATCGAATGGTGATGCTGCTCGCCGACGAGCCCAACATCCGCGAGGTCGTGCTGTTCCCGATGAACCAGAAGGCCGAAGATCTGATGATGGGCGCGCCGTCGCCGGTTAGCCTCAAGCAGTTGCGCGAGCTCAACATCCGGGTTGCCGAAACACCCAAGGGCTGAGTTGTCCGTACTGCGAAACTGTGATACTGCGTTGGTCATGAAGAACGTGACCATCGCACTGGATGACGAGACCCATCGGCTGGCGCGGATCCGCGCCGCCGAGCTGGGCACGTCGCTCTCGGCCATGGTCAAGGCGTATCTGCAGAGCGTCGCATCGGGCGATGCGGCTGCGGATGTGCCGCCTGCCGGAGTATGCGATATGTCCCAGACGTTCCATCAGATGCCAGCGAGCGAATTCGTGCCGCTGAAGAAGCCCCGCCAGCCAGGTGCGATGCGGGGGCGGATCCAGATGTCGGAGGATTTCAATGAAACCCCGCAATGGCTGATTGATGCCATGGAGGGCAAGGACGACGACGAGGTCTGGCCTGCCAAGTAAGTGCGGAGTGCTCGACCTTGCGGCTGATGCTCGACACGCATGTGTTGCTCTGGTGGTTGCAGGATAACTCGCGGCTGGGGCAGCGCGCGCGCAGCTTCATCGCTGATCCGGATAGCCAGATACTGGTAAGCATCGCGACGCCCTGGGAGATTTCCGTCAAGCACCGCATCGGCAAGATGGGTGACAGCGGCGCAGCGGTGATGGAAGCTCTGATCGATCAAGGCATGACGATTGTTGATCTGAAACCGGCGCATCTGAAGGTTCTCGAGGCAATGCCATTGCTTCACCGCGACCCGTTCGATCACCTCATCATCGCACAAGCCGCCGCCGAGCAAGCCATCGTCATCACAGATGATGCGAAGTTTCCCGAATACGGCGTCCGCTGCATCCCCGCATAAAGCATCTGCAGGTGACCCACGGCACAGCTTTGGCCCATGACTTGGGCCAGAAACATGTTACATTTCAGCGGATTCGGGCGATGGTCCGAACATGGGGTAACTGCGGGGGCTGAGGACGTGATCGGGAGGTTCAAGAGAACTGCGTGGAAACTTCGCGTGGTGACGGTGATATTGGCGATGACAGGCGGGCTGGTGTCGGCCCCAGCCTCTGCCGAAACGCTCGATGTGGCAGCGCTGTATCCGGCGCGGGTGCGTCCTGCAGCGGACGTCGAATCGCTGGTGGTGGAACGCTTCGGCGGGCGCGAAGGGCGCGCGCTGTCCTTCGCGCTGGAAGGCATGCTGGCCGAACTTTCGATCTATGATCAGTCCTATTTCCGGGTGGTTGCCGAGCGATCGACCGCGCCAGCCGATGCGGTGCTGTCCGGTATCGCGAATGCGGTCGTCGAAAACCAGAGTGTCGAGGAAACCCGCAAGGAATGCGTCGAAGAGGACGGCAACGGCAAGTGCCTGCGCAAGGAAGACGTCAAGATCAAATGCCAGCGCCGCATCGTCACGCTCAATCCCTCGCTGCGCATGGCACGGATCGACGACGGCGCGATTGTCTACCAGCGCCAGATCTTGCAGCGCGACCAGATCGTCGTCTGCCCCGACCGGAGCGCCAATCGCAGCGTTCCCGATACAGTTGACGCATTGATCGGCAATGTGGTGGCGGAAGTCAGACTGGATATTGCGCCGGTTTATCGCAGCGATGCCATCCGCGTGCTCGAGGTGCGCAAGGGGCTCGACAAGGACCAGTCCGGCCGTTTCCGCGATGCGCTCAAGGCCACCGCGCGCAACCCGCAGGGCGCATGCGATATCTGGGCGGCGCTCGACAGCGAGGTGCCGGGGCAAAGCTCGATCGTCTTCAATCTGGCGCTGTGCGCCGAACAGCGCGGCGACCTCGACGATGCATTGCGCCGATACCGCGAGGCGCAGGCGCTGCTGCCGCGTGAGCGCGCCATCAATGCCGCGTTTGACCGAATCAATGCGCGCTCGGCAGCCGAAGCCGACTATGCCGCTCGCGAAGACAGACTTTCAGGGAACCGACCATGAGCATCCAACTTGCCGACTACGAAAAAGGCGCGGCGTTCGAAGGCGACTACGCCGAGGCGCTCAAGGGCCTGCAGGAGCGGCTGTCGCATGCGCATGCCCGCCATATCGTGCATGGTCGCCGCGCGATCATCGTGATGGAGGGCTGGGATGCGGCGGGCAAGGGCGGGATCATCAAGCGGATGACCGCCGATTGGGATCCACGCTATTTCCAGGTCTGGCCGATCGGCGCGCCAACCCCTTATGAGAAAGACCGGCATTTCCTCTGGCGGTTCTGGCAGAAGCTGCCCGGCAGCCGCGAAGTGTGCGTGTTCGACCGGTCGTGGTACGGCCGGGTGCTGGTCGAGCGGGTCGAGGGCTATTGCAGCGAGCGCGACTGGAAGCGCGGCTATGACGAGATCAACGAGTTCGAAGCGCAGCAGGTCGATGGCGGGACCACGATCATCAAGGTTTTCCTGCACGTCACCCAGCCGACGCAGGACAAGCGGCTCGCCGACCGGCTTACGGTTCCGGAAAAACGCTGGAAAGTGACCGCAGAGGACTTCCGAAACCGGGGCAAGCGTGACGATTATCTTGCCGCGATCCACGCCATGTTCAAGCAGACAGATACGCGCTGGGCACCCTGGGGCGTGTTTGACGGCAACAACAAGAAGGCTGCTCGCATTGCCGCGCTGAGCTATATCGCAGACCGGCTGGATGCCAGCGTGCCGAAAGATCTGCCCGACGCTGACCCGGTGCTGGTTGGCTTGGCGAGGGATGCCTTCGGGTATAAGGGCTGACGACTGCCGGAGACGACCATCACGCCCTCGCGAATGGCCGGATCAGCCGCCTTTTTTCATTTTCCGGAAGGGCACGAACTCATTGAGGGTGCAGCTTGCGATGGGAACGCCTGCAAGGGGATCCTGCACCTGGATGATATCTCCCGAGCACAACCGTGGAATGGGCGAGACCGATATCAGGGCGTTATTCCGTGCGCGCGGGCACCCCAGATCGGGGGAGTTGACATAAACCACCGAGCCGCTGTCATACAGCAGGACATCGTCGCTTGCGGCAGCCGAACGACGCATTCGAGCGTGTGGAAGACACGCGACAGGCTCGCCAGCAACCCGATCCTTGAGATACCGATCGGCGATCTTTTCGCCTCGAGCATCCAGCGCCGCTATCGCAGCCAGTGTCTTTTCCGTTACACCATCGCGTCTGCTGTCGGCAGCGAGCAGAGGAGCGGTGCACGTCACAGCCGCAAGTGCCAAGGCTACTGGAAGGGTACGCATGTCCATTATCCTTTCATCCGCCCCCGGACCATGCTTGCAAAGTACATCTTATGCGACCGCTCCGCCAGATTATTACCATGCGCCCGTATTGGGCATCGACGCCCAGGGCTCTGCAGGCTCGAGATGGCCATCCTGGAGCAACTCGACCGAAATGCCGTCGGGGCTGCGAACAAACGCCATGTGCCCATCGCGCGGAGGACGATTGATCGTCACGCCGGCATCCATCAGCCGCTGGCAGGTCTCGTAGATATCATCGACACGGTAAGCGAGGTGCCCGAAGTTGCGGCCGCCGGTGTATTCCTCGGGGTCCCAATTGTGAGTCAACTCGACCTCGGCCACGCCCTCTTGTCCCGGGGCGGCCAGAAAGATCAGGGTGAACCGTCCCTGCTCGCTGTCGAACCGCCGAACCTCTTTCAGCCCTACCAGTTCGAAAAAGCGGATGGTGGCGGCCGGATCAGTGACCCGGATCATGGTATGGAGAAACTTGGCCATTATACTCTACTCAGTTCATCGCAGTTAAGACACGGTTCATCGCGGTGACGCTAATTGATCCGTGCTGCCGTCGGGGGTGTTCTCTGCAGATATAGGCGGTGCATTGGTCATTGAAAGGACATTCCAACATGGTGGAGACCGGATATCGGGACCAGCCGGAGAAACGCGGCTGGCTTGCAAGCAACGTGCTGCTGGCGGGTGCGGGCATTCTCGCGCTGGGCATGGTCGCAGGTGGCTATCTGCTGGGCGACGGGTTGCTGCGCGCGAAGCAGGCCGACCGGTCGGTCACGGTGCGCGGCCTTGCCGAAAAGGACGTGACCGCCGATCTTGCAACCTGGACCATCGCCTATTCGGCGCAGGCGGACAATCTGGCAGCGGCGCAGACGGATATCGACAGTGATACAAAGGCGTTGCGCGGGTTCTTTACCGAGCTTGGCTTCGATGGCGACGCGCTTCAGCCCACCGGGGCGAACGTTTCGCAGTTCCAGAACAACTATGGCAGCACGACCTACACCATCCGCCAGCGGATGTCGCTGCGGACCAACAATATCAAGCTGGCGCAGTCTGCGGTGAAACGGCAGTTCGACCTCATCCGGCGCGGGGTGGTGCTCGATGAAGGGTCGGGCATGGCCTACAGCTTCACCAAGCTCAACGACATCAAGCCGAACATGGTGGCGCAGGCGACCAAGGATGCACGCGCATCGGCCGAGCAGTTCGCCAAGGACAGCGGCACCGGTGTCGGTGGCATCAAGAGCGCGACGCAGGGCTATTTCTCCGTGGAGTCGCGGGATGGCGATACCGGTGGCGGCTGGGGCGTCAGCGACAGCCCCTACAAGAAGGTCCGTGTCGTCACGACCGTGGATTTCTATCTGGATTGATCGGGAAGGTCTCTCCGCTCCGCATTCCGGGGAACGGAGCGGAGAGGCCTATTTTGCTTCTGGCCCAGCGCTGGACGGCTGCACGTCGTCGAGTTGTGCCAGGTGTGTGCGCGCGGTCTTCGCGACCGGGCCATCGGGGCGGATATCGATAGCCTGGTTCCAATTGCGCCGAGCGATGTCATATTTGCCCGCACTGGCGGCGATGTTGCCGGCCTCGAGCGCCACTTCGGGATCACGCGGCGCCAGACGGGCCGCGATGTCTATATCGCCTTGTGCGCGCTCCAGCTTGCCCTGCCGCCGTGCCAGCGTGGCCGACAGCAACCAGGCCAGCGGGTCTTCCGGAACCAGCCGGTGCGCCTCGGCAAAGGCGACCTCTGCCTCATCGGGCTGACCTGAAATCACCAACGCGCGCGCGCGATCCAGGTGCAGTTCGCCCAGCAGCAGACCATGGCTGACGCCCTGCGCCAGAGCGGCATCGAAATGGCCGAGCGCGCGCACGGCATCCCCGGAAGCCAGCGCGGCATTGCCGGCCTGGGTCCACAGATTGGCAGCGCGCGAATCATGGGCGCGTTCGGCATCGCGCGCAGCCGCGACGAAGCTGTCCGCAGCGGCACTCCAACGGCCGTCCTTGGCATAGGCATATCCAATGCAATGCCGCGCAAAATAGCCGCCTCCGGTCATCAGCCACTCGTTTGCCGCAACGATTCCGGTGGCGGGGTCATCGGTGGCGAGGTCCATGCACGCATCGAAGCGCGCTTCGTCATTGACGGGTGCGACGAACGCGGGGGTCTGTGGCCCCGCCGATTGAGGGCGATCGGCTGTAGCCTGGGCGGCGTTTTCAGCAGGGGCCTGCGTGTCGGGCGCCTGGGCTGTGCCGGTGCTAGGCTGCAGCGCCGCAAGCAGCAGGATGGCAGATGCAGTAGGCAGGGTCATTGTGGCGTCCTGTGTTCGTTTGGCCCGGCGCTTGGCGCACCGGACCTTAACCGCCGCTGGCTGGCGCGACCGCGCAGGCTGCGGCGATCGCCGCGGCAAACGCCTCTCCGCCATCGGCGGTACGGTCCAGCGAAAGCCAGGGCTCTATCAGCTCGATCTCCATCAACGCATAGCCGCCAATACCATCGCCGACCATATCGACACGAGCATATAACACATCACCGCCGACGGCTGCGATCGCCGCGGCCGCCAGCGCCTTGGCCGCGGCAGGTGGGTCTGTCGCGGTGGATTGGCCGCCGAACTGCCCCTGCACTCGGAAGTCGCCCTGCGCCGGTCGCTTGACGATGGCGTGCGCAAGGCTGCCCGCCAGATGGAACAGCGAAAGCTCGCCTTCGCTGGATATGCATGGCATCATCGGCTGCACCAGCATGGTCTGGACCAGCGCCTCATCCGGGCATGCCGCGCCATCGCGCAACAGCCAGGTATGATCCGACCCAGCCGAAACCGGCGGCTTGATGACCAGATCGCGGGTGCTGAAGGCTTCGCGTGCCTTCTCCAGTGCGGCGGCATCCAGTGCCTCATGGCACCGTGTGGGCACGATCGCGATGCCTTTGCGCTCAAGCTCGAGCAGATAACGCTTGTCGGTGTTCCAGCGCAGCACGGGCAAGGGGTTGAGGAAGCGGGTGCCGGTCCATCGGTCGAGCTGCTGATACCAGCGCTTCAGATCGCGGTGATAGCCCCACGCCATCAACGGCAATGCGAGATCGCAGTCGAGCGGGCGGGTGTCGGTCCAGGCCCGCCATTCGACGTCGATGCCGTGGCGGGCGAGCAGCGGTGCAAGCAGGGCCTGTTGATCGCGCCAGTCGTCATAACGGTCAAGATCGCCATCGTCGGGGATGAGGATGCAGATATGCATGATAAGGTCTGCCGGGTTCGATTGGTGTTGAGGCTTGATCGATCCCGGGTTTCGGGTCAACAGTCTGGGCCATGACCGATCCTGCCCCTGTAATCCAGAGCCTGTTCGCCGGGCTGCCCATCTTCATGCTGCATCTGGGCTCGTCGACCCTTGCCTGGGCGGTGGCGCTGGCGCTGTATGTCTGGATCACCCCGCACCGCGAGTTTGCGCTGATCCGCGAAGGCAACATGACTGCGGCGGTTTCGTTTGGAGGCGCCGCCATCGGGCTCGCGCTCCCGCTGGCATTCTGCCTCGCAGCTTCGGTGAATGTCTGGGACGTGCTGATCTGGGGCAGCGTGACGCTTATCCTCCAACTGATCGCTTTCCGTGCGGTCGACCTTCTGATCGGCAACCTTTCGAAACGGATCGAGGAAAACGAGGTGGCGGCAGCGACCTTCCTGGCGATGACCAAGATTGCGCTGGCCACGCTCAACGCGGCGGCCGTGGCAGGATAAAAAAATGGCGGAGCGCCGTGAAGCGCCCCGCCAATTCTTTCATCCCGAAGGACTGCTGCCGTTTAGAAGCGGAATGCAGTCGTCACGCGAAGCGAATGGAACTCGAAGTTCGGGTCGCTGCGACGCATGTCGGTCTGGCCGGCACGGATCAGGAAGGGGTTGGTCGCAGGCGCGGTGCCCGGGCCAACGTTCACGACGTAATCGTCGTTGGTGTAGTTGTTGTAGAGGTATTCAAAGCCGATCGTCATGTTGTCGGCGATCTTGGCTTCGACGCCACCGCCGGCCTGCCAGCCCCATGCCCAATCCTTGCCGTTGCGCGGCGTGAAGGCGTTGGCGCCGTTCGAGGTCTGGAAGCTGTTTTCGATGCGACCATAGCTAGCACCGCCGGTGCCGTAGAACAGAACGCCGCCGCCCGGGGTGTAACCTGCACGAGCGCGCGCCGAGATGGCGTAGTCGAGTTCACGCGTGAAGGTGTAGTTGGCGGGCGTGGTGCTGAATGCGGTCACGAAATCCTTGGCTTCCGAACGGCTGCCTTCGACGACAGCACCCAGAACGAAATTGCCATAGCGCTTGTCCGCGCCGATCCGCAGGCCGTATTCGATGCCGTTCTGGTCCTGACGGCAGCCGCCGCCGGCATTGTTGGCCAGAGCCGCGCCGCGGCAGAAGCCGGGCGAGAAAGCGTTTGCACCGGTGGTGGTGAGCACGCTGTCGTTGAAATCGCCGTCGACATTGGTGTCGAATACGACGCCTTCGCCGCGATCGTTCGACTGGGCCGAATAGCCAAAGTGACCGCCGACATAGATGCCGTCGAAATCAGTGTCTTCCTTGACAGTCTGGGCGAAGGCCGGCGTGGCCAGCATCGCCATGGCGATGGCCGAGACTGCAGAAATCTTGAGGGGGTTGGTCATAGTTTGCGCGTCCTTGCGTTTTATAATCAGACGCTTGCCAAACCAACAGATTGGCTCTCGGTTCCAAGAAAGTTGATAATGCACCAAAGACGTTGCTCTTTTGTCACACACAATTTCGACAGTCGCCGTGACATGAATGCCTGATTAATGAATCTGTCGGTGTTTGTTCATCCAGACTATTGCGGGCATCGGAGCCTGGGCGCGCGGCAACTTTCGGTCAGCAACGCCAGCTTGCACTCTTGATTCCGCCACGCCAGGCATTAGCCTTGAGAGTATGCGCGGGGCCGCGTTAGGTTCCCACAGACCGGAGTGTTCATGAGCAAGCAGCGCACAAGCAACCGGCGCGGCTGCCTGCCTTGGGTGCTGGGTGGTGTGCTGCTGTGGATATGGTTCAGCGGCGATGATGCCCAGTGGCAGGATGCCCCGCTCAGCGTCGAGCGCTTTGATCCGCGCAGCCCGCGCCGCCCGATGCCGGACATTGGCGAAAGCTTCGTGATTGCCGATCCTGGGCCGCAACAGGACAGCCAGGGCACGGCTTTTGCCGTTGACCGTGACGGGACATGGCTGACCGCGCAGCATGTCACCACCGGTTGCGACCAGCTCGGGCTGGTTTCCAACCGCGGGGTCGAAGCGCTGGTCGATGTTTTCGAAAGTACCGAGGCCGATGTGACGGTGATCCGGCGCGGGCCCGAGGCGCAGTTTGCGCTCGCGCTGACCGATGAACTGCCATCCGAAGGGGCGCTGGGATACCATATGGGGTTTCCCGCGGGCGAGCCGACGGTGGTGGTGTCGCGCTATATCGGCCAGACCTACGCCCAGCGCGGCGGACCGGGCGGGACGCCGGAGCCGATCCTGGCCTGGGCAGAGGGCGATCGCTTTCCGCCGGGTGATGGCCCGCTAGGCGGGATCAGCGGTGGACCGACATTCGACGAGCAGGGCAGGGTGGTGGGGGTGAACGCCGCGTCGACCCCGCGCCGCGGGCGGGTGCTGACCACCGACCCCCAAGCGATCCTGAGGCTGGTGCAGGCGAGTGCGGCGGTCGATGAACCCGGCGTGGCGACCGAATTGGCAACACCCGCCAGTGCGGCGTCGCTTTTTCAGGTTCTGCTTGAGCGCGGGATCGTCCGGCAGGTCTATTGCGGTGTGCGCTAGGGCTGGCTATGGGCGCGGCATCCCCGTGCCAGAATGGATTTAAGCGATGACCGACACTCCCGAAACCGCCGATCAGACCAGCCCCGCGCCCGCCGCTGCCGGCGATGTGCCGCCCGATCGTCTGGCGATCAGCCCGCGCAGCCCGCATTTCGACGGAGATCTGCTCGCGCGCGGCATCGGTATCCGGTTCAAGGGCGTCGAGAAGAACAATGTCGAGGAATACTCGATCTCCGAAGGCTGGATCCGGGTACAGGCCGGCAAGACCATGGATCGCAAGGGTCAGCCTCTGACGCTGAAGCTGAGCGGACCGGTCGAGGCGTGGTACAAGGATCTGGGCGACGACGCTCCGGTCGCCAAGGCCGACTGAGCCTTAGCCGCCCAGTTTTCCGATCAGATCTCCGATCGGGTCGGCTGGCGGGGAGGACAGCGCCGGCGACGACGCGCGCGCCGTGTCGCGGCGGAGCTTGTCCTGCTGCTTCACGTATTTCGCATATTCACGCCGCTGCTTTTCAATCTGCTTGAGCTGCTTGCGCGCTTCCTTTTCCGCCCGCTTTTCGGCCTGACGCTGCGCCTTGCGATCCGCATTGCTGAGCCCGCGGGTCGGCTGGCCGGCCGACGCCAACTGTACCGGTGGGGTCTGCAGCCGGCTGGGCGCGCGGCCCTGCGGGTAGATGAAGCCGTGTACCGGGTAGCGCGTGGTGCCAAGCCCGCCGATCGGGGTGTACCAGACCCGCACCTCGCTCCAGTCGTTGGCGGCTGACACATCTTCTGCCAGCACATCGCGCTCGATCTGGCCCTTGCGGCCATTGATCGGCGACCAGTTGGCATGATTGAGCAGCACGCGACGCGAATCGATGACCTTGCTCACCGCGGCGACATGGCCGAGCTGCATCGCGCGATGCGGCTTGAATGCCATCACCGCACCAGGAGCGGGCGCTTGGCCGCGCTCGTAACGGCCGGCCGCCTGCTGCCACCAGCTGTGCGCATCGCCATAGATCTGGATGCCGCTGACCTGCCGCGCATAGGGCACACATTGCAACATCGCATCCTGCGCACTTGCGGGGCAGGCTGCGAACGCCAGCGCAGCGGCAAGAGCCAGAACGGGGAGGGTTCGGGGACGCGGTGACATCACGGCCAAATTGCGGCAAAATGGTTCACAAAGCGTTTACCGCGACCGGCTGCGCATTTCGGCTTGTCGCATTTGCCGGGGGGTTTCAGCGTGAGGCCACGGCACGCGAGCGGCTCGGGGATCATGGCCGAGGCGCCGGCCTTCGGCACCTTTCGCGATTGTGGTGGCGCGTTCGTTGTCATGCAATTGGCAGGGGCGCTCGCTGCCCGGGCGGATTTGCGGGTGCTGTTCGTCGAGGACTGATCAGCCACAGCACAGGTCCCGGCGATCCCGTTGCACTTCGTTCATGACAAACGCCCGATAAACGCCTATCTGGCGCGGCATCATGACCACCCCCATCACGATCCCCGCACCGCCGAAAGTCGGCATGGTCTCGCTCGGCTGCCCGAAAGCCCTGGTCGATTCCGAACGCATCCTCACCAAGCTGCGCGCCGAGGGCTATCAGATGTCCGCCGATTATGCGGGCGCCGACGTCGTGCTGGTCAACACCTGCGGCTTTCTCGACAGCGCCAAGGAGGAGAGCCTCGAGGCGATCGGCGAGGCAATGGCCGAGAATGGCCGCGTCATCGTCACCGGCTGCATGGGCAACGAGGCCGACGTCATCCGCGCGCGCTTTCCCGATGTGCTCGCGATCACCGGCGCGCATCAGTATGAAGATGTCGTCCAGGCCGTGCACGATGCTGCCCCGCCTGCGCGCGGCGCGTTCATCGATCTGGTGCCCGAAGGTGGCATCAAGTTGACCCCGCGCCACTACAGCTATCTCAAGATCTCCGAAGGCTGCAACCACCGCTGCTCGTTCTGTATCATCCCCAGCTTGCGCGGTGATCTCGCCAGCCGCCGGATCGATGCGGTGCTGCGCGAGGCGGAGAAACTGGTCGCGGCAGGCACCCGCGAGCTGCTGGTGATCAGCCAGGATACCTCGGCTTATGGCGTCGACACGCGCCACGAGCCGCGCGCCTGGAAGGGCCGCGATGTCCGCGCGCACATGACCGATCTGGCGCGTGAGCTGGGTGGCCTGCGCACGCCCGAAGGCAAGGCACCCTGGGTGCGGCTACATTATGTCTATCCCTATCCGCATGTCGATCAGGTCATCCCGCTGATGGCAGACGGCCTGCTGACGCCGTATCTCGACATCCCGTTCCAGCACGCCGCCCCTGCGGTGCTCAAGCGCATGAAGCGCCCGGCGAACGAGGCCAAGGTGCTCGACCGGATCAAGGCGTGGCGCCAAATCGCACCCGATATCACCATCCGCTCGTCGTTCGTCGTCGGCTTCCCCGGCGAGACCGAGGCGGACTTCCAGTATCTGCTCGACTGGCTCGACGAGGCGCAGCTCGACCGCGTCGGCGGCTTCCGCTTCGAACCGGTCGAAGGTGCGGCGGCCAACCTGCTTCCCGATCCGGTGCCAGAAGCAGTCAAGGAAGAGCGTTACCAGCGGCTGATGGAAAAGACCGCCGCGATCAGCGCTGCCAAGCTCGCTGCCAAGGTCGGCCGCACTTTGCCGGTGATCATCGACGAGGTCGGCGAGCCCGACGAGGAAGACGGCTCGGTCGGCGCAACGGGACGTTCGCAGGCCGACGCACCCGAGATCGATGGGCATGTGTATCTGCGCGATGTGCCCGAGGGGCTGGCGCCGGGCTCGTTCGTCGACGTGCTGGTCGAGGATGCCGACGAGCATGATCTTTACGGGGTGATTGCGGGCTAGGGGTGATTGCCCGAGTTCTTCACATCACAACCACCAGCGCTCAGGCTGAGCCCGTTGAAGCCCGCGCGATGACCTTCGCGCAATTACGCACCCGTCATCCTGAACTTGTTTCAGGACCCATCGTGCCCCAACAGCCGAACGCGCGTGGGGAGAAATGGGCCCTGAAACAAGTTCAGGGTGACGACAGAGTATTGGGCTGGTGTTGGCGCGGAGCTTTCGACGAGCTCAGGCTTAGTGTCGGGGTGGCGGCTTTGGACTTATGCTGGGAAAAACGTGTTATTCCGCTAGCGACCCCTGTGTGGACGGCTCTCCGTTGGCAAGGGTGTTTCTGCACTGCGCTG
>NZ_JAUCZC010000034.1 GCF_030373265.1 Blastomonas sp.
CGGGAGTGATCCGGTGAGGGTGGTGGGGTAGCGCTATCCAAAATCCTCCCCCAGCTTGCTGGGGGAGGGGGACCGCCGACCGCAGGTCGGGGGTGGAGGGGAAGCGGGATAGTGCAGTTCAAGGAAGCCGTGCCGAACCGCTTCCCCTCCACCACCCGCTTCGCGGGCGGTCCCCCTCCCCCAGCAAGCTCGGGGAGGATTTGTATTAATCGCTCGCCCCAAGATAGCCCAATTGCCCAGCCTTGAAGATCGTCTGGCTGCGGTTGACCGCGTCGAGTTTTTCGCCGGCGCGGTGGATGTGGTAGCGGATGGTGGCGTGGCTGCGGTCGAGGATCATGCTGATCTCCTTGTCGGTCTTGCCGATCGCCGCCCAGCGCAGGCACTCGACCTCGCGCTTCGACAGCATGCAGTCCGCAGGAATCCGCCGCTTGGTGCGCATCACCGTGACATAGCCCGCGATGAACCGCCGCGTCATCGCCGCCATCAGGTCGGCATGCTTTTCGAACGGCTCGGACAGGTCGGTCAGCTCCTTGTCGAGCGGCGTAAAGCTCACCGATCCGATCTGGCCGAAGGGCAGGTGGATCGGCACCATGATCGCGGCATGGCACAAAGAGCGCTTGCGGAAATCGGTAAGGTCCATTTCCTCGAGATATTCGTTGCGCCAGCGGCCGAACATGCCGTGTTCGTTGCACCAGAAGGGCTCGCTCTCATAGCGGCAGGCGCGCGGCAGCGGCGAGTTGAGCGCCAGGCGGGTGTCCTCCCACCAGCGCTCGCCATCGGCCATCCAGCCGAAGATCTCACCGTTGATGATCGCGCCATCGGCATCGACCATCGGCTCCTTGGAGGAAATGTCGTCGCAGGCGGCCACGCGAAACCCGCGAGTCTGCGACATTTCGTGCAGCGCGACCGCGGCATCGCGGATGTCCTCGACCCGGCGGATGGTGACGCGCTGTGCCAGCGTGTTGACCGGGTTGTTGCGGCCCTCGGCCTTCTCGGTGAATGGACGTGGTGTCTCGATCATGGTCTTGCCTTTGATTCGATCCTGCTCTCCGCCGCGAAGACTATGCCAGAGAGCCGGACAACGCTACGGAATGTTGAGCCTTCGCGCTGTTCGATCACTTTGTGGTGCGCGCGGCCTTATCCTTGTCGTTGGCGCCGCGAATCATCGCGGCCATATCCGCCCATTGCTGGTCATCCATCCGCGACAGGCTCTGGTAGAAATTGCCCGAATTGGCCTGGTATCCCGCGCCGTCGATGGCGATGGTCTGGCCGTTGATATACTCGGCGCCGCGCCCCATCAGCAGCACCGCCAGATTGGCGAGCTCGTGCATTGCGCCCACCCGGCCCATCGGGTTGCTGCGGTCGGCGTTCTGGCCCTGCAACCCCTGCGCATTGCCGGGCGACAGCCGTTCGGTCATCCCCTTGGTGGGGAAGGTGCCCGGCGCGATCGCGTTGAAGCGCAGCCCATAGCGGCCCCATTCGGTGGCGAGCGATTGCGTCATGACGTTGATCCCCGCCTTGGACATCGCAGACGGCACCGTGAACGGTCCGCCGTTCCACACCCAGGTGGTCAGGATCGCGAGGAAATTGCCGCGAATGTTCTCCGCGATCATCCGCTTGCCGACATTGTGGGTGATGTAGAAGGTGCCGCGAAACACGATGTCCGAAATCGCGTTGAAGCCATTGACGCTCAGATCCTCGGTACGGCTGACGAAGTTGCCGGCGGCGTTGTTGACCAGGCCGGTGAGCGGACCGTGCTGCGACCAGATGTGCGCGATCATCGCGTCGATCGCCTGCGGGTCGCGGATGTCGCAGGCGTGCGCGCCGACCGTGCCGCCATGCCGGGTCATCAATTCGTCGGCGGTTTCCTCGAGCACCGCGCCGCGCCGCCCGCAGATATGCACCTCGGCGCCCAGATAGAGGAAGGCTTCAGCCATCACCTTGCCAAGGCCGGTGCCGCCCCCGGTGACCAGGATGCGCTCGCCCTGCATCAGGCCGGGGCGGTACATGATCTGGGTGATGTCCATTGGAGGCTCCTGTGCGTTGTGGTCTGTGCTGACCTTCAAATCCTCCCCTTTAGGGGAGGTGGCAGTCCGCAGGACTGACGGTGGGGAAGCGGGATTATGCGTCGATCGACCGAATGCGCAATACCGCTGCCCCTCCACCACTGCGTGGTCCCCCTCCCCTTGCAGGGGAGGATTTGGTGATACTCACAACCCCAGCACGGTCTTGGCGATGATGTTCTTCTGCACCTCGTCCGATCCGCCAAAGATCGTCCAGGCGCGCGAATTGAGGTAGCGGCCCGCGGCCATCTGCGCGTCGACCGATCCCACCGGCTCGGGTGCCTCGTTGCCATAGAGCGGGCGTTCGGCGGGGAGCTGCAGGCCCTGCAGGCCGTGAATCTCCATCGCCAGCGTATCGAGCTCCTGGCGCAGATTGGCCGAGAACAATTTGATCAGCGAGGTCTGGGGGCCGGGCGGACGACCCTTGGCGATTTCGGCGAGGATTCGCAGTTCGCTGATCTCGAAGGCGCGTGCGCGCAGGCGCAGCGAGGCGAGCTTGCGCGCGATTACCGGGTCATGCGCGATCGCGCCGTTGGTGCCGCTGGGCACCGCGCCTGCCGCCATCATCAGCCGGTCGATATCGACCAGCAATTTGGGCGCGAAGCACGATCCGCCGCGTTCGTTCTCGAGCAGGAACTTGGCGATGGTCCAGCCCTGGCCCTCCTCGCCGATGCGGTTGTCGGCGCTGCTCACGGCATCGTCGAGGAACACCTGGTTGACCTCATGGTCGCCCGCCATGGTGATGATCGGGGTGACGGTGATTCCCGGCTGGTCCATCGGCACCAGCAGGAAGGTGATGCCGCGCTGCGCCGAAACTTGCGCGTCGGTGCGCACCAGGCAGAAGATCCAGTTGGCGTAATGCGCGTGCGTGGTCCAGATCTTGGAGCCGTTGATGCGATACTCGCCGCCCTGCAGCACCGCCCGCGTCTTGAGGCTGGCAAGGTCCGATCCCGAACCGGGTTCGGAATAGCCCTGGCACCAGTAATCTTCGGCCGACAATATCCGCGGCAGGAAGCGCGCCTTCTGTTCGGGCGTGCCGAAGCGGCAGATCACCGGGCCGACCAGCTTGAGGCCGAGCACGGGCAGTGCCGGGGCGCCTGCATGCGCGCATTCCTTCTCGAAGATATAGCGTTGCACCGGTGTCCAGCCGGTGCCGCCGTCCTCGACCGGCCAGTGCGTCGCCAGCCAGCCCTTGGCGTGCAGGATCCGCTGCCATTCGAGGCCGATGTCGGGCTCGACGAACACGCCGGGCGTGCGCCGTGCGCCATCGATCAGCCGATCGGTGAGATGCGTCTTGAGAAAGCTGCGGACCTCGGCCTCGAAGGCGAGCTCGTCAGGGGTGAAATCCATGTCCATGCGTCAAATCCCGCCAGTTCCGGTCGCCCAGAGGATGCTGCGGCGCAACAGTTCGTAATAGATGGGGTAGTTCCACGCGCATTTTTCCGGATGCGGGTAGAAATCCTGCATGCCCGGCAGGTCGTAATGCCCGCGGCAATGGCCCAGGGTGTTGTACAGGATGCCGCCCGCACCGATCGCGCGCGTGTAGATCACCGGCACCACGGTCTCGGGCCAATCGGCATCGACAAAGCCGGTCGCTTCGCCCGCAAAGCGGGTCTGCGCCAGGGTGCGGATGTCGCTCACCTGTTTCATCAGATACAGCTCGTCGACCACGTCGAAATCGCTCATTCCGCGGGTCACGTCATGGTCGGTGTCGACCATCTCGACGGTGAACGGCGCGCCGATCGGCGGGTGCGCCTTGAACTGGGTGCCCAGCATCTGCATGACATCGGGGCGCTCCTCGGGGCTGTCGACCCCGGCTTCGGTAAAGCGCAGGATCGAGTTGGTGCCGTGCAGCGCCAGCCAGCGCCCGCCCTTTTCCAGGAACGCGGCGATCGCCTGCGCTTGGGCCGCAGACGGCATCAGGTCGCAGGTGTAGGTAACCAGGAAACGGCACGCGGGCAGGCGTTCGGCGACGCCGTTGTAATCGTGCGCCACGGTGGTGCGGATGGTGTCGTGCTCGGCCAGCAGTTTGAGCACCTCGAGCCGGGCGAAGTCGATGTCGTGATATTTGCCCGCCGCGACGAAGTGCGCATCGATCCGTTCAGCCATGCCTCAATCTGCCTCTTAGCTGCGGAAATGGCCACCGCCATCGACGGTAAAATCGACACCGGTGGTGAAACTGGCCTGATCGGACAGCAGGAAAACGATGGCGTTGACGACTTCGGCGGCCTCGCCGACGCGGCCCATCGGGTGGTTGGCGGCGAACATCGCCTCGACCTCCTCGTTTGTGCCCGGCAGCGCCTCGAGATAGCGCTCGAACATCGGCGTGCGGATCGCGCCGGGGTGGACGGTGTTGGCGCGGATGGGCAGGCCCTTTTCGGCGCAATCGAGCGCGATGGTCTTGGTCAGCGCGGTCACTGCCGCCTTCGACGCGCAATAGGCCGCAAAGCCCGAACCGACGCGCAGCGCGAGCATCGAGCCGATGTTGACGATCGCGCCGGGCTCGTGCGCGGCGGCGATTGCGGGGATCGCCGCGCGGCAGCCGTTGAAGGTGCCGTTCAAGTTGATGTCGATGGTACGCTGCCAGCTGTCGAGGTCGACCTCGGGCACCGTTCCGGGCTCGGAGATGCCGGCGACATTGACCAGATGGGTCAGCTTGCCGAAGGTCGCCACCGCCGCCTGCACCGCGGCCTCCCATTGCGCCAGATCGCGCACGTCGAGCGACACCGCCATCGCGCGCTCGCCCAGCTCCGAGGCCAGGGCCTTGGCCTTGTCGAACTGCACGTCGCCCAGCACCACGCTGCCGCCCTCGGCGACGATGCGGCGTCCGGTCGCGCCGCCTATGCCTTCCGCCCCGCCAGAAATCAGCGCGACCTTGCCCTGCATCATGCCCATATTCTAACGCTCCAGTATCGCGACGGCAGAAAGCCCGGGCGCGCCATAGACATGGCTGTAGGCGGTCTTGGGGTTGCCCGGCACCTGCCGCGCGCCGCCGCGTCCGCGCAGCTGCACGGTGTTTTCATAGACCTGACGCAGCCCCGATGCGCCGATCGGCTCGCCGCACGCGAGGCAGCCGCCATCGGTGTTGACCGGCAATTGTCCGCCCAGTTCGGTGCGGCCTTCGGCAAACCACTGCTCCTGCTCGCCATCCCGGCAGAAGCCGTTCTCGGCCATGTGCATGATTTCCGCACCCGATTCGGTGTCCTGCAATTGGGCGACATCGATGTCCTCGGGGCCGATGCCTGCGGCCTCGAACGCCGCCTTGCTGGCAAGCTCGGTCGGCTTGCCGCCGCGCTCGACGCTGATGGCGGGCGCGAATACCTCGAACGATCCGGGCGGGCGGGTGCGCACCGCGATGCTGGCGATCTTCACGCCGTCGGCACCGAGTTGCTTGGCTTTCTTTTCCGACGCGATGATCAGCGCGACCGCGCCTTCTGCTGGCGAGCAGAACATGTATTTGGTCAGCGGATCGTTGACCATCGGCGCGTTCAAAATGGTGTCGAGATCGACCGGCGAGCGCCGCCAGGCGTGCTCGCACAAGGTGCCGTTGCGGAACGCCTTTTCGGCGACCATCCCCAAGGTCCGGCGGCTGATGCCGTGCATCTGCATATAGCGCTGGATCTTCATCGCGAAGAACTGCGTGGTCAGCATCATGCCGGTTTCGCCATACCATTCGGGCAGACCCCAGTCGCCCGGCTTGGCGTTGAACGCGCCGCGCGGATGCTTGTCGAAGCCGACTGCCAGCGCGATGTCGCATTGCCCGGCGGCGACTGCATTGCGCGCCGAGGCGAGCGCGCTGCCGCCGGTGGCGCAGCCGTTGGAGACGTTGATGAAGGGAAGGCCGGTCAGCCCGAGCTCGTTGACCATGATATCGGCATTGCCCGCGCCTTCCGAGCCACCATAGGCGCATTCGATATCGGTCCATTCGAGGCCCGCGTCGGCGAGCGCCTGGCGAACCGCGAACACGCCCTGGTCGCGCCCCGAGCGGCCATCGGTGCGCCCGAACGGGTGGATGCCTGCGCCGATGATCTGGGCGTTGGTCATGCGCGCGCTCCTGCAGGCTGGAAGGCAAAGGTGGTGCGCCCCGGAGCGAACTCGGTCAGAACCAGTTCCATCGCCATGCTCAGCGAAAGGTCAGAAAGCTGCGCCCCCTCGATCCGAGTCTCGACGATCACCTGCCCTGGCAATTCGACATAACCGACGAGGAACGGGGTGAACGCCTCGGGCCCGGCATAAGGCGGGGATTTGGGGCGGAAATCCTGGCTGGTCCACGACCATAATGTGCCAGTGCGCGACAGCGGCACGGCATCGAATTGCTGCGCAGCATCGCCCTGCGGCATCGGGAAGACGATTGCACCGGTGTCGCGGTTCTGCCCGCCGATCAGCCGCGGCTCGGCCTCATCGGTCCACAGGCCATCGGCCACGGGGGCAGGCGCGGTCATGCTGCAGCCCTTGCGGTATCCGCCGCATAGATATCGAGCCCCGATGCCGGATCGCCCAGCCATTGCGCGAGCAGCAAAACTCTTTTGTGGGCATGGCCGATTTCGAGCTCATCGGTGGTGCCCATGCCGCCATGCAGTTGCACCGCCTCGCGGCCGATGTGCAGCGCCGCCTCAGCGATGATCGTCTTCATGCCTGCAATCTCCGAAGCCTCGCCCGATGTGACGGCGGCGATCAACGCGCTGTGGCACTGGTCGACCAAGGCATAGCATTCGACCATGCGGTGCTGGATCGCCTGAAACCGCCCGATCGCCTGGCCGAACTGTTCGCGCTGGCGGACATAGCCCAACGTATCGTCGAACAGCCGCTGCGCCAGCCCGGTCATCTCGGCTGCGGCCACCAGACGCCCGGTGGTCAGCACCTCTTCGACGTCTGCCCAATCCAGATCGAGCCGCGCGTCTTGTGCCACCTCGCAGCCGCGCAATTGCAGCTCGCAGGCGATGTTGCCGTCGATGATCTGATAGCTTCGGCGGAACACGCCGGTGGCATTGGCAGCAACCAGGAACAGCGCCGGCTCGCCGTCTGCCAGCGCGCTGACCAGCAGCCAGTCGGCCGCCATTCCGCCGATGACGAAGGTCTTGTCGCCGCTGAGGCTGTATCCCGATCCGGCGCGCTTGGCGGTGGTGCTGCGCGGCAAGGGGACGTGTCGTCCGGACGGCTCGAACAGCGCGAGCGCGGCCACTGCCTCGCCGCTTGCCAGCGCGTCGATCACACCATGACCCTCGGCAAGCCCCCGGCCGGCCAGCGCCAGCGGCAGCACGGCGTTCTCCAGCCAGTTGTCCGAGGAAATCCGCTGGCCGAAGCTTTCACCCACCGCCACCAGATCGAGCGCGCTGCTGCCCAGCCCGCCTTTCGCTTCGGGCAGCGCCATCGCGGTCAGGCCAAGCTCCGCCATGGCCTGCCAGCGGTTGCGGTCGATGCCGCCCGGCTGAGCGCGCTGCGCCTTGCGCGCGGCGATGTCGCGCCCGTCCAGGAACCGCTCGACCGAGGCGCGGAACAGCAACTGGCTTTCGTCATAGTCGAAGTTCATGGCGAGCGCTCGAAGCGCACAGGCACCGAAGACGGACCGCGCAGCATCATGTTGGGGTGATAGGCGATGGCGCCCTCGTCGGTGAGCGTGATGCCGGCAATGCGCGGCAGCAGTTCCTCGAACGCCACGGTCATTTCCTTGCGGCTGAGCATGTTGCCGACGCACATATGGATGCCGCGGCCAAAGGCGAGATGGGTGCGGGCATTGGCGCGGTCGGCGATGAACGCATCGGGGTTCTCGTATTTCTCCGGGTCGCGATTGGCGGCGGCATAGCGCATCATCACCATCGCGCCTGCGGGCAGCGTCACGCCGCCGAGCTCGGCCTCCTGCTTCATCACCCGCCAGATCCCCGACGAGGCGCTGGCCAGCCGCAGCATTTCCTCGATCATGTTGGGGATGATCTTGGGGTCGGCCTTGGCCTTGGCGAGTTCGCCCGGGTTGCGTGCCAGCAGGATGATGCCTTCGGCGAGCGTCGCGGTCGTAGTCTCGTTGCCCGCGACCAGCAGCTGCTGGACGATCGAGAGCAGCTCGCCATCGTTCAGCGGCCGCTCGCCTTCGACCTCGGCATGCACCAGGTCGGACAGCAGATCGTCTGTGGGGTTGGCACGGCGCAGGTCCATCTGCGCCTTGATCGCGTGCTGAAACTCGACCACCTCGCGCGCGCATTGCAGTTCGCGCTCGCGTGGCACCATCCCGCCCAGCCGGTCGACGAAGGCGTCGGTCCAGCGCTTGATCGTGCCCGGGTCCTCATGCGTGAGCCCGAGTTGTTCGGAGATCATCCGGATCGGCAGCGGCATGGCGAAATCGCGGATGAAATTCACGTCGTCCTTCGCCAGCATCGTGTCGATCAGGTCGCGCGCGATCTCGCGGATATGCGCTTCGAGCTTGTTTACCCGCGGCGCCGAGAAGGCGAGGTTGACCAGCTTGCGAAAGCGCGTGTGCACCGGCGGATCGGCGGTCAGCAGCGTATCGACCTGCGGCCAGCCATCCGCGAGGATCGCCTTGACCTCGGGGTCTTCGGACCGCGCGCCGGACAGTACCGCCTGGAAATTGTTGGAAAAATCTTCCGTGCGCCCGGTCGCCTCGCTGACCAGCCTGTGGCTGAGCACCAGATACAGCCCGCTGGCGGTATCGTGATACACCGGCTGGCTGGGGATGGTCGCCTGATAGAAGGCAAAGGGATCGGACAGCACGTCGGGATGGAAAAAGCTTGTCTGCTCCGCTGCCACCGTCACTGCCTGCTCCCGCGTTTCTGGTCTGTCATGCATCCGTCATAGCCCGCGCCTCCGTCCGGCGGCGATAGTCGAAAATGCTAGGTTGCAGCGATTGGCCCAATAACGAAAATTGTGCTGTTTGTGTTATTGGGCTATTGTCCGGAGCCGAATTGCAGGAGGAATGAGCCCATGAACGTATCGATCGGCGAGCGCTGGGAAACCTATGTCGAGGCGCTGCTCAAGACCGGGCGTTATGGCTCGGCGAGCGAAATCGTGCGCGAGGGATTGCGCCTGGTCGAGGAACGCGAGGTGAAGCTCGCGGCGCTGCGCGAGACGATCGAGGCGGCGATCGCGGAAGGTGGCGAGCATACGATCGAAGAGGTCGATGCCTATCTCGACAAGGTTCTGGATGATCTGGAGAAAAGCGGTGAGCTGGCCGCATGAGGCGGTTGGTCATCACCACGGCTGCCCGAAGGCAACTGGCGGAGATAACGACCTACATCGCGCGTGAAAGCGGCGGCCGAGGCCCAGCCCTGGGGTTTCGAAAACGGCTGTTGGGCAAATGCGCGAAGCTTGCCCAACTGTCCGCAACCCTTGGAACGCAACGGCCCGAGCTGGCAACGGAGTTACGCAGCACGCCTGTCGGCAATTATCTCATCTTCTTCCGATACGACGAATCACGTGTCACGGTGGTCGCTGTGCTCAACGCCAGCCGCGATGTGGCGGCGCAATTCGACGAGGACTGAGGGATCCGCCCTCAGCTGTGCGTCATCACCCCGCCATCGGCGATGATTCCCTGGCCGGTGATGAAGCGCGCGTCGTCGCTGGCCAGAAACGCGATGACATCGGCGATATCCTCGGGCTGGCCCAGCCGCTTGAGCGCCGATTTGTCGCGATAATACTCCGCCGCAGCCTCGTTCTCGAGCATCCCTCGGGTCATCCCGGTGACGATGCAGCCGGGCTGCACGCAGTTGACCGTGACGCCATAAGGGCCAAGCTCCATCGCCAGCGAGCGGGTGAAGCCCAGGATCGCATGCTTGGACGCCGCATAGGCGCCCAGGCCCGCATCGCCATAGCGCGACAGGATCGATCCGGTGTTGATCACCCGGCCCGCCTTCGACGCCTTGAGCAGCGCGAGGCACGCCTTGGACAGCCGCGCCGGCGCCAGCAGGTTGACGTCGAGCCCGAACTGCCACTGGTCGTCGGTGAGCTCGTCGAGCGTCCCCACCGGGCAGACCCCGGCGTTGTTGATCAGGATATCAAGCCCGCCGAGCTGGCTTTCCGCCACCGCAGCGAGCGTGGCAATCGCTTGGCGATCGGCAAGATTGGCGACATGGTTGTAGGTCCCGGCGAGCCCGTCGCTGCTGATATCGCAGGCCAGCACCGTCGCGCCATCGGCCAGCAGGCGGCGCACGGTCGCCGCGCCGATCCCCGATGCGGCGCCCGTGACAAGCGCCTTGCGTCCGTTCAGTCTGCTCATGCTCGTTCCTTCGAAGCGTTGGGGCAGGACCATCTGCGCAGCATTGATGGCGCGTGTCCAGCCCGTGAGGGTGCGTAGGGTCAGGCGATCTTGAGGATCATCTTGCCCTGGTTCGATCCCTCGAACAGCCGCAGGAACGCGGGCAGCGCATTGTCGAGCCCCTCGTCGATATGCTCGTCGACCACCAGCCGGCCGGACGCCGCCCATTCGCCCATCTTCGCGCCGCCCTTGGCAAAGCGCGGCACGTAATCGGCGACCAGAAGCCCGCGGATCGAGGCGCGGTGGACGATGAGCTGCCAGATGTTGCGCGCGCCCACGGGGTGCGGCGAATTATATTCGCTGATCAGGCCGCACAGCCCGATCCGCGCGCCATGGCGCAGGTTCATCAGCCCCGCATCCAGAATGTCGCCGCCGACATTCTCGAAGATCACGTCCACGCCATCGGGCGCGACCGCCTTGATCGCGGCATCGAGCGCGGCCATGTCCTTGCCGCGATAGTCGATCGCGTGGTCGAAGCCATAGCGCTCGGTCAGCCGCGCGCACTTTTCCGCGCCGCCGGCGATGCCGATGACGGTGCAGCCCAGGATCTTGGCGATCTGCCCGACCAAAGACCCCACCGCGCCTGCCGCGCCGGTGACCAGCACCGTGTCGCCGGCCTTGGGCTCGCACACCTCGATGAAGCCGAAATAGGCGGTCATCCCCACCGCGCCGAACAGCGAGAGATAATTGGTCACCGATGGCACCGCGTGCGGGTCGATCGGCTGGGTGAAGCCGCCCACGGTGCCGACCGAATAGTCCTCGATCGCGTTCAATCCCAGCACCCACTGGCCCTTGGCGAAGCCGTCGGCCTTGCTCTCCTCGACCACGCCGATGGTGGTCGCGCGCACCGGCGCACCCAGTGGGATCGGCGGCATGTAGCTTTCGGCATCCGACATCCAGCCGCGCTGCGCGGGATCGAGCGAGGCATAATGGTTGCGGATCAGGAACTGGCCGTCCTCCAGCGCGGGCAGGGTCGAGGTCTCGAGCGCGAAATCGTCGGCGACCGGAGCGCCATCGGGGCGGCGCTTGAGGATGAACTGGCGGTTGCTGGTCATGGTCTGGAAAATCTCCGGAAAAAGGGGAAGAAAGGTCAGTCCGCGCCGCGGCCGCCATCGACCAGCATCGCGGTGCCGGTGACCATGCGCGCGGCCGGGCTTGCGAGGAAGGTCGCGGCGCTGGCGATGTCCTCGGCGGTGCCGACGCGCTGCAGCGCGTTGCCATCCATCACGAACGCCTTGACCGCATCGCTGTCGCCATAAGCGCCGGTGATCATCTCGGTGTAGATCACGCCGGGGTTGAGCGAGTTGACTCGCACCTTGGGATCAAGCTGCGCGCCTTCCAGCGCCGCCACCCGGCTGAAATGGGTCACCGCCGCCTTGGCCGCGCAATAAGCCGAGCAGTCGTCGAGCCCGATCAGCCCGGCGAGCGAGGAGATGTTGACGATCGAGCCTGCGGTCTTCGTGTCGCGCATCATCCGCAGGGCATATTTGGTACCCAGCACCACGCTTTCGACATCGGCGGTCCACAGCTCGCGAAACTCTTCGAGCGTCGTGTCGGGCAGCGGCTTGGAAAAGAACGAGCCTGCCGAGTTGATCAGCGCATCGACCGAGGAATGCGCGGCGGTGACCGTATCAGCAAACGCCGCCCAGTCGCTTTCGGAGGTGACATCGAAGCTGTGAAACTCTGCCGTTCCCCCGGCTGCCCGAACCTGCCGCACAGTCTCGGCGCCGCGCTCGTGGCTGCGCCCGGTGGCGATGATATGGAAGCCGGCCTTGGCGAGCCGCAGCGCGGTGGCGCGGCCGATGCCAGAAGTGGCGCCCGTGACGATGGCGTTCTTGGTCATAAGCCCCCCTTCCGTTTGTCCCGAGCGAAGTCGAGGGACGTGATCGCCAACCTTGCACATACGTCCCTCGACACGCTCGGGACAAACGGACTTTTCGCGCGCCAAGGCATCATGTCAGGCTCCATCCGCCGTCGACCACCATTTGCGTCGCGGTCATGAACGAGGATTCCTCGCTGATCAGGAAGAGGATGCTCTCGGCGATGTCCTCGGGCTCCTGCGGCACGCCCAAGGGCACGTCGGTCCAGTGCGCCGGATCGTCCATCGCGCCTGCGGGCATCGCACCCTCCAGCAAGGGCGTGCGGGTGGGGCCTGGGCAGACGGCGTTGACGCGGATCATGTCGCCCTTGCGGCCGACCTCGACCCCGACCGCGCGCGCCATGTTGGCCATTGCAGCCTTGGCGACCGCATAGGCCGAGATGGCAGGCGCGGCGCAATTGGCCATCACCGATGCGGTGAGGATGATGCTGCCGGTCGCAGGTTCGCCGTTCGCCTGGGCCCGCATCTGCGCCACCGCTTTCTTGAGGCCGATGAAGCTGCCTTCGACATGCACCTGGTTGAGCCGGCGGAAGCGCGCCATGTCGAGGTTGATGATCGGTTCGTAATTGACGATCCCAGCGTTGGAGACCAGCGCATCGAGCCGTCCGTGGTGATGCACGGCCGCGGCGATGGCGTTGTCCCAATGGTCCTCGCTGGTAACGTCGTGGGTGAGGCCGATGCAGCCGCAATCGGCGGCGACCCCCTGCATCTTCACGCCGTCGACATCGGTGGCGATGACATGCGCGCCGCGCTCGGCCGCCAACCTTGCGGTGGCTGCGCCGATGCCCGATGCGGCGCCGGTGATCAGCACCACCTTGTTCCTGATGTCGAATGTCATGGCTTAAGGTCCAGTTCGATCATGCCGTCTTTCTCTTGGGTCGGATAATGTGTGAGGCCGCAATATGCGGGGGGTCCCTTGGCGGCGCCGGTGGTGATATCGAAGCGCGCGCCGTGGTGCGGACACAGGATGTGTCCGCGCCGCACCCGTGCGCCCTCGAGCGGCAGTAGCGCGTGGCTGCACAGACCGTCGAGCGCATGCACGCTGCCATCGGCATCGCGCACGATCAGAAATGCTGCACCGTCATGCTGCACAAAACGGGTGGTGCCCGGTGCGATGTCCGATGGGGTAACAGGGGTGAAGGTCATTGCTGGTGTGATGGCGGGAAAGTGCCGTGGGTTCAATCCTATCCTAGGTGATAGGCTCCCTTGCAATCCTCCCCTGCAAGGGGAGGGGGACCGCTGGCCAAAGGTCAGTGGTGGAGGGGTGTCACCCGCTCGTGGACGGGAATACCCCTCCGTCTCGCCTGTGGCGATCCACCTCCCCTTGCAGGGGAGGATTTGGGTGGCGCCTTCAAACACGCAGCACCCTCACCGGAATCGCGCTTTGCAGCGCCTGGCCGGTGATCGGATCGAAGCCGCTGGTTTCCGACACCAGGCGGTTGGTCGATCCGCCGCGGGTCGGCACCGCATCGGGGCCAAAGTCGGGATCGCCATAGCCGTGTGCCATCGAGATCACGCCCGGGCGCAGCGCATCCGAGGCCTTGGCGAGCGCATGCACCTCGCCATGCGGCGAGGCGATGCGGATCATCTCGCCATCGGATACGCCGAGGCCCGCAAGATCATCCGGGTGGATATGCGCCGGGTTGGTGGTGCGCTTGGCCGCGAGCGCGGACAGGTGCCCGCCGGTCGAATTGAACCGGTGACGGCTGCGGCGCGAGATCAGCCGGAACGGGAAGCCCTGCGTCGCCGGGTCATTGGTGCCATAAGCGATCAGCTGCGACGGCATCGCCCCGCCCGCCAGATCGAACCGCGCCTCGTGCCCGGGCTCTGCCGGCTCGACGATCGGGTGCCTGTCGTCATAGATCACCGCCTTGCCGTCCGGGCTGTCGGCGCGGACCTGGCTGGGCGGAACGACGCAGCCCGCAACCGCCATGTCGAGGAAGCTCTGCTTGTCGGGGCAGGCGTCCATCGGGCAGGGGCCACCGGCCAGCGGCAGCCCGGTGCCCAATCGTTTCGCCAGCCCCCAGAGCATTTCGTATTCGTCGAGCAGATCCCCCGGACGCGGCAGGATCGCATCGGTGTAGCGCGCATAAGGGATTTCGTACCACCATTCGGAGAGCGACGAGATGTCGTCGCGCTCGAGGCACATCAAGGGCGCGAGGATATAGTCGGAGCGGCGGGCGGAGACGCCCTCTGCGCGGATATCGACGCTTACGAACAGATCGAGCGCCTCAATCGCGCGAGCCATCTTGTCCTGATCGGGAAAGGCGAGCATCGGGTTGCCGCCGATCGAGATCAGCGCCTTGACCTGACCCTTGCCCGGGGTGAGGATTTCGTCCGCCAGCACGTTGCACGGCATCTCGCTCATCAGATGGGTAAGCCCGCGAAAGCGCGACGCGGGGAAACCCTCACCCCATAATTTCATCGGCGGACTGACCTGCGCGCGGCGCGGGGTGACCGGGGTAAAGATGCGCGGGATCGAGCTCTTTTCGCCCTCGCGGCAGAAACGCCCGCACAGGATGTTGAGGCTGCTCACCAGATACTGGGTCAGCGTGCCGTTGCCCGCCATCTCCGGCCCGGTGCCGGTGCTGGCCGAGCCCTTAGTGCCGCCCGCGAACATGCGCGCGGCGGCGACCAGATCGGCTTCGCTGACACCGGCGCGCGCTGCCGCGACCGCAGGCGCAAACCCCGCTACCGCCTCTTTCAGTTCGGCGAGGCCATCGACACAGCCTTGCACGAACGCCTCGTCATACAGCCGCTCTTCGAGGATCACATGGATCATCCCCGCCAGCAGCGCGGGGTCTTCGCCGGGCTTCACGGGCAGATGGATATGCGCGAGCGCCGCGACATCACTTGTCCGCGGATCGGCGACGATCAGCTTGAGGCCGCCTTCGATCGCATCGCGCAACCGGCGCGAGGGCGAGAAGGGCGGCAGGCCACCGGGCGGGCCGTAATGCGAGACGATCGGGTTGTTGCCGATGAAGAAGGCGACATCGGCCTCGCCGAAGACATGCCCGCCGCCCTGCCACTGGCCGTACTGGAACGCGGTATAGACCTTGGCGGGCTGGTCCAGCGTCACGCTGGTGTAGAAATGCCGCGTGCCCAGCCCCTGCGCGAACGCCATCGCCGAAGCGACGCCGGCGGAGTTCTGGAACGAATAGGTGCCGGCATAGATCGCCACGCTGTCGGGACCATGCTCGTCGATCAGCGCCTTCAGCTTCTCGGCGATCTCGTCGAGCGCCTGCTCGCTGGCGATCGGCGTGAAGCCGTCTGCGCCCTTTTTCTGCGATTGCCTCAGCCGCTCGGGATGATGGTGCGCCTCGGGCAGCTGGCGGCCCTTGATGCAGGTATAGCCGCCGAACACCGGGTCCTCGGGGTCGCCCGAAACGCGCACCACGGTGTCGCCCTCGGTCTCGACCAGGATCGCGCAATTGGCATGGCAAAAACGGCAGAAGCTGCGCTGCACCGGCATGGCTTGAACCTCCCCTGGACATGGTCCGACGGGCCACGCGGGGACGCGCAGCATCACGGCCGGATCATGGCCTTATGCAGCGCAGCCTAGCCGATGCCGTAGGGGCCGCGACTGTCATTTTTGACACTTGAGCCATCGCGGCGAGCGGGTCATTTCTGCGCAACATGAAAAAATGGTGCGGGCATGAACCGCAGCAACAGGGGAGGGTTTTTGATGAGGGTATCTACCTATCTGTCAGTGTCGGCACTCGCGCTGGGTATGGCCACGCTGGCCGCACCATCGTCCGCCCTTGCTCAGGACCAGGCTGCCGACGGCGCGGAGATCGCGCAGGAGAGCGGGCTGCGCACCATTGTCGTCACCGCCCAGCGCCGCGAGGAATCGCTGCAGGCCGTTCCGGTTGCGGTGTCGGCGATCGATGCCGAGGCGCTGGCCACCGGCGCGGTCGATGACCTTCGCGACTTTGCCGGGCGTGTGCCGGGCCTGGTGGTCGATCCGGTCAACGCCGGGCCATCGGCGGCTGCCATCGCCATTCGCGGGATCAGCTTCGAGGATATCGAGAAGAGCTTCGATCCCGCGGTCGGCGTGGTGGTCGACGATGTCTTCATCGGCACCAACACCGGACAGTTGCTCGATGCGTTCGACCTGGAATCGATCGAGATCCTGCGCGGGCCGCAGGGCACCCTGTTCGGCCGCAACACCATCGGCGGCGTGATCAACGTGCGGCGCAGCAAGCCCACCGGCGAATGGGGCGTGCGCGCCTCGATCGGCTATGCCGAATACAACACCGTGCGCGGCCGTCTGGTGGTCAACACCCCGATGATCGGCGACTTCCTCGCGCTCAAGGGCTTTTTCTTCTACGACAACACCGACGGCTATCTGCGCAACGTGACGCAGGGCAACCGGCGCACCAACGAATACGAGGTGTGGACCGCAGGCGTCACCGCGCTGATCACCCCCAGCGACAGCATCGAGGCGGTGATCACCTATGAACATCAGGAAGAGGACGGAGAAGTCGCGACCGCGAGCGTCTCGAACGATCTCGACCTGATCTGTCTGCAGGTCCCGGTGCCCGGTGTCGGCACGGTCCGCGCCTTCGGCATCCCCGACAACCAGTGCAACCGCCTGCCCACCAACAGCAAGCTGCTCTACACCGCGTTCGGCAACATCCAGACCCCCGTCACCAACAAGACCGATGCGATCAGCGGCACGGTGACCTTCGAGCTGGGCGACTTTACGCTGACCTCGATCACCGGCTGGCGCAAGAACAAGGAGAGCGTGCGGCAGGACTTCGACTCGTCGTCGATCAACTTCTTCGACACGCTGCGCATCCAGAATTACGAGCAGTTCAGCCAGGAAATCCGCTTTGCCGGCGATGTCACCGAGTGGATGGATATCGTGCTGGGTGGCTATTATTTCGACAGCCGGTACACCTTGCGGCAGACCTCGTTCTTCGGCTTTTTGGGCCCCGGCGCCAGCGCGTTCCAGCTTTCGATCGGCGATTCCAAATCCTATGCCGGTTTTGCCGATGCGCGCTTCAAGCTGTCGGACCAGCTCACCTTCGGCGTGGGCGGCCGCTACACCCGCGACGAAAAGGCGCTGGTCACCAACTTCGCATTGAGCGCCGACGGGTCGTGCCCGATCGGCTTTGCCGGGATCACCGCGGCATCGTGCGCTGCGGCGGAAAATTTTGGCGAGTTCACTTATCGCGCCAGCCTCGATTATCAGTTCGAGGGTGGGCAGCTGATCTATGGGTCCTACTCGCGCGGCTTCCGCTCGGGCGGCTTCAACGGTCGTGCGGCAACCCCAACCGCGATCGGCCCGTATCAGCCGGAAATCGTCGATGCCTATGAGATCGGCTTGAAGGCCGACTGGCTCGACCGCCGCCTGCGCACCAACATCGCGATTTTCCAGACCGATTATTCGGACAAGCAGGAAGAGCTGGTGCGGCCCACCGTGGCGCCATTCAACGCCATCCAGGCGCAGGAAACCATCGTCGAGAACGCCGCCTCCGCGCGGATCAAGGGCATCGAGCTAGAAATCGTCGCGCTGCCCGCGGACAATCTCTCGTTCAATTTCTCGGCCACCTATCTCGACGCCCAATACCAGAACTTCGTACGCGGCGGCATCGATGTCTCCGATCTCGATCTGCGCCGCGCGCCCAAATATGCCTGGTCGGCCGGCTTCGACTACACCCGTCCGGTGGGCGATGGCGAGTTCCGCTGGAGCACCATCTTCCGCTATGTCGACGCCTACACCACCTGCATCGTCACCGATCCGGCGCTGCAGGCGCAGGGCATCATCACCAACGACCGGCGCTGCGAGTCATCGGAACGCGAAATTCTCGATACGACGCTGTCCTACAAGCACGACTTCGGGGGGGCTTCTGCGACCTTCAGCGTCTTCGGGCGGAACCTGCTCGACAATCGCGGGCTTTCGAGCACGCTGCCGGTGGCGGGGCTGTTCGCCTTTGCCGGTGTCCGCCCGCCCCGCCAGCTGGGTGCGGAAGTCATGCTCGAATTCTGATAGCCTGATCAGGCCCGCCGCTCGCTTGATCGGGGCGGCGGGCCCGACCTCAACCACACCAACGGGATCGCAACCGCGTAAGCTATGGCCAAGCCTTTTCCGCCTCACCCGTATCTGCACGGCCACCACGCCCCCAACCGGTTCGAGGCCGATGCGCCCGATCTGGTGATCGAAGGCGAAATCCCGCAAAATCTCGCAGGCGTGTTCTATCGCAACGGGCCCGAGCCGCTGCATCCGACACGCGGCGACGAGTATCACTGGTTCGATGGCGACGGCATGGTCTACGGCTTCTTCATCGAGGATGGCCGCGTTGCGATGCGCAACCGCTGGGTGCGGACCGAGAAGTTCGAGCTGGAAAAGGCCGCCGGCGAACGCCTGTTCGGGGTGTTCGGCAATCCGATGACCGCCGATCCTTCGGTTCAGGGCAAGCGCTACAACACCGCCAACACCAACATCATCATCCATGGCGGCAAGTTGCTCGCTTTGATGGAAGGCGCGCCGCCGGTGGTGCTGAACCCGCGCGATCTGTCGACGCTGGGCGAGGACCATTATGGCGGCACCATCTCGACGACGTTCTCGGCGCATCCCAAGATCGATTATGCCACCGGCGAGATGATCAACATCGGCGCGATGATCAACGGGCCAATGGGCGCTGCGGAAATCCGCTACGACATCATCGACCGCTCCGGCGCGCTCACCCGCAGCCAGGTGATCCCGGTGCCGCACATGAGCCTGATGCACACCTTCTTCGTCACGCAGAACTGGGTGGTGTTCCCGGTGCTGCCGATCGATACCGACCTCGGCCGGTTCATGCGCGGCGGGCCGATGACCGCCTGGGTCAATGATCGCCCGTCCAAGCTCGCGGTGATGCCGCGCAACGGCAGCGCCGATGAAGTCCGCTGGTTCGAATACGAGCCGCGCCACATGTTCCATGAGCTCAACGTCTGGGAGGAGGGCGGCAAGATCATCGCGGACGTTGCCGCCGCCAACGGCACCGCCTTGTTCCCCGACGAGACCGGGGTGCGCGCGACCCATTCGGGCACCCGCCAGAGCCTGCGCCGCTGGACGATCGACCTCAATGCCAACACCGATTTCATCCGCGAGGAGGTCTTGAACGAACGCGACCTGCAGTTCCCGCGCCCCGACGACCGGCTGATGACGCGCAAGACGCGGCACAGCTTTGCCAACATCAATTTGGAATCGCGCGATGCCCGGGTCGAGGGTTTGGACGCCGCGCTGCGCTTCGATACGGTGACGGGTGCGGAGGACATCTATCATTTCGGCAAAGGCGCAGCGGCGGGCGAGCTGGTGTTTGCGCCGCGGCTGGGCGCCAAGACCGGGCCCGAGGGCGAGGCCGACGGCTATGCGATGACATTGGTCCACCGTGCCAACGCGCCGGGGAGCGAACTGGCGATCTTCAACGCGCTCGATATCGCCGCCGGGCCGATCGCCCGCGTGCTGGTGCCGTTCCGCGTGCCCAGCGGCTTCCACTGCAATTTCTATCCCGCAGACGGCGATCTGTATGCCCGCGCGCTGGCGCACTGAGCGGCGATGAGCATGATCGCCGACATGGTGGCGCGCGGCGCGGCCGCCACCCCCGACAAGACCGC
Organism: Blastomonas sp.; assembly: GCF_030373265.1. GTDB lineage: Bacteria > Pseudomonadota > Alphaproteobacteria > Sphingomonadales > Sphingomonadaceae > Blastomonas. Next base: position 19,811 of record NZ_JAUCZC010000034.1, read on the forward strand.
GCTGATCCAGGACGACGAGACGCTGAGCTATGCGCAGCTCGACGATCTAGTGTGCCGCTGCGTCGCGGCGCTGAAGCAAAGCGGTATCGGCAAGGGCGACCGGGTGGCGTTCCTGGGCCTCAACACCATCGATTACGTCATCCTGCTGATCGCGGCGTTGCGCCTCGGCGCGGTGACGGTGGCGGTCAACTGGCGGCTGGTGCCGCGCGAGATCGCCTACATCATCAAGGACGCCGGCGCGCGCTTCCTGCTGACCCAGGCGGCGGTGCTCGACAACGCGCTGGCGGTGCGCGACGAGGCCGGGCTGGAAACGATCCTGCTTGGCGATGGCGATTTCGAGGGACGGGCGCCTTTTCGCGGCTGGGTGCAAGGCTTTGCGCCCGATCGCTCGCTCGCGGCGCTGACGCCGAGCGATGTCGCGGTGCAACTCTACACCTCGGGCACCACCGGTCACCCCAAGGGCGCACTGCTCACCCATGGCAGTCTCGCCGCATCGCTGAGCCAGGGGCGCAAGATCGGCGAGGACTGGGCGGCGTGGCTGGCGAGCGATGTGTCGCTGGTGGCGATGCCCTTGTTCCATATCGGCGGCACGGCGTGGGTGATGCAGACGTTGAACGGCGGCGGCACCGGGGTGATCCTCGCCCAGCCCGATGTCGCGGTGATCATCGCGGCGGTGCAGCGCCACGGCATCACCAAGATGTTCGCGGTGCCCGCGGTTCTCAACATGATCTTGAACCATCCCGATGCGCAGAATGCGGATTTCTCGTCGATGCGGGTGCTGCCTTATGGCGCCTCGCCGATCCCGCTCGATGTGCTCAGCCGCTCGATGCGGATGTTCCCCAACGCGCAGTTCGTGCAGATGTACGGCGCGACCGAAACCAGCGGCACGATCGTCTATCTGCCGCCCGAGGACCATGATGTCGCAGGCACCGCTCGGATGGCAGGGTGCGGCAAGCCGTTCCCCGATGTCGAGTTGCGCATCGTCGGCGAGGACGGGCAGGATCGCGCGGCGGGCGAGGTCGGCGAGGTCTGGGTGCGTGCGCCTCTGGTGATGGCGGGCTATCACAACCTGGCCGACGCCAACGCATCGGCGTTCGTCGACGGCTGGTACCGCACCGGCGATGCGGCGTACATGGACGCCGATGGCTATCTCTACCTCTACGATCGGGTGAAGGACATGATCGTCTCGGGCGGAGAGAACATCTACCCCGCCGAGGTCGAGAACGCGCTGCACCATCATCCTGCCGTGCGCGATTGCGCGGTGATCGGCGTGCCCGATCCGCGCTGGGGTGAGGCGGTCAAGGCGATCGTGGTGTTGAAGGACGGCGAAGCGGTCGATGAGGCCGGGCTGATCGCCTTTGCGCGCACGCATATCGCCGGGTTCAAATGCCCCAAGGGCGTCGATTTCGTGTCCGAACTGCCGCGCAACCCCTCGGGCAAGGTGCTCAAGAAGGAGTTGCGCAAGCTCTACTGGCAGGAGGGCGAGCGGCAGATCGGGTGAGGCGCAGCCACCTCCGGAAAATGCCGGTCCCCCGCGCAGGCGGGGGCCCATCTCCCGACCGTTGTGCCGGGTGACAGCTTAGGAGATGGGCTCCCGCCTTCGCGGGAGACCGAAGTTTTTTTGGGAGACGATAATCATGACCACCACCCGCCAATGGCTGATCGCAGGCCGCCCGCGCGGCCGTCCGGTCGAGGACAGCGACTTCGAACTGGTCACCATCGACCTGCCGTCGCCAGGCTCCGGGCAGATGCTGCTCAAGACGCAGTATCTGGGCTTCGACCCCGCGCAGAAGGGCTGGATGGAGAACATCGCCGATTATGTCGCGCCGACCGAGATCGGCGAGGTGATGCGCGGCTCTGCGATATCCGAGGTGATCGAATCGAACGGCGGCAAGTTTCCCGTCGGCACGATGGTGATCGGCTCGACCGGCTGGACCGAATATCACCTGTCCGATGGCGAGGGGCTGGTGCCGTGCGACCCGGCGCTGCCGCCCACCGCGATGATGTCGGTGCTCGGCACCACCGGGATGACCGCCTATTGCGGGCTGTTCAAGATCGGCAGGCCCGTGGCGGGCGATACCGTGCTGGTTTCGGGCGCGGCGGGCGCCACCGGATCGATCGTCGGGCAACTGGCCAAGCTGGCGGGTTGCCGCGTGGTCGGCATCGCGGGCGGGGCGGACAAGTGCGCTTGGCTGGTCGAGGAGGCAGGCTATGACGCCGCAATCGACTACAAGGCAGGCGGATTGAAGGGCGCGATCAAGCAGCAGTGCCCGAACGGCGTCGATGTCATCTTCGACAATGTCGGCGGGGCGATCCTCGACGACATGCTGGCCCACATCGCCACCAACGCGCGCGTCGTCATCTGCGGCGGCATCAGCCGTTACGAGACCGGCAGCATGCCCGCAGGCCCGCAGAACTATTTCAACCTGATCTTCCGCCGCGCGACGATGACCGGGTTCATCGTGCTCGACTGGGCGGCCGAGTTCCCGCAGATCCGCAAGCGGCTCGCGGGCTTCGTGCACGAGGGGCAACTGACCTATCGCGAGGACATCCAGCACGGCTTCGAGAATGCGCCGCAGACGATGCAGCGGCTGTTCTCCGGCGCAAATCGCGGCAAGCAGATGCTGAAGCTCTAGCGCGCTCGCTCAATCCTGGCGGGATTCCCGGTTCCCCGCGAAGCCGGGGACCCATCGCCTGCGCGTGAGTCACGCGCGACGGTCAGAAGTTGGGCCTCTGCCTGCGCAGGGGACCGGGCAGAGAGAATATCAGCGTATTGGGTTGCCTTGAAAAGCAGGTCTGCGCCCGTCCAATGCAGAATTGCGCAACTCTGTTGCAATGCAATATCTTCGGTCTATGGGTAAGCCATTGGAATACTGAGCAAATTCCAAGACATGCATAAACTGCAACCACGCCTGCAAAAATAGCATTCGCAAATGCAGCATTTCGGTTTGCAACTTATCAACCGCGCACTTAAATAGGTAGCGTTAAAGAAAGCCCTGTTCAGGGGCCAATCTTCCCCATGATTGAAAGGAATGCTACCCATGAACATTCGTGCTTCCGCCCTGATCGGCGCCGTGCTTCTCGCAGCCACCGCTGCTCCCGCTTTCGCTCAGGACGATGCCCTGATCTCGAAGAACCAGACCATCTATGACGCCGAAGGCAAGCGCGTCGGCAAGGTGACCCGCGTTCTCGAAGACGGCTCGGCCCTGGTCATCTACAAGGGCAAGGTCGTGCGCATCGGCGCCTCGACCCTGACCGCTGGCGAAGGCAAGGTTTCGACCTCGCTTTCCAAGAAGGAACTCGCGCGTCTGGATTGATTCGTCAGTTCATACGCCGACCGGCCACGCGCCGGAAAGTAAGGGGCGGGAAAGCACGACGGTGCTTTTCCGCCCCTTTTCATGTCTGAAATCCTCCCCCGGTAGGGGAGGTGGCATGGCGCCGCCATGACGAAGGGGTGTCCACATCGGCGAGCGGGTGACACCCCTCCAATATTCTGCGGATGGTCCCCCTCCGCTTCCAGGGGACGAATTGTCGGCCAACAACCGGCTTTTCATTTGGCCTGAAACCCGCTTAGGGTTGCGCCATGAAACTGACCGGACCTGCATCGCACAGCTTTTTCTCGCAGCGACTCAAGCTGCATTACGCCGACTGGGGCAACCCGGACAAACCACCGCTGATCCTGGTACACGGCGGCGAAGACCATTGCCGTTCATGGGACTGGGTGGCGGGCGAGCTGATGGCCGACTGGCACGTCGTCGCGCTCGATCTGCGCGGCCATGGCGATTCGCAATGGACCGCCGACGGCAACTACCCGATCATGAACTTCGTCTACGATCTGGCGCAACTGGTTGAGCAGTTCGGCTATGACCAGGTCACGATCGTCGCGCATTCGCTCGGCGGCAACACCGCGCTGCGCTACGCCGGGCTGTACCCGGAGAAGGTGCGCAAGATCGTCGCGATCGAGGGGCTCGGCCCCAGCCCCAAGATGGTGGAGGAGCGCGCACAGACGCCGATCGACGAGCACTGGCGCAAATGGTTTGCCGACAAGCGGGCGCGGGCCGCGCGCAAGCATCGCGAATATGACAGCTTCGAAGACGCGCTGCAGCGCATGCACGCTGAAAACAGCTATCTCACCGCCGCCCAGGCACGCCACCTGTGCGAGCATGCGGTGATCCGCAACGAAAACGGCACCTACAGCTGGAAGTTCGATCCGCATATCCGCATCTGGCCGATCCTCGACATCACCACCGACCAGATGCAGCAATTGTGGCAACGCATCACCTGCCCGACCTTGCTGTGCTGGGGCGAGAAGAGCTGGGCCTCCGATCCCGAGGCCGATGGGCGGATGGAATTGTTCTCCAATGGCCGCCTCGCCAAGTTCGCCGATGCAGGGCATTGGCTCCACCACGACCAGTTCGACCGCTTCATGGCCGAGCTGAAGGGCTTTCTGTGATGCAGCAGGCGGCCGATTTTCTCACCGAATGCGACCGCATCCATGCGCTGGTCAGCCCGCTCGGCGACGCTGCTCTGGCGACGCCAACCGCGTTCAAGCACTGGACGATCGGCGACATCATCGGCCATCTGCATGTCTGGAACCAGGCGGCGCAGATGTCGCTCAAGGACGAAGACGCGTTCAAGGCGTTCATGGGTCAGGTCGGCGGTATCATCCGCTCGGGCGGCGATTTGAATGCGTTCGAGCGGGTCTGGCTCGATGGCCTGACCGGGCAGGCGCTGGTCGATGCCTGGGCCGAGACCTACCGCGTCACCGCCGCAGATTTTGCGCAAGCGGATCCGGCGCAGCGCGTGCCATGGGCGGGGCCGAGCATGAGCGCGCGCTCGTCGATCACCGCGCGGCTGATGGAAAGCTGGGCGCATGCGCAGGCGATCTTCGACGTGCTCGGCGTCGAGCGGACCAATGGCGATGGCATCAGGAACATCTGCGTGCTGGGGCTCAACACCTATGGCTGGACGTTCAAGAACCGCAGGCTGGAGGCGCCGCAGCCGGTGCCGCAGCTCCGCCTCACCGCGCCATCGGGCGAGGTCTGGACGCTCGGCGAGCCGGTGGACGGCGAGTTGATCGAGGGCGATGCTGGGGAATTTTGCCAGGTCGTCACGCAGACCCGCAACATCGCCGATACGGCGCTCAAGGTGACAGGGCCGAACGCCACCGCGTGGATGGCGATTGCGCAGTGCTTCGCCGGAGCCCCGGTCGATCCGCCCGCGCCCGGGGTGCGGCGCAAGGTCTCTGCCTGAAATAAGGCAACGCCCCTCCTCGCAAGGCAGGGGCTCGGGGTGGGTCAGCCCGCAGGAGTCCGGCTCGCTGGGGCAGCTGCAAGATCTGCCGGCGGCGTGGGTTGGCGAAGGACCAGCCGGTGCATCAACGATCCGATTGCCAATCATTATCGCCTGCACCATGATGATCCTGGCGAGGAAAACTCATGCGACACATTGCGGCTTTCATCCTGTCATTGCTGGTGATCGGCCCGGCCTCGGCACACGCCGATGCCGGCGAAGATCGTACAGGACACACAGCGGTCAGCGCAGAGGATGCCTTCGTCCAGATGAAACGCATGGTCGGCACCTGGCGACCCGCAGACAAACCCCAGAGCTCGCACCGGATCCGCTTCTATCTGACGGCAGGCGGAACCGTTCTGGTTGAGAGTTGGGAGGTCCGCGGCGAGCCGCACTCGCTGACGCTCTACCATCGCGATGGCGAAACCCTGCTCGCAACCCATTACTGTCCGCAGGGCAACCAGCCGAGGCTCGAGCTTGCAGGGCAAGATGCCAGCGGACTGCATTTCGCCTTCCGCGATGTTACCGACCTCGAGCCGACATCCGAATCCCACCAGCATGACCTGTGGATTGATCTGGCAGACCCCGAGCACCCTGTCCGCAGCGAAACCTATGCGAGCAAGGACGGCATCGGCACGCGGGAGCGGCTCCGGCTTGTGTCGGCCAACGAGGTGTAGCGGGGGCTGGCATACACATTCGCCGCTGTTCACGACGACCGGTACGCACGCCTGCCCAACCCCGCCCAGCCGGTCCCCTGGGAAGGCAGCGACCCGTCACACGGCCCCCGTGCCGAGTGCAAGAGCGGAGCCAAGCGTTTTCGTCCAGGCGGGCGCACCGGATGGACGCACGTTCATCCATCGTTCAGCACGCGACCAGTCTTGTGCCGGTGTTGCTTATCGGGGAGTTCGGCTCATGCAGTGGCGTGCATCAATCCTCACAGCCGCGCTTGCGCTGTACGCCGGTCAAGCCGCGGCACAGCCCTCCGACGCGCCGGCTACCGATCTTCGTGTCCGGATGGGCGACACCGTCGCCATGATGATCAACGATCAGCCCGTGCGTTTTCGCCTGGCACCGGATGCCGTGTCGGTTCCGACGGTGAATGCCAATGTGGCGGAGAAGATCGGGCTCAAGCCCAGTATGATCGGCTATGTGTATTTCATCGGACCGGTGAAGATTGCCTTGCGGACCGATAAAGTGACGTATCGTGCAGGAACCACGTCCTTCAAAAGCCGCACGGCTTTCAGTGATCGGCAAGTGGTGGACGACGCCGACGGCGTTGCAGGCCCGGCAACCTTCCCTTTCGAGCGCACCATATTCGTTTTGCGGGACCCGCAGGCGGGGGATCAGGCGATCACCTTCCGCCTCGACAAGGACATGGGCCTCAGCCAGACGGGTGTGAAGATCGACGTCGGTGGCAAGTCGGTCTACGTCGCCTTCAGTTTGGACCGGCCAGAAAGTGTGGTGACGGCAACCGGGGGGCAATGGATCGCCGATGCGAATGGCGGGCGGTTCAATGGAGATGCCCGCGAAGCGCCGATCCTGTATGAGATATCGCGTCCCATCCGCAGCCTGGACCTCGATCGCCCCTTGATGCTGGGCGAGTTGGAGATACGCAATCTGGCAGTGCGCGTTTCGGACATGGGCAACGCCCAAGGTATCCCCGACGGTGCTACTCCAGACCAGGATCTCGACGAAATTGTCGTCACGGGTGACAGCAAGCGCAAGGTCCCGAGCCAGCGGCTCTATATCGGCATGGACACAATCGGCCATTGCGCGTCGATCACCTATGACTTCAAGGCTGGCACAGTCACCTTGATGTGCCCTAATCAGCCGTCCGCGGGGGCCATCGGCTGACGCGCGAGCATACCCGGGCGCAACAAGGTCCGCTTGCTGGCCTCAGGCTCAGCCTTACGCCCGCCGTGGCATCCTGAACGGCAGCATGAGCTTGACGATCCCCTTTTCGAGCCGGTCGAGCGACAGGCTCTCATGCACCGCCTCGGCCTGTTCGCCGAACAATCGGGTCTTGAGCGCGGTGCGCGAGTAGAAGGGGGTGTCCTCCCAGGTCCGGCGGATTTCGACCGGCGCGCCGGCATCGGCGCGGGTGATGCGCGGCATGCGCCACAGGGTCTTGGGCAGCACGCGTTCGGGGGGCAGTTCGACCTCGCTGATCGTGCCGTTGTCGGCAAAGCGTAAGCCCATTCCAAAGCGCGAGGCATCGCGGCGCTGGCCTTCGTAGAGCACGACGGAATCGCGCTTCAAATGTGCGCGCGACCAGTGCCAGTCGGAAAAGCCGCGCTCCAACGGCTCGACCCCGGCGTTGCTGTCGATATAGCCTTCGCCCTTCCAACTGAGCGACGGATTGTCGAGCTTGACCTCGATCGCGGCGCGCGGTGCGATCGGACGCCAGGCGTGGTTGCCCTCCGCGTCGAGCGGCCACAAAGTCTGCGGCATCACCTTGGGGAAGACGCGGATCGTGCCGCGGACCTTCTTGGGCAGCGGCGCGGTGATCTCGGCAAGGTCGATCCGCAGGCTGTCGCCATCCCAGTGCATCGAGCTGGGGCCGATCACCAGATTGTCGTGATCGCGCGCCAGGTGACCACGCCCGCGCTCGGTCATGCACCAGCCGCCGCGCGGGCCATACAGCGCGACGTTCATCGCGATATGGTTGTCGGGGTCGCCACGCCCCGACCAGTGGTAATAGGGCGAGAACACGCTGCCGATGAACGCGATGATCGTCAGGCCGTGCCTGCCGTCGTCGCTCAGCGCGTCGATGTACCACCAGGCATAGCCACCCGGCGGGACGATCGCATCGAAGGCAGGTCCGCAAGCAGCCGCTCTGCCGCCAAGCGGCCGGACAGACTCGCCATCGGGATCCCGGCGCCGGGGTGGATGCCACCCCCGGCCAGATAGAGCCCCGGCAGGCGGCTCGCTGCCCCGGGCCGCTGGAAAGCCGCCTTCCATCCATGAGTCGCCCGGCCGTAAAGCGCGCCGCCCGTCGCCGGGAACAAACCCTCGTAGTCCGCTGGCGTCACCAAATGCGAGTTGTCCGGCGATCGGTCGATCGTCAGGCCACAATCCTCCAGGAAGCCGAAAACTTGCCTCTCGCATTGGTCGATCTCCGCCTGTGAACTTTGAAATGTGTCGCCATTGGCTGGCGCGTTGACGATGAGCTGCAGTCGTTCGGGCCCCGGCGGCGCGCGCGCCGAATGGTCGTCGCGGTCCTGCGCGCAGATATAGATGGTGGGCGCTTCGGGCACTTCCCCGCGCTTGAAGATCGAATCGAACTCGGCGCGGTAGTCGTTCGAGAAGAACACGCTGTGCCGCACCAATGGAAAGCCCGAGGTCTTGGCGTTGATCAGCCAGGTCATGCTGGAAAGCGAGCGCTGCTTGGGCGGCACCGGCGGCACCGCGCGGCGGACCTTGTCGCCCAGCCGACCGATGTTGAGCGCGGCCGGGTCGCCGTTGAACACGACAGCGCGGGCGCGGATGACCTCGCCCGACGCGAGCCGGACGCCGGCAGCGCGGCCATGCTCGACCACGATCTCGGCGATGGGGGCATCATAGCGGAACTGCGCGCCATTGCTGCGGGCAAGCGCTTCGATCGCGGTGGCGATCGAGTGCATGCCGTTGTCGGCGAGCCAGACTCCGTCCTGCTCGACATGCGCGATCAGCATCAAGGTGGCGGGCGCGACGAAGGGGGACGATCCGCAATAAGTGGCATAGCGGCCGAACAGTTGCTGCAGCCGGGGATCGCCGAAATGCCGGCCGAGCGCCTTCCACATCGCCTGATAGGGGCGGATCGCCATCGTTTCGGGCAGGCGCTTGAGGCCGATGCGCGTCACCAGCGAGAACGGGGTGGGGGCAGGGGCCGCCAGATAAGGCTCGCGCAGCACGTTGAAGATGCGCGCGGCCTCGGCGCAGAAAGTGCGAAACCCTGCGGCATCCTTCGCGCCGAAATACTCGCCGATCGCCGCTTCGCTGTGCGCCACATCGGCGAACAGGTCGAATGGCGCTTCGGGACCCCAGGCGTGGCGCGCGATAAGGCTCGCCGGGGTCAGCGGGATCGCGGTTTCCAGATCGCCGCCGCAATCGTTGAAAAGCCGGTCGAACACCCAGCGCATCGTGAACACCGTCGGCCCGCCATCGACCGGCCGGCCCGCCGCCATCACCTCGCGCAACTTGCCGCCGGGGGTGGGCTGGCGTTCGACCACCAGCACCGGCTCGCCCGCCGCCGCGAGCAGCGCCGCCGCGCTCAGCCCGCCAACGCCTGCGCCGACCACGATGATCGGTTCATGGCGCATGGGTGAGCCAGTCGGAAAAAGCGCAGTTCATGGCAGGATGCTAGCAGGTGTCCATAAAGTTTGACAGATGTTTGTCATGGAAAGTGGACATGGGTTTTATGCTGTTCAAAGCCCTCCCGCTTGATGGGGGAGGGTTGGGTGGGGGGGGTCTCTCCGGATTGAACGAAGGGTGAGAGGTCTCGCGAACAGGACCCAGCCGCACCATCACCCTCACCGCTGCGACTAGGGTCAGGACCCATTAATTGCTTGCGCGCGGCCTGAACGGTTGATTCAATGTGGCAGGAGGTAGCTGCCATGACTGATTT
>NZ_JAUCZC010000035.1 GCF_030373265.1 Blastomonas sp.
CAACACCTCCACTATGGCACATCGATGCCGTCGGGGGGCGTCCACCCCATCACCCCAGTTCCCGCAGAAGGTACCACCGGAAGCCATCCCGAAAGCCCCCCTCAAGCCTCCAGCTCGACATCCCAATACAGCCAGTCGTGCCAGCTGTTATGCAAGTAGTTCGGCGGAAACGCTCTTCCGCGTTCTTGCAGCTGCCAGCTGGTCGGGCGGATCGGTTGGACCATCAGCCGCATTCCCGCCTGCGCAGGTGTTCGTCCGCCCTTGCGCATGTTGCACGGGGCACACGCCGTCGCGACATTCTGCCAGGTGGTCTTGCCCGCCAGGCGGCGCGGGACGACGTGGTCGAAGGTCAGTTGGTGCGGGGAGCCGCAATACTGGCAGTGGAAGCGGTCGCGCAGGAACAGGTTGAAGCGGGTGAAGGCGGGGTATTCCGACGGCTTCACATATTGCTTGAGCGCGATCACCGAGGGGATCTTCATCTGGACCGTGGGTGAGTGCACCTCGCGCTCATAGGTCTCGATGACATCGACGCGGTCGAGGAAGATCGCCTTGATCGCGGTCTGCCACGGCCACAGGCTGAGCGGATAATAGCTCAAGGGGGTGTAATCGGCGTTGAGAACGAGGGCAGGGCAGCTATCCGGGTGCCGGATAAAGTCGGGGTGCGGGTCGCGAATGGCCCGTTCGATCAAGTCGGGATGAAACATGGTCGGCTCAAACCCTCTCCCATTCGTCCACGATGCTTTTTTAAAAAGCGCGCTTCCTATAAACCCTGTTGCGTGACAGCCCTGTTACAAAAGTTGGCCCGTCACAAAAACGGGGTGACGGAATTTACGGTTAATCAGCATGAGGCAGGCGCGCAGGTCAAGAGCATGTTGCCACAATATATGGTGATAAGTTGGCACATTACACCCAAGGTAAAGACGGCACTCAAACAGGCGCCAGCGCGGTGACTGCGCACGGACCGGTCCGCACCCGTTTCGCCCCCAGCCCCAATGGCGCGCTGCATCTGGGCCATGCCTATGCGGCGCTTCGTGCGCACGATTTTGCGCGGGCCGCGGGCGGGCAATTCCTGCTGCGGATCGAGGATATCGACGGGGTGCGCTCAAAGCCCGAGCTGGTGGAGGCGATCTTCGCGGATCTGCGCTGGCTGGGGCTGGAGTGGGACGGCGCGGTGCTGTTCCAGTCCTCGCGGCTGGCAGCCTATGATGCCGCGCTCGATCAATTGATGGCGCGCGGGCTGGTCTACCCGTGCTTCTGCACCCGCAGCCAGATCGCCGCCGCCGGGGCGCAACCGGGGCCCGACGGCCTGGTCTATCCGGGCACCTGCCGGTTGCTTGGCGAGGCGGAGCGCGAGCGCCGGATGGCGAGCGAACCCCATAGCTGGCGACTCGACATGGCGCGCGCCTTCGCCGAAACCGACCCACTCGTCTGGCATGATCTCGAAGCTGGCGAGCAAGCGGCTCGGCCCGACTTGTTCGGCGATGTCGTGCTGGCGCGCAAGGATGCGCCGGCGAGCTATCATCTCGCGGTCACGCTCGACGATGCGCACCAGCAGATCAGTCCTGTGGTCCGCGGGCGAGACCTGTTCGAGGCCACCCATGTCCACCGGCTGCTGCAGGCGCTGCTGGGCCTTGCCGTGCCGCACTATCTCCACCACGGCCTGCTCGCCGGGCCCGATGGCCGCAAGCTGGCCAAGAGCGAAAACGCGGCGGCGCTGGCGTCCTTGCGCGAAGCCGGAGAGAACGGACCGGCGCTGCTCGAAAGTTTGAGAAAAAATCACCTTCCCGCTGGCATTTCATGGGTGCACGCATCATATAGTTCCCCATGAACGTCATCATCATCCTTGCGATTGTCGCTCTGGCAGTCATGGTCCTGGTCAGCCTCGTGCGCGGCCTTGTTGCATTCATCCAGATGACCGAGGAAGACCTCAAATCCCCTGGGGTCGGCCGCAGCCACCAGATGCAGAACAAGATGATGTTCGCGCGCGTCAAATATCAGGCGATGGCGATTGCCGCCGTCGCGGTGCTCATGCTGGTCAACCGCTGAGCCTTTGCAGGCGCGGTGACAGCTGATGGTCAAGCTCAACAAGATCTACACCCGTACCGGCGATGACGGCACCTCAGGGCTCGTCGATGGTTCGCGCGTGCCCAAGGATTGCCCGCGGATGGCGGCGATCGGCGATATCGACGAGTTGAACAGCGCGTTGGGTCTGGCGGTCGTGGCGCTGGGCGAAAGCGAGTTTAGCGCTGACCTGATCCGCGTGCAGAACGACCTGTTCGATCTGGGCGCGGATATCGCGACCCCGGGCGAGGATTTCACCCCGTCCGAAATGGTGCTGCGGATCATTCCGGCTCAGGTGGAATGGCTCGAACAGCGGATCGATGCGGTCAACGATGCCTTGCCGCCGCTGCGCAGCTTCATCCTGCCCGGCGGTAGCCCCGGCGCGGCTGCGGTGCATCTGGCGCGCGCGATTGCACGCCGTGCAGAGCGCACTTTGGTGGCCGCATCGCACGACGGATCGATCAATCCTTCAGCGCGTATCTACGTGAACCGGCTGTCGGACTTCCTGTTCGTCCTCGCGCGCCGGATCAACAATGGCGACGATCCGCTCTGGGTGCCTGGCGCCTCTCGGTAGGTTTTCGTCACCCCCGCCAACGCGAGGGTCCAGCTTTTGCGATGATGCGGCGAAGAAGCGGGATTCCCGTGTTCGTGGGAACGACGAGCGGCTGGTTTAAGCAAGTAGTGATTCGACGGGAAGACTGACGACCATGAGCGCCACCGCCCTTTCTCATGAGGCACCTCCGCGGGAGGCAAACCCCTCGGCCTTGACCGACCTCTTCGCTCATGTCCGCGGGCTCTCGCTGGCGCTCGCCGACCCCCTCTCAGACGCCGATGCCACCGTGCAGTCGATGGACGATGCCTCGCCGGCCAAATGGCATCTCGCGCACACCAGCTGGTTCTTCGAAACCTTCGTGCTGCGCGATCATGTCGTGGGCTACACCGCGTTCGACCCGGATTTCCACTTCCTGTTCAACAGCTATTACGAGGCCGAGGGTGCCCGCCATGCCCGGCCGCACCGCGGTCTGCTGACCCGGCCCTCGCTCGACCGCATTCGCGCCTATCGCGCACATGTCGACGCCGCGATGCTCGAGGCGATGCCGGGCCTCGGTACCGATGTGCTGGCGCTGATCGAACTGGGCCTGAACCACGAGCAGCAGCATCAGGAGCTTTTGCTCACGGACATTCTGCACCTGTTCGCGCAAAACCCGATGCACCCAGCCGTTTGGCCGGCTGAGCCACAGTCCACGCTCGAGCCGCAATCGCTCGGGTGGATCGAGGGACCGGTGGGACAGGTCGAAATCGGGCATCGCGGCGATGGCTTCGGCTTCGATTGCGAAGGGCCGCGCCATGCGGTGCTGTTGACCCCGTATGCGCTCGCCAGCCGCCCGGTGACCAATGGCGAATGGGCGGCGTTCATCGCCGATGGCGGCTACACGCAGTCGCGCCACTGGCTCGCCGATGGCTGGGCTTGGGTGCAGGCGGAAGCGATCGAGGCGCCGCTGTACTGGCGCAAGGACGAGGGCGGGCACTGGCAGCAGTTCGGGCTCGATGGCCTGCGCAGCGTCGATCCGGCAGCGCCGGTCTGCCATATCAGCCTGTACGAGGCCGATGCCTATGCGACCTGGGCGGGCGCGCGTTTGCCCACCGAGGCCGAGTGGGAAGCAATCGCGGTGCGCCACGATCCGCTGAGCGGCAACCAGCTTGAGACTGCAGGTCCGGTGCGCCCGCGCGCGGACGCGGCCGATGCGCTGTTCGGCAATGTCTGGCAGTGGACCGGCAGCGCCTATCGTCCCTATCCCGGGTTCAAGCCAGCCGAAGGCGCGGTGGGCGAGTACAACGGCAAGTTCATGTCCGGCCAGTTCGTGCTGCGCGGCGCAAGCTGTGCAACCCCGCGCGGCTCCGTGCGTCCGTGCTATCGCAACTTCTTTTACCCCCACCAGCGCTGGCAGTTCACCGGCCTCAGGCTGGCGCGGGATATCTGACCGAAAATCGCTTCAGGAGAGCTCCCTTGTCCCCCAGCACCCAACGTCTTGAAGCGCTCGCGCCCGATGCCGCCGACCCGGCTTTCCGCGACGACGTGCTGGCCTGTTTTCGCAGCGACCGGCGTGCGATCCCGGCGCGCTGGCTGTATGATCTGGCAGGCTCGGAGCTGTTCGAGGCGATCACCGATCTGCCCGAATATTACCCCACCCGCACGGAAACCGCGTTGCTCGAACGCTATTGCGGCGAGGTCGCCGCGCATGGCGGCGCTGGCCGCGCGGTGGTCGAGTTCGGATCTGGCTCGTCGGTCAAGACCCCGCATCTGCTGCGCGCGGTGCAGGGTGAGCATTATGTTCCGATCGATATCTCGGGCGATTTTTTGAGGGATTCGGCGGCCGCGCTCGCCGCCGATTTTCCGGGTCTTGCGGTGCATCCGCTGGAGGGTGATTTCATGCATCCGCTCAAGCTGCCGCAAGCGGTTTCGGGCGTTCCCAAGCTCGGCTTCTTTCCCGGCTCGACCATCGGCAACATGGTCGCCCGCACCTCACTCGATCTGCTGCGCTCGATGCGCGAGACGCTGGGCGAAGGCGCCATGCTGCTGATCGGCATGGACCGGATCAAGTCGCCCGATATCCTGATCCCGGCCTATGACGATGCGCAGGGGGTGACCGCCGAGTTCAACCTCAACCTGCTGCGCCGGATCAACCGCGAGCTCGACGGCGACATTCCGGTCGACCGGTTCCGCCACGTGGCGCGCTGGAACGACAGCTATGCGCGAATCGAGATGCATCTGGAGGCGCAGGGCGACATCAGCTTCGAGGTGATGGGCGAACGCTTCAGCATGACGCAGGGCGAGACGATCCATACCGAAAACAGCCACAAATACGGCCCCCGCGATGCGCGGCTGCTGCTGCGCGCGGGCGGCTGGACGACGTGCCACGAATGGACCGATCCCGACGACTGGTTTGCGCTGATCCTGGCCGAAGCCAAGCCGTTCCAAAGGGCGCCATGATCCCCTGCCGCCGTTAAAAGGCTGCTGGGATGGCGTTTCATTGATCGTCACCCCCGCGCAGGCGGGATTCCTGCTTTCGCGGGAATGCCGTCGAGGTAGAATACGCTACGTCAGCGCGCCAGGTGCTTGAGGATCAGATACCAGTGGTCCAGCCCGGCGTAGAAATCCTCCACCCGGATGCGTTCGTTGAGGCCGTGCGCGAACATGTCGGCGTCGCGCATCGCAGCGCCGCTGATCGCGACGGTGTTCATCCCCAGCGCGCGGTAATGCATGCCATCGGTGCCGCCTGATTCCATATAGGGCGCGATCACCATGCCCGGGAAGCGCGCGTGCACGCCCGCCTTGACCGCCGCCAGCACTTCGGGGGTGAGGGTCGATGCCGGTGCCTCCACGACATCGGTGGCCAGTTTGAAGATGACCTTGTCGTTGTCGATTGCTTTCTTCAGCGCAGCTTCGGTGGCTGCAGCGCCACCCTCGCCGGGGAAGATGCGGCAGTTGACCGTCGCGGTTGCCGATTGCGGCAGCGCGTTTTCGGCATGGCCACCCTTGAGCATTGTCGCAACGCAGGTGGTCGAGAGCAGCGTCGCCGTGGACGGCGAGGCCAGCAAGACCGCACGCGCAGCCTCGTCGGCGGGGTTGCGCGCGAACGCCAGCATCGCCTCGCCCAGCGGGCCGGGGGTGATCTTGCCCAATTCGGCAAAGGATCCGCGGGTGATATCATTGTCGCGCACCGGGAAGCGATAGGCCTCGATCGCCTTGAGCGCCGAGGCCAGCTCGTAGATCGCGTTGTCCGCGCGCGGACGCGACGAATGCCCGCCGGGATTGGTCACGGTGAGCTCGAACGTCGCGAACGTCTTTTCCGCCGCCTGCACGCCGAACATGATCGGCTTGAAATCCTCGGTCAGGCGGATGCCGCCGGCATCGCCGTTGAGGACCAAGGCGGGCTTGATCGTCTCGGCGACCATCTTGGCCTGCGCCCGGGTGCTGATCATCCCGGTCTCCTCGTCGCCCGAGAAGACCAGGACCAGATCGCGGCGGGGCGTCCAGCCTTCCTGCTTCAGCCGGATGAAGGTGTGCGACAGGCTGGCGATGCCGTATTTGTTGTCGAGCGTGCCGCGCCCGAAGAAATAGCCGTTGTCCTCGGTCAGCGTGAACGGAGGGCGCTCCCAGTCTTCGGGCAGCGCTTCGACCACATCCATATGGCCCAGCAGCACCACCGGTCCTGCCTTGGCCGTTCCCTTGGCACGATATGTCACAACCAGGCCCTGGGTCGGCTCGCCGTCGCTGTCGTAATCGGTCACCGCAATGTCGCTCTCGGCAAAGCCTGCCTTCAGGAATTCGCCTTTCAGATAGGCGACCATCGCAGGTACCTGGCGGTGACCGCGCGCGGTGCGAAAGCCGACAATGGTGCGATACAGTTCGCGCGCTGCCTGTTCATGGGCGCTGCGCTGTGCTGACGGAGCCTGTGTTTCGGCTGGCGTTTGGGGCTGCGTCTGGGCCTGGGCGGGCAGGGCGGTCGCAGCCGTCATCGCCATCAGGCCGCCGGCCAGCATCAGTTTCATCATCTTCGTCATCGGTATCCCCATCCCTGTTGTCTGGCTGGCTGCCTTTGTGCCCTGAACTCTCGCCAAAGCCGGATCGAGCGACTATACCTGCCTGACACTCTTGGAGAGCAATTTATGTCTGCCCACAACCCTTCACTGCGCCCCTGGCGCGATATCGACCGACGCAAGTCGCGGCAGATCATGGTGGGCAACGTGCCGGTGGGCGGCGATGCGCCGGTGACCGTGCAGACGATGACCAACACGCTGACCTCCGACGCGCGCGCCACGATCGACCAGATCCGCCGCTGCGAGGACGCCGGTGTCGATATCATCCGCGTGTCGTGCCCCGATGTCGAATCCACCGCCGCGATGAAGCAGATCGTGCGCGCGGCGCGGGTGCCGATCGTCGCCGACATCCATTTCCACTACAAGCGCGCGCTGGAAGCTGCCGATGCGGGCGCGGCGTGCCTGCGGATCAACCCCGGCAACATCGGCTCTTCGGACAGGGTGCGCGAGGTCGTCAACGCGGCCAAGGCCAATGGCTGCTCGATCCGCATCGGGGTCAACGCCGGAAGCCTCGAAAAGGACCTGCTCGAGAAATACGGCGAGCCGTGCCCCGAGGCGCTGGTCGAAAGCGCGCTCGACCATATCAAGTTGCTCCAGGACCATGATTTCCACGAGTTCAAGGTCGCGGTGAAGGCGAGCGACCTGTTTCTGGCGGTCGCCGCCTACCAGCAGCTGGCCGATGCCGTCGATTGCCCGCTGCACCTTGGCATCACCGAGGCCGGCGGCTTCGTCGGCGGTACGGTCAAGAGCGCGATCGGCATCGGCAGCCTGTTGTGGGCGGGCATCGGCGACACCATCCGTGTCTCGCTCTCGGCCGAGCCCGAGGAAGAGGTGCGCGTCGGGTACGAGATTCTCAAATCGCTGGGCATCCGCACCCGCGGCGTGCGCATCGTCAGCTGCCCAAGCTGCGCGCGGCAGGGCTTCGACGTCATCCGCACGGTGCAGAAGCTCGAAGAGCGGCTGCAGCACATCAACACCCCGCTGTCGCTTTCGGTGCTGGGTTGCGTCGTCAACGGCCCCGGCGAAGCGCGCGAGACCGATATCGGGCTGACCGGCGGCGGCAAGGGCAAGCACATGGTCTATCTCTCGGGGATCACCGACCATACGGTCGAGGACGAAGGCATGGTCGATCACATCGTCCGACTGGTCGAAGCCAAGGCGGCCCAGATTGAATCCGAAGCCAGCGATGCCGGCAACGCCGAGCCGGTCGCGGCGGAATAAGGTAGGCATCTGTTATGACAGTCACCATCCGTCCGGCACGGCCCGGCGACGAGGCCGATATTCTGCGCATGGTCGTGGCCTTGGCGGTTTACGAGCGCGAACCCGATGCGGTGAAGGCGACCGAGTCATCGCTCAAGGCGACATTGTTCGGCGACAATCCGCAAGTATTCGCGCATGTGGCCGAGATGGACGGCGAACTCGTCGGCCTTGCCTTGTGGTTCCTGACCTATTCGACCTGGACCGGCGCGCCCTCGCTGTATCTGGAAGACCTGTTCGTTGCCGATAGCGCGCGCGGAACCGGCACCGGGCGGGCGTTGCTCTCGACGCTGGCGCGCGAGGCCAAGACACGCGGCTGTGCGCGGATGGACTGGGCGGTGCTCGACTGGAACGACAAGGCGCGCGAATTCTACCGCCATATCGGTGCGCACCATTCGGTCGGCTGGGAGCCCTGGCGGATCGAGGGCGATGCGCTGGAGCAGCTGGCGAAGGGCTGATTCGTTAAGGCCGCAGCGGCCCCGGTGGCGCTTCCAGGGCCTGTGCGGCTGAACTGTTCAGCGACCTCAGGCGTTAACCGATTCTTAGGCGTTGAGCGCGCATCGTGCCGCGATGAACAAAGCTCGCGCCCTCACTGCCCGCTCGATCAACGATGCAGCATGGCACGCCGTGTTGCGCTTCGTGCTCGTATCCGGCTGTGCCAGCGCGCTGATCCTGGCGCGCTACCCTCTGCCGTTCTAACCGGCGAGCTTGCGCTCGATCCCCTGCCACAATTTCGCATAGGCCTGCGCCGCAGGGCTTTTCGGCTCGAACGCGCCCACCGGCATCCGCTCTTCCGCCATCCGCTCGACCGCGCTCGCCATCGGGATCACCGGCCAGTCGGGATAATTCTCCAGCGCCTGCTTGTGCAGCGCGCGTCTGCGATCGACCATCACGAACACCGGCAGCATCGGCGCGTGTTTGCCCGATTTGCCGTCCAGATATGCCTGCACCTCGACGAAGGCGCGCTGTGACAGGGGCGAGGGGATGATCGGCACGATCACCAGATCGGCCGCGCGCAGCACTTGGTCGGACGTCTCGCTGAGCCCCGGCGGGCAATCGAGAATGATCCGGTCATAGGTCTTGCCGAGGCCATCGAGCAGCTTTTTCAGCCTTTTCGCCTTGCCGATCTCGAACAGCAGCCGGTCGAGGCCGCGCAGGGAGTGATCCGCCGCGAGCAGATCGAGCCCGGCGATCCGCGAGGGACGCACAAGCTTGTCTGCTGAAACATCGCGCGCGAAGATCGACCGTGCCTCGTCCTTGACCGCGCGGTCGTCGCCAATCAGGTGGCTCGCTGCGCCTTGCGGGTCGAGGTCCCACAGCAATGTCCGCCGGGAGGACAGCACCGCCGAGCACCAGGCAAGGTTCACCGCGCTGGTGGTCTTGCCCACGCCGCCCTTGAGATTGTAGACGGCAATACTGTGCATCCGGGTCCCCATGTCAGCCCCCGGGTGTTGCTGCCGGTCCGGCGGGGGCAATGCCTTCTCCTGGGTCGGCCACGCCTTCCAGGGGATCAGCCAGACCTTCCCTAGGATCAGATTGTGTCACCGCTGTTGCAGGCTGGTTGAGCCCGGTTTTCTCCAGCCAGGTCCTGAAATCGGCAACGGTGCGCACCGGGTCCTCCTCCATGGGGATGTGGCCGAGATCATCATAGATCACCACGGTCTCGTTCGGCAGCTGGCGCGCGAACCAGGTGGCGTTGGCCAATGGGATCAAGGTGTCCTTCTTGCCCCACATGATCAGCGAAGGCATGGTGAGACCGGCAAATTCGAGCGCCTTGGCCGGCTCGCGGGGGAAATCGCCCCGCGCAACGGTGGCCTCGCGGTTGCCGGGATGGCGCAGCAGTTTCCAGTAGAGATCGACCATCTCGGGGGTGATGGTGGCCGGGTCGCCGACGCTCTGCTCGAGGCTCTGCTTGATGATCACCCGCGGGGTGAAGATCTTGAGGATTGGCCGCACCGCCGCGCTCTGTGCCAGCTTGAAGCCAATGGGAATCTTCGTCGGCTTGGCCTCAGGCGCACCCGAGGCATCGATCAGCGCCAGCCCGGCAACCCGTTTGGGATAAGCGAGCGCCATGTTCCACGCGACCCAGCCGCCCATGGAATTCCCTGCGACGACGTACCGATCGATGCCCAGTCGGTTCATCACCGCAGCCCCGGTGTCGCGAAAGGCTTCGGTGCTGTAGTCGCCCTTCACCTGCGCGCCGGTCAGGCCATGGCCTGGCTGGTCATAGCGGACCACGCGATAGTCTGCTTTCAGGGCATCGACCCAGCCCTGCCAGGTGTGCAGCGAGGCGTTGGAGCCGTGGATCAGCAGGATCGCCGGCGCATCGCGCGGGCCTTCATCGCGGACATGCACGCTCTGGCCGTTGGGCAGTTCGATGAACTGCGAGGGCGGCTGGCCATATTGGGCCTGCAATTCGCTCGGCTCGATGTCTGGTGCATAGCCCCATATGCCGAGGCCGATGATCGCGATGACCACAAGGATAAGCAGCCATTTCAGGAATTTGAACATGTACGACCCTGTCTCTGCTCTGTGTGAGCCAGCGTCTGCGGATAGGTGCAGACCTTGCGGTCGATACTGCACCCTCATGGCCCGAGGGCAAGCAAATTCCCTTCGTCACAGGGCCAAAGCGGGCATTGTCAGGGCCTGAGGGAATGGCATTGCCGCCATTCTCGCCGGTATAATGGAGATCGGCGCGATGAGCGCCACCTCGCCGAGGTGACGCTCATGCCTGGTCAGTGCGCCAGCAGCAGCGGGATGCCCGAATCCCGAAGGAAATAGCGCGTTACGCCGCCCAGCAGCACCTCGCGCAGGCGGCTGTGGCCGAATGCGCCCATCACCAGAAGGTCCGCGCCGATCTCGGCAGCGACATTCTCGATCACTTCCTCGATCGAAAGCAGTCCGCGTTCGCGCTCGATCAGGTCGCTGCATACCCCGTGCCGCGAGAGATATTCGCTCGCCTCGGTGGAGGGGAACCCGCCGGCCTTTTTGGGTTCGACGATCGTAACCAGATGGACCGCCTCGGCCTGTTGCAGCAGCGGCAAAGCCTGTTTCAGCGCGCTTGCGGCCTCATGGCTGCCATCCCATGCGACCAGGATCTTGCCGCCGGTGTTCAGCGCCTTGGCGTCGGTCGGCACCGCCAGCACCGGGCAGCGCGTTTCCACCGCGACATCGGCAATCTGCAGCAGCGGATGCGGGCGGACGTTGCGGGTCCTGTTCTCGAGCGAGAGCACGATCACGTCGGCCAGCCGCGATGCGCTGATCACGGCCTGGGTGACGTCGCCATCATAAGCGGTCCAGTCCCAAGGCAGCCCCTCCACTTTCATCCGGGCTTCGACCAGCGTGCGCAACTTGTCCTCGTCGGCCCGCAGCTGTTCAAGCATGCTGGCGGGGACATAGCTGCCGCCCATCGGGTCCATCACGATAAAGCCGGACAGCGGGGTCGCCTGCAGGAAGGTGATATGGCCCGACTGGCTGCGGGCAAGGTCCAGCGCCACCTGAAACCGGGATTCAAACGCAGTGCCGCCATCGGCGTAAAGCAAGATCGATTTCATGGTGCCGTCTCCTTTGTGTTTATGTCCCGACTTTGGGACCCGCCGGGGCGACTTGCATTGATTCAAATCAAGCGCGGCTGGAAAAAGCATCCTTGTGTCGCTACGGCACGCGCAGAGGAGCGAATCAATCCTTCGCTCGGGTCATCACACTTCTGGGAGACACCTCGCCATGCAGAAAATCTATCCCGACGCCGCATCCGCTCTGGAAGGTCTTCTGTTCGACGGGATGCACATCTGTGCCGGGGGCTTTGGCCTTTGCGGGATCCCCGAGCGGCTGATCGACGCCATTCGCGATGCCGGCACGAAGGACCTCACGATCGCGTCTAACAACGCCGGGATCGATGGCGAAGGGCTGGGCAAGCTGCTGCGCACCCGCCAGGTCAAGAAGATGATCTCGAGCTATGTCGGCGAGAACAAGGAGTTCGAGCGGCAATATCTGGCAGGCGAGCTCGAGGTCGAGTTCTGCCCGCAGGGCACGCTCGCCGAACGCTGCCGGGCAGGGGGCGCAGGCATCCCCGGCTTCTACACCAAGACCGGTGTCGGCACCCAGGTGGCAGAAGGCAAGGAGCACAAGGACTTCGACGGCCAGACCTATATTCTGGAGCGCGGAATCTATGCCGATCTGTGCATCATCAAGGGCTGGAAGGCCGACAAGTCGGGCAACCTGATCTTCCGCAAGACCGCGCGCAACTTCAACCAGCCGATGGCGACCGCGGGCAAGATCTGCATTGCCGAGGTCGAGGAGATCGTCGAGACCGGCAGCCTCGATCCCGACTGCATCCACCTGCCCGGTATCTATGTGAAGCGCCTGATCTGCGGCGCGCCGTATGACAAGAAGATCGAGTTCAAGACGGTGCGCGAGAAGGTGGCAGCGTGATGAGCGCCAAGCCTCTCCCCTCCCGCAGGCGGGAGGGGTGGCCGAAGGCCGGGGTGGGCCTGCGCCGCGGCTATTTTCAGGCCCACCCCGTCTTCGCCTCCGGCTCAGCCACCCCTCCCGCAAGCGGTAGGGGAAAGGTCGTTGCAGCGGCTGCTGCCTTAGCACTCACCGCCTGTTCGACGGTTCAAAGCGAGCCTGTCGCAACTGCAGCACCCGTCGCAGCCGCCGCCGCCACCGTCCCGATGGGCCAGCAATGGCTCTACGGATCGGCCGAGGGTGCGATCGCAGCACGGCAGACTTTTGGCGCGCTGACCAGCTACGCGCTCGCCAAGGCCAAGACGCGGCCCGCCGACAGCGTGATCATCGACGAGGCGACCGGCCGGCCTGTCCCGTGCGGCAACAAGCCGCTGGCTGCGGTGTTCGATGCCGATGAGACCTTGATCTGGAACGTCGGATCGATGCGCTGGTTCGCTATGCAGGGTAAGGACTTCGATCCCGCAACCTGGGACCAGTGGGAAAAGACCGGCACCGGCAAGGCGCTCGCGATGCCCGGTGCGCTCGAGGCGATGGCCGCGTTGCGCGCTGCCGGGATCACGCCGATCGCCAACACCAACCGCTCGACCGCCAACGCCAAGGGCAGCGAAGCCACGCTGGCGGCTGCCGGGCTCGGCGACTTCAAGCACGGCGAAACGCTGTTCCTGATGGGCGACGACGCGACCGGATCGAGCAAGGACATGCGCCGCGCCACCATCGCCGCGCGCTGGTGCGTGGTCGCAATGGCGGGCGACCAGCTTGGCGACTTCCGCAACGCCTTCAACAAGCCCGAGCTGCCCCCGCTGCAACGCCGCACGCTGGCGACTGCCGCGCCGTACGACGGCCTGTGGGGCAATGGCTGGTTCCTGTTCGCGAACCCGGTCTACGGGCCGTCGATCCGTGGCGGATTCGATGACATCTTCCCGGCTGAAACGCACTGGGAGCCTGACACGCTATGATCAGCCTGCAGCAGGGCAATATCTGGTTGATCGTCGGTGGGTCGCTGAGCGTTGCCGCGTCGCTGCTGCATCTGGCGTGTATTGTTGGTGGCCCGGACTGGTATCGCTTTTTCGGCGCGGGCGAACCTATCGCCCAGGCGGCAGCACGGGGCAGCTGGGTTCCGGCGGTCCTGACACTCGGCATCGCAACCGTGCTCGCGATCTGGGCAGCCTATGCGTTTTCAGGCGCTGGCCTGATCGGTCGGCTGCCCCTGCTGCGCACCGGGCTGATCGTGATCAGCGCCATCTATCTTTTGCGCGGACTGGTGCTGTTTTTCCCGTCCGCCTTTCAACGCCCGGACCTGTCGGAGAATTTTCTCCGGTGGTCGTCCGCAATCGTCCTCGCCTTCGGACTGGTGTATGCCATCGGTACGTGGCGAGCCTGGAACAGCTTGAGTGGAGAAGCCTAGACTATGCCCTGGACCCGTGACGATATGGCGGCGCGCGCCGCGAAGGAATTGAAGGACGGCTATTACGTCAACCTCGGCATCGGCATCCCGACGCTGGTGGCCAACCACGTGCCCGAGGGCATCGAGGTGACGCTGCAGTCGGAAAACGGCATGCTGGGCATCGGCCCGTTCCCGATGGATGGCGATGAAGACGCCGACCTGATCAACGCGGGCAAGCAGACGATCAGCGAGCTCGCATCCTCGAGCTATTTCAGCTCGTCGGACAGCTTCGCGATGATCCGCGGCGGTCATATCGACCTGACCGTGCTCGGCGCGATGGAGATCGCCGAGAACGGCGACATTGCCAACTGGATGATCCCGGGCAAGATGATCAAGGGCATGGGCGGCGCGATGGATCTGGTCGCGGGTGTCAAGAAGATCATCGTGGTGATGGAACACACGAGCAAGAACGGCGATCCCAAGTTCATCCCCGAATGCACGCTGCCGCTGACCGGCAAGAACGTCGTCGACATGATCATTACCGACATGTGCGTGTTCCAGCGGCCCGACCATGACAGCCCGTTCAAGCTGATCGAACTGGCTCCGGGCGTAACCGCCGAGGATGTCGCAGCCAAGACGACGGCACACTACATCGCATGAAGCGCGGCAAGCAGGTCGCGCTGGGAATAGCGGTGCTGGCCCTTGGCGGGCTCGGTGCTTGCGCCGCGACCACCTCGCCTCCGCTGCTGCTGAGTCATCTCGATTCCGTGGCAGGCGGCGGCAAGGGCGCTGCGCTTGTCGCCGAGGCGGTCCCCTTTGGCGAACACGGCCAAACGCTGGATGTCTGGCGCGCGGCTGATGGCACGCCCGACGCCAAGCGCCCGGTACTGATCTTCTGGCACGGCGGCGGCTGGGTAAAGGGCGCACGTCAGGATTATGCGTTTGCCGGGCGCGCCTTCGCCAGGCAGGGCTTTGTCGTGGTCGTGCCCGATTACCGCAAGGTGCCGCAGGTTCGCTTCCCGGCGTTCATCGAGGATGCGGCCGACGCGGTCGCCTGGACCCGCGACAACATCGCGCGGTATGGCGGCGACCCAGGGGCGATCGGCTTTTCCGGCCACTCGGCTGGGGCGCACACCGCGGTGCTGCTGGCGCTCGATCCGCGCTGGCTGAGCGCAGCGAACGTCGATCCCGGCATCGTCAAGGCGGTGGTGGGCCTCAGCGGAGCGTATGACTTCTACCCCTTCACCACCAAGCGATCGATCGACGCGATGTCGGCCTATCCCGAGCCGGAGATCACCCAGCCGATCACCTTCGCGCGCGCCGATGCGCCGCCGATGCTGCTGATCACCAGCAGCGAGGACACCACGGTGCGCCCGCGCAACGCCATCAACCTCACCGCCCGCCTCAAGCAGAAGGGCGCGGTGGTCGAGATGATCAATTACCAGGGGCTCGACCATGAAGAGGTGGTAATGGCGCTGTCCAAACCCTTCCGCGGCAAGGGCCCGGTGCTCGAAGACAGCACCCGCTTTCTCAAGCAGCATCTCAAACCTGCGGAGTAAATATGGCCTACACGCTGTTCACCGCGAACCGGAATTATTCGAGCTGGTCGCTGCGGCCGTGGGTGCTGATGCGCGGGCTGGGGATCGATTTTGAGGATCGGCTGGTGCCGTTCGGCGGACCGGACAATTCGGCCGAATTCCGCAATTTCGCGCCCAATGGCAAGGTGCCCTGCCTGCACGATGATGGCACGATCGTCTGGGATTCGCTGGCGATCGTCGAATATCTGGCCGAGCGGCATCAGGGTGTCTGGCCTGCCGACAATGATGCGCGCGCATGGGCGCGGTGTGCGGCGGCGGAGATGCACAGCGGTTTTTCAGCGCTTCGCAACATCTGCCCGATGAGCGTCGGCGTGCGCGCGGAATTGCAGGATATCCCTCCAGCGCTGCAGGCCGACATCGACCGGATCGCCGAAATTTTCCGCGAGGGGCTCGAAAGGTTCGGCGGCCCCTGGCTGGCGGGTGCGGAATTCAGCGCGGTCGACGCATTCTTTGCACCGGTTGCCTTCCGCGTCCGGACCTTCGGGCTCGACATCGGCGACAAGGGGAGGGGCTGGGTCGGGCGGATGCTTGGCCATCCCGATATGCTCGCTTGGGAAACCGCAGCCTTGGCCGAAACCTGGCGCGACCCGGCACATGAGGACGAGATCGCGGCGGTGGCGACCGTTGCCGCAGATTACCGCCGCCAGTCCTGATCGCTCGCTTCCGGGGCCATCTGCACGCCCTTAGCGGGGCGCGCGGCTGCCGTTCCAGACATTGCCTTCGACATATTCATAATCGCAGTACGACCAGATGCCGGTCCAGCCGGTCCTGGCGCTGTTGAGTTCGAAGCGGATCCGGCCCCAATAGGGGCTGCCCATCTTGAGCGTCTCGCAGGTGTAGTCGGACGCCGTCTCCACCCAGAACCCGTCCATGACGTCATTCTCGATCTTGCCGGTGATGCGGCCATCGTCGGTGTCATAAGATCCGCGAACCCCGCCCTGCCTGTCTTCGATCAAGCGCACGGTTCCGAAGTCGGTGGTCCAGGTGCCGGTAACGGGGCGGGCCGGTTCGGCGGCCTGCGCCATGGCTGTCGTGGCCAGCAGCATCAACAGTGTCAGGGTCTTGGTGGCAAAGGACATAGCGGCGCTCCCATTTTTGCAGCGTTTTCACGGCTGATTGCCTCCATGGGTAGCAGGCTTGCCGATCGGCCCTGTGATACGGTTCACACCGACAGCATCGTATGCTGGGGGTAGCGGGTCTCGGTGGTCCGGCCAGCGCAGGCGACTAACGGAATCCGGGATGGCTTGCTCTTAAGCATTTTACAGGGCAAAACATGTAACGTGGTCAAGACATTGCGGGTAACGCATTGCGACCGGGGCGCATTTTTCTATCGGAGATCGCATGAAGCACTGGCTGCGCAGTCCTGTCGTCTGGACCGCTAGCGGGCTTGCCGCCGGAGCCCTGCTGATCGGGCTCAACGTGTCGCGTGGCGGCGGGGTGATTGCCGGCACACCGGCGATCGCAGCTCAGGCCAGCGTGGCCTTGCCCGACATGCCCGACCGGTGGCAGGGCAAGGTCGATTATGCTGCGTTCGATGCGCGGATCACGCGGATGATGCGCGATCCCGAGATGGTCGGGCTGTCGGTGGCGACGGTCGAGAACGGACGGCTCGCGTTCGTGCGCGGATACGGCTTTGCCGATCGCGAGGCGCAGCTTGCGGTGACGCCGCAGACCGTGTTCCGCTGGGCCTCGGTGTCCAAGGGTGTCGCGGGGACACTGGCCTACAAGCTGGCACAGGAAGGCAAGCTGAGCCTGTCTGCGCCGCTCTCCTCCTTCGGCACGAGTTTGAAGCTTTCGGGCGGCGCGGAAAACCGTCTGGCGATCCCCGATCTGCTTGCCCACCGGCTTGGCCTCTCGCGCAATGCCTATGACGGCAAGCTGGAATCGGGCGATCCCGCGCCGATGCTCCGCAACATGCTGTCGACCGTCCCGCAGCAGTGCATGCCGGGCGATTGCCACAGCTACCAGAACGTCGCCTATGACGCGTTCAGCGAAATCGTCGGCAATGCGACCAAGATGCCGTACGAAATGGCCGCAGTGCAGAAGCTGTTCACGCCTCTTGGCATGACCAGCGCTGGCCTTGGCATGACCAACCTGACGGGCGCCGCCAACTGGGCACGCCCGTATCGTGGTGGCAGGGTGCAGACCCTGTCCGATGCCTATTTCCGCGTGCCCGCCGCCGCCGGTGTCAGCTCGAACATCGTCGATCTGGCGCGCTGGATGCAGGCGCAGATGGGGCAGGCACCCGAGGTGATCTCGCCGGGTGTCCGCGCCGAGATCCACCGCCCGCGCGTCGCGACCTATCGCGGCGGCCGCAGCGGCCCGGATTCGCTGATCATCAGCCATGGCTATGGCCAGGGCTGGCGCAGCCATATCTATGACGGGCACTGGCTGGTGGGCCATGGCGGCGCAGTCAACGGCTATCGTGCGGCGATGTGGTTCGATCCTGCCACACAGAACGGGATCGTGATGCTGTGGAACAGCGGCTCGACCCGACCCTTCCGGCTGCCCTACGAATTTTTCGACCAGGTGTATGACCGCCCGTTCAGTGACTGGATAGACATCGACAAGGATCCGCGCTTCGTCGATCCAGGTCTGGTGGCGCCCCTGCCGGTGGCCGATCCGACCATCCTGGCCGACTGACCCGACAAGCCATCTTAAAAACAGAACAGACCGGAGAGACATGCCATGAGCATCGTGCTGCATCACCTCGAATATTCGCGCTCGACCCGCATCCTGTGGTTGCTGGAAGAGATGGGAACACCCTACGAGATGGTGCGCCACCAGCGCGATGCCCAGACCTTCCGCGCCCCACCCGAGCTCAAGGACGTGCACCCGCTGTCCAAGGCGCCGACGGTGATCATCGATGGCCATGTCATGGTCGAATCGGGTGCAATCATCGAATATCTGATCGAACGGTTCGGCAGCGACACGCTGGCACCCGCCAATGGCAAGGACCGTCCGGCCTATCTCGAATGGCTGCATTTTGCCGAAGGGACGATGGCGATGCCGATCATCCTGACCGCACTGGGGCCGCGCTTTGGCGGGCTGGGTCCGATGCTCGGCGGGTTCCTGGGCGCCGAGGTGACGAAGCTGCTCGACCATGTCGAGGCGGCTGTCACCGGCCATGATTTCCTGGTCGGCGGACGCCTGAGCGGTGCGGACATCAACATGGCGTATCTGCTCGAGGTCGCCGATGCCAGCAAGCTGCTCGACGGACGCACCGCACTGGCGGCCTATCTGCAGCGGCTGCGCGAGCGCCCGGCTTATGCCAAGTCGATCGAACTGGGCGGACCGATGATCTTCAAGGCAATGGGGGGCTGATCCGGCCTAGGCCAGCGTCAGGCCGGGAAGCCACTCCGCCCACAGTCCAAGTTTTTCGGAATGGATCTGCTCGGCCTGCTCGCCCTGCACGGGCACCAGCAGCATCGTTGCATTGGGCGCGAGCTGCCCTATCAGGTGCCGGTCGGCGCGGATGACCTGGCCGATGCGCGGATAGCCGCCGGTGGTCTGGCCCTCGCAGCCGATCAGATAGGGCAGGCCATCGGGCGGACACTGGATGATGCCGGGGAACACCGCGCCGCTGCGGATCGGTGCCGCCGAATTGAGATCGATCGCGGTACCCTGCAGCTTGAGCCCCATGCGGCTGGAGCGCGACGACACCCGCCAGCGCTTGCGCGAAAGTGCGGCCATGCCCAGCGCGAGCCGGTCGGATTCGGGTCCGCCGACGATGCGCAGCACGAAGCCGTGGCCAAAAAAGGGCTGGAGCTCTGCCGGGGTCGTGATTTTGTCGGCGTCCGCGCCGCCGCTTTCCAGCGCGATGACGTCGCCATCGGCCAGCGCGCGGCCCTCGATCCCGCCGAACCCGGCGGCAATCAGAGTGGATTGCGATCCCAGCACCGGCGTCACCGCGATCGGTGCGGACACCGCCAGATAGGTGCGGCACCCCGCCCAGACGCGGCCGATAGTGATTGTATCTCCAGCGGCGAGGTGCAGCGTCTCATGCTGCTCGACATCCTCGCCGTTGATCGCGACCTGGCACGGGGCGCCGGTCACCGCGACCGCCATCGCGCGCTCGGCGCGAAACTCGGCGGGGCCAAGCGTGATCTCGATCGCCGCTGCTTCGTGCGGTTTGCCGACCAGCCGGTTGGCAAGCGCCAGGCTCAGCCCGTCGGCCGCCCCCCCCGACGGGACGGCCAGACTGCGCAGGCCGCGATAGGGCGCCGCCTGGATGCTCGACTGCACGCCGGCCTTGATCACGGTGAGGCTCATGCCGTCTCTCCCGCCAGGCGGCAGAGCGTGTCGGTATCGACGCGCTCGAACCGCACCTGCTGGCCCGGTGAGAGCAGGGCGGGCGATGCGGAATGCGGATCGAACAGCGTTTCGGCAATCCGCCCGATGATCGGCCAGCCGCCCGGCCCCTTGTGCGGATACAGCCCGCAAATCTGGCCCAACAGCCCGACCGAGCCAGCTGCCACCTGGCTGCGTGGATCGGCGAGCCTGGGGATATCCGGAATGGCGGCGTCGCAGACCAGATAGCCAAAGCCCGGCTGGAAGCCGAGCATCGCCACGCGCCAGTCCTGCGCGGCATGCCATTGCGGAAGATTATGGGTGGTGATGCCCAGCAGCTCTGCCACAATATCGGCATCATGCGCCCATACGGCATCATAGCAGATGTGCAGCGTGATCGGCGGCGCGATCATTTCGGGCGGAGATTCCGCGGCATTCTCCAGCAGGGCTTCGGCCTGGCCGCGTGCCGTCTCGAGCGAGCGCTCCGCCGGGTTCCAGCTCAGCGAGAGGCTGTCGAGCCCGGGGACAACATCATCCCAACCCTGCTGCCGTGCCACTTGCGCCAGCGCCGCCACCTGATCGGGGGCGAGCGAGCGGATCATCAACCAGTCATCGGCGCAATAGATCGGCAACATCTGAGTCATAGGGCAACTCTCCGGGTGCTCTGACGGCAATGCCCTTGCTTGCCATCACCCCGGCGATCCGCAAAGCGGTTTGTTCCGATCCGGGACTGTCGGAATGGATGCACAGGCTTTGCGCCATAACATGGATCAGGCTGCCGTCGCTGGCGGTGAGTGGCTCGCCGGTGGCGATGGCAAGCGCTTGCGCGGCGCGGGCCTCGTCGCTTGCGATCAGTGCGCCGGGCTGGCTGCGCGGGATCAGGCGGCGCGCAGGCGTATAGCCGCGATCGACGAATCCCTCGGCGACGAAGCGCGCGCCGACATCGGCGCAGGCCTGCTCGAACGCGCCGTGCGCCAGCCCGACCAGCGCGAGGTGCGGGAACGCACGGTGCAGCGCTTGCGCTACCGCGCTCGCCATGTCCGGCCGGTCGGCCAGGTCGTTGTAGAGCATGCCGTGCGGCTTGATGTGGGCAAGGGGGACGCCAAGGTCCGCGGCGATGGCGGCCAGCGCGGCCACCTGAGCAGCAAGCGAATCTATCAGGTCGCCCAGCGGCATATCGAGCGACGTGCGGCCGAAGCCCTCGCGATCGGGGTAGGAAGGATGCGCGCCTGCCGCCACGCCGGCATCGCGCGCGGCCAACAGCATCCGCGTCATGCTGCCAGCGTCCCCGGCATGGCCGCCGCACGCGATATTGCAACTTGAAATGTGCTGCATCAGCGCGATGTCGCGCGGCTCTTCCTGCGGCTCTTCGCCCAGGTCGGCGTTGAGATCGATCGACGCGGTCATGGCCACACCCCTGCTGCGCGCAGGATCAGCCGCAGCCCCAGCAAGGTGCACACCAGCACCACCATGCCACCGGCGATGTTGGCGAGCGGGCCGTTGGCGAATGTACCGAGGCTCGCCTTGCGCGAGGCCACCCAGAGCAGAAATGCGGCGAGGATCGGCAGCAGCAGCCCGTTGGCGGACTGCGCGATCAGGATCAGTTCGACCGGATTGACCGCAAAGACGGCAAACCCGGTCCCGATGGCGATCACCGCCAAAGCGGTGCGCTTGAAGATGCGGGTGCGCCGCTGGACGTCATCCCGGTTGCCCAGCATCTCGGCGAGCACATAGCCGGTGGCGAGCGGCGCGGTGAGCGAGGAACTGAACCCCGCGCCGACCAGCCCCAGCGCGAAGACGATGCGGGCCGGGCTTCCGAACAGCTCTTCCAGCCGCATCGCGACATCGTCCAGCGGACCGCCTCCGGCCGACGGCATCATGCTGGTCGCCGCCCCCATGATCACCACCGCCATCGACAGCAGTCCGCCCAATGTCACCGAGACCGCCGTATCCAAGCTGGCAGCCGCGATTCCCTGCCGGTCCGCGCTGAACTGGCCGCGCACCGAGGCTGCATGGAGAAAGAGATTATAGGGCACCACGGTCGTGCCGATCAGCGCGATCGCGGTGAACAGGCTGTCGCTTGGCAGGGTAGGGCTAATTCCGCGCGCCGCTGCTCCCCAATCGACATCGATTACCAGCAGCCCGCCGACAAATGCCAGCGCCATCGCCAGCACCAGCGCGATCAGCAGCTTCTCCAGCCATGCCGGCTTGCCGATGATCACCAATGTCGCCGCCAGCGCGCCGATGCCGAGCGCGCGCAATGACGGCGAGAGGACATCGTCGCCAAGTCCCAGCAAGGCAAGACCCAAGCCCGTTCCGCTGATGTTGCCTGCCTGATAGGCCGAGTTGCCGATGCCCAGCGCGGCGAAGATCAAGGCCGCCATCGCCCAGCGCACCGCCGGGCTCGCCGCTGCCGCGAGAATCGCTTCGGCCAGACCCTGTCCGGTGACGATCGCGACCCGCGCCGCCATGTTCTGCAAAATGACCGTCGATAGGGTCGCGAACACCAGGGCCCACAGCAGGGCATAGCCAAAGCCGATGCCGGCGCTCGCGCAGGCTGTGACAGTGCCCGGGCCGATGAACGCTGCGGTGACCAGCATCGCTGGTCCTGGGCGATAGCCGGTGAGACTCACCAGCCCCAGCGTCTTTCCCGATACCATTTGGTGATCACGTATTTCGCCCCCTCGCGCACCTTCATGCCGTGATGGATGGTGGCGGGGTTGAGGCTGCCGTCGGGCCTGCGGTTGTTCCACGCGACGAGCTTGCCGGTTTCGGGCTGGATCGACTTGCCGATGGTCTTGAACCGGGTCGCGCCGCCCGCCACCGGCTCGTTGAGATAGATCATGAAGGTCCAGGTGCGCTGGCCGGCGACGCTGGTATAGCGCTCGTAATCCTGCCCGCCGGGCTCGAAATAGTCGGTGTGCGCCTTGAACTCCTGCCCCACGGCGTACCGTTGCCCCTGCATCGTCTCGCCGAAATGGCGGTGGATGCCCGACAAGGCGCTCAATTTCTCGTCGAGCGCCACCACTTCGGGATCCTCTGCGCCCATGTCGCAGGTTTCCGACGTGCGGAAATAATGGTCGCCATTGGGATCGGCGATGGTCGAGGGGCGGCGGTCGGTATCGATCATGGTGACGAACCGGGCGCATTCCTCGGGCGTGAGGAAATTGCGCAGGATGAACAACTCCAGCCGCGGCGTCGGCACCCGCTGGATACCGGGTACGCGCATCAGCGCGGCGAGATTGCACTGGTTGCTGGCGGTGTTGGGTTCGCTCATCGGTCCGATCCACGCGCGGCTGGTGTCCGCCCGCCGATTAGCGCCCAACAGGGGCGCAGTTCAAGCCCGCAAACGGCTGGCGCGCTGCGGCTTTGGCGGGTAAATGGTCGCCCATGTGCTTGCGCCCCCGCCATCTTGCCGGATCAGCCGGTTTCAGCCTGCTGGAAATGCTGGTGGCGCTTGCCGTGTTTTCGATCGCCGCGCTGGCGCTGATCAAGCTGCAGGGCGCCAGCCTGATGCAGACCGCGGAACTCGACAGCCGGCTCTACACCGAGGTCGTGGTCCGTAATCTGGCGGTCGAAGCGCTGACCGATCCCAACCCGCCCTCGCTGGGCGATTCGCAAGGATCCACGACCAATGCGGGTCGCAGCTTTACCTGGCGGCGGACGACCACGGCGCTGGAGGGCGGCGAGATGCTCAGGGTCGATCTGGCGGTGAAGCAGGCAACGGGGCCAGAGGTGACGCTCACCGTGTTGAGGCCGATGTTGTGACCCAAGTCCGTTCCACCACTGCTTTCGTCACCCCCGCGAAGGCGGGGGTCCCGCTTGCTTCAGCAACGGTGGCGAATAAGCGGGATTCCCGCGTTCGCGGGAATGACGGGGAGGGGCTTTCCCACCTGATCACAGGCTTCACTCTGGTCGAGATGATGGTCGCTTTGTTCATCTTCGGGATGATCGCCAGCGCGTCTGTCTTTCTGCTGCGCCAGAGCGTCGAGGCTGAGGCGCGCAGCGCGGTGCGGCTCGAGGAGATGGGGGATATCCGACGGTTCTCGGCGATCATGGCGCAGGACATGACGCTGATGCTGCCGCGTCCGTCGCGTGATGCCGTCGGCAGCGACCGGGTGGCGCTGATGAGCGGTGACCGGCTGCTGCTGGGCTTTTCGCGCCAGGTGCCGCAGATCGATCCACAGCCTGGAACGTCGAGCCTGCAGCGGGTCGAATGGGCGCTAAGCGACGGACGGCTGACCCGCGCAACCGCTGCCAAGGCCGACGGGGCCGCGCCATCGGCGCCGGTGGCCATTCTCGAAGGCATCGAAGCGGCACGGCTGCGCTTTCGCGACAAGCAGGGGTTGTGGCAGCCCGACTGGCGACCGCAGCGTACCGATGAACTGCCGATCGCGGTCGAGCTGACCCTGGCCCAGACGGGCAATCCCGGTGCGCCGTTGGTGCTACAGTTCCTGGTCGCAGGCGGCAGGCCATGAGCGCGCCGGGCAAATCCTCCGAACGCGGCATCGCGCTGCTCAGCGTGCTGCTGCTGGTCGCGGTCATGGCGATCGTCACCACCCTGATTCTCGACCGCGTGAACCTTGCCGTCAGGCTCGCGGGCAATGCCGGTGCCGCCGACCGCGCCCGGTTCGCAGCGCTTGGCGCGGAAAGCTTTGCCGCGCGCGAAATCAAGCGGCGACTCGACCAGTCGCCGACGCGTACCGTCAATGTCGGCGGCTGGCTGGGGGCACCCACGGTGCTGCCGGTCGATGATGGCTCGGGTGCAATCGTCACCGCCACCGTCCGCGATGGCGGCAACTGCTTCAACCTCAACTCGGTGGTGGCGGGAAGTCCCGGGGATTTCGCCGCGCGGCCGGTCGGCATCGGCCAGTTTGCCGGGCTGATGACCGCATTGGGCGTGCCGGCGCAGGATGCCGCCGCGCTGGCCGACGCGCTCGCGGACTGGATCGACACCGATCAGGCGCCTTTGCCGGCCGGGGCGGAGGATGCGTACTACATGCAGGGAGACACACCCTTCCGCACGGCGGGCCAGCTGTTGCGCGACAAGGGCGAGGTGCAGGCGCTGCGCGGGATGACGCCGCAGCTGTATGCCACGCTGGAGCCGTGGATCTGCACGCTTCCCGATGCGATTCTCTCACCGATCAACGTCAACACGCTGCTGCCTGAACAGGCGCCTTTGATCATGATGCTCGCCCCCGGACAGATCCCGCTCGAGCGCGCGCGGCGGCTGATCGCGGAACGCCCGCCGCTCGGCTATGCGCGGATCGCCGATTTCTGGAGACCGCTGGCCTTGCAATCGCAGACCTTCGGACCGGAAATCGAATCGCAGCCGCAGATCGTCACCCGCTGGTTCGAGCTCGACCTCGTCATCGCGCAAGGGGAAAGCCGTTGGCGGCAGACCAGCCTGCTCGATGCGCAGCTGACGCCTGCGCGGATCATCGCGCGCCGCGTCGGCGAGCCCTGAGCGCTCGCCTAATTTAATTTCATTCTGATGACCGATGACCTGCATTTTCCCTTGCATTGCAGGCATGGTTTGTAAGATAGCGAGCGCCTTCAATCGTTGCTTGACGATCGCCGCCACGCGCTCCTAAGGAGCGCCTCCGCGTGGCGTGTGCAGTGTGTGGCGACCGTAGCTCAGTTGGTTAGAGCGCCGGTTTGTGGTACCGGAGGTCGGGGGTTCGAGACCCCTCGGTCGCCCCATCTGCTCTTTATGTCGAGGCTTTCCAGCCCACCGTCGCGTGACAACAGCCGGGGGAGACGGGCGCGTGCAAAGCTATTGGGATCTGCCTGACTTCGACGAGCACGAAGCCGTGCAATATGTGCACGACCGCGCATCGGGCCTTTCGGCAATCATCGCCATCCATTCTACCAAATTGGGCCCCGCAGGCGGCGGCACCCGCTTCTGGCATTATGCCGACAAGGGCCGCGCCGTCACCGATGCGCTGCGCCTTTCGCGCGGCATGAGCTACAAGAACGCGATGGCAGGGCTGCCGATGGGCGGCGGCAAGGCCGTGATTCTGGCCGATGCCGACAGTCGCAAGACCCCTGAAATGCTTGCCGCGTTCGGCGATGCCATCGAGGCGCTGGGCGGACGCTATGTGACCGCCGAGGACATCGGCATGTCGGACGCAGACATGGTCGCGATCTCCAAGCGCACCCGCTACGTCTCGGGCCTGCCGGTGCAGCAGGAAGGCTCGGCTGGCGGCGATCCCGGACCGTTTACCGCCAAGGGCATCTTTCTGGGCGTCAAGGCAGCGGTGCAGTTCAAGCTCGGCACCGACCGGCTGAAGGACGTGCGTATCGCGGTGCAGGGCACCGGCAGCGTCGGCGGCGGCCTGGCCCGCTTGCTGGCAGCCGAAGGCGCGAAGCTGACGCTGGCTGACGTCAACGCCGAGCGCGCGCAGGCGCTGGCCGACGAGCTGGGCGCGGAGACCATATCGGCTGATCGCATCATGGCGGTCGAAGCCGATGTGTTCAGCCCCAATGCGCTGGGTGCGATCCTCGATTCGGAGAGCATCGAGAAGCTCAACGTCGGCATCGTCGCAGGCGGCGCCAACAACCAGCTCGCGCGGCCACATCATGCCGACATGCTGGTCGATCGCGACATCCTGTATGCGCCCGATTACGTGATCAACGCCGGCGGAATCATCTCGGTCGCGCTCGAATATTTCGCGCAGCAGCAGGGCGGCACCGCACAGGTCGACGAAGTTCATGCCCGCCTGACCGGTATCCCCCAGCGCCTCACCGGCATCTGGCAGGAAAGCCGCAGCACCGGGCAGTCGCCCGCTGCGGTAGCGGACGCGATGGCGCAAAAGCTGATCGGGCGGGGTTGAGCCTCACATTCGCGATTCCTCTCACTCGTGGGACCGCAGAGGGTGCGCGACCCTAAGCCCTCCCCCTTGATGGGGGAGGGTTGGGTGGGGGTGATCTCTCCGGATTTGGCCCATGGCCATCGGTGGTACCCGGCGGCACCAGCACCCCCACCGCTGCGACTAGGGTCAGGACCCATTAATTGCTTGTGCGCGGCCTGAACGGTTGATTCAATGTGGCAGGAGGTAGCTGCCATGACTGATTT
>NZ_JAUCZC010000036.1 GCF_030373265.1 Blastomonas sp.
TCCAGCAGTTCGATCGTAATCGCTGGGCCGCTTCGCATCAAACCGGGGTTTGTTGTGACCGCATGGTTCAGCGTTGCATCTGGCCCTCGAGCAATGTATGCACGATAATGTCAATACAGGAAGTTTTGTGATATTTGAGTGGGACGACGACAAGGCCGCTGCCAACCTGCGCAAGCACCATGTCGCATTCGAGCTGGCTGAGCTGGTCTGGGATGATCCCGCCCATATCATCGTGTTTGATCGCTATGAAAACGACGAAGAACGCTGGCACGCGATTGGCTTGGTACGCGGCATATTGATCTTAACGGTCGTCCACACGCTCCCCACGGGTGACGATGAGAACAGCATACGTATTATCAGCGCCCGAAAAGCGACAGCCGATGAAAGGAAACGTTATGAAGCACAAGATGACTGAGGCTGACATAGCGGCCCAAATTGCGCAGCTAGTGGACATGCCTGACACTGACATCGACACGGCGGATATTCCCGAGGCACCGATTGAGAATTGGGCTTTGGCAAAGCGTCCCGGTCTTTACAAGCCGCGCAAAAAACCCGTTACCCTGCGGCTCGATACCGATGTGGTGAGCTGGTTCAAGGATCACGCGCAATCGGGGGGATACCAGACCGAAATAAACCGCGTGCTGCGCCGTTATGTCCATGACAACGCGGACCGGAGATAAGCGGCTGCTTGGCTTATGTAGGTTTTCTGTTCCGTTGCTACTCAAACCCCAAGATGAGACGCCAAACGTTTCCGAAGACCAGATGAACCATTATGCGGGTATCCTTGAACACGATCACCCGACTAATTCCGCGACAAGCACGGCTCCGGAGCCGACTACGCCGGATCCAGCAAAGAAGCAGTAGCTACCGCGTCGTTGATACCCGAAAGCTTTGGGATCAACGACGCTGATCGATCAGGCGCCTCTCGGCGTGCGACCGCTATTGTGCATGCTGACGATCTTCCAGCTGCTTCCCACGCGCCGCAAGACGCTGGTTGCGACGCCAAGGCGTTCAGCAACAGCCCCGGTCTTCGGCTCGATCCTGTAGCGATAGCTCTCGGTCGCGAGGGCGACCGAACCTTCGAAACGGACGCTGACCTTGTAGTCTGAGAACTTGAACGATTTGAACGCCGCCAGCTCCGGCCCGAGATGATGGGCGAGGTAGGTCGCATAGGTCCCCTCGGAGCCGCCCGTTTCGAAAATCTGGGAGTCGGCCGCGAAGAGACGTTCTGTCCCGGTCGCGTCGAGCTTCTCGATCGCCGCCTTGTACTCAGACAGCACCGCTTCCACGGCTTTCGTGTCCACCATGCGCGATGCAGGCTGCGCAGCGACCGCAATCGGCACTACCAGCGACGTGGCCACAGCCACCCTCAAAGCAAAAATCATCTTTCCCCCTTCAGAACGCAAGATGGTTGAGGCCGCCATGCATGAACGTGCCCCCCAGGAACCCCTGTACCGATATTGCCAGCGTCATCAAAGCGAGCAGCACCCAGTAGACAGTACGCGATCGGTCGGGTGCTCTACGGTGCGCTGTAGCCAGGTAGGCAAGGCCTATTCCGAATACCGCGATCGAGGTACCAAGCCAGCGATGGGTCATCAGAATAGGGTTGCGGTCCGATAGATAAAAGCCGCCAGCGAACCAGCCGAGGAACGCCGCCACGATAGCCCCCAGCGCTCCGACCACGAGCATGACGTGCGCCGCCCGCTGATAATCGCGGTTCTGGCGCCATAGCCCGAACAGCTCGACCGCGAATGCACCGATGAACATTGCGATTGGGAAATGGATGACCATCGTATGGACGCGGCCGAGCCAGCTCACGAGGCGCTCGCCGAAGCTCTTGTTTTTGTTGGCGCCCTCATCGTGCATGCCGCCCATCGCCATCTCGTCACCGGCCATATTCATACTGGGGCTCGTCATCGAGCCCATGTCCATGTGATCATCTGCCTTGGCGGGGGCTGTGCTATTGGCCACCCCGGGGCCTGCGCCCAGCGCGTCATGATCTTCATGCGCGAACGCAAGCGAGCCCGTCGACAGCGCGACAAAGCCCAGCACTATCATTGTCAACCGCTTTGCCGATCGCATCATAACATTTTCCTCGTCTTGAGTGATTTTATCGCTCGTATTGTTTTTGGACTGTTGCCGATCGATCAGTGATCTGACCGAGGCTCTAACCGGCCATCGTCAGCATGCCCGGAGCAAGCGCCATCCACATCGCCATGGCCACCATCATCACATTCTCGGTCAGCGAGATGAAGCCGAGGGGCACGTTGCTATCCCCTCCCACGCAAGCGCATTTCAACTCGCGTTTATCGATATAGACAGCCTTGAACACCGACACCGCGCCGATCGTCCCGATGACGAGAGCAACCGGCACCGATAGCCAGGTCAGAGCGCCCGCGGTCATCAGCACGCCCGCGCCACCTTCGGCAAACGGGTAGATGTAGGAATAGGGCACCCAGCGTTTGGCGAGCAGATCGTACCCTAGGAACATACTGGAAAAGCTTTCGATGTTCTGGAGCTTCAGCAGCGCCAGGACGCACATCGAGAAGGCGATGAACCATTCGCCTGCGCGGATCGTGAACGGGGTGCCGAACACGGCATAGCTCGTGGCAAGCGCCATCAGCGCCGTCATCGCGAAGACCGCGATCACTGGACGGTAGGAGACAGCTTTCGGGTCGCTGACCGTCTTGCCGAAAAAGCGGCGCAGATCGTCATAGCCGCCTATTCGCTCGCCCGAGATAAATGTCTGGGGGGTCGTCTTCACCCCATACTCCACCTTGAAGGCATCGGTTTCTTCGCGGGTCGTAAGCCAATGATCCTCGACCGCGTAGCCCTCGCGCCGCAGCAGGTCCTTTGCTTTAAGACCGTAAGGACACGTGTGTTCGGCCGTCACCATCCGGTAGGTGGTTGCCCGCCTGGCCGCGCCGCTAGTCATGTGCATCTCCGCTTCTTTTCTCCGCCTGCAAAGTGCGAGCGAATACCCCCAGGTCATCCACTGAATCGTCATGGCGCAGGCGCCTGCGGAACAACCTTCCAGGGTCGCCAAAGGGCACATTCAAGGCCCTGACCATGCCGTCCCGGGATGCCAGCGGGCCGCTGGAATCGCTCCCGACAATCCGCTGGCAGCTACCGTCGTTTTACTTGTGCTTGCCTGCCTCGGGATGCCCACCCTTGTGATGAGCTGCTTTCTTTGGAGCGGCCTTCTTCGGAGCGGCCTTCTTGCTCTTCACGTCCATCTTCGATCCGGGCGCCATTTTCATCCCGGCCATCGAGCCGCCATTTGACTGCGCCGACGCGGCGCTGATCCCGGCAGTGGCGATACCGATGGCAGCTGCGGTCTGAAGGAGCCTCACGGCGATATTCATCTTGGTCATAACGTCTCCGATCGTGCCTAGGCCAGCGGCGGTGCAACCGTCCTGCCTACAAGATGATACGCGCCGGGAGGCGTTTGCCCTCGCCGGCCTGAAGCATGACAATCGCAGCGACAATTACGGCCTAACCCAATCCAGATGAACCGGACTGCCGCTTGCTCGTTAAGGATCGAACCACAAAGAAAGGAAACAGCATGATTCGTCTCCTCAGTATGATGAGCATCGCCGCAGCGACCGTCACCGCCACGCCGGCACTTGCCCAACATTCGCAAATGGGCGGAATGGCTATGCCCGGGATGCAGGGCATGCAGAACATGGGGCCAGCGCAAAAAGAGCTTTCGGCCGCGATGGACCGCATGAACCAGGCGATGATGCAGGGGATGATGGACCCCGATCCTGCCAAGGCATGGATGAAGAGCATGGCCGCTCACCACCGCGGCGCGATCGAGATGTCACAGATTATCATGCGTCATACAAAGAACGCAGAGGTGTTGGCAGAGGCTCGAAAGACCGTCGATGACAATCAGCGCGCGCTCGCTGAGTTGCAAGCAAAGATGCGCTGATACTTAACTGTCGCCCGCGGTCCGGTGAGGGGTGGCGACAGGCACCAGCCCTCACACGCGTGGCTCTGAGGGAAAAGATGACACGCTCGCCACTGACTTGGCGTGAACGGTCGCTGACAAATGCATTCAGACCTGCTTCAACGCGGACGATCTACCAAGACCTCACGTGATTGAACGATGAGGAGAACAGAAATGTTCGGCAAAATGTTTGCGGCTGTTGCGCTGGTCGCCTCTACAGCTGGTGTTCTGGTGCCAAGCGCGGCGCTTGCCCGGGATCGCGACCATGGTGGTTGGCAGAACCGAGCTGGTCATGAGCAAGGCGGGTATGGCAACCATGGTTATAACCGCCGTGGTGGGCATGGTTATAACACTGGCAACAGCCATTATAATGGCAATGGCAACGGCTATTATAACAACAGTGGCTACTATCCTCGCCAACATGCCTACAAGCGACAGCATGGGTATGATCGCGGGTATAATCGGCACGACCAACGCGGCTACGACAACTATCGCGGCCATTGATCTGGGTTCTCATCCCGAGACTTAATCGGATCGGGTGCGTGCATCGCAAATACATTTCCGATAATATCTCGGATCGGCTTACTCCGACTCTCTGAGGCGGAGCAAGTTGTGGATTGCTGTTGCTGCCTGCGCGGCTTGACCCATTGCAACACTGATTTGATCCAGACTCTCGACGACATCCCCGGCCGCGAACAAACCGCTGACCGAGGTCTGTTGATGTGCGTCGGTGATAACGCAGCCGCCTTCGCTAAGTTTTACCCCCATCTCAGCGACGAGCTGGGTGTGCGGCGAGGAGCCAAGTGCCGGATACAGGGTGTCAAACGAGAACCGTCGCCCATCTGCCAGTCGAACCGCAAGTTGATCGCCATCGATCGATATTTCGACTACCGCTTCTTTGATAATTTCGACACCAAGTCCAACGAGCCGCGCCTCGTCCGGCCACGAGAGTTCGGGCGATCGTTGCGCCAGCAGCGTCACCCGCGCACCATATGGGCGTAGGAACTCAGCCTCGGCAGCGCCATGGTCGTCGCAGCCGAGCACAGCGATATTGGCGCCCTTAGCCTCATATGCGTCGCACACCGGGCAATAGCGGATCAGGCCGCGCGCCAATGCGGCGTCGTGCGACGACTGAGGCATCGAGGGCCGGTGATTCCGAACGCCGGTCGTCAAGATCACGGTACGGGCTTGCCAGTTCGTCGCATCCGTCGCGACGGAGAACCCGTCCTCGACGATCGCCAGGCGGACCACCCTGCCCTGCTGGATCGTTGCACCATACGCTTGCGCCTGTCGCTTCATCCGCGACAGCAGGTCCGCACCGCCAATCCCGTCCGGAAAGCCCGGCAGATTGTGGGAGCGCGGAATCGAACTGGCGCGGCCTGCGCCTGCGTCGATGACAACACAGTTGCGAAGAAAACGCCCGAGATAGGTCGCGGCAGTCAGTCCGGCGGGGCCACCGCCGATGATGATGCAATCCACTTTTTCCTGCGACGTCGACCCGTCAGCTACCGTGCTCATAAAGCCATTCTCCCAAGCCGGCTCCAGCGCGCGCTCTCTTCAGGTTTACGCGCTCTGGCAGCTCACCCCTCGCACACGTCGAGCGTCGCGCAGGATAATCCCTTCCCCGCTTACGCCCTATGGTCGCCGTTCCAAGTCCGATGGCGGGTCGCGGCCACGATGCTCCGCCGCTAATCGATCGTAGCTCCGGGACGGGCTGCAAGCCGGATGCGTCGGCGGCCGAACATCACGGTGCGTTGGCGGTCACTGACGCCATCAATGCGTCTTGGCTCGCCATTCAAGCAAAGTTGAATGGTGTCACTGCGGCCGAGATTTCTGTACGAACAAGCTCGAACAGATTGGCGCTTCAATGACTGCCGTGACCGCCGCCACTATGACCACCACCGCCGCGATGGCCAAAGCTGCTGCCGTGCCCATAACCACCACCGTGGAGTCCGAATCCGATCCCAAACGAACCGTAGAAGGGCGACCCATAGCCCGGATAGCCATAGTAAGGATCGTAATAACCCCCGCCGCCCCGATAGCGCGCGTTATAGGCCAGATCCCGGGCCGGCACCGCGATCAGGCAAGCTTGTACACCTTGCGTCTGGGTCGCCGGGACCGGCGTGGCTGGAGGCGCGTCCAAAGCTGACAAGGGCTGCGCTACGAATGCTCCCGGCGTGTTACACGGCACCGCGAAATAGGCGATATTACGGCTTGGCTGTCCATACGTCGCGCAACCGCCAAGTGCCGCTGCCAGTCCGGAAATTGCCGAAAGTTTTAAAATCTGCGGTGACATGCGGAGCCTCCATCAATTGGCCTGGATCACGACTGTCGCTGAGGCTGCAAGGCGCATGCACGGCCTCAAACGCTGCTGCCAACCCGAAGCGCCGGCCGGATACGCCGGCAGACCAGGCGCGGCAGCATCGCCAATATTATTAGATACGCGTCTGGCCCGAAAATCCCTCAAAACGCCGCCTGCTCACTCCATCGCTGCGAGCAGATCATCGACCGTCGTGGTCGCGAACGCGGTAAAGCTGTCCGCGACGGCATAGGGGAGCAACAAGTGGTGGCCGGCCAGCAGCGCGCCGCAGCTGTAGACGACGTTGGGAACATAGCCGTCGCGCTGCTTGGGGCTGGGAGCCAGGACCGGGCGCGGCGTACGCGCCAGGAGCTTCGAGGGGTCGCGCTTGTCGAGGAGGCATGCGCCGATGCAGTAGTTGCGCACCGTGCCAACCCCGTGCGTCAACACCAGCCATCCCTCGTCGACCTCAATCGGTGAGCCGCAATTGCCCATCTGGACAAACTCCCACGGATAGCGCGGCTCGATCAGCTTGGCGCCGCCGGCCCAGTGAAGGATGTCGTCAGATTCCAGCAGCCAGATATTCTTGTTGTCCTGACGGCCCAGTATCGTGAACAAGCCGTCGATCCGACGGGGGAAAAGCGCCATCCCCTTGCCCGTCGAGGCATCGCCGGTAAGCGCGCGCATCTCGAAGGTGCTGAAATCGGTCGTGGTCAGCAGCTCCGATCGCGCCTCTGCGCCACTGAACGCGGTATAGGTTCCATGATCGGCGAACGTGCCTTCACCCTCGTCAAAACGAACCAGCCTGAGGTCCTCGATCCCCTGGCGTTGGCTGGGCAGCACGGGAAACAGCACGGTCTCGGATAAGTCTTCGCTGCCGCTATACCGAAGGCGGACCACGTCGCCCGTATCGGCACGCTCAATGATCGGCTGCATCGACACCGAGCTGGGATCATCCACAACCAGCGCGCCGCCGGGCTTCCACCGCCCCGTGCGGAAAGTCACGGAAGAAAGATGGCCCTCGCCGATCCCGCGCAGCGACAGAATAATCCGAACCTCACCATCGGTAACGTCGCTCTGGTCGGGATGGAGCACGGCGCTGGGATTGAACAACGCCGCGCTCTCATAGGCGTATTCCTGGCTGAAATAGGCTCCAATCAGTCGACGTCGCGCATCGTCGCAGCGGTCGGCACCTTTGAAGTGATCGGCGACCTCGTCGAAACGCCGCCGCAGCATCGCGTCGACGTCGCGGTGGTTCTCGTCCAGTGACGCGGTGACGCCCTCCAACTGGCGGGTCAGTTCCGCCTCGCCAAGCGACAGGATCAGATCGACCGTCTCCTGGGTGCGGGTCGTGCCAGCGTCAAAGCCTTGCGGATAGCCGGGCTCGAACGGCCTGACCAAAGTACGCGACGGGTCGGGCCGCAGCGTGACACGAGGAAAATGGAGCTTCGCGCGCTGGATCATGTCAGGCTTTCTCGAATGGCGGCATGAGAATGGGCGGGCTTGGCCAAATTAAACGAGGCCATGCGCATCGCGGACTGTGAAGGGAATATTAACCAGGCATCTTCATTATGCGGGTGTCGTCCTCATTCCCGCGAGAGAGCATGCCATCCTTGATTTCCGAAGCGATGACCGTTGGCGGTGCGACTAGCATTCTGCT
Source organism: Blastomonas sp. (assembly GCF_030373265.1). Lineage (GTDB taxonomy): Bacteria > Pseudomonadota > Alphaproteobacteria > Sphingomonadales > Sphingomonadaceae > Blastomonas. Next base: position 7,912 of record NZ_JAUCZC010000036.1, read on the forward strand.
GGGCATGATCGGGCTGGCGTGCGTTGTTATCTGGCCATTCCTGCGCTGCTTGCGTCGGGTAATCATCGTCCAAGGCGTCGGCGCGATCGCCTTTGCACTGCAATTCGCCGCCCTTGGTGCCTCGACCGCAGCGGTGGCTTGCGGCATCTCGCTCGCGCAGCTGCTGATCGCGTTGACCGTGCGGGATCGTGGGACGCGGTTGGCGCTCAACGTCGCGAGCCTCGCCATCCTTGTCACGCTGGCTATTTTCACATGGGCAGGCATATCATCGCTTCTCGCTGGCTGCGGCAGCATCGTCAGCATGGCCGCGCGCAACCAGCCATCGCCTTTACGGATGAAAATAGCTTTCCTGATCGGGGCTCCTTTCTGGCTGGCGCACAATATCATCGTTGGCGCGCCGTTTGCCCTCACGGTGGATTTCATATCTATCTTCACCAACATCGCGGGGCTTTGCCTAGCGTCGTTCGGGGTGCGGAAGAGCCTGCGAGACGAGGGTTCAGGCAAGGCGTCGCGAGGAGCAGGGGTCGTTTACTGGGCCTTTTTCCGCCAGCGTTTCAGCTGGGCGGGCCTCGCTAGGTTGAACCGGTATTCTGTCGCGGCGCAACGGGAGCGGCGCGCATGAGCCGTTTATCGGCCTCTGTGCCGGTCGCGCTCCGCTTCGTCGAGGGGAGCGCGCGTGAGAGCGCATCGCGCAGGTTCATTGCCCGGGCGGCGGGCGTTCGTGATGCAAAGGCGCTTGCCTCTTTGAAAACAGCGTTGAGCACCGAAGCCGAGCATATGGTGTTCGACGTCGCTGACCCCCGTGCCTTGGTGAAACGCTGCGTATCGGAATTGCGGGCTACAAGGTTTGGAAAGCGCGGCATTTTTCTTATCGAAACGGGGCATGGCATTGTCGGCTATGTCGATATCCGGCAAGTGCGGGAAGAAGGAGCAGAGGAATTCGCATCCTTCGATCTGGCGATCCGCAAGGAATATTGGGGGAACGGGCTCGGATCGCGGCTGCTCGCTCTTGCGGAACAATGGGCTGAAGAACGCAAACTGCGCTTCATCATTATTTCGGTGGCGATACAGAACGATCGAGCCAGGGCACTTTATGACCGTCTGGGTTATAGTATCTGCGACACGGTACGGACGGAGGGGAATAGCAAAGTGGCGCCACGGAAGCATACATCATGGGGCGCATGATTATGAAAACTGACCGACCGCGGCCAGGATCGATCTTGGAAGTGCGTAGCTCCGTCGCTCCGCTCGAGCACAGCCGGCTCCTCACGGGCTGCCCGTAGCTATGCTGAATGTCCGGCGCATCATCGTTTTGGGGCTGATGGTCGTGTTGGCCAACCCGGCTATCGCCCAGGACGCGCCTGCGAGCAAACCCAGGACTGCGGCGGGTGCGATCAAGTTCATCCAGGATATGCTGACCCGTGGCACGGCCGAAGCAAAGCCTTGGCCGGGCTTCGCGCGCGTGTCGCAGGTGACAAACGTAGCCACCAAAGGCAATTGCCTGATCACGTTGTCGCTGGCGGACAAGAGCGTTATTCGGATCGATCTGGCGCGCGCGGTTGGTTTGAGAAACAGAATATCGACGAATGCACCGCAATCCGCAGTTGAGATCGTTGGCGGGGTGCAACCCTACGAGGGCGTCGACCTCTATCTGGGCGACAATGCCGCAGTGCGACGTGCAAGTGACGCCATGACCTTTCTTCAAACATCCTGTGACATGTCAGCTCAGACCGGATTTTGATCAGCTTGCTGAGGGCGCACCCTTTAATTCGAACGGTATACGAACCAGGCCTCGCACCTCGCTTGGCCGACCATCGATGATCGTGGGTGACCATCGCCACTGGCGCACGGCGCTCAAAGCTGCCTTATCGAGCCGGTCGACCCCACTGCTGTCGGCGATCGATATGGCTGCTACGCGACCTTCCTCGTTGACGACCACCATGAGAACGACGGTGCCGGTTTCACGCCGACGTCGCGCTTCTGTGGGATAACGGGGCGGCTCGGCTGAGAGGAGCCGCGTGCTCAGGTTCACCATCGTCTCGGTATCGCGGGGCGGCGCGGACTTGGTTTCCTCGGCTTGGACCGGCGGTGGCTGCGGGGTCGGCTCCAGTTTCGTGATCGACTGAGCCGCGGCAGGCGCGGTCGGTATCGCCACGATCGGGGGAGGCGCCACTATCTGCTGGCGCTCCGGTGTTCGTTCAATGACCTTCTCAGTAGGTAGCGTGACCGGCTCCGGTGGAGGTGGATCGAGCGGAAGCAGGTTGACGACCAGCGGAGGCGCCGAGGCGAGCCGGACGTTGCCAACTTCCATATGCTGGAGCGCGATGAACCCGGCCGCGTGGATCGCGGCGATGAGGCCGATCGAGATCCAGCGAGGCTGCCGGCTTGGCTGGTACCGGCCGGGCATCTCGCCTTCCTGCGACGCTTTTATCGGCTTATCGGCTTCTCGGGGAGCTTCGCCTTGACCATGATCAATGACCTTCATTCGATCACTCACGCAGGGTCTCGGGAGCGGCCTGGTAAACGCCTGTCCGCACCCGCACGAGCAGCCCCCGCTTGAACATCAGGCTGACGACCTGGCGCGAGACACCGAAGCCAGCGAGATCACCTAACGATGTATGACCCCGCGCTCGCACGAAGCCGAGCGCTTTTGCCTGCAAGCTCTCCGGCGATGGAAAGTATGGTGACCGTGTCCGCTTGAGCGGAAGGTTGGTGACCGGAGAAATCGAGACCGACAGCTCCTCACACATCTCGGTCAGACCAGCGAGTCGAGCGAGCGTTGCATGGGTCAGGTAAACGCCGTCGTGGGCGAGGCGCCGCGCGCAGGCGAGCGCGACCGGGCGGACCGCCTTGCTGATCGTGATGGCCATACCGGGATTATCGCGCTGCAATCCGGCGATGATGCCGAGCAGGCACAGCTCATGACCGGTCACATAGACACACCCGATCGGCGCCGGGCGAAAGCCGATGGCTGACCCCGCGAGGCGGAGCTGATGGAAGAGGGCAGGCAACTCGCCGGTTGTGGCAGTCGGATCGGCCCCCCGAAAGAGGCCGATCACGTAGCGTTCGCGTGGGGCGAGCCGGGACAGGCTAAACACGCGCATGGGGGCGTCAGAACCGAGCGTTGACGCCAACCCGGAAGGCCGTCGGTGAGCCCGGCGTGATGTTGGTGTTGCTGAACGAGTACAGGAAGTATCGCGCGTTGAAGATGTTTTCTACGTTGAGCTGAAGATCGAGCTGGGGCGTGAGGCGGTAGTAGATCGCGCCATCGACGCGTGTGTAACCAGGCATGGATACGAGGTTGTCCGTTGCCGCGAAGCGCCGCCCCTGACGAATCACGCCGACCGCGGCGCCGAGCGATTCCGTTGGATCGAACCGCGTCCACAGCGCAGCCGCGTGCTTCGGCACGTTCGGCACCCGGTTCCCGCGCAGCACCGTTTCCGACTGCGTATCGAGGAACTTCGCGTCGGAATAGGTGTAGGAGGCGATCAGGCTGAGCTGGTCCGTAATCTCTCCCTGCGCGCTCAGCTCGACGCCCTTGGTGCGCTGGCGACCGATCGGGACCGTCGGCGAACTGGGATTGTTGGGATCACTCAGCGCCAGTACATTGCTGCGATCGAGCTGGAATACCGCGCCCGCGACATTGAAGGTCGGGAGAATGTCCCACTTCGCGCCGATCTCGTAATTCTGATACTTCTCCGGCGCGAGGCTCTGATTGGTCAGGTTGAGGCCGGCGAGTTGATCGCCGCCGCGCGGCAGGTAGGTCCGCGAGTAGGCGGCGTAGATCGACGCCTGCTCGACAGGCTTAAAAATCAAACCGGCGCGGGGCGACCACAGGTTATCAGTGACATCGAACTCGCGCTGCTGGCCGGCCGGGAAGCCGATCGTCCGCTGATCGCGCACCTTCGTGCTGAAGTTCTCGTAGCGAATGCCGAGCACGACCTCGAACATCGGCGACAGCGCAATCTGATCCTGGATGTATCCGGCGGCGACCTTGGCGACGCTATTATTCTGGCCGCTGCTCGCGACTTGGCGCCACAGCAGGTCGGGACGACGGATGCGGGGCGCCGCAATTGTCGCGAAGACCGTCTGGACACCCTGCGCGTTGGTGGAGGTCGGGAAAAAGCCTTCAAGGCGAAGGTTGTCCGTTTCTTGCCGGCCAAACTCGGCACCGATCAGAAGCGTATGCTCAATGGAGCCGGTCGCAAATCTCGCGTTGAGGTCAGTCTGATTGAACAGGTTCTCGCGCTGGGTCGCGTTATCGTAGGCCTGGATTGGGACGATCGTGCCCGGCGCGTAGCTGCCAGCCGGGAGGCCGGCAGGATTGACCTGGGTGGTCGTGTTCACCGCGCCGGGAAAGACGTTGCGGTAGAATTTGTCGTATTGGGCATAGCGCGTGCGGTTGCGGATCACCACGTCGTCGCTGAAGCGGTGCTCGATGAACAGCGTGCCGGCGTCAGTGCTGGTCCAGGTCGGGCTATTGTCGGGGTCGCCGAAAAACTCCCCGCGCCGCGTGCGCAGTGGTTTGCCCAGGTAGGAGGACACGCCGCGGTCAGCGACGCGATCGTCCTCGAAATGCTCGTATCCTATCGAGACCGTCGTGTCCGCGCCGAGTGCCAAGGTGGCGGTGGGGTTCAGGCCCCAGCGCTTATAGTCGACTCCATCACGGTAGCTGCCGCTGTTCTGGTAGACACCCGTCAGCCGGAGCGACAGCATGTCGTTCACCGGTGCGCCTAGATCGATCTGGCCGCGATAGTGATCGAAGCTGCCCGCCTCGACACGGCCGCCAATATGCTGCCGACCATCGGCGACCTTGGTGACGCGGTTGATAAGGCCGCCGACGCCGCCGCGGCCAAAAATCATCGCGTTCGGCCCTTTGAAAACCTCAAGCCGCTCGATGTTGTAGAGGTCTCGATAGGTCTGAACGTCATCACGGATGCCGTCGACGAAGAAATCGCCGGTGGTCGAGTTACCGCGGAACGACAGGGTTTCCCGGTTGCCCTCGCCCTGCGACGCGAAGACGCCGGGAACGTAGCGGATCGCGTCGCCGATGCTGTTTGACGCCTGGTCGGCGATTTGCTTCACCGGAACGACGGTAACGCTTTGGGGCACGTCAACGAGCGGCGTGTCGGTCCGGGTCGCACTGACGCTGCGTGAGACCTTGTAGGAGGTCTCCGCCTCCTGTTCGTCAATGGCCGTGTCGGTCACGGTCACCGTGCCAAGCTCGGCAGGCTTGCTCTGCGCCTGTCCCCAGGCTGGCGATCCAGCAGCGATCAGCAACGTCGTCGATAATGCGCCTAGCGAGACGCCCTCGATAATGGTCTTCATAACCCCCCTCGTTCTATTGTCATAGCCAATGGCGCCGTTTGTTGCGAACCGTTCTCATTTCTCGGGCTACCAATTACGCTACCGCAAGTCAATCGCAACATGCTGAGGCGCTGAGTTCGGATTGAACAGGATTCTTCTCGGAGATCTGAGTCACACGATCGGCCGTGGTCCGAGCGACTGGTGACCGCAGGGCATCTTGACTCGGGCGTGCGCTGCTTCCCGATTGGATGATGGCTAGGTGTAGCGGCTTGCAATGATGATCGCCCAGAACTGCAATAGAGGGGTGTTTCGGGCTCGGATTGTGTGAGACGCTGGCGATCGGCCGGCGCACGATCGTTGAGACACAACCCACATTCGGTGCGACGGACCTAAGATATTCAATCAGCAGCGCACGATCGCGGATAAGGCGATCAAAGCGGCAATCCTGCTGCGCGCATATCGTCGGTTAGCTCACGTGCACGAGCCGGATCGAGCCCGCCGCAGAGGAGTTGTCGGATTTCCGCCGGCTTGGCGTCAAACCGGTCCGCCAGGCTCTTCGTATCGTAGCCGTGGCGGGTAAGCTGGGGTTCGAGGTCGTCAATCTGCCGCGACAGCACGCCCTCGACCGTCGCGGCATCGATGGGTTTCACGCTGGCCTCAAACCCTGCTTCGAACGCGCGAACGAGATGGCGGCCGATTTGGAGTGGGGTCTTGAGCTTGGCGGCGAGCAGGATCGCCGCATCCTCGGTCAGCACCGCATCCGGTTCGATCCCCAGCGACAGCGCGGTGCGCAACGCCCAATCGATATAGTCGCGCTGCCGATCGGCAGCGTCTCCACTCGGCGCACTGCCTCCATCCAGATCGCTAACGCAATCAAGGTGAGCGGCCAGAGAAACAGCGGCGCGAAGCCCGTCGCGGAGACTGCGCCGAGCAGCGCCAGCGCGATCCAGCGCAGCATCCGATAACTCACTAAGCGCCCCACCTTGCGTCCCTCGATCTGCACTAACGAACCAGGGAATGGCAGAGTGTCCTAATGGCGGCAATGGGCCGAGGCTGCGTAAAAGTAGGGATTGTGTAGTCTATAAATCCGTCAATTCTGACGCCGCAGGCGCTCCGCCTAAAGCAGACCGCCGTCGAGCAAAATCGAGGCAAGGCTTCCTACCAACAGCTTCGGCCCAGCGGGCAATTGGTCGAGCCGGAGATCGGGCCGACCCCTCCGTGCCGATGCCGACTAACCCTGTCGGAGTTTAGCCTTGAGGTCACCACAACGCCACCGCCAGATCATGACGTTCTCGGTCAACGAGATGAACCCCACTCGACGCCGCGATTAGCACGGCGCTTAGCAAGGTGGCCGGCTCCGCCCAGCTCGGCGATCGGGGCGCCACGACCGTCTCCGCCACCGCTCCAGCGCCCCCGACCGGCCTTGGATCAACCTTTCGAGCCGCGCTTCAGAAACTAAACGACATCAACGCGGAAGCGGGCGCGTTGACCGTCGCCTACGAGAAGGGCGAGACGACGGACATCGCCCAGGTGATGCTCGCCCGGCAACGCTCCAGCATCGGGTTTGAGGCTACGTTGCAAATCCGCAACAAGGTGCTCTCGGCCTACAAGGACATCATGAATATGGCGGTGTGACCGCGCCGCCGGATGCGCTCGCCCGACGCCCGGTGTTCGTGTCGGGAGCTCGACCAAGAAAAGCAGCAAACCGCGCGACGTCGCGAACGTAGTTAGGCTGCTTAGCTGGGATAGCCGGCGCAACTTCATGTCTTTGATTCACAATCAGGCGCTCTCGCAGCGTCTCCAACCCGTCGAACTGCGAAGTAAGACAGCGTGGATTATCGCGTGTGTCGGAAGCAGCCCACAATCAGAACCCAGACTATGAGCGCCGGTCGGCTTCGGCAAACGGAATTTACCTAGTCTGATATGTATGATAATGTCCTTTATCACACATTCAAAAGGACCATGATCGCCATGCCCGAGACGGCCTCGACACCGCCGCAGCGCCGCCCTGTCATCCGGGCCGTGAGCTTCGATGAGGCCGGCGCGGCGATCGGCCGCTTGCTGCCGATCGCGCTGCCGCCCACGCGCGCGGCCGAGACCGGCGCGTCGGCCAAGGTCGCGGATTTTCTGTTGGCCTGGTGGAATGGCGACGAGTGCGGGCATTTCCCGATCCTGCACCTTTGCAACGTCGATGCCGTCATTGCCGAGGATATGCTGACGGTCATGACCTATCTGGCGCAGGAGGCGACCACCTACGCCGATGCCTGGGGTTACCGCGACGCGATGCACGACCTTTGGGTGCGCTATCGGGGCGACCCCCGCCGAGAGCGTTTAAACGCCTCCGAAGATCCACCGTAAAAAGGGATGCCGGCATGATCGAAAATGACGACGAGGCTTTTGCCGACAACTATGCCGAGCGCGACCAGGCCAAGGCGCTGCGCGAGCAGGCGCGCGCGGGCGGACTGCGTTTCGAGGCGTATCTACCCGGCGACATGGCCGATTGGCTGTTGGCGCAGGTCGAACGGGGCCATTTCGTTGATCCGTCCGAGGCGGTGTTCGCGATCGTTCAGAACTTCATCGAGATGGAGCCGCACCGCGATTTGCGCGACGAGCTGTTGCGCCGGATATTGGACGAGTCGGTTGCACGCGGGCTTGAGGACGTGAAGGCGGGCCGCGTTCGTCCCGCCGATGAGGTGTTTGACGAATTGCGCCGGGAGCTGGCGAAGCCCCGCCCCGAGCCGGCCCGCTGGCAGAAGATCGCACGATGAACCAGCTCGCCCCCCTACCCTCGCCCGCGCTGGTGTTGCCGGCCTTGATCGCGGCGGCCGACGAGCGCGCGCGGCTTCGCTTCCTTGAGTTCTTCGCCGTCACCATCCGCAATCCGCATACGCGCCGCGCCTATGCGCGCGCGGCGGGCGACTTCCTGGCCTGGTGCGAGGCGCGCGGCATTGCCTCTCTCGCTGGCGTGCAACCGCTCCACGTCGCGGCCTGGGTCGAGGCGCTGGGGCGCGAGCTGGCCGCGCCCAGCGTCAAGCAGCAGCTCGCCGGCGTGCGCCACCTGTTCGACTGGCTGGTGACGGGCCATATCGTGCCGGTGAACCCTGCCGGATCGGTGCGCGGGCCGGCGCATAGCCAGCGGCGCGGCAAGACGCCGGTGCTGGCCCCCGACGAGGCGCGGCGGTTGCTCGACAGCATCGACGTGATCACCCATGCGGGCCTGCGCGACCGCGCCCTGATCGGGTTGATGGTCTATAGCTTCGCGCGGATCGGCGCGGCGCTGGCGATGCGGGTCGAGGACGTGTTCATGCAGAACAGGCGGCTATGGGTCCGCCTGCATGAGAAAGGCGGCAAGCGCCATGAGATGCCCTGCCACCACAATCTTGAGGATTATCTATCCGCCTATATCGACGGCTGCGAGCTGCGCGAGGATCGCAAGGGGCCGCTGTTCCGCACGATCGCGCGCGGCACTAAGCGCCTCAGCGATACCCCCCTCCCCCAAGCCAATGCGTTCGCGATGGTGCGCCGGCGCGCGGGCGCGGCCGAGATCGGGACGGCGATCGGCAACCATTCGTTCCGCGCGACCGGGATCACCACCTATCTGAAAAACGGCGGCACGTTGGAGACGGCCGCGACGATGGCGAACCACAGCTCGACGCGCACCACCCAGCTTTACGACCGGAGACCCGATGACGTGACGCTGGACGAGGTGGAGCGGGTGTTGATCTAGGCGGCGATCGCCGACGCACACGCCCAGCGGTCGCCATCCCAATGAAACCCTAGCCGCTGCGCGTTGCTGATCGCGGGCGGCTCGCCCTTGCGCCAGAAGGCGCGCATCTTGGCGCGCTCGTCCAGATCGGCGTCGGCGACGATCGCGCGCGCGGCCTGGATGAACTGCCCATGTCCGAACACATAGACGAGCGAAGCGAGCGGCATGGCCGCGAGGCGGGCCAGCGCCGCCTCGCAGCGCCCGAGCAAGGCGCGGAAACTCTCCGCCCCTTCCCCGTCGCAATAGTCCGGATCGGCCGCGCTCCAATAGCGTTCGAGGTGCGGCATCCGTTCGGCGCTGCGCGTGCCGTTCCAGCGCGCCGGTTGGAGATAGGTAAATTCTTCGATCGGCCACACTTCGACCGGCACGCCGGGAAAGCGCGCTATCGTCGGCGCGGCCGTTTGCCGGGTGCAGGTATAGGGCGACGTGACGATGAGCGCAGGCGCTTGCGTCCAGCACGCCGCGACCTGGCGCGCTTGTTCGTGGCCGCGCTCCGTCAGCTCGATCGCCGCGAGATCATGGCACGGCACGCCGGCGTTGCCGGTGGATTCGCCGTGGCGGATGAAGATCGCCCGCATATGCGTCATCTATCCGAATACCTCGCTATGCGAGCCAAGGCGCGCGAGGCGCAGCGTTTCGTCGTCGGGCTTGGCGTAGATCAGCACCAGATCGGGCTTGACGTGGCAATCGCGGTAGCCCGCCCAATCGCCGCTCAGATCATGGTCGCGGTATTTGGGATCAAGCGGCGTGTCGGTCGCGAGCGCGGCCAGGACAGGCAGAAGATCGGCATCGAGGGTCGCTCGATGCCGGCCCTTTGCTTCCCGCTTGTAGTCGCGCTTGAACCGGGTCGAACGATCAATCGTCCGCATGGAGGTCCGCCATCAGCGCATCGACGCTGGCGAACTTGGTCCCCTTCCCCGCCGCCAGCTCTGCCATTGCCTCGCGTGTCGCGGCGTTCGGAACCTTGACCTCGAAAGGCAAGCGCCGTTCGTCGGCGATACGCAGCATCAGCAGCCGGATAGCGTCGGAGATCGAAAGGCCCATCGCGCCCAGCGCGGCGGTGGCGCGTTCCTTCGTCGTATTGTCGATCCTGGCGCGGACATAGGTGTCGGAAACAGCCATTGGGATTTCCTTCTGAAAACGTAGTCCCAGTGTAGTCACAAAATCTGATTTTGGCAATGGGTGCGGTGATTATGCGCCTGCCGCTGGCGCGGCACCGTGGCTCTAGTCGCTCACGCTCCCCAAGCCCGCAAGCGGTCTTGGCCCAAGGTGACGATCCACATGGCGGAAGCGAGATCGCTGCGCGGATCTCGCGCAGCAGTGCCGGCGTGCGCCGGCGCCGATCCTGTTTGAAGGGGGAAAGGCGGTCCCGGCCGCCTCTCCCCCGCAACGGCAATCAGCGGGACCGTGGCTCACTCGGCTGCGCCTCCCTGCGCCGCGCACCACTCCCGCAGATTCCCGCTGCCCCCCTCTCTCGCCGGCGTTCTTGGGCGTCCGTGTTCCGGCCGATGGCATGGCCATCGCGGGACAGGCGATTTGAAGGGAGTAAAGACGATGACCCACGAAACCCGCGAAAGCAGGCTCAATGCCGTGGCGCAGGGCATGGCTCCGCTGTTCGAGGCGCTGCCGCCCCCCTGCCCGACCGCGTGCGCGGGGCGATCGGCTTCACCAGCAGAGGCGCGAAGGGCAAGGCGATCGGCGAGTGCTGGGACAACCGACTTAGCGCGGACGGGCATTTTGAAATCTTCATCCGCCCGGACCTAGCGCACGCGCCCGATGCGATGCCGGCGCAGATCGCGGCCATCCTCGCGCATGAGTTGGTCCATGCCGCCGTCGGCATCCCGGCAGGGCATGGGAAGGCGTTTAAACGGGTCGCGCTGGGGCTGGGGTTGATCGGGCCGATGCGTGCCACCACCCCCGGCGAGGCGTTCCTTGCGGCCGTCGCATCGATCCTCGATGTCGCTGGCCCCCTCCCCCATGCCCGTCTCGACACGGACGGGGAGTCGACCGCGCCCAAGAAGCAGAAAACCCGGATGCTGAAATGCGAGTGCGCGACATGCGGCTATACCGCGAGGACCGCGCGCAAATGGCTTGAGCAGGCCGGAGCGCCACTTTGCCCGATCGAGGATCACGGCCAGATGCAGCATGAGCCGCTGGACGATGACAGCGAGGATGAGGGCGGCGAGGACGGCTAGACGCCCTGCCCTTTCATCCGATAGCCGCTTGCGCTATGACCACATGCAAACATGAGTTCATGTAAGGATATTCACATGCCAACAATCGCAATCATCAGCCAGAAGGGGGGGGCGGGCAAGACCACCCTCGCCTTGCACCTGGCCGCAGCCGCCGAGGATTCCGGGCATACCGCGCTGGTGATCGACCTCGACCCGCAGGCGACGGCGAGCCAATGGGCGGCATGGCGGCAGGACGTGCCCCCGGTCGTGATCGACAGCGCCCCCCCTCGCCTCGCCGCCAAGATCGAGCAAGCGACGGCGCAGGGCGCGGAGTTCATCGTGATCGACACCCCGCCCCATGCCGACAGCGCCGCCAGCGCCGCCGTCGAGGCTGCCGACCTGGTGCTGATCCCATGTCGGCCGAGCGCGTTCGACCTGGCCGCGATCAAGACGACCGCTAGCCTTGTGAAGATGCGCGGCAAGCCCGCTTTCGTGATCTTCACGGCGGGAAGCCCGACCGCGCCGCGCATGTATGAGGAAGCGACGCAGCTCGTGCAGGATTATGGGCTGGACGCCTGCCCGCACCGTGTTGCGGATCGCGCCGCGTTCCGTCACGCGGCGGCCGAGGGGAAAACCGCGATGGAGATCGAGCCGGACGGCAAGGCGGCAGACGAGGTGCGCCAGCTTTACAAGTGGACATGCGAGCATGTAAACATGCAAGCATCAACGAAGCGGAGGGCCAGCGCATGAGCCGGAAGGGATCATTGCTTGCATTGCGGGATCGCGATCCCGCACCAACGCCGGCTTCGGCCGAGCCGGAGGGAAGGGCGGCCGTGCCGGTCGCCGGCAGCACTGGCGTAGGCACCGGCAGCAGTTCGAGCAGCAGCCCGGTTGCGCCGAGCCGTCAGGGCAAGAAGGCGATGACGGGCTATTTCAGCCCGGAAATGTCGTTCGCCATGCACATGACCGCCCGCAAGCACGGCATGAGCTTGCAGGACGCGATGGCCGAGGCGTTCAACGACTGGCTCCGAAAGATGGGGGAAAGTCCTGTAGGCAAGTGAGCATGTCCACATGCAAACATATAGCTTAGGGGAAAACTCATGGCCGTGCTAATCGTGTCCGCCATCTTCGCACTGGTGATGATCGGATTGTCCATCCGGGCAAACGCCCGTTTCCGGCAGGAAAGGAAACTGCCGATGCAATGGCGGCTTTCACGATCAGAGCCGCTTTCCAATTTGGTGAATTGGTCCGCACCTCGCGTTCTAGCTCTCAGCTTCACGCCCTTCCTTGCGATCTGTGTGTTGGGGCTGTTCAATGTTGCAGCGATGACCCTAACGCCGAGGCCGGGGCAGGAGGGGATGCTGTTACCGTCCCTGATCGTTATTGGAGGCGCGTTCGTGGCGGCCCATGTTTTCCACCTTTGGTTGATCGGAAGGAGCCTGGGCCGAAGTTAAACTCAATGTCGTCATGTTCACATGCAAACATGGCCCAGTCGGCCCGAAGCTGCGATTTTGGCCAGGTTGAAGAACGAACACTGAAC
>NZ_JAUCZC010000037.1 GCF_030373265.1 Blastomonas sp.
AGGGTCATCGACAGACCCTTGGCATCGAGACGCGCGTAGATGAACGGCTTGAACAGCTCGAGCGCCATCTTCTTGGGCAGGCCGCACTGGTGCAGCTTGAGTTCGGGACCGGTCACGATGACCGAACGGCCCGAATAATCGACGCGCTTGCCGAGCAGGTTCTGACGGAAGCGGCCCTGCTTGCCCTTGAGCATGTCGGACAGCGACTTCAACGGACGCTTGTTGGCGCCGGTGATGATGCGGCCGCGACGGCCGTTGTCGAACAGCGCATCGACGGCTTCCTGCAGCATGCGCTTTTCGTTGCGCACGATGATGTCAGGCGCGCGCAGTTCCATCAGCCGCTTCAGACGGTTGTTGCGGTTGATCACGCGGCGATACAGATCGTTGAGATCGGAGGTCGCAAAGCGGCCACCGTCGAGCGGCACTAGAGGACGCAGCTCGGGCGGGATCACGGGGATGACTTCGAGGATCATCCATTCGGGGCGGTTGCCCGAATCGATGAAGCTTTCGACGACCTTCAAGCGCTTGATGATCTTCTTGGGCTTGAGCTCGGACTTGGTGGTCTCGAGCTCCTGCAGCAGATCGGCACGCTCGCTTTCGAGGTCGAGGTCCATCAGCATCTGGCGCACGGCTTCGGCACCGATTCCGGCCGAGAACGCGTCTTCACCGAACTCGTCCTGCGCGTCGAGCAGCTCGTCTTCGGTCAGCAGCTGGTACTTTTCTAGGCTGGTGAGGCCCGGCTCGATGACGACATAGCTTTCGAAATACAGCACGCGCTCGAGCTGCTTGAGCTGCATGTCGAGCAGCAGGCCGATGCGCGAAGGCAGCGACTTCAGGAACCAGATATGCGCGACAGGCGCGGCGAGCTCGATATGACCCATGCGCTCGCGGCGCACCTTGGTCACGGTGACTTCAACGCCGCACTTTTCGCAGACGATGCCCTTGTACTTCATCCGCTTGTACTTGCCGCACAGGCATTCGTAATCCTTCACCGGACCGAAGATGCGCGCGCAGAACAGGCCGTCACGCTCGGGCTTGAATGTGCGATAGTTGATGGTTTCGGGCTTCTTGATCTCGCCGAACGACCACGAACGGATACGCTCAGGCGAGGCAAGGCCGATCTGGATCTCGTCAAAGGTTTCGGGCTTGACGGCGGGATTGTTGAATTTGGTCAGTTCGTTCATTTTTTTCGCCTTCCGAGCCCCTCCCCTTCAGGGGAGGGGTTGGGGTGGGGAATGATCGGATGGAGCCAGCTACGGCCCCACCCCCGGCCCCTCCCCTGAAGGGGAGGGGAGTAGTTCTTACTCCGCGGCTTCCGCAATCTCGTCCGGATCGGGCAACGCATCGATGGAGTTCAACTCGACGTTGAGACCCAGCGAGCGCATTTCCTTGACCAGAACGTTGAAGCTCTCAGGAATGCCGGCCTCGAAGGTGTCGTCACCCTTGACGATCGCCTCATAGACCTTGGTGCGGCCGACGACGTCATCGGACTTCACCGTCAGCATTTCCTGCAGCGTATAGGCGGCGCCATAGGCCTGGAGGGCCCAGACCTCCATTTCCCCGAAGCGCTGTCCACCGAACTGCGCCTTACCGCCCAGCGGCTGCTGGGTGACGAGGCTGTAGGGACCGATGGAACGCGCGTGGATCTTGTCGTCCACCAAGTGATGCAGCTTGAGCATGTAGATATAGCCCACGGTGACCTTGCGGTCGAACTTGTCGCCGGTACGGCCGTCGTACAGATCGACCTGGCCCGAGGGGTCGAGACCCGCCCGCTCCAGCATCCGCGAAACGTCCGCCTCGCGCGCACCGTCGAACACCGGGGTGCCCATCGGAACGCCGTTGCGCAGCAGGCCGGCCAGTTCGACCACGCCTTCATCCGAGCGGCTGTCGATCTCGGCGTCGTAATCTTCGCCATAGACGCACTTCAGCTTCTCGCGCAGCGCGTCGGGCGGAGCGCCCGCTTCGGGGTTCGGATTGGCCTCACGCCAGTCGTCCAGCGCCTTCGAAATTTGCTGGCCCAGACCGCGTGCGGCCCAGCCCAGATGGGTTTCGAAGATCTGTCCGACGTTCATGCGGCTGGGAACGCCCAGCGGGTTGAGCACGAAGTCGACATGCGTGCCGTCTTCGAGGAACGGCATGTCCTCGATCGGCAGGATGCGGCTGATGATGCCCTTGTTGCCGTGACGTCCGGCCATCTTGTCGCCCGGCTGCAGCTTGCGCTTCACCGCGACGAACACCTTGACCATCTTGAGCACGCCCGGCGCCAGCTCGTCGCCCCGCTCGAGCTTCTCGCGGCGATCGTCGAACTTCTCGGTGATCCGGGTGACGGCTTCGTCGTACTGGACCTTGACGGCTTCCAGATCGGACTGAACCGCATCGTCCTCGACCGCGAACTTCCACCACAGATGCTTCTCGACTTCCTCGAGCAGCTCTTCGGTGATCGCATCGCCCTTCTTGACGCCCTTGGGCGCGGCAGCCGCGACCTGACCGACCAGCATTTCGCGCAGACGGTTGTAGGTGGCGCGGTTGAGAATGGCGCGTTCGTCCTCGCGGTCCTTGGTCAGACGCTCGATTTCCTCGCGTTCGATCGCCAGGGCGCGCTCGTCCTTGTCGATACCGTGACGGTTGAACACGCGGACTTCCACGACCGTGCCCGATACGCCCGGCGACAGACGCAGCGAGGTGTCACGCACATCGCTTGCCTTTTCGCCGAAGATCGCGCGCAGCAGCTTTTCTTCCGGGGTCATCGGGCTTTCGCCCTTGGGGGTGATCTTGCCGACCAGAATGTCGCCAGGATGCACTTCCGCACCGATATAGACGATGCCCGCTTCGTCGAGGTTGCGAAGCGCTTCCTCGCCGACGTTGGGAATGTCGCGGGTGATGTCTTCAGGACCCAGCTTGGTGTCGCGGGCCATCACTTCGAATTCTTCGATATGGATCGAGGTGAACACGTCGTCCTTGACGATGCGCTCGGAGATCAGGATCGAATCTTCGTAGTTGTAGCCATTCCAGGGCATGAACGCGACCAGCGCGTTGCGGCCCAGCGCGAGTTCGCCCAGATCGGTCGACGGACCATCGGCGATGATGTCGCCTTCGGAAATCACCTCGCCCACCTTCACCAGCGGACGCTGGTTGATGCAGGTGTTCTGGTTCGACCGCTGGAACTTCTGCAGCGTGTAGATGTCCACGCCCGAGCGGCCCGAATCCACCGAACCGGTGGCGCGGATCACGATGCGGGTGGCATCGACCTGATCGACGATCCCGGCGCGCTTGGCTGCGATCGCAGCGCCCGAATCGCGCGCCACGGTTTCTTCCATGCCGGTGCCGACGAACGGCGCTTCGGCCTGTACCAGAGGCACGGCCTGACGCTGCATGTTCGATCCCATCAGCGCGCGGTTGGCGTCATCGTTTTCCAGGAACGGAATGAGCGATGCCGCGACCGAGACCAGCTGCTTGGGGCTGACGTCCATCAGGGTGATGATGTCGCGCGGCGCCATCAGGAATTCGCCGGCCTGACGCGACGAGACGATGTCCTCGACAAAGCCCATGTCGTCGTTGAGCTCGGCGTTGGCCTGCGCGATCGTGTGCTTGGCCTCTTCCATCGCCGACAGGTACACGACGTCGTCGGTCACCTTGTGATCGACAACCTTGCGGTACGGGGTTTCGATGAAGCCGTACTTGTTGACGCGGCTGAACGAGGCCAGCGAGTTGATCAGACCGATGTTCGGCCCTTCGGGCGTTTCAATCGGGCAGATACGGCCATAATGGGTCGGGTGAACGTCGCGGACTTCGAAGCCTGCGCGCTCGCGGGTCAGACCGCCTGGGCCCAAGGCCGAAACGCGGCGCTTGTGGGTGACTTCGGCCAGCGGGTTGGTCTGGTCCATGAACTGCGACAGCTGCGACGAGCCGAAGAATTCACGCACCGCGGCAACCGCAGGCTTGGCGTTGATCAGATCGTTGGGCATCACGGTCGAGACATCGACCGAGCTCATGCGCTCCTTGACCGCACGCTCCATGCGCAGCAGGCCGACGCGATACTGGTTTTCCAGCAGCTCGCCCACCGAACGCACACGACGGTTGCCGAGGTTGTCGATGTCATCGACATCGCCCTTGCCGTCCTTGAGGTCGACCAGAGTCTTGACGACCGCCAGAATGTCCTCGCGGCGCAGCGTGGTGACGGTGTCCTCGCAGTCGAGTTCGAGGCGCATGTTGAGCTTGACGCGGCCCACGGCCGAAAGGTCGTAACGCTCGGAGTCGAAGAACAGGCCTTCGAACAGCGCATCGGCGGTTTCGCGCGTCGGCGGCTCGCCGGGACGCATGACGCGATAGATCGCATCAAGACCCATGTCGCGATTGTCGGCCTTGTCGGCCTTCATCGTGTTGCGGATCCACGGGCCGGTGGTGACGTGGTCGATGTCGAGCAGCACCAGCTGATCGATCCCGGCCTTGTCGAGCTTTTCCAGGTTCTCGGCGGTGACTTCGTCGCCAGCCTCGATGTAGATCTCGCCGGTCTTCTCGTTGATCAGGTCATAGGCGCTGTAGCGGCCGAAGATTTCTTCGGTCGGGATCAGCAGCGTTTCGAGGCCGTCCTTGCCAGCCTTGGTCGCGGCGCGCGGGGTGATCTTGTCACCGGCCTTGAACGCGACTTCACCGGTCGAGGCATCGACGATGTCGAACGCAGGCTTCAGACCGCGCCACTGTTCGGGCACGAACGGAATCTTCCAGCCGCCGGTGCCGCGCTCGTAGACGACCTTTTCATAGAAATGGTCGAGGATTTCCTCGTCGTTGAGGCCGAGCGAATACAGCAGCGAGGTGACCGGAAGCTTGCGCTTGCGATCGATACGCACGTTGACGATGTCCTTGGCGTCGAATTCGAAATCGAGCCACGAACCGCGATACGGAATGACGCGGGCGGCAAAAAGATACTTGCCCGATGAGTGGGTCTTGCCGCGGTCATGATCGAACAGCACGCCCGGCGAACGGTGCATCTGGCTGACGATGACGCGTTCGGTCCCGTTGATCACGAAGGTGCCGTTGCCGGTCATCAGCGGCATGTCGCCCATATAGACGTCCTGCTCCTTGATATCGAGCACGGAGCGGCTTTCGGTTTCCTGGTCGACCTCGAACACGATCAGACGCAGCGTCACCTTCATGGGAGCTGCATAGGTGATCCCGCGCTGGCGGCATTCCTGCACGTCGTATTTGGGCGATTCGAGTTCGTAATGCACGAAATCGAGCTCGGCGGTGCCGGCGAAATCGCGGATCGGGAACACGCTGCGCAGCGTCTTTTCAAGGCCGGAGATATAGCCGATCGAATGATCCGAACGCAGGAACTGCTCGTAGCTTTCGCGCTGAACCTCGATCAGGTTCGGCATTTCGCTGACTTCGTGGATGTCGCCGAAAATCTTGCGGATGCGCTTCATGGGAGTCGGCTTCTGCTGTGCCGTTGCTCGTGCCTTGGTTGCCATAGCTGTGTGTTCGCCTTTTCGTGCAAGTCGATATTCATATTCGCGGCGTCAGAGACGCCAAAAGGCCGCGAGCCCATGGGTGCCCATGAACTGCAGCCTATCGCGTTGAATTGGTGCCCGACATCTCATTCGTTCGGCAGGTCCGCGCAAACCTGTCATGTCTCGAAATGTCTGGTGTTGGACCCGGATATAGGGCCGGCTGTTGGACTTGTCAAACCGCCCGACCTTCGCTTTGCCGCATCGTTCGGATGGTATCCCGGTGGCGCAAATCCGGGCACGGCGCTATGGCTGAAAGCGCATGACCCGCTATCAGCGCCACCACTGGTTCCTTGCCGCCGCGCTTGCGGGCTTGGCCGGGTTCGTCGATGCGATCGGGTTTCTGTATACCGGCGGCTTCTTTACCGCGTTCATGACCGGCAACTCGACCCGGATGGCGGTGGGGCTGTTCACCGACGGGCGGATTGCCGGGATCGCCGCCGCGATGATCGCAACCTTCGTGCTCGGTGTGATCATCGGCAATGTCGCCGGCAGCCTGTGCCCTGCCCGAACCCGGCTGCCGCTGACGATCCTGGGCGTGGTGATGCTGCTTGCAGCCGCCGCGGGGCTGGGCATGGCGGGACTGGGGGTGCTGGCGGTGGGCTTTACCCTGCTGGCGATGGGAATGGAAAACACCGTGTTCCAGCGCGAGGGCCAGGTCAGCATCGGGCTCACCTATATGACCGGGACGCTGGTCAAACTCGGCCAGGCGCTGTCGCGCATCCACCATGCCGGGCAGCTATGGGCCTGGGTGCCGCATCTGCTGCTGTGGACCGGCATGGTCGGCGGCGCGGGGCTTGGCGTGCTGGCCTATCTCGACTGGGGGTTGCTGGCGCTTTGGATGGCGGCTGCCATCGGGCTGATCCTGGCGCTGATCGCCTGCCTGCCGCGCTTTGCGCTGCACGACTAGCGGTTCAGCGCCGCGCGCCTCTGGTCTGCAGCCCCGCAAGCCGCGCCGCGAGAATGGCTGCCAAAGCGCCCAAAGCCGCGCTGGCGACAACCTGGCTGGTCCAATGCGCCCCCGCCGCGACGCGTCCTGCGCAGCCGATGACCAGCAGCGCCCACGCCACGACCTGCACCGACATCGCCTCGCGCCCGCGTTTGCGCCGGGCCAGCAGGATCAGCCCGCCGCATGCTGCGCCATAGAAGATGGCAAAGGTCGAGGGCAGCCCGGATGAAGCGCTGGCCTTGGCGACCTCGACGAGTTCGGCCGAGGGGCGCGGCACATCGATCGCCAGCCGCAGCAGCCGCTCGCTCGCCATCGCGAGGATGACGCCGCCGATCAGCGCCGCTGCGCCCGGCAGCCTCGCCAGCGACGCGGCAAACAGCCCAGCGACCAATGTGCTCACCACGATCAGCGGCCATCCCGCGGTCTGCGACAGGCCATCGATCCAGACCGAGCGAGCATCGACGACAGTCTGCAGCAGCCTGGTAATTTCGAAATCGAGCGGCAGCGGACCTTGAAGCACCCAGTTGGCACCTCCCAGACCCAAGACGAGGACAAGCAGAACCAGACTAAAAATGCGCATCCGACACTAATCCCGTTCGCGGCTTGACACGGTCAATTGGCAGTTTTTAGGTATGCAATCCAGACCCATTTCATCCGCTCGCCGCCCGCTGGCGTCATCTGGCCGGGCTTTGCGCCGGTCAGGTTGAACGGTTTTGTGCAAGCCGTGCGTTGACTGGATTACCATGACACACACATCCCACCCCATTCGCCCGGCGAGGGCCGCGATTGCCGCAGTTCTTGCCCTGACCGCAACCCCGCTGCTGGCACAGGAAGCTCCGGCGACCATGCCGGCGCTGCCGCAGCCTGAGGCAATGCAGCCGATCAGCCCGACCGGGACGATCCCCCCGACCGGATCCATCCCGACGCAGACGCCGCAGGTGCAGGTGCCTTCGGGCCAGCCTGCCGTTCCGACGACGGCCGCGCCGACCCCGAATGCGCTGCCGCCCGCGGCCTCGCTGCCGGGGAACCCGATGCCGATGGCAACTCCCGTCGCTCCCCCGGCGACCAGCGGCATCCCCGTTACCACGATCGCACCGCGTGCAGATATCGTGGCGTCGCCGCCCCCTGCTCCGCGAGCCACTCCCGCTCAGCGTGCGGCGGCTCCCACGGCTGCACCCGCTGCGCCGACCGCACCCGAACCGACTCAGGGTCTGGCCAGCACCGAGGCGCCAGCAGCGCCGCTCGCTGACGCCGCACCGGTGAGCGAAGAAACGACCGCCGTCGTGCCTGTGGCTCCTGTGGCCAGCGCGCCTGCGCAACCCGAAATCACCGGTGCCGAGGGCAACTCGGGAAGCGGCGACGTCTGGAGCTGGATGGCCGGCTTGCTCGCCCTGCTGGGCATCGGTGGTGGCGCGATTGCGCTCAGCCGTGGCCGGACCCGCAAGAGTGCCCGCGCAATGGCAGAAGCGCGCGCAGCGGACCGTGAACCGGGTCGCAGCGAAGCAGGGATCACCACTCCGGTGCCTGCACCCTCGACCGCACGCTTCGACGAACCGGTGATGCAGACGCCGACCGTGGCACCGATGGCCGCCGCCCGTCCGATGGCACGACGTGCGCCTGTAGTAGCGCGCGACACTCTGACCGTGGACGAGCGCCGTGTGGAGGAGATGATCGCGCAGAAGCCCAGCCGCGACAATCCGTTCAAGACGCGGGCCAACCGCAAGCGTCGCGCGATCTGGCTGCTGCGCACCAGCTATCCGATGCAGAGCGCAGCCTGATAGCGCAAACCCCTGATCGGGACAGACGGAAACGACAGAAGGCGGGGAGCAATCCCCGCCTTCCTTGTGTCGTCAGTCGTTGAAGAGGTTTAGCGATAGCGCTCGAGCCAGTGCGCATACGGCGCAGGCAGCGTCCAGCTGGGCTTGTCCTTGCCCAGTTCGCGCGCAGCCTGATACGGCCAGTGCGGGTTCTCCAGCATTGGGCGGCCCATCATCACCAGATCGACCTGGCCGGTCTCGACCATGCGGTTGGCGTTTTCCGAGGTGCCGATATACCAGCTGGTCGCCGCCGGAACGCCGGTTTCCTTGCGCACCCGCTCGGCGATCGGCGCCATGAACGCCGGACCCCAGGGGATCTTGGCTTCGGGCGTCGAGAACACGATGCTGACATCGATGAAGTCGAGCCCGCGGTCTTTCATCAGCTTGACCAGTTCGATCGACTCGCTGAGCGTTTCCTCGTCATTGCCATCGAATTCGATCACGCCAAAGCGCGCCGACAGCGGAAACTCGTCGGGCCATACGGCGCGCACGGCTTCCAGGGTCTCGAGCAGGAAGCGCGACCGGTTCTCGAAGCTGCCGCCATAATCGTCGGTGCGCTGGTTGGAGTGCTTCGAAAAGAAGCTCTGCGCCAGATAGCCGTGCGCAAAATGCAGCATCAGCCATTCGAACCCGGCCTCGCGCGCGCGAATCGCCGCGCTCACATAGTCGGCCTTGACCTTCTCGATATCGGCCAGCGTCATTTCGCGCGGCACCTTGGGAAGGCCACCACCGAAGGCGATGGCTGACGGCGAGACGGTTTCCCAGCCGCGCGCGTCACCCTCGGCGATATGGTCATCGCCCTCCCAGGGCTTGTTGGCGCTGGCCTTGCGTCCGGCATGCGCGATCTGGATGCCGGGGACCGCGCCTGCCGCCTTGATCTCGGCGACGATCGGCGCGAACGCATCGCGCTGCTCGTCGTTCCACAGGCCTGTGCAGCCCGGCGTGATCCGGCCTTCAGGCGAGACGCCCGAGGCCTCGGCGACCACCAGCCCCGCGCCGCCGCGCGCCAGCGAGACGAGGTGCGAGCGGTGCCAGTCGTTGGGCACGCCGTCTTCGGCGGAATACTGGCACATCGGCGACACCGCGATGCGGTTGCGCAGGGTGACGGACTTGAGCGTGTACGGCTCGAACAGCGCGGGGGTTTTGGCGGGGGTCTGGTCGGTCATGAGAAATCCTGTGGTTGTTATGATAGTACGTATATAATCGAACTATAGGATTTACAAGACCGCCATGCTATATGGGTGGCATGCGCACCTATCAGCATCCCGACCTTGCCACCGTCACCATCGAGCACGCGCTGCACGCGCTGAGCGACCCCGTGCGCCTCGACATCGTCCGCCAGCTCGACCGCGAGATCGAAGCCAGCTGCGCGGCCTTGGACGGCGGCCGCCCCAAATCGAGCATGTCCCACCACTTCCGCGTCCTGCGCGCGGCAGGGCTGGTGCACACGCGCATCGCCGGCGTGCAGCACATGAACACGCTGCGGCGCGAGGAGGTGGACAAGCGGTTTCCGGGATTGCTGGATGCGGTTTTGGGGGTGAAGGGGTAGGGTTGCGGCTGGTTGGCCGGTTTCAGGATACGGGCCGGAACGCGCGCATGGCGGGTATTGGGTAGATAGTTGACGGTTAGGTCCAGTCGTCGGACCCGCCCCTCCAGTAGCGCCAAAGGCGCCGTAGTCGCGTCCAGTCGCTAACGAATGCCTCAACGATGATTGGCATGCCGATGAGTAGGTATGTGGGCAAAAACCACTGCCAAACCCTATCTGACGCGCCGGCAAACAGCATTATGAGACATGCGATTGTAAGAAAAATTGCGGGCCAGAACGTCCATCGCGCCCACTGCTCAACCCTTCCCACGGCCACTGGTTTAGTATCGTCCATGCGGCAATTCTGTGGCAATCGTCCCATGTCAGCAAGAGGGTCGATAGCGAAATGGCAGGTTTTTTCTGCGCCCCCTCCAAGGCCGCCACCCCCTCCGCTCAGCCTGAGCTTGTCGAAGGCCCCGCTATACGGCCAGCGTGGGCGCGGGTCCTTCGACTTCGCGGGCTGAAGCCCACGGCTCAGGATGAGCGGGGGTGGGCAAGCTAGCTCTTCCTACTCCCGGTTGCCTGCGAAGGCAGGCATCCATCTCCTGCCCCCTCACCAGGCGCAGCGGTCGGGAGATGGGCCCCTGCCTTCGCAGGGGACCGGCTGGGGTGGCGTTGGGTCGCTGGCGGGAGCGTGGAGCGCGGGCCGCAAAAGCCCTCTCCCCTTCAGGGGGGAGGGTTGGGAGGGAGGCAGGCGCCTGAGGTGGCGACGACACGCCCCCTCTCAACTGCGGCTAGCCAGCGAGCTGGCAAGCCTGCGTATCTCTCCCCTCAAGGGGAGAGAGCAATCTTCAGCTCAATGCACCCAAGCGAACAACGCCGCAGCGCCTGCCCCCGCGCCGATGATCAACGCCGCCAGATGGCTCCAGAAGCCCCCGCCGCCAGTTCCGGCCACGCGCACCTTCCTGTCCCAGATCAGCGGGATATGCGGGATTGGTGGTGGTTCGGGGGCGCCGCCCTTTTTGGGGACTTGCTCTTCGAGACGCCGCACCAGATCGGGCAGCCGCAGCAATGTCGCGACATCGGTGTTGATCCGGTCGGCGAGCAACGTCTCGGGCCCCAGTTCGCCGCGGATCCAATCGCGCACATAAGGTGCGGAAACGTCCCACATGTTGATCTGCGGGTCGAGCTGCGTCGCCACCCCCTCGACCATCACCATCGTCTTTTGCAGCAGCAGCAGGTGCGGCTGGGTCTTCATGTCGAAATCACGGGTGATCGCAAACAGCCCGTCGAGCATCTGCCCGACCGACAATTCGCTCACCGGCTTGCCGCGCATCGGCTCGCCGACGGCGCGCAGCGCGGTCGCGAACTCGTCGACATTGTGATAGCTCGGCACGTACTGCGCCTCGAAATGGATCTCGGCGACGCGCTTGTAGTTGCCCGTGGTCAGGCCGTAGAGGATTTCCGCCAGCCAGAACCGCGCCTGCCGGTTGATCCGCCCCATGATGCCGAAATCGATCGCGACGATGGTCGAATCGGGCGCCACGAACAGATTGCCCTGGTGCATGTCGGCATGGAAGAAGCCTCCCGCGATCGCCTGGCGCAGGAACGCGAGCACCAGCCGCCGCGCGAGATCGGGCAGGTCATGCCCCGCGGCGATCAGCGCCTCGCGGTTCGAGATCTTGATGCCGTCGATCCATTCGAGCGTCATCACGGTGCCGCAGGTGCGGTCCCAGTCGATGCCGGGAACGCGATAGCCAGGATGGCCGTCCATCGCGCTCGCCAGTTCCGACGCGCTCGCGGCCTCGCGGCGCAGATCGAGCTCGCGCAGCGTCCAGCGCTTGAAGTTGGCGATGGTCAGCTGCGGCCGCAGCCGCGTCGCCTCGCCGCCCAGCGCCTCGAGATGCGCGGCGGCCCATTCATAGGTCTCGATATCGCGCGCGAAGTTCTTGCGCACGCCGGGGCGCAGCACCTTGATCGCGACATCGCGGCCCTCGATCGTGGTGCCGCGGTGCACCTGCGCGATCGAGGCGGCGCCGACGGGCACCGGATCGACATGGGTGAAGAAGCGCTCGAGCGGACCGCCCAGCCCCAGCTCGATCTCGGCGCGGATCAGCTCGAACGGCACCGGCGGCAGGCTGTCCTGCAATTCCAGCAGATTGTTCGCGGCCTCTTCGCCGACCAGATCGGGACGGGTGGCGAGCGTCTGGCCGAGCTTGATCGCGGCCGGGCCGATCGCGCGGAAGGCACCGGCATAATCGGGCTTGGCGGGAACCCGCGCACCCAGCCGCGCGATGCGGAACAGGCGGCGGACCTCGGGCGGGGTCTGCGGCGCAGCCTCGAGCCCCTTGAGCGCGCCATGCCGCGCAAGGATACGGCCCCATCTGAGGAGCCGGAAAAAATGCGTGCGCGGGGCGGTCACCTAGAAGAGCCCCTCCCCTTGAGGGGAGGGGTTGGGGTGGGGCCTGAAAGAGCAGCTGACGTGCTCTGCGAGGCCTCCCCCACCCCTGGCCCCTCCCCTGAAGGGGAGGGGTTTGCGATAGTTTGAAGCCGCTGCTCAACGGCTGAGTGGCACATCACGCCTTCCAGCCGCTGTGGATGTTCACCGCGCCGCCCAGAATCGGCTCGACCCTGGTCGATACGAACCCGGCGTCCTTGATCATCTGCTCGAACACCGGCGGTTTGGGGAAACGGCGGATCGATTCGGCGAGATAGCGATAGCTGTCGGCATCGCCCGCGATCATCTGGCCCAGCCGCGGCATCAGATGATGCGAATAGGCGTCATAGACCTCGCCGAAGCCCGACCATTCGGTCGTGGAGAATTCGAGGCAGAAGAACCGGCCGCCATAGCGCAGCACGCGGTGCGCCTCGGCCAGCGCCTGGTCGATATGCGTCACGTTGCGGATGCCGAACGCGATCGTATAGACGTTGAAGCAGCGGTCGGGGAACTTGAGGTGTTCGGCATCCTGGCACGACCACACCAGCCGGTCCTCGCCGCGTTCGACCGCGCGGTCGATGCCGACATCGAGCATGTCCTGGTTGATATCCGCCACGGTGACGTTGGCGCCCGACTTGACCATGCGGAAGGCGATATCGCCGGTGCCGCCGGCCATATCGAGAATGTCCTCGCCCGCGCGCGGCTTGACCCGGCGGACGAAGCGGTCCTTCCACAGCCGGTGCATGCCGCCCGACATCGCATCGTTCATGACGTCGTATTTGCTCGCGACACTCGAAAAGATGCCGCCAACCCGGCCCTGCTTTTCTGCCGGGTCGATATCCTGATAGCCAAAGGGCACTGTCTCGCTCATGGCACCGCATGTAAGCATCTTTGTCGCTTGCGCAAAGACTGATATCGGTTGAATTTCCATGCCAGAGCTCCCTGAAGTCGAAACCACCGTGCGCGGACTGGCCGCCGTGCTGCAGGATGTGCGGCTGACCAGCGTGGTCACCCGCCGGGCCGATCTGCGCCGCGCCTTCCCGGTCGATCTGGGCCAGCGGATGACCGGCGCACGGATCGTCAGCCTGGGCCGCCGTGCCAAATACGGGCTGATCGCAACCGACCGCGGCGATTCGATGATCTTCCATCTCGGCATGTCGGGCCGCTGGCGAATCGACCCAGAAGACATCGGCACGCACGACCATCTGGTGATGCAGACCGATTCGGGTCACGTGCTCTCGCTGTTCGATCCGCGCCGGTTTGGCTCGGTCGATCTCATCGAGACCACCTCGATCGCCAGCTTTCCCAGCTTTGCCGCGATGGGCCCCGAGCCGCTGGGCGACGATTTCACCCCCGCGTACCTGCGCGAGCGGCTCAAGGGCCGCGCCTCGCCGATCAAAGCCATGTTGCTCGACCAGCGAATCGTTGCGGGGCTGGGCAACATCTATGTCTGCGAGGCGCTCAACATGGCGCGAATCTCTCCGCTCCGCGCGGCAGGACAGATTGGCCCGGCCAAGCTCAAACCCTTGGTCGCGGCGATCAAAGCGGTGCTGGTCGATGCCATCGCGGCGGGCGGATCGACCCTGCGCGATTATGCCCGGCCCGATGGCCAATTGGGCTATTTCGCCAAGCAATGGCGGGTTTACGGGCGCGAGGGCGAGGCCTGCCCGTGCGGCGGCACGGTGGTGCGCACCGTCCAGTCGGGGCGGTCCAGCTTCTGGTGCCCGACCTGTCAGAAATGATGCGGCTTTCCTGGGAGGTGCGGCATTCTGGCGTTGACGCGCCAGCCGATAATCGCTAACGGCAGCGGCTTCAAAGCGCGGGCAGAGCCTTATCGCGGCCCAATGCTTTTACCCGAAATCGACCGATCATGCCTTGATCGCCTGTAAGAAAGACGTGTGAGAACTTATGGCCAATACGCCGCAAGCCAAGAAGCGCATCCGCCGGAACGACCGTCGTGCGATTGTCAATGGCAACCGCATCGGACGCATCCGCACCTTCGTAAAGAAGGTCGAATCGGCTCTGGAAGCCGGCGACAAGGAAGCCGCTTCGGCAGCACTTGCCAGCGCGCAGCCTGAACTGGCCCGCGGCGTCGCCAAGGGCGTGCTCCACAAGAACACCGCATCGCGCAAGTTCTCGCGCCTGACCAAGCGCGTCGCCGCTCTCAGCTGACGTCCTGACCGGGTGCGGGCGGGCTTTGCCCCGCCTTGGCAGCCGCTCTTTGCGCTCTCGTCAAACGATTGTCCGCCGTCCAGTCCTGGTCGGCGGATTTTTCGTGTTGCATGCACACGTGCAACCTTGTGTAACATCGCGACGGACGTGTGACAGTGGCGTAACAAAACCGTCACCCGCGCTGAAGACAAAGCCAAGCAATTCCCGCGATTCGCATTTGGCAGCACCACGCCTCATGCTCTAACTACTTGAAAATGCGTGGTTATTACGGTGAATCAAGCAATATCCAGACGTTAACCGAGTCAAGCGCCTTTATTTCATTTTTTTTACCCCGGCGCTCTTGCTCGACTCGTTTTTTCGTCGCTACATCACACTCCAGAGAGCGGGCAATCATGCATGGCTCTCCACTGCAACAACGGATGGAACACGACGTTTCGACGGGCGATCAGCCTTTCGTGCAGGTGTTCTGTGCGCTGGATGAGGGGGCGTCGCAGCCCGGCAGGCCAGGGGTCGGCCGGTTCGGGCGGGGATGGATGAGAGGCAACGGGCCGATGGCCCGCTGTCGCTGCAGATGTGGGGGAGGTAGCAAGTTTTGCGTATCAGGGTCGGACTGCCACAGGAACTGACGTTCGAATCGATGCTCACCGGTCTGCTTTGCATGCCGTCGTCCCTTTTGCCGCCCGCCTGGCTGATGCCCGCGCGCACCGGCAGGCCCGCCTCGGGTCGAGGGAGCATCCACTAGAGGGGGCAACACATCGGGATGGGCCAGCAAGCTGCTCCCGGAATCGATAACCCCGAATAATCCCGGTTTCGGCGCAGTCTCGCGCTGCCGGAGTGTCGTCAGCAATGACCAAGAACCAAGAAGTGGCTGTTACCGGCATGATCGACATGAGTGATTCGAACGGCGCGGCTGATTGGGCCGCCGACTGGAACGAAATCAGCGAAGGATTGCGCAAGGATCTGGGCGCACAGATTCACACGCAGTGGATCCGTCCGATTCGCCCCGGCAGCTTCGAGCCCGGCTCGGGCATGCTCAACCTGCATCTGCCGTCCGAATTTTCCGCCAACTGGGTGCGCGAACGCTTTGCCGACCGGCTGGCGCTGGCGTGGAAGATCGTCCGCCCCGAAGTGCGCAGCGTGACCATCGCTGCTGCCCCGCGCGAAGCCGATGCGGCTCGCCCGCGCGCGCTTTCACCGCAGCCGATCGCCCCTGCCCCGCGGCCTGCGATGTCCGAGACCGGCAACCGCATTTCGCTCGATCCTTCGCAGGTCTTCACCGGCTTCATCACCGGCCAGTCGAATGTGCTGGCGTTCAACGCTGCGCAGCGCATGGCAGCCATGGAAAAGCCGCTGTTCAGCCCGCTCTACCTCAAGGCCGCCACCGGCCAGGGCAAGACCCATCTGCTGCACGCGATCGGCAACGCCTTTGCCGAGGTCAATCCGGGCGCGCGCATCTGCTATTGCCCGGCGGAAAAGTTCATGAACGATTTCGTCAGCGCCATCCAGCGTGGCGATTCGATGGCGTTCAAGGCGCGGCTGCGCGGCTTCGACATGCTGCTGGTCGACGACATCCAGTTCATCATCGGCAAGAACTCGACGCAGGAAGAGTTTCTCCACACCATCGATGCCATCCTGGGCGCGGGCAAGCGGCTGGTGGTCACCTCGGACCGCGCCCCTCAGGCGCTCGACGGGGTCGACCAGCGCCTGCTTTCACGCCTCGCAATGGGTCTGGTCGCCGATATCCAGCCCGCCGATATCGAGCTGCGCCGCGCAATCATCAGCGCCCGCATCGCCACGATGCGGATGGGTGAGGTCCCCGAGGACGTCATCGAGTTCCTCGCGCGCACCATCAGCCGCAACGTCCGCGAGCTGGTCGGCGGTCTCAACAAATTGATGGCCTATGCCCAGATCACCGGCCAGAGCGTGACGCTGCCGCTGGCCGAAGAACAGCTCTCCGACCTTTTGAGCGCCAACCGCCGGCGGATCACGATCGACGAGATCCAGCGCGCGGTGTGCCAGTTCTACAAGGTCGATCGTTCCGAAATGTCCTCCAAGCGCCGCGCGCGTGCCGTCGTGCGTCCGCGCCAGGTCGCGATGTATCTCGCCAAGGTGCTAACCCCGCGCTCGTACCCCGAGATCGGCCGCAAGTTCGGCGGACGCGATCACTCGACCGTGATCCACGCGGTCCGCCTGATCGAGGACCTGCGCACCCGCGATGCGGATATGGACGGCGACGTCCGGGCGCTGCTCCAGCAGCTCGAGAGCTGAGCGTTCACCTTTCGCCAGCGATTTTCGTCATTCCCGCGAATGCGGGAATCCCGCTATAGCACCGCCGAAGCGGGATTCCCGCGAACGCGGGAATGACGGGCCCTGTCCGGGATGACCGCCGCCGAACAGGATTGTCGTTGCATGCCCCTCACCCCCACCCAGCTTGAGCGCCACGCCCGGCACATCGTGCTGCCCGAGATCGGCGGCGTCGGTGTCTCGAAGCTGGCCGCAGTGCATGGCGTGCTGGTCGGCATGGGCGGCATCGGCTGCCCGGCGCTGCAGTATCTGGCAGGCGCCGGGATCGGGCGGCTGACGCTGATCGATGACGATGTCGTCGACCTCAGCAACCTGCAGCGACAGACGCTGTTCACGCCTGCCGATGTCGGCCGCCCCAAGGCTGTGGTCGCCGCGAACTGGGTGCGGGCATTCGACCCCGAGCTCGAGGTCACTGCCATCACCGAGCGGATCACACTCGCCAATGCTGCAGAGCTGCTCACCGGCGCCGATGTCATCCTCGACGGCACCGACAATTTCGCCACCCGGCTTTTGGTGTCGGACACCGCGACCGGCCTGCAGATCCCGCTGGTCAGCGCCGCGATCGGGCGCTTCCAGGGGCAGATCGGAACCTTCCGCGGCTGGCTGGCCGACGCGCCGTGCTACCGCTGCTTTGTCGGCGATGCGTTCGACGCCGAGGACTGCGACACCTGCGCCGAACAGGGCGTGCTCGGCGCGATGGTCGGGCTGATCGGCAGCTTCGCGGCGATGGAGGCGGTGCGCGTGGTCACGGCCTTCGGCGACGATCCTGCGGGCAAGCTCCACCTGTTCGACGGGTTGAAGCCGCTCTGGCGCACGTTGAAGATCGCCAAGGACCCGGCCTGCAAGGCTTGCGGGGATAGCGCCCCGGCGGCATAGTCGCCGCTTCCAACAGGGGGCCCATCATGACACTGCCGATCACCGCTCTGACCGCCGCGATCTGCGCGATCATGCTGCTCGCCACCGCGATTGCTACCGTCCGCGCGCGTTTCCGCGCCCAGGCCGCGTTCGGGGATGCAGGCGATCAGGGGCTGGTCAGCGCCAGCCGCTCGCACGGCAACCTGGCCGAACATGCGCCATTGTTCGTGATCCTGATCGGCCTGCTCGAAATGGCCAACGCCAGCCACTGGCCGCTCACCGCGCTCGCGGTGCTGTTCCTGGGCGCCCGCACCGCGCACATCATCGGGCTGCACCAGGTGCACAGCGCCGGAAAGCCGCCGCTGCCCCGCGCCGTGGGCGTGATCGGCACCTGGATCGCGTATGCGATCGCGATCGGCTGGACGCTGTTCCTGGTGGTGACGGTGAACGGCTGAAGCCTTCCCGCGCATTCAGGGCGCTGCGGGCGGGCCCGGAAGCCTCTTGCCCCGTTATGCGGCTATCGCCTTTCGCTTGCGGCGAGCAAACAACAGCGCACCCAGCGCCAGCGCCATCAGAACGAGCATACCGGGTTCTGGCACCGATATTGCGTCACCCGAACTTCCGCTGCTTCCGCCGATGCCGCCGCCCGACGAACCGGTCTGGGGCGGCCAATAGCTGCCCGCATAGGTACCGTTTTGCATCGCGCCTTGCTGCAGGAGGTTTCCGAATACGGCGGACCCCTGGATATAATTGCCTGTCTTGGCATCTGCGCTGGGCGCCAGCACCGATCCGCCCCAGGCCGTGCTGAGATCGAGGGTTTTGGCATCCGGGAAATTCCAGATCACATTCTTGCCCAGGTTCTTCGTGCCGCCGAGGAAATTGTCGTTCAGGACGATGTTTGCGCCCGATACATTGACGATCACCGTGTCCGCACCGTTCAGGTCGAACTGGATTTCCCCGATCGCATTGAGATTGTCCGACGTGATGTTGAATACGGCATTTCCGCTGGCGTCCGGCTGGGCAGAAAAGATGCCGCGATTGCCTTTAATCACCAGCGCACTGGTCGAAGGCTGTGCGGCCAGGTCATGCGACAGGTCGAGCATGCTCGACTTGACCAGGCTGCCAGTCTGCTGGAGATCCTGCGCAAAAGCCGGATTGCTGGCGGCCAGGCCTGATATGACCTTGTTCTGGTTGACGTTCGTGTTCGCGATCGAGCCGCCCACCTGCACGGTCTGCGGGGCTCCGTTTAGGTTGAACCCGCTCTCGACATTGCCACCGATCACCGCACCCGAGGCATTGTTCAGGTTCTTGTGTCCGCCAGTCACATTGCCGACGACAGTCAGGCCCGGTTGTGCATTGGCAGACGCATCGGACGACTTTGTGTTGTAGTTCGAAGAGTTACCACTCAAGTTCCCGCCGACGAAGGTCCGGCCTTCGACCTCGGAATTCGAGTTCAGATCACCCAGGACGATCAGGTTCCATTCGCTCAGAGCCCCTGGGCCGACAGGCGTTTTCGCAAACGCCGAGATAGGCAGTAAAATTAGCGAGAGGGCGACAGCACCCACACTCAGGCGGGACTTCGTAAGCATTGCAGAAACTCCTGTTGAGCGCGGGCCATACAGGTTTCCAGGCCAATTTGTTAACCAAATGGATGTTTTGGGACCAAACGGTCAAATATGAGCCCATGGGACGGAGAACGGCCTCCGAGTCACCGCAGCAATGGCCGCTTCCCAGTTGCAGCAGCCGAGCTAGCCCAAGACCTCATCCACCCACTCCGGCACCAGCAGCGAGGCCGGGCCGTGGCGCGATTCGTGGAAGAAATGGCTGCCCTGGCTGGGCTCGAGGTTGAGCTCGAGCGTCTGCGCGCCGCGCGCCCTCGCCTCGCGGACAAGGCCTGCAGCGGGATAGACCGCGCCCGAGGTGCCGATCGAGACGAACAGGTCGCAATTGCCCACCGCCTCGTAGATCCGCTCCATCTCATAGGGCATTTCGCCGAACCACACGATGTCGGGGCGCAATTGCCCCGGGGTGCCGCATTCAGGACAGGCAGGGCGATCGATCAGCGGCGCGCGCCATGCAGGCCGCGCATCGCAGGCCAAGCACCAGGCGGTAAGATGCGTGCCGTGCATATGGAGCAGCCGGCTGGCGCCTGCGCGCTCGTGCAGGTCGTCGACATTCTGGGTGACGATCAGCAGCTCGCCGGGCCACGCGGCATCGAGCCGCGCCAGCGCTTCGTGCGCGGGATTGGGCTGCTTGGCCTGGATCGCCTCGCGGCGCATGTCATAGAAACGCAGCACCAGATCGGGATCGCGCGCAAAGCCTTCGGGCGTTGCAACATCCTCCACCCGGTGCTGTTCCCACAGCCCGCCTTCTGCACGGAAGGTATCGATGCCGCTTTCGGCGCTCACGCCGGCGCCGGTGAGGATGACGATGCTGGGAATCTTTGCCATAG
>NZ_JAUCZC010000038.1 GCF_030373265.1 Blastomonas sp.
AGGCCCTGGCCGATGCCGCACGCGAAGGCGGACTGGAGTTTTAAGCGATGGCTGACGAAGTGAACAACACAGAAGCAACCGGCGCACCGGCCGATGGCGCGCCTCAGGGCGAACGTCAGGGTCGTGGCGGTCGCGGTCGTGGCCGTGGCGGCAACGAGCGTGGCGGCAACGATCGTGGGGGCGGCCGTGGCCGTCGTGACGACCGCAACAAGCGCGACGAGCCCCAGGGCGACGAGCTGATCGAAAAGCTGGTGCACATCAACCGTGTGTCGAAGACCGTCAAGGGCGGCAAGCGCTTCGGCTTTGCTGCACTGGTCGTGGTCGGTGACGGCCAGGGTCGTGCAGGCTTCGGCCATGGCAAGGCGCGCGAAGTGCCCGAGGCGATCAGCAAGGCAACTGCTGCCGCCAAGAAGAAGATGATCCGCGTTCCGCTCAAGGAAGGCCGCACGCTTCACCATGACGGCACCGGCCATTTCGGTGCGGGCAAGGTGACGCTGCGCAGCGCGCCGCAGGGTACCGGCATCATCGCCGGTGGTCCGATGCGCGCCGTGTTCGAAAGCCTGGGTGTGGCCGACGTTGTGACCAAGTCCAACGGAACGTCGAACCCCTATAACATGATCCGCGCGACCTTCGAGGCGCTCGGCGAACAGACCAGCCCCAAGTCGGTGGCAGCGCGTCGTGGCAAGAAGATTGCCGACCTGCTGGGCCGTGGCGGTGCCACTGCTGTTGTCGCTGAGGCTGAAGCCGCTGCGATTACGGAGTAAAGCGACATGGCAACCATCAAGCTGAAGCAGACCGGATCGCCGATCCGCCGTCCTGAATCGCAGCGCAAGATCCTGATCGGTCTTGGGCTCAACAAGATGAACCGCGTTGCGGAACACACGGACACGCCCGAAATTCGCGGCATGCTCCAGAAGGTTCGCCACATGGTGACGGTGATCGACTGACATGAAATGTTCCCTTGCCGACGGGCAGGGGGGTTAGGAGAGGGGAATGCGCACAATTGTGCTGGCATTCCCCTCTCTGTTTCGGCTAGGGGCGACGCTCTTAGTCTCCTGTACCTTTCCCATGCGGGGAAAGAACGGGATTAGCGCGAACAAAGCGAAAGCGAGTGCAACTTATGAAACTCAATGAAATCAGAGACAATGATGGCGCCCGCAAGGGCCGTATGCGCGTTGGACGCGGCATCGGCTCGGGCAAGGGCAAGACCGGCGGACGCGGCCAGAAGGGCCAGACCAGCCGTTCGGGTGTCTCGATTGCCGGATTTGAAGGCGGCCAGATGCCGCTCCACATGCGTCTTCCCAAGCGCGGGTTCAACAACCCGTTCGGCAAGGATTATGACATCGTCAACCTGGGCATGATCCAGAAGTTCATCGACGCCGGCAAGCTGCCGACCGATGGCACTGTCGATCAGGCGGCGCTTCGCGCTGCCGGCCTGTCGCGCGGCGGCAAGGATGGCGTGCGCGTTCTGGCCAAGGGCGAACTGACTTCGAAGGTCAGCTTTGCGGTCGCCGGCGCATCCAAGGGTGCGATCGAAGCGATCGAGAAGCTGGGCGGCAAGGTGGATATCATCCTCCCGCGGCCCAAGTACGTAAAGCCGCCCTACGAAAAGAAAGCCTGACACGGCCATCCGGCTTGTCAAGAACGCCCCGCCTCCCGATATGGTGAGCGCGGGGCGTCTTGCTTGAGGCGCCGCAAGTCGGTATCGCTGCGGCGGGCTTGTAAAGCGCAGGCGCGAGGCGTAGCGCGCACATATGTGATTTCCGGTCGCGCGCTTTGAATGCGCTGGCAGGCCGCTTTATGGGATACTTGGGTTCATGGCATCACGGGCCGACAATCTGGCAAGCAATTTCAGCCTGGCGAAGTTCAGCCAGGCCACCGAACTGAAGAACCGCATCTGGTTCACCATCGGTGCGCTGATCATCTTCCGCCTGCTGAGCTATGTGCCGCTTCCTGGCGTCGACCCCACCGCGCTGGCTGCCCTGTATGAGCAGACCAAGGGTGGCGTGCTCGATATCTTCAATACTTTCTCGGGCGGTTCGCTCGAGCGCATGAGCCTGATCGCGCTCGGCGTGATGCCCTACATCACCGCCTCGATCGTCGTGCAGCTCGCCGCTTCGCTGTCGCCGCAGCTCGCCGCGATCAAGAAGGAAGGCGAATCGGGCCGCAAGAAACTCAACCAGTATACCCGCTACGGCACGGTGTTCCTGACCGCCATGCAGGGCTATTTCATCGCCGTCGGCCTTGAATCCTATGCCGGTGCCAGCGGCATCCAGGCGGTGGTCGATCCCGGCATCATGTTCCGCATCGGCGCGGTGATCAGCCTCGTCGGCGGCACCATGTTCCTGATGTGGCTGGGCGAACAGATCACCGCACGCGGCATCGGCAACGGCATCTCGCTGATCATCATGGCGGGCATCGTTGCCCAGATGCCGGTGTTCATCGCGCAGATGTTCGAAGGCGGCCGCACCGGTTCGATCTCGCCGTTCCTGATCGTCGGCCTGCTGGTGATGATCGTCGGCCTCGTGATCTTCATCTGCTTCATGGAGCGTGCGCAGCGCCGGGTTCTGATCCAGTATCCCAAGCGCGCCACCCAGCGCGGCGTGATGCAGGCTGATCGCAGCCATCTTCCGCTCAAGATCAACACCGCAGGCGTCATCCCGCCGATCTTCGCCTCGTCGCTGTTGCTGATGCCGCTGACGATCTCGCAGTTCGCTGGCAATTCGGCTGACCCCAACTCGACCACCGGCAGCATGCTGGTGACGCTCAACCAGTATCTGCAGCACGGCCAGCCGCTCTATATGACGCTGTATGCGCTGGGCATCATCTTCTTCTGCTTCTTCTACACCGCCGTGGTGTTCAACCCGGAAGAGACGTCGGAGAACCTCAAGAAGAATGGCGGGTTCATCCCCGGCATCCGCCCCGGCAAGAACACCGCGACCTATCTGGATTATGTGCTCACCCGCATCACCGTTGTCGGTGCAGCCTATCTGACCTTCGTCTGCGTGTTGCCCGAGTACGTCATCGCGCAGACCGGCATTCCGCTGTTCTTCCTTGGCGGTACCAGCTTGCTGATCGTCGTGAACGTGACCGTCGATACGATCACCCAGATCCAGAGCCATCTGCTGGCGCACCAATATGCCGATCTGATCAAGAAGGCGAAACTGAAGGGCCGCTTGCGCTAAGCGCTCCAGTCTGAATAGGAAGGGCCGGGGCAACCGGCCCCAAGGGGATGTGACTGTCCATGAATATCATTTTGTTGGGCCCGCCAGGCGCCGGGAAGGGAACGCAGGCGCAGCGTCTGGTTGACGAACGCGGCATGAAGCAGCTTTCCACCGGCGACATGTTGCGCGCGGCGGTCAAGGCCGGCACGCCGATCGGGCTCAAAGCCAAGGCGGTCATGGAAGCCGGCGAACTGGTGTCCGACGAGATCGTCTCGGGGATCATCGGCGATGCACTCGACGAGCTGGCGCCCGAGACCGGGATCATCTTCGACGGCTATCCGCGCACCGCTGCCCAAGCCGAGTCGCTCGACGAGATCCTCGAAGCGCGCGGCCGCAGCCTGCACCATGTCATCGAACTGGGTGTGAACGAGGATGCTCTGGTCGATCGCATCACCGGCCGCTTCACCTGCGCCAATTGCGGCGAGGGCTATCACGACAGCTACAAGCTGCCCGCCAAAGAGGGCGTGTGCAACAAGTGCGGCTCGACCGAGTTCAAGCGCCGTCCCGACGACAACGAGGACACCGTGCGCACCCGCATGGCGGAATACCGCGCCAAGACCGCGCCGATCCTGCCGATCTACGAAGCGCGGGGAATCGTGTCGCGCGTCGATGGCATGGCGAGCATGGATGCGGTCGCAGGCGACATCTCGGGCATTCTGGACGCGTAATTCGATGAATCTCCCCTCCCGCATGCGGGAGGGGCAGGTCCGGCTTGCCGGACCGGGGTGGGCAGGGAGCACGATCCTCAGTCCTTGCGCAGGCCCACCCCGGCCTTCGGCCACCCCTCCCGCAAGCGGTAGGGGAGACGATGCGATAGCTACCGTCAGCGTCGACAGACTTGCGGGACCACCTGGTTGTAGGCATGGATAGCTCCCAAATTATGGGGAACCTTCCACATGCGTATCGCTTTTGCCGTTCTGGCCGTTGCTCTCGTCAGCACCACCCCCGCCCACGCCGAGGTCACCGCGCAGTCCGGCAGCGGCTTTGCGGTCAGTCACACGGTGACCGTATCGGTCGATCCCGAGGCCGCCTTCGCGATGCTGCGGACGCCGGCCAAATGGTGGGACAAGGAGCACACCTGGACCGGCAGCGCGGACAATCTCTATATGGACGCGCAGGCGGGTGGCTGTTTTTGTGAGCTGATCCCCAACGAGGCGACCACCGAAAGCGGCGCGCCGCAGCGCACGCTGCGGGGCAGTGTCCAGCACATGCAGATCCTCTATGTCGATCCGGGAAAACTGCTGCGGATGTCGGGGGCGCTTGGGCCGCTTCAGGGCGAGGCGATGACTGGCACCATGACCATCGCCCTGGCGCCGATCAAGGGCGGGACCAGGCTCACCGTCGACTATGTCGCGGGCGGCTTCATGCGGATGCCGCAGGACGCCATGGCCACTGCGGTCGACGGCGTGATCGGCGCGCAGGCCTCGCGGCTTGCGATGGCGCTGGGGCCTTTGGTCGGTGGCGGCAAGGGTGAGGCGCCCACGGTTGAAGACGATGCCACCGAGGCCGATGCAGGCGAGGGCGAGACCGCAGGTCCTGGCAGCGTCGGCAGCCTGGTCGCCGATCTCGAGCCTGATGAAGACGCGTCGGGGAATGCAGATAGCGAGAAGCCGGTTGCTGCGCCTCCCAAAGCAAAGACGCCTACCGCAGCCAGGCCCGCTGCACGGCCCGCTCGCGAGCGTAACGACGATGAGGGCGGGCGCTGAATCCAGGCTGACGGTGAGCCGTGGTTTGCCGTCGCGCGAGAGGCTCCGCACAGCGCGGATCGCTGTGCCAAATAGCACTATGCCCCCTAGAAAATTGCGTTAGAGTCCGCTCCGGATCGCAGGCGAATCAACAGAGTTCGCTGCGCTCGGGCCGGGTCGCGCAGTTTGCAGCATAACCTTATGAGGGGGCACCCATGGCCGTATCCGATCACGTAGACTTGCCGACTTTCATGGAAGGCGTGAAGAAGCGCAATCCGCATCAGCCCGAGTTCTGTCAGGCGGTTCAGGAAGTTGCCGAAGACATTTTCGATTTCATGGCCGACAAGGTCCAGTATCACGAGCAGCAGATCCTGCGGCGCATCGCCGAGCCTGATCGCGTGGTGTCGTTCCGCGTCTGCTGGGAGGACGACAACGGCAACATCCGGGTCCAGCGTGGCTGGCGCGTGCAGAACAACAACGCCATCGGCCCCTATAAGGGCGGCATCCGCTTCCACCCTTCGGTCAACGAATCGGTGCTCAAGTTTCTCGCCTTTGAGCAGACCTTCAAGAACGCGCTGACCGGGCTGCCGATGGGCGGCGGCAAGGGCGGATCGAACTTCAACCCCAAGGGCAAGAGCGTGCGCGAGATCATGCGCTTCTGCCAGAGCTTCATGACCGAACTGTACCGCCATATCGGCGCGGACGTCGATGTGCCCGCAGGCGATATCGGTGTGGGCGGGCGCGAGATCGGCTATATGTTCGGCCAGTACAAGCGCATCACCAACCAGTTCACCGGCGTGCTGACCGGCAAGGGTCTGGAATGGGGCGGCTCGCTGATCCGCACCGAGGCGACCGGCTATGGCGCGGTGTATTTCCTCGCCAACATGCTGGCGCACAAGGGCGACGATCTGGTGGGCAAGACCGCGGTCATTTCCGGATCGGGCAATGTCGCGACCCACGCGGCCGAGAAGATTGTCCAGATGGGCGGCAAGGTGCTGACCCTGTCGGACTCGGGCGGGTTCATCCACGATCCCGACGGCATCAGCCAGGACAAGATCAACTGGGTCAAGGAACACAAGACCCATCGCCGTGGCCGGATCGAGGAATATGTCGCCGAGTTCAAGGGCGCGACCTTCCACGAAGGCAAGACCCCCTGGGGCGTGCCGTGCGATGTCGCTTTGCCCTGCGCGACGCAGAACGAGCTGCTCGGCGACGATGCCCGGCTGCTGGTCAAGAACGGCTGCATTGCGGTGTCGGAAGGCGCCAACATGCCGACCGATCTGGATGGTGTCCATGTCTTCAAGGATGCCAAGATCCTCTATGCGCCGGGCAAGGCCTCCAACGCCGGCGGCGTCGCGGTTTCGGGGCTCGAGATGAGCCAGAATTCCGAGCGGCGCGCGTGGAAGGAAGACGAGCTCCAGCAGATGCTCAAGGACATCATGATGGGCATCCACAACAGCTGCCTGACCTATGGCGACAACGGCAAGGGCTATGTCGACTACGTGAAGGGCGCGAATATCGCGGGCTTCAAGAAGGTCGCCGATGCCATGCTCGCTTTTGGCGTAGTCTGATCCGATGACGGGCGCGGCGAGCAGGACGAACTGCTCGCCGCAAGCCTCTTGCGCCGCGCGCGCGGCCTGCTAACGGGCGCAGCGATGCCCCGGCTAACGAAACCCACCAAGGCTAGCCGGGAGCTGATCGATATCGGCTGGTGCGAATGCGTCGATCTGCCCGATCTGGGGCTGAGCCGGATCAAGGCCAAGATCGATACGGGGGCGGCCACCTCTTCCATCCATGCCACGCGGGTCAATCCGCTGATGATCGACGGCCTGTTGGTCGTCGAATTCTGGTTTCGCGCGCATCGCGGTGAGCCGGCGCGCAAATATCGCGCGCCCGGCGTCGAGCAGCGCAGCATTAAAAGCTCGAATGGAGCGATTGAACTACGCTATGTCATAGAAACGACGATGATGCTTGGTAGCGTGCGCTGGAAGGGGCACATGACCTTGGCCAACCGCAACACCATGAATTTTCCCATATTGATCGGTCGCCGTGCGCTGAAGCGGGGCTTTCGCGTCGATTGCGCGCGCAAATGGGCTCTTGGCCAACCCGAAGTCTCCGACCGATGACACCTGTTCCCCAAAGGATAACTCCATGAAAATCGCCATGCTGGCGCGCAACCCCAATCTCTATTCGCATCGCAGATTGTGCGAGGCGGCGCGGGATCGCGGGCACGAGCTCGATATCCTCAATACGTTGCGGGTGACGATGAACATCACCTCGCACCGGCCCGGCGCGCAGTACCATGGCGAGCCCGTGGCCAAGTACGATGCGGTGATTCCCCGCATCGGCGCGTCGATCACCCAATACGGCCTCGCGGTGGTCCGCCAGTTCGAGATGATGGGCGTGTGGTCGCTCAACGAAAGCGTCGCCATCGGCCGCTCGCGCGACAAGCTCCGCTCGATGCAGATTTTCGCCAAGCATGGCCTGGGCCTGCCGGTCACCGCCTTTGCGCATGACCCGCGGCAGACCGACGAGGTGCTCAAGATCGTCGGTGGCGCGCCGGTCGTGATCAAGCTGCTCGAGGGCACGCAGGGCATCGGCGTGGTGCTCGGCGAAACCGAGAAATCCGCCAAATCGGTGATCGAGGCGTTTCGCGGCGCCAACGTCAACATTCTGGTGCAGGAGTTCATCAAGGAAGCCGATGGCAGCGACATCCGCATCTTCGTGATCGGCGGCAAGGTGGTGGCATCGATGATGCGCACCGGCGCCAAGGGCGATTTCCGCTCGAACCTCCACCGCGGCGGGACCGCCAAGGCGGTCAAGATCACCCCCGAGGAACGTTCAACCGCAGTGCGCGCGGCCAGGGTCATGGGATTGAACGTCGCTGGCGTCGATATCCTGCGCTCCAATCACGGCCCGGTGATCATGGAGGTGAACAGCTCGCCAGGGCTCGAGGGGATCGAGAATGCCACCGGCAAGGACATTGCCGGGATGATCATCGATTTCGTCGCGGACAAGGTCAAGGACGGGACGAACAGGACCAAGGGCAAGGGCTGAGACCCGCCCGTCTGCGGATCAGCCGAGCATCCGCGCGCCGAGCAGCAACAGCAGCTTCACGTC
This sequence comes from Blastomonas sp., assembly GCF_030373265.1. GTDB lineage: Bacteria > Pseudomonadota > Alphaproteobacteria > Sphingomonadales > Sphingomonadaceae > Blastomonas. The sequence continues at coordinate 8,030 of NZ_JAUCZC010000038.1, forward strand.
CATGCCGCACCCGTGCGCGCGCTTGTCGGCCAGAAAGCCCTCGAGCGTCTCCAAAGGCACAACATGGACGGTGATGTTCTCGCCCTCGACCCCGCCGCCGTCGTGCACGCGGACCAGATCGTGCGCGCGCATCAGGTGGAAGGCTTCGCTCACCATGCCGGGTGAGGAATAGAACTCGCCCAGGTTCTCGATCCGTCCTGCACGAAACCCGGTTTCTTCCTCAAGCTCGCGCGCTGCCGCCAGTTCGGGCGCCTCGCCGCTGGCATGATCGCCGATCAGTCCGGCGGGCAGCTCGATGCACGGGCGGCCCAGGGGCACCCGAAACTGCTCGACCAGGATCACCGCACCATCGTGCACCGCCAGGATCACCGCAGCGCTGATACCGCGCGCGCGCGAGACATATTCCCATTTGCCGCGCGTCTTGGCGGTTATGAACTTACCCTGCCAGACGATCTGCTCGGGGTCGGTCATGGGAGTTTCCGTCATACGCTACGCCTCGTCATTCCCGCGAACGCGGGAATCCCGCTTTTGCGCCGTCGGTGAGCAGAAGCGGGACCCCCGCGTGCGCGGGGGTGACGGAAAAGTGGCGACTGCAAAGGCGCGCAATCATCAAAGCTCGATCAGCCTGTCGGGCAGTTCGTTGGGGTTGTCGGTGGTCTTGGGGAAGTGCTCGGCGAGCACCTTGCCGACGTCGCGCACCGCTGCCGCCATGCCTTCGCCGGGTCGCCCGGCGCGCAGTTCGACGATCATGTCGGCCATCGCCTCGCCCCAGACATCGGGGCTGACCTTGGCGGCGATCGCGCTGTCGGCGACGATCTCGGCGCGGTGTTCGGCCATCGAGAGATAGATCAGCACCCCGGTGAGCCCCATCGTGCGCTTCTCGGCACTCACCCGGAACAGGCTGATCGCGCGTGCGCGCGACCGGATGCGCTTGATCGCGGGCGGGGTCAGCGCGAGCCGGATCGGTTTCCACGCCACGACCAGATGCACCGCGCCGAACGTGACCGCGAGCAGCAGCATGATGATCGTCAGATATTCGCCGGGGGTATAGGCATGCACCCAGCCCCCGGTGAAGACGCTGAGCCAGCCTTCGAACCAGGCGGGGAAGACCGCGATGCACGCGAGAACGAAAAACATCGCCGCCACCGCCCAATAGATCGGCGTTTCGCGATAACCGTCGGACTGGCCCGCGATCACCGTGACGATCTCGCCATCGGTGTGTTTTTCGGCCGCAGCGACAGCATCGGTGACGATGCAATGGTCGTCGGCGGATACGGTTTCAACCTTGCTCATGATGCTCACCAGCCTCCCGACGATCCGCCGCCGCCGAAGCCGCCGCCACCGCCGCCAAAGCCGCCGCCTCCGAAGCCGCCGCCGCCGAACCCGCCGCCACCGCCGCCGCGTCCGTTGTTCATGGCTTGGCCTAGCAACAGGCCCCAGGTCACGACGTCACCGACACCCGAGCGGCCATAGCGCCGTCCCTTGCCAGCGCTGCTGAGCGCGGGGATGATGAAGAAGAACAGGATGATCGCGCCCCAGAACAGGAACAGCCCGATGCCGCCGCCGCCCTTGCTGGCACGCGCCTCCTGCTCGACTTCGGACGCAAAGGCGCGTGCCTCATCGTCGGGCAGGGTCAGCTGGGTGACGATCGCATCGGTGCCCGCGGCGATGCCGCCGGGATAATCGTTGTCGCGAAACCGCGGCAGGATGTCCTGCTGGATGATGACGCTGGAGAGCGCATCGGTGAGAATGCCCTCAAGGCCGTAGCCGACCTCGATCCGAACCTTGCGCTCGGTGGGCGCGACGATCAGCAGTGCGCCGTTGTCCTTTTCGGCATCGCCATTGGCGGCCTGGCCGATTCCCCATTCGCGGCCGAGCTGATAGCCATATTCCTCGATCTCATAGCCCTGCAGATCGGGCAGGGTGACGACCACCACCTGCCGCGTCGACTGCTTCTCCAGCGCTTCCAGCTTTGCGGTCAGCGCTGCTTCCTGCGCTGGATTGAGCAGATTGGCGCTATCGACGACGCGGCCTGTCAGCTTTGGATAAGTCTGGGCGAGCGCGGGCGCACTGGACGCTGCTGCGATACACAGCAGCGCCAGCATCCATGCCTGTCCCAGGCGCCCGAAGGCTGCGCGGGCGATCACGTGCCGAAATCGACCTTCGGCGCTTCCTCGGCGCCTTGCGTCGTCGCCTTGAACGGAACCAGCGGCTTGGCACCGTGGATCAGATTCGCGCCGATCGAGTCAGGGAAGGTGCGGATGGTGGTGTTATACTGCCGCACCGCCTCGTTGTAATCGCGCCGGGCGACCGCGATGCGGTTCTCGGTGCCTTCGAGCTGGCTCATCAGCACGGTGTAGTTCTGCTGGCTTTGCAGCTGCGGATAGGCTTCGACCACGGTGCGCAGCTGGCCCAATGCCTGGGTGAGCTGGTTCTGCGCCTGGCTGAACTTCTCGAAGGTTTCGGGATCGGACAGATCGTCGGTGGTGATGTTGATCGAGGTCGCGGCGGCGCGCGCCTGCGTGACCTGCGTCAGGATGCGTTCTTCGGAGGCCGCACCGGCCTTCACCGTCGAGACCAGATTGGGCACCAGATCGGCGCGGCGTTGATACTGGTTTTCGACATCGCCCCATTTGGCTTTGGCGTTTTCCTCGGCCGTCGGGACCGAGTTGATGCCGCAGGCGGCGAGCGAAAGCGTGGCCAGCGCCAGAACGGCATAGCGGGTGATACGCATAAAAGGGGTCCCTCCAGTTGATAACGCACAGGCGTTATATCGTGTTAACACGGCAACTCTGCAAGACCATGTTTTACATGGCCCACCAGCAAAGCGCTCGACATCTTCACGTCACTTGCGATTATAGGGTGATATCTTGGCAGCAAAAGGGGAAACACGTGTTCGCAGAGTTCAAGGCGTTTATCGCGCGGGGGAATGTGCTCGATCTGGCGGTGGCGGTGATCATCGGCGGGGCGTTCGCCACCATCACCACCTCGCTGACCCAGGACATCATCATGCCTCTGGTCGGCGCGATTTTCGGCGGCGCTGATTTCTCGAGCTATTTCATCATGTTGGGGCCGGTGCCCGAAGGCTATACCGGGTCGCTCGACAATTATGCCGAACTCAAGGAAGCGGGTGTCGCGCTGCTCGGTTATGGCCAGTTCATCACCGTGGTGATCAACTTCCTGATCCTGGCATTCATCATCTTCCTGATGGTGCGGCAGGCCAACAAGCTGTTCAAGAAACCCGACGAGCCCGGTGCGCCTGCAGGCCCCAGCGAGGTCGAACTGCTCGCCGAAATCCGCGACCTGCTGAAGAAGTGAGTTTACGCCAAATCCTCCCCTGAAAGGGGAGGGGGACCGCCCGCATAGCGGGTGGTGGAGGGGCAGCGGCTGAGTGTGCTCTCCAAGGGAAGCACAATTCCGCTTCCCCTCCACCGCTTCGCGGTCCCCCTCCCCGTTCCGGGGAGGATTAAATAGCCACACTCACTTCCCATTCAGCAATCCATCGCTATATACATCCCTGCCGGCTCGTCCGGCTATGATGATAAACTGCGGCGTGCAATAGGCACAGCGGACCCGGGGGCGGTACCCGGCGGCTCCACCATGAACCCCGAGAAATCGGGGCTTTTGACGGGGCCGAACTAGGATCGACGTGTGTTGAAAGACGTTGTTTTCATCCGGGCTGAGTAACCCGTATAAGGCTCAAACACGATAAGTGCCAATGACAATGACGCACTCGCTCTCGCTGCATAATTCAGCGGCCTAACGGCCAAGAACTATCTAGCAAGAGCGCGGTTGAACCCACCGGGCAACAGAAGCGGAGTTCAGCGGTTTGGAGAGCACCGGGCAACAGAAGCTCTCCACCATTCCTTTCCTGCAACAGCGTCAGTCGGGGCCATAGGCCTGCTGGTAGTCGATCGCGTCGAGCATCTTCGCACCGGCCATGAACACCGCGCCGGTGCAGGCGACGAACAGCAGCCAGCCGCCATATCCGGGATACTGATCGAGATAGAGCTTGCCCCGTTCGCAGGCGCCGAGCGCCAATGCGTAGGTGATCAGATACACCTCGAATTTGGTCTTGATCACGAACAGGCGCCGGATTTTCTCAAACATGCATTTCTGTCCGCAAGCCCCGTGCCAATCCCGGTATTCCCGGGCTTCTCAGGGTAAAGATCGGGTTAATGTGTAAAGCCCACCGACAGGTCAGGCGAGTTTGCCCAGATCCAGCGCGTCCAGCAGCGCAGCGCGCGCCGTCCGAACGGCGTCTGCAAAACGGGGATCGGCCAGATCTGCAGGCGCGATGCGCTCGGGCCAGTGCGCTGCAATCACCCGTTCGATGCGGTCGAGACTCTCCGGCGTCGCGATGAACCGAGGATCGATGGTCGCCGGGTCGGCTACCACCCGCAGTCTCAGGCATGCCGGACCACCGCCATTGGCCATCGACTGGCGGACGTTGACCGCTACCAGCCGCCGGATCGGACCATTGCCCGCGACCATCGCCTCGAGCCACTGCCATACCGCTGTAACCTCCTGCGATTCGCTCGGCAGCACCAAGGCGTGCCCGCCCTCGGGCAGAGTGACGAGTTGCGCGTTGAACAAATAGCTCTTGATCGCGTCGGCGAGCGACACCGAACTTGCGGGCACCTCGACGATCTGAACCTGCGGAAACGCGGCGCGGATCGCGGCATAGGCGCTGGTGCGGTCCTCGAACGCCTGTTCATGCGTGAACAGCACGGTCTCGTTGGCGACCGCGACGACATCATTGTGGAAGGCACCGGCGGCAATCGCGGTTTCACTCTGCTGGATCAACAATGTGGCGTCGGGTGCAAGGCCGTGCCGCCGCGCGATCGCCTTGCCCGCCTCGACATGCTGGCGCGCGGGGAAGGGCCCGCCGGTCTTGCCATAGACGAAGATCTCGACGCCAGCGCTGCCATGACCGTCGCACAGCCGCATATGGTTCGCCGCGCCTTCATCGCCGTACGGGGCAGGGACGGGGCCGTGCACCGCGAAATGGCGCTCGTCGGCAAAGGCGAGGCGAAGCTGCGCCAGCGTGCCGGTCCATTCATGGCTGCGGTGCGGCATCGTGACCAGATTGGCGACGGTCAGGTGACAGCGGCCATCGGCGGTGTCGGGGGCAGGGGAGACGGTCGCAGCGTTGGCGGCCCACATCGCGGACGCAGAGTAGGCCGCGGCCCGGATATGCGGCTCAGCGCTGGCGAGATCGCAGCCCAGGCTTTCCAGCCAGCCGGTGTTGGGCCGGTCGAGCGGCACGAAGAAACCCTGCGGCAGGCCCAGCGCGATATTCGCGCGCATCTTCGCGATGCCTTGCAGCGCCGCCGCGCGCGGCTCGCTGACCGCCCCGGCGTTGCTCGCCGACGCGATGTTGCCGAGGCTCAGCCCTGCGTAATTGTGACTGGGTCCGATGATCCCGTCGAAGTTGATTTCGGTCAACATAGGTTCTTTCCGTTTCTTCCCTCTCCCCTCCGAGGGGGAGGGTTGCGCAGACTTGGCAGCTTGCTGCCTAGTCGGAGCTGGGAGAGGGGGCAGCAACGCCTGGGTGGCGCTCCGCCGCTCACCCCTCATCCAACTGCGCCTAGGCGACTGCGTCGCCAAGGCTTCGTATCCTTCTCCCTCAAGGGGAGAAGGTCTGGCGTCACATCACCGCTCGATCCAGCGCACGGCATCGCCCGCACCTACCCCCAGCAGTCCTGCAGCCTTCGCATCGATCGCCACGGTGTCGCCGTCATCGCCCACATGGCCATACGCGCAGCGGAAGTCCGCCAGCCTGCCGGATGCCACCAGCGACAGCGTTCCACCATCCGCCGTTTTGCCGAGCACCGCATCGCGCGAGTTGCGGATCGAGTGCACATGATCGGTGCGGGCCATCATCGTGGGACCGCCATCGAAGATGTCGACGTAGTTCTCATACGCAAAGCCTTCGTTCTCCAGCATCCGCATCGCCGCGCGGCCGCTGACATTGGGGCGTCCCAGCACATGGCGCGCGGCATCGGACAGCATCGCGACATAGACCGGGTGCTTGGGCATCAGATCGGCGATGAACTGGTTGCCGCGCAGGGCATTGAAGGTGTCGGCTTCGTCGAAGCTCATGCCGAAAAAGCGCCCGGCGATGCTGTCCCAGAACGGCGAATCGCCCGCCTCGTCGATCACGCCGCGCAACTCGGCGAGGATGCGGTCGGTAAAGCGCTTGCGGTGCATGGCGATGAACAGATAGCGGCTGCGCGCGAGCAACAGGCCGAGGCCGCCCGCGCGCTCGCCCGGATGCAGGAACAGTCCGCCGACTTCACACGATCCCTCAAGATCGGTCACCAGGCTCAGGATTTCGGCGCGAAAGGTCTGGCCCAGTTCGGCGCTGTGTTGGGTCAGCGTGCTCAGCCGATAGGAATAGAAAGGCCATTTCTGCCCGACACGGGTGAGCAGCTGGCAGGTGCCGCGGATCTCGCGTGTCTCGGTGTTTTCCAGCACCAGCACGAACAGTTCGTCGTCGATGCTGTCGTCGGTGCGGGCAAAGGCCTCGGTCGAGCGCGTGATCTTGGATTCGAGCGACTTGCGGTCGGCGGGCAGGTTGGTGAAACCGCCGCCGGTAAGCTTGGCCATCTCGTAGATCGGCTGCAGATCGTCGGGCGTCGCCGCCCGAATGACAAAGCTCATAAACCCCTCTTTTCGGCCAGCCGCATGATGGTGAGCGCCGACAGCCGTGCGCGTTCGGCGAGGCTGTCGGTGATCAGGAACTCGTCGGCGCTATGGATCGCGCCGCCGCGCACCCCCATGGTATCGACCACGGGCACGCCGCAGGCTGCGATGTTGTTGCCATCGCACACCCCGCCGGTGCCGCGCCAGCCGATCTCGAGCCCCAGGGCCGCGCCGCAATCCTTGACCAGCCCGAACAGCTTTTGCGCGCCCGGATCGATCGGCTTGGGCGGGCGACCGAAGCTGCCATGGGTATGGACCGAAAGGTCGTGCTCGTGTGCGATGGTGTCGCACAGGCGCTTCAGCTCTTCATCGGCGAATGCCTGCATTGCAAGGCTTTGCGGACGGAAGTTGACGCGCAGTATCGCATGATCGGGCACCACGTTGTTGGCGCTGCCACCGTCGATCCTGGCCGGGTTCACCGAAAGCCCGTCGCGGGTCAGCGCCTTGAGCCGCACCGCCAGGTCGGCGGCCGCGACCAGTGCGTTGCGCCCGTCCTGCGGATTGCGCCCGGCATGCGCCGAGCGGCCGGTGACGATGATCGAGAAATTGCCCGAGCCGCCGCGCTCGCCCGCCAGCGTGCCATCGGGCAGCGCGGGTTCGTAGGTCAGCGCCGCGGCCTTGCCATTGGCCAGCTGTGCGATCAGCGCAGCGGAAGAGCCCGATCCGACCTCCTCGTCGCTGTTGATCATCACGTCATAGCCGATGCTGGCTGCGAGCGGCGACGCCTCGACCGCCTTGAGCGCCGCCAGCATCACCGCGATGCCGCCTTTCATGTCGGCAACACCGGGGCCGTTCAACACCCCCGGCTCGAGCCAGGTCAGGCTCTGGAAGGCGCTATCGGCAGGAAACACGGTGTCCATATGCCCGGTGAGCAACAGCCGCAGCGGCGCTTCGGGGCGAACGGTCACCACCAGATGCTGGCCGCGCTGGATGGCGTCGACGCTGCCGTCGGTCCGAACGGCCTCGACCTGCGTCGGATCGATCAGCCGCGCCTCTCCGGGAAGGGCCGCGAAGGCATCGGCAAGCAACTGCGCCGTCTGTGCCAAGCCTGCCAGATTGCCCGATCCGCTGTTGATCCTCGCCCAGGTTTCCACCTGCTGCAGCATCGCGGATTGGTCGATGGTATCAAGCACACCGCGTTCGGATGCGGTCAGACTGGCAAGGCTGGTCGTCATCCGCCGTGCATAGCTCGGTTGGTCGCACACCGCCACCCGTTGCGGGAAAAGCCGATTTACTTTGACACCTTGCGTTGCCATAGCCGGTGCGCCATTCCTCCCCGGAAAAGTCTGAAATCTCCCTGCGCGCTGCGGTCAGGGATGACGCTTTCAACCAAAGAGGACCCGGAATGAGCGACTATATCCAGAGCAACGGCATCAGCATCGATTCTGCGCTGCATGGCTTTATCACCGATTCGGTGCTGGCCCCGCTGGCGCTCGACGCGGACCGTTTCTGGGCGGACTTCGCCGCGCTGCTCGAGCGGTTTGCGCCGGTCAACCGCGAGCTGCTCGAAAAGCGCGAAGAGCTCCAGGCCAAGATCGACGACTGGCACCGCGCCCGCAAGGGCCAGCCCATGAACGCGATGGAATATCGCACCTTCCTGTACGACATCGGCTATCTGGTGACCGAGCCGCAGCCGTTCGCCATCGGCACCACCAATGTCGACCCCGAAATCGCGACGATGGCGGGGCCGCAGCTGGTCGTGCCCTCGCTCAACGACCGCTTCGTGCTCAATGCCGCCAATTCGCGCTGGGGCAGCCTGTACGACGCCTATTACGGCACCGACGCGCTCGATGCCGCGCCTGCGCAGCCCGGCGGCTATGATGCGGTGCGCGGCGCTGCAGTGGTCAAGGCGGCCAAGGCGTTTCTGGATCAGTCGGTGCCGCTCGCAGATGGCAGCTGGGCGGACTTTGCCGGGGGCACGCCCGCGCTCGCCGATCCCGAACAGCTTGTCGGCACCAACGGCGCCAACCTGCTGCTGCGCCACAACGGCCTGCACATCGAGATCGTGATCGATCCCGCCAGCCCGATCGGCAAGGATGACAAGGCGGGCATCGCCGATGTGCTGCTCGAAGCTGCGCTGACCACCATCGTCGACATGGAAGATTCGGTCGCGGCGGTCGATGCCGAGGACAAGATCCTGGCGTACACCAACTGGCTGGGGTTGATGCGCGGCGATCTGGAAGCAAGCTTCCCCAAGGGCGGCAAGACGCTCACGCGCGCGCTCGAGCCTGACCGCGATTACACCGCGCCCGATGGCACCGCGTTCACTCTGCCGGGCCGCAGCGTGCTGTTCGTGCGCAATGTCGGCCATCTGATGACCAACCCGGCGGTGCTGCTCGCCGATGGCAGCGAAGCGCCCGAGGGCATCCTCGATGCGGTGTTCACCAGCGCAATCGGGTGCCACGACATCAAGCAGCTGGGCCGCTACCGCAACAGCCGCGCGGGATCGATCTACATCGTCAAGCCCAAGATGCACGGGCCCGAAGAGTGCGGCTTCACCAACGACCTGTTCGATGCGGTCGAGGACATGCTCGGCCTTGCGCGCCACACGATCAAGGTCGGCGTGATGGACGAGGAACGCCGCACGTCGGCCAACCTTGCCGCGTGCATCCATGCCGTCCGCGACCGCATTGTCTTCATCAACACCGGCTTTTTGGATCGCACCGGCGACGAGATCCACACTTCGATGCAGGCCGGCCCGATGGTGCGCAAAGGCGACATGAAGACCTCGGACTGGATCAAGTCGTACGAGGCGCGCAACGTCGGCATCGGGCTCAAATGCGGGCTCGATGGCAAGGCGCAGATCGGCAAGGGCATGTGGGCCGCGCCTGACATGATGGCCGACATGATGGAACAGAAGATCGGCCACCCGCTGACCGGCGCCAATACCGCCTGGGTGCCGTCACCCACCGCTGCGACGCTGCACGCGATGCACTATCACAAGGTCGACGTGTTCGCGCGCCGCGCCGAGATCGCCGCGCAGACGGTCCCGAATCTCGACCCGCTGCTCAGCATCCCGCTCGCCGCCGGGCAGAACTGGTCGCCCGACGACATCCGCGCTGAGCTCGACAACAATGCGCAGGGGATCCTGGGCTATGTCGTGCGCTGGGTCGACCAGGGGATCGGCTGCTCGAAGGTGCCCGATATCCACGACGTCGGGCTGATGGAAGACCGCGCGACGCTGCGCATTTCGAGCCAGGCGCTGGCCAACTGGCTGCTGCATGGCGTGTGCACCGCGGACGAGGTCGATGCCGCGCTGCTGCGGATGGCGGCGAAGGTCGACGCGCAGAACGCGGGCGATCCGCTCTATCACCCGATGGCGAGCGACCCCGAAGGCTCGATCGCCTTCCAGGCGGCGCGCGATCTGGTGTTCAAGGGGGTCGAGCAGCCCAGCGGCTACACCGAGCCGCTGCTGCACGCCTATCGCCAGAAGGTGAAGGCGGGGTAGGGCTTTACACCTACTCAATCGTCATTCCCGCGAAGGCGGGAATCCCGCTTTTACGCTGACGATGTTCGAGGAAGCGGGACCCCCGCCTTCGCGGGGGTGACGGGGGAGGGGCTTTAACCCTCCTCCGCATCCAGATGCCCACGGATCGCTTCAAGACTCTCGTCGAGATGGCTGAGCATGAACAGATGCCCGCCATCCTCGATGATCTGGAGCTGCGAATTGCGGATCAGGGTCTTGAGGATCTGGCCGTTGATCACCGGCACAATCTGGTCGTCGCCGCCCATCAGGATCAGCGTCGGCTTGCTCATGAAGGGCAGGAAGGGCGCGCTGGTCCAGCCGATCATCGCGAGCAATTGGTAGAAATAGCCGGTCTTCGACGGCGCGGTGATGCGGCCGGTGTGGCCGGTCGCACCCGTGGTCGATCCGCCGTAGAGCGTGGCGAAGTGTTTCTCCATATAGCTGGGATCGATATAGCGGCGCGGATCGGCCATCTTGCTGAGGGCGGATATGTTGCCGGGCACCATGAACATGCCTGCGGTGGTCGCCGCGAGCACCAGCCGGTTAACGCTGCCAGAGTGCTGGAGCGCAAAATGCTGTGCCATCGCGCCGCCCCAACTCACGCCCATGACATCAACCGTCTCGATCTCGAACTGCTGGAGCAGCAGCCAGGCGCAGCGCGCCATCAGGAACGCGTTGTACGGCACCTTCGGATCGGGCGACCCGCCGACACCGGGCATGTCGAAGGTGATGAACGGGCGTTCCTCCATCATCTCGGCGAAGGGCGCGACCGCCTCCATGTTCGCGCCGATGCCGTTGAAGAACAGCAAAGGCGGCTTGGTCAGCCCCTCGTTGAAACGCCACCGCGCCACGCGCAGAGTGCGTCCATCGACCACCTCCATGGTGATCTCGGGGCCCGAAGGGACGGTGGGCTTGGGTTTGCTGGCCAAGGATGGCTCCTGTCGGTTGAGGTAGTATCTTAGTTAAATCCTCCCCGATCCGGGGAGGGGGACCACGAAGTGGTGGAGGGGAAGCGGTGTTGCTCAAAGCTCAAGGCGACGCGCCTGGACGCTTCCCCTCCGTCAGCCCTGACGGGCTGCCACCTCCCCGTTCCGGGAGAGGATTTAGTTTTGCTTCACTCCAATACATACAGACCCGGCGCAGGTTCCAGCGCGGGGTGTTTCTTGCTGCC
>NZ_JAUCZC010000039.1 GCF_030373265.1 Blastomonas sp.
CCCAGGTCTCGGTCTTGGTGACCTTGCCTGCGTTCTGTTCGACAATCTCGGTGGCTGTTGCTGCCAGCGCGTCTACCTGGGCCTGCGAAAGGTCCTGACGCGCCAGAAAAACATGCTCGTAAAGCGGCATGTGCTGGCTTCCTTTACTCATCTGCCGATCGCTGATGTGCGCACCATGCGACACACCCCTCCGGCCTTCTTCGAATGCGCTTGGGACGATCAGTCGTCCGAAGGCAAGCGCGGGCTAATACCCAAAGCCTTGAAGAAAGCAAGCGTGGAGACGAGAAAAAGCGGCATCTGGCGAAGATTCCCTATCAGTTGGAGGCGCCGAAAATCAGCACCTTATTGCGGCCGGAATTCTTGGCCTCGTACAACGCGGCATCGGCATTGCGCAGCACCTGGCGGTTGGGTTCGCCGGGATTGAACGGTGCGACCCCGGCAGAGAATGTCACCTTGCCGATCGACTGGCCGTTGTCCTTGTTGACCAGCGAGCGCTCGGCCAGTTCTTCGCGGACGGCATCGATCTGCTGCTTGGCCTCATGGGTGCTGGTGTTTTCGAGCACGATGACGAACTCCTCGCCGCCGTGCCGCGCCAGATGGCAGTTGCCGCGCCCGAAGCTGTCGAGCGTCTTGGCGACCAGTTGCAGCACGCGGTCGCCGGCCTCATGGCCATGCGTATCGTTGACCTGCTTGAAATGGTCGATGTCGATGAAGGCGACCGAAAGCGGCTCGAAGCGTTCCTTGGCGCGGATGGCGGCGGCGGAGAACTGCTGCTCGAAAGCCCAGCGGTTGGGCAGGCCGGTCAGCTGGTCGCGCTGTGCCTTGTCGTTCGCCTCGTCGAGGCGGTTGCGCATCTGGCTGAGCTTCTTGGTGCTCTGGTCGAGGCTTTCGCTGGCCTTTTTCGTCGATTGCAGCATCTGCGAAGTGATCTTGAGCAGGGCCTTGAACTGGGCCTCGATCGGCATGTCGGCCTGGTCGCTCGGGTCGAGATCCCGCATCCAGTCGAGCCGCGACTGCAGCACCTCGGCATAGGCCTGGCTTTCCTTGCCGCTTTTGTTGAGCGTCTTGAAGCCGCCCGCCAGCAGCGCCTCGCTTTCGGCGACCAAGGCGTTCAGGTCCTTGACCTTCATCTGGCCTTCGCACTCGTCGAGGATTTCAGCGACGATCTCGGCCGAAAGGCGGCCATTGGCATCAAGCTTGCGGTTCACCGCGTCACGCAGCGCCATGTTGCCGCCGTTGAGATACTCCCACGCCAGTCGGTAATGATCCGGGACAGGGTCGAGCTGGACCTGTTCGAGGAACGAGAAGACCTTGAGGTACTGAAGCTTGCTGATGTTTTCGAAGACCGAGTCCTCGCGGCCCTCATCTTCCTCGACCTTGGACTGGCCAGCGAGGATGGAAGCGGCCAGCTTCATCCGGTCCCTGAAATTGCCCCTCTGTACCTGCTGTTCCGCCATCGGTTGCGCCCAATCATCCTTAATTAACTCTTCATCTGCCTTAACGACCGGGCTGCCTCCGGCTTAAGAGGAAAAAGTTGATATCGATCAATTTTGTGGGCTCGGGGCCGGCGCCATCATCCGGACCGACACCATTGGCTGCGAGCGATCGTGATCCCAGCATAACGGGGCTGGTCGATCAGGCAGTTTTCGACAGCCAGATGCCGCAGATGGGTGTGGATGGCCGGGGTCATCGCGGCGGGGTCGCGACGCAGCATAGCCGCCAGGATCTCGCCATCCAGACCGATGCCCTCCAGGCGCCGGCGTTGCCTGGCGGCAAATGGCGCGCCCATCGCGGCGTCGCGCGCGGCGATGCCCAAAGCGTTGATCGCGACTTTCGCCTCGAACCGGGCATGCCCTTGCGCGTCGGTCGCGATGGCACGCTCGATCCAGCCGCTGACTGCCCCGATCAAGGCAGCTGCTCCGGGCACGCCGCTATCCGTTGGCGTCTCCGTCTCGGGCCACTCCATCGGCGCATCGGGCAGTGGCAGATCTTCCGCGAGCATCAGCAGCAGGTCGATCTCGACCTCCGACACCCGCCGTCCGATCACCAGCCGCTCGGGGCCGTCGCTGCCGCTACGCCGCCAGATATCCGCCATGATCAGGCAGCACACGCCCCACCACAGGCATGAATAAACCAGCCAGAACCGGAACCGCGCCGGATCGACCTTTGTGCCGGTCAGCGCTTCATACCGCGCCAGCATGTCGTCCGGCTGGGCAAAACCACCCAGCATCTGGTCGTATCGACCAAACCGCCAGCTCGGAATGCAGCCGAAGGCCAGATCCTGCACCGGATCGCCCAGATGTGCGAGTTCCCAGTCGAGCACAGCGGACAGTCCTTCGGGGGTGACCAGCAAATTGCCCATACGAAAGTCGCCATGGCACAGCCGCGGCTCGACAGGATCGGGGAGGGCGCGCTCAAGCCAGCCGAACGCCAGTGCATAGACAGGCGAAACCCCGCCGAGCGCGCGCCAGCGGTGTTCGAGATCGCGCAGCATCTGGGCGGGGCTGCGATCGTTCAGCTCGGCCGGCAGCCGTTCGGGCGGAACGGCATGGATCGCTGCCAGTTGCTCTGCCCATTGGTGCGGCAGGCGATCCAGAGCGGTGGCGAACGCGGGGTCGCGCAGCAGGACCTGCGGCAAGGCCTCGCCGGGCGCGCAGTCCATGATAAAGCCCTCGCCAAGATGGTCTTCCGGATGCAGGCGCGCGCGGACGGCCGGCGCCGACACGCCGTGCTCGCCAGCGCATGCGATGACATCTGCCTGCCCCTCAAGCGACAGGCTGTCCGATCCGATCGCCGCATCGTCGCCGCTCAGGCCGTCGGGCATTCGCCGCAGGATCAGCAGGTCGTGACCCCAGGCAAACCGCCAGCTTTGCATGCTGGCCCCGCCGGAAAGTCGCTGCAGTCCGGTCAGCGGACCTTGGCCTGCCAGCCTGGCCCGGCAAACCATTTCCAGCTGCTGGGAGAAAAGTGTATCGTCCATGACCAGGTGTTAAGTGATCGATTAAGAGCCCGCAAGCACCTTGCAACGCTGCGGCATCGGGGATAACGGGCGGCGCTTGTCGCGCGAGGCCAGGGGGCCTTGCGGCGGCGAACCAGATCGGGGCGAGGGACAGCAGGATCATGACACGCGCATTCATTTTTCCCGGACAAGGCAGCCAGAAGATCGGCATGGGCAAGGAGCTCGCCGCCAGCAGCATCCAGGCGCGCGAGGTCTTCCAGGAGGTCGACGATGCGCTGGGGCAGAACCTGTTCCGGCTGATGTGCGAGGGCGATGCGGATGCGCTGCAGCTCACCGAGAACGCGCAGCCCGCGATCATGGCCAATTCCATCGCCACGCTGCGCGCGCTGCAGCATGAGGCAGGATCGGGCAGCCCGGTGCGCTTTGACTATGTCGCCGGGCACAGCCTGGGCGAATACACCGCTTTGTGCGCGGCAGGGTCTTTCGATCTGGCGACCACCGCACGGCTGCTAAAGATCCGTGGCCAGGCGATGCAGGCGGCGGTGCCTGTTGGTGTCGGCGCGATGGCAGCCCTTCTGGGCATCGAATTTGACGAAGCCGTCAAGGCCGCCGAGCAGGCGGCTCAGGGGGAAGTCTGCGCGGTCGCCAACGACAACGCCTTCGGCCAGGCGGTGATCTCGGGCCATGCCAGCGCGGTCGAGCGCTGCCTGCCGATCGCGAAGGAGCTGGGTGCGCGCAAGGCGATGATGCTGCCGGTGTCGGCACCGTTCCACTGCGCGCTGATGCAGCCCGCCGCCGACCGAATGGCCGGCGCGCTGTCCGAAACCGAAATCCGAAAGCCGATCGTACCGTTGTTTGCCAATGTCACCGCGGCGCCGGTAAGTGATCCTGCCGAAATCGGCGCGCTGCTGGTCGAGCAGGTCACCGGCATGGTGCGCTGGCGCGAATCCGTCATCGCGATGCATGCCGCCGGAATCGATCAGTTCATTGAACTGGGCGGCAAGGTTCTGGTCCCGATGATCAAGCGGATCGTCGACGATGTGGCCTGCGACAGCCTGGTCGACATGCGTGATATAGAGAGCCTGTTGGAGGCGGTGTGATACTTATTCCTCCCTCTGACGGGGGAGGATACGAAGGCTTGGCAGCTTGCTGCCTAGCCGATGTTGGAGAGGGCGGGGCGGTGTGCGCATCCCCCTCTCTCGCTGCGACTAGGCGGCAAAGCCGCCAAGTCTCGCGGCCTCTCCCGCCAGGGGAGAGGCGTTAACAGTCAGGAGACCCGAATGTTCGATCTTACAGGCATGACCGCCCTCATCACCGGTGCCAGCGGCGGTATCGGTTCGGCGATTGCGCGCGGGCTGGCCGAGCATGGCGCGCGGCTGGCGCTGTCGGGCAGCAACGAGGCCAAGCTCAAGGAATTCGCAGGCACGCTGGGCGGGGACCATGTCACGCTGGCGTGCGACCTGTCCGACTCTGCAGCGGTCGATGGCCTTGTGCCGCGCGCGGTCGAGGCGCTGGGCGGGCTCGACATCCTCGTCAACAATGCCGGCATCACGCGGGATAACCTGGCGATGCGGATGAAGGACGAGGAATGGTCCGATGTCATCCGCGTCAATCTCGAGGCCGCCTTCCGGCTGTGCCGCGCGTCTGCCAAGCCGATGATGAAGGCGCGCTTTGGGCGGATGATCTCGATCACCAGCGTCGTCGGTGCCACCGGGAATCCGGGGCAGGCCAACTACGCCGCATCCAAGGCTGGTCTTGTCGGCATGTCGAAGGCGCTGGCAGCAGAGCTTGCCAGCCGCAACATCACAGTCAACTGCGTTGCACCAGGCTTCATCGCTTCGGCGATGACCGAGGTGCTGCCCGAGGGCCAGAAAACCGCGTTGCTGGGACGCATTCCGGCAGGCAAGCTTGGCGAAGGTCATGACGTCGCCGCAGCCGTCGTGTACCTTGCCAGTCGCGAGGCGGGATATGTCACCGGACAGACGTTGCATGTGAATGGCGGCATGGCCATGTTGTAATCCCTCGCAGCGAGACGGCGATACGGCGCATGCACCATCTTTGCCTGCGCCCGCCTCTTGCCAGCGACCAAAACCGGCATTAGGGCGGGCGGGTATTTACGTTCGCACATCCATTTGACACATAATTGAAGGAACTCTGAATGAGTGAAACTGGGGACCGCGTTAAAAAGATCGTGATCGAGCATCTCGGCGTGGAAGCAGAGAAGGTCACCGAGGACGCAAGCTTCATCGACGATCTGGGCGCTGACAGCCTCGACATCGTCGAGCTGGTGATGGCTTTCGAGGAAGAGTTCGGAGTTGAAATTCCCGACGACGCCGCCGAGAAGATCAGCACCGTCAACGATGCCATCGAATACATCGACAGCCACAAGGGCTGATCTGCGGCTGAAACAGGGGCTGGGCCCAATGACCCTGCGCAAGCCGCGTCAGCGGCCGCAGGTGGGCAGCGTCGCCATGATGCAGATGGCGACCATGTGAAATCGGATGGCTTCCCTGTCTGTCGCACGGCGACCGGGGAAGCCATTTTTTGTTCCGGTCAGCGATCCCGGGACCATCCGGATCGGCTGATCGCGCTGAAGACATGCAGGAGTGAAGGCGTATGCGCCGTGTAGTCATAACGGGTCTGGGACTGGTCACGCCGCTGGGGGCGGATGTCGAGACGACATGGGCCAACCTCATCGCCGCCAGGTCGGGCGCGGGACCGATCACCCGGTTTGATGCCAGCGATCAGAAGTGCCGCATCGCCTGCGAGGTCAAGCCCAAGGACCATCCCTGGGGCTTTGATGCCGACAAGCGAGTCGATCACAAGGTCCAGCGTCAGGTCGACCCGTTCATCATCTACGGCATCGATGCTGCAGGCCAGGCGCTCGAGGATGCCGGGCTCACCGAGATGAGCGAGGCAGAACGCTTCCGCGCGGGGTGCTCGATCGGTTCGGGCATCGGCGGGTTGCCGGGGATCGAAAGTGAATCGCTGCTGCTTGCCGAAAAGGGTCCGGGGCGCGTGTCGCCCCACTTCGTCCACGGCCGGCTGATCAACCTCATCTCGGGCCAGGTGTCGATCAAATACGGCCTGATGGGGCCCAACCACGCCGTCGTCACCGCGTGCTCGACCGGCGCGCACTCGATCGGCGATGCGGCGCGAATGATCGCGCTGGACGATGCCGATATCATGGTGGCGGGCGGCGCAGAGGCCACCATCTGCCCGATCGGCATCGCCGGGTTTGCGCAGGCGCGCGCACTGAACATGACCTACAACGACCGCCCCGAACAGGCCAGCCGCCCCTATGACCGGGATCGCGATGGCTTCGTCATGGGCGAGGGCGCAGGCGTCGTCGTGCTCGAGGAATACGAACATGCCAAGGCGCGCGGCGCGAAGATCTATGCCGAGGTGGTGGGCTATGGCCTGTCTGGCGACGCCTATCACGTGACCGCGCCGCATCCCGAAGGCAGCGGCGCCTATCGTGCGATGGAAATGGCGCTGAAACGCGCGAACATGACGCCATCCGATATCGATTACATCAACGCGCACGGCACCTCGACGATGGCGGACACCATCGAACTGGGCGCGGTCAAGCGGCTGTTCGGCGATGCCATTTCCGATGTGTCGATGAGCTCGACCAAATCGGCCATCGGCCATCTGCTGGGCGGCGCGGGCGCGGTCGAGGCGATCTTCTGCATTCTGGCGATCCGCGACCAGATCGTGCCGCCGACGCTCAACCTCGACAACCCGAGCGAGGGCTGCGAGGGCGTCGATCTCGTGCCGCTCACTGCCAAGAAGCGCAAGGTCACCGCCGTGCTCAACAACAGCTTCGGCTTCGGCGGCACCAATGCCAGCCTCATCATGAAGGCGGTCTGACCCTATCATGCTGCGCCGTCTGGGATGCATCGTTCTGGCCGGGGCTGCGGCCCTGGTTCTGCTGATTGGCGGCAATTTCTATTGGGGCTGGACCGGTGACGGGCCGGCGCAGCAGGAGATGGCGGTCGTCATCCCGTCGGGCAGCTCGCTTGCCCGCGCGGCGCAGGTGCTCGAGGATGAGGGGGCGATCAGCTCGGCCGGAGCGTTTCTGAACCGTGCAAAGGTGTTTGGCAGTGATGATCCGATCAAGGCGGGCGAATTCATCATCCCGGCCGGAGCCAGCAATGCGCAGATCCTGAACATCCTCCAGGGCGACGAGGTCGTGCTGCGGATGGTGACGGTGCCCGAGGGCATGCCCAGCATTGTGGTGCAAGAAAAGCTCCTGCGCGAGCCTCTGCTTACCGGCGAGGTTCCGGTTCCCGAGGAGGGCTCGCTGCTTCCCGAAAGCTACAGCTTCGAGCGTGGCGAAAAGCGCATTGCGGTGATGCTGCGGATGCAGAAGGCGATGCAGGATACGATCGCCGAGTTGTGGCCCAAGCGGTCGCCGGACACGGTGGTCAAGACCCCGCAAGAGGCGGTGACGCTCGCTGCCATTGTCGAGAAGGAAACCGGCAAGGCGTCCGAGCGCCGGATGATTGCCGGCGTCTATTCCAACCGGCTGCGCAAGGGCATGATGCTGCAGGCGGACCCGACGATCATCTATCCGATCACGCGCGGCAAGCCGCTGGGACGGCGCATTCGCCAGTCCGAGATCGCCGACGTCAACGATTACAACACCTATGCCATGACCGGCCTGCCCAAGGGACCGATCACCAACCCGGGCCGCGCGTCGATCGAGGCGGTGCTCAATCCGGCGCGCACCGAGGCACTGTACTTCGTTGCCGATGGTACCGGCGGGCATGTCTTCGCCAACACGCTGGCCGATCACAACCGCAACGTCGAAAAATGGTTCGCGCTACGCCGCGCGCGCGGAGAGATGTAGATCGATCGAGTTGCGCTGCGGCGCCCGGGGTTGATTACAGGCTCCAGCGGCGTTTCTTAGCGGTCAGCGCCAGCCAGATGGCCAGAGCGATCGATCCTGCCACCAGCAGCTGAAATCCCAAAACCTCGACCGTCAGATTGGCCGGGTCTGCAAACAGCCATGCGTTCTGCAGCACCAGCCCGATTGCCGATGCAATGAACAGCCACACAGCAACGCTGCGCCGCAGCAGCAGCGCGATGGCGCCTGCCGTCCCGGCCACTGCCGCCAGCACGAAGCCGTAGAACGCGATGGCGGGGCGCGAGGCATATAGCACTTGCTGGGCCAGATCGAGCTTGCTCACATCGCCCAGCCCGATCACCGGATCGAACAGCAATGCCACCAGACCGATGATATTCCACGCAAGCAACGCAATCGCCAGCAACCAGAACCAGCCAAGCGGGCGCGACATCAGCATTCAAATCCTCCAAACACATCCAAAATGAAGCTATCTGCTCCTTTTGACAAGCATGTCATGTAACCATGCACCCGGTCCAACCGGACTGTCCCGGTGAATGCGATCAACTCATCGAAAAAAGCGATCAGGCCAGCCCAATCTATTCATTTCACACCGGCGGCCATGCTAACTACATGCTGCAGTGCAAAACACATTCCCCATCGTTCAAAGGAGTTTCCGCATGATCGGACGCAATGTTCCCAATGTCTGCCTCAAAACGCGCGTGCGCGATGACAGCATCGAAGGAGCCAATCCGTTTCGCTGGCAGGACCAGCTCACCGGCGATCTGGTAGCCGGCAAGCGCGTCATCATCTTCTCGCTCCCCGGCGCCTTCACGCCAACCTGCTCGAACTCGCAGGTCCCCGGTTTCGAAGCCATGTACGACGACTTCCGTGCCCAGGGCATCGATGAAATCTACTGTGTATCGGTCAACGACTCGTTCGTGATGTATCAGTGGGGCAAGTCGCTCGGCGTCGAGAAGGTGAAGCTGCTCCCCGATGGTTCGGGCGACTTCACCCGCCGCATGGGCATGCTGATCCGCAAGGATCACGTCGGCTTCGGTGAGCGCAGCTGGCGTTATGCCATGGTCGTCGATGACGGCGTGGTCACCGAATGGTTTGAAGAACCCGGCATCAACGATTACGGTCTTGATGAAGATCCCTATGGTGAAACCGCGCCTGAAAACGTGCTCGCCAAGCTCAAGATCAAGCAGCCCGAGCCCGCATAAGGCAGCTGCGCACGCTATCCCTGACGGGTCGCAAGCGGGGGGCGTCGAGCAACATTGCTCGGCGCCCCCTTTGTGTATCCGATGCACCGGGCTAAGGCAGACGGGTGGGACACGAACCGATCATCATGACCGCCACCATGGGGGCGGCCGACCAGGCCTGGGCCAACGCGCTGCGAACCGCGCATTTTCCGCCCGAGCGCAACGTTCTCGATGCGCATGTCACGCTGTTCCACCATTTGCCGGGCGCCTATGAGGCCGAGGCCGTGGCGCGGACCAAGGCGCTGGCCGCCGAGTTCGCTGCGCCCGATGCCCGGCTGAGCGAGGTCATGAACCTGGGGCGGGGGGTCGCCTATCGTATCCATTCCCCCGGTCTTCTGGCGATCCGCGAGATGATGGCAGAGGGCCTTCACGGTCTGCTCACCGCGCAGGATCAGGGACGGCCAAGGTTGCACATCACGGTTCAGAACAAGGTGGAGCCCGCCGCCGCAAAGGCGTTGCTGCAGGCGCTGACGGCAGAGTTTGCGCCGCGGCCATTGATCATCACCGGGCTGGCGTTGCACCGCTATCTGGGAGGGCCTTGGGAGCCGATCGGCGGCTGGCGATTCCGGGGGAAGGCGCGCGCCTGAGCGCTCAGCGCACAGCGTCTAGCGACGCAGCCTGCGCAGCGCGGCCCGTGCCGCAAGCACCACGGTCGCGATCACCGCTGTTCCGGTCAAGGCGAACTTGAGCGGGGTGATCACCGTCTTGGCATCCAGCCAATCCGCGCGCCCGCTGAGCGCCAGCAACTGAATGATGTTTTCGGCATAATCGGTGATCATGCCCGCGAGCATCACCAGCGCGATCCAGCGCGCCGGGCGGCCGCCCAGCCGGATCGCCAATCCCGCAAAAAACGCACCATAGGCCAGTGGATACAGCCCATCGTAGAGCATGGTGGCGTGGGCATGCACATCGCGCTGATAGGGCGAGAGCTGCGCGAGCAGCACGCGTGCCGATGTCCCATCCAGCGTCAAGTCCAGCAGGCCCCCGATCGCATCCCCCGTCTGCCGCAGCAACCCTGCCAGCAGCACCATCGCGGCAAAGCTGATCGCCAACATGGAGGTGCGCGCAAGGCGGGGGTGGTCAATGGCCATGGCAGCCTGTCCTGAGGATCGGGTCAACAAGCCCGAAAGAGTACTGGCGGAGCGGGTGGTTTTCCCAAGTTAACTGCATGTATTTGATATAATTTGTAAAATTAACCTGTGCCGATTTCAATTCCCACAGGGGTTCCCTTGTGTCTTTCGCGTCTATTTCCGACAATCGAAACTATGCCATTTTACGATATTACTGTCTATAGATTTCTGGTGTTTTATATTCATGTCTCCCTATCGACATACTACTCCAAAGCAGTAGGGTCTTTCGGCCCTATACAATATGAATGTGCGTTTCACGCCAAGGCGCGGCATGCGTTTGAACCGGGGGCGAATGGCCATTACGGTGCACTGGGGTATTCCTCCATAGCCTTGCAACCGCCACGTGGCCGGGTATTTCTGCCCAGCGTCAGCCCATGGCGCTTGATAGGTATGCGGGATTAAAAAAGCCGTGCTTGGGCCAGCTCTGAATTAAGCGGGATCCTCAGAATTCGCGCATCTCGACCGGCAGAATGGCTGAGTACAAGCTGCGATCGCACATGTGAGCGCATGCAGGTGCTTCGGTCCTATGCGAGGAATGATTGATGGATCGAATATCGAGTCCGCCAGTCGCTTCACGATTTGCGCGCTGCGAATGGAAAAGTCGTGTTCATGCCGCCAGATTGAGCGGGGTGTACCAACTGGTATTCGCTGTAAGCTCCCTACTGGGGCGAAATCTGCAAACGCGAAGTCGTTGTTGATAGTCGACGTACAGCATCCGCAACGGAGAGCTTCAGCTAGATTGGTGGTCAGGTAGGAGGCCTAAGCGTCCATAAATCACTTCAAGCGCGCGTCATCAGCATTCCTGGCGAGCCGTTGGCGATGGTGAATTTGGCCGATCTATCGTCAGCCGGCATCTCGCTAAGCCCCTAATATGTCACCAAGAATGCTTCTCGCCAATCTGCGAAGAAGGTCTGCATTTTTTTTCCAAAGCGTGTTGCGCCGCCTCAAGAATCGTATACGATGGACATAACGTATACAAAATACGATTGAGCAAGCAGGGAACGGAATGATGCGTACCGTGACGGATATCCGTCGCGATAAACTGATATAAAGGGGTCACCTCATGTATAATGTTAGGAACGTACTTCTTGGCTCTGTGGCACTGCTCTCCCCAATCTGCATGCAATCTGCGCAAGCACAAAGCGCGCTGCCGAGTTCATCTGAACCTGAGGCTGCTGAAGAAATAATCGTCACTGGGTCGCGGATTGTTCGCACGGGCGCAGATACCTCGACCCCAACTGTCATGCTTGATTCAGCTTCGGTCGAAGCGGCAGGGATAGTGAGCGCCGGCGATTTGCTTCGCCAGCTTCCAGCCTTGTCACCAGGTCTCTCGTCAGAAAGCTCTGGCGTAACGTTCAATGGCGCTGGTCTGGACCTCCTGGACCTACGCTCGCTGGGCACCAACCGGACTCTCGTACTGGTCAATGGGCGGCGGCAGGTGGGTTCCAATCCTAATACCACCGCGGTTGATATCAACACCATCCCAACCCCCATGATTGAGCGCGTAGAGGTCATCACAGGTGGTGCATCGGCTGTCTACGGCGCCGACGCGGTCTCCGGCGTGGTAAATTTCATCCTCAAGCGAGATTTTGACGGTATTGAGTTAGGCGGCCAGCTTGGCACGTCTTCGCGCGGGGACGCGGACCGGTATTCGATCAATGCCACGGCCGGGGCCAACTTTGCTGATGGTCGCGGCAATATCACCGGGCACGTAGCTTACACTTCGGAAGGTGGGATTGGCTTTGATCAGCGCAAGCGGGCTATATCCGGCCTTAACTGGGTGCCCAATCCCGCAAACACCGGGCCCGCAGACGGGATCGATGATTTCGTCACCCTAGCAAATGTTCGGCAGCTGGGTGGTCAGCAGGAATCGATGTTTCTACTCAATCGCGGCGCAGGCACCGAAGCATTTGCGTTCAACGCCGATGGCTCGGTTCGCAGCTTCGGGCTTGGACCGTCGGGTCTGATCGGCGGAGGCCAGATTACCGACGGTGGCGAGGCAGAACTGGGCTACGACGCACAGTGCCCACAAGCCAAATGCGCCCTAAAAATTCCTGTAGAACGCGTGCTGATTTCAATGGCGGGCCATTACGAATTCAACGACTCGGCAGAGCTGTATTTCGAAGGGCGCTTTGCAAACACGAAATCGTCATCGCGCTTCGGTTCGGTGTTCGAGATCCCGCCCACGACCAACAGGATCAGCATCAACAACCCGTTTGTGACGCCATCCCTGCGAGCTTTGATGGTTCAGGCAAACGTCACTAGCATCGGGGTGTTGCGCTCGGATCAGGAGCTGGGCCTTAGAGGTCAGGATACCAACCGCGATTTGTTCCAGCTGGTGGCTGGTACTCGCGGCATGATCGGCCTTGGCGACCTGCGTTACGATGCATCGGTGCAATACGGCACGGTCAATTTTACCAACACGCGGGTCAACGATGTCGATCAGGCTAAATTCCTAAATGCACTCGATGCAGTGCGCGATGCCAACGGCGCGATCGTCTGCCGTTCGGAAGTTGCTCGCGCGCAAGGCTGCGTGCCGATCAACTTTCTGCAGACCGGGGCTGCCATCAGCCCGGCCGGCGTGAACTACATCCGCATACCGTTCGCAACTGAAACGGCCAAGCTGACACAGCTAGTCGGAACAGCCAATATCACCGGATCAATCGGTGATTTCTGGGGAGCGGGCGACATATCCTTCGCTGGCGGCGTCGAATATCGAAAGGAGGAAAGCACCTATCTGGTCTCACCCGTTGATCAGGCCGGGCAAGGGTTCTTTTTCACGCGGCGCCAGTCGACGGCCGGGCAATTTGACGTGCTCGAGTTCTATGGCGAAGTCGTCGTTCCGCTTCTGACCGATCGCCCCTTCTTTAAGAGGCTTGAGCTGGAAGGCGCAGTCCGCACGTCCGACTATTCGACGTCTGGCCGCGTCACGAGCTGGAAAGTCGGCGGTACCTGGGCGCCGATCTCGGACATCAGGTTCCGCTCGGTGCTCGCACGTGCCGTTCGTGCGCCGAATGTTGGTGAGCTATTCTCTCCAGGTAGCGAAGGCTTCATCACCGTCGACGATCCATGCGATGTCAATTTCATCAGTGGCGGATCGTCTTCGCGCCGCGCGAATTGTACGGCAATCGGGGTTCCTGCAAACTTCGTATCTAATGCGCGCACGATAAACATCCGGACCTCCACGAGCGGCAATTCACAGCTGGATGTTGAAACGGCTGACACATTCACCGCAGGCGCCGTGATTGCTCCGTCTTTTCTGCCCGGCTTCAGCGCCACAATCGACTATTTTAAAATCAAGATCAGCAACGCCATCAACGTTTTTGGCGCGCAGGACATTCTCAACAACTGCGTCGATCTGACATCCACCAATAACGCCTTCTGTGACTCGGTTACCCGTGCGGCGGATGGATCGATCAACCAAATCCGTCGGCAGAACATCAACGTATCTCGGCTCGATCGAGAAGGCATCGATCTTGAACTGCGCTATCTCCAGTCGCTGGGCGACATGGGCTCAGTCAGCTTCAATTTCGTTGGAACCCATATGATGAAGGTGACAACAGTGATTGCGCCTGGCACAATTACTGGCAGCAACGTTATCGACTTCAACGGAGAATATGGTTTCCCCGAGTGGAAGGGGCGGGCAAGCGCGACCTGGAACTTCCAGCCGTTTGATCTCACAGGGACGCTGACATATTTCTCGTCGATGCAACGTGATGTTCAGCCGGTCCAGCCGGAAGACAACCGGGCGACCACGAAGGCTCCGGATTTCTTCCTCTTCAACATGCAGGCAGGCTATGAGCTCAAGGAGGGCATGCGGTTCTTTGTCGGCATCGACAACCTGTTTGATCGCCAGCCTCCGTTCCTGCCTGAAACTCGCGCTGGCGGTGCCGGCAGCTTCACCGGGGTGGAAATCTATCCCGTGACGGGCCAGTTCTTCTACACCGGAGTCAAGCTTCGGTTCTAAAGACGCCGAGCGATGCCGGTCTGCGGTGCAGACCGGCATCTGTCCGCCTGTATCGAAGATTTGAGGCTGATCATCATGAATATGAACTCGCTGCTGCACACGGTCGCGATCGCCGGCCTCGCCGCGTACGTTGGCTTGGCCACACCTGCTGCCGCACAAACCGCCGCCGATGGCGAGGTGCACGGACCAGCGTATCTCGACAACAGTTACGGTACAAAGGCGCTCGATTGGGTGAAGCGCGAGCATGGCGCGACGCTAAAAACCCTGCAGGCCGATCCGGCATTTGACGTCTTTCGGCAGGAAGCCGCCGAAGTTCTGACCACGCCCGACCGGCTGGAAGGCCTGCGGATGACGCCGGGTTTCATGACGCAATACTGGCAGGACCGGAACTCTCCGATGGGCGTCTGGCGGCGCAGTCCGCAGGCAGCCTGGCTAGCCGGCAAGCCCGAATGGCAAACGCTGATCGATTTCGACGCGCTGGGCCAGAAGGAAGGTCGCCGGTGGATCTTTGGCGGTGCAAGCTGCCGCGCCAACGGTCGCTGCCTCGTCCAGCTGTCTGACAATGGCAAGGATGCCGCCGAGATTCGCGAGTTCGATCTCGCCACCGCTAATTTTGTCACCGATGGCTTCAGGCTCCCCGAAGGCAAGCACCGCCTGTGGTGGTATGATGACGATACCGTGCTGGTCGCACCGGTTCTCGGGCGGTCGAGCCTCAACGCATCGCTCTTTCCCAAAACCCTACGTGTGTGGAAGCGCGGGGAGCAGATTGCGCGCACCAAGCCGATATTCACCATCAACGACCATGACGCATCGTTATCCGTAACGCTGATCAAGGCTGCCGGATCGCCCAAGTTCGTCGCGGTGCGCGGCGTCGATTTTGAACGCCAGGAATTCTGGCTGATGGACCTTGCCGGCACGTCCACCAGACTGCCGCTTCCAGAGCTTGCCGACAGCTATGGTGTCCACGACGGCAGGCTGCTGCTGCGCCCCGAGGTGGACTGGACACCGCTGCCGGGCGGTCAGACCTTCGCCGCCGGAAGCCTGGTCGGCATCGACCTTGCCGCCCTGATCGAGCGTGCCGAAATCGCAGTCCCTGTTTTGCTCTATATGCCATCGGGCGATGACGCCGTGCGCGGCGTGGTCACCGTCGGAAACCGGCTGTTCGTCGAATTGTTGCACGATGGATATAGCCGCCTTGAGGAGCTGGCCACAGACGCCCCCGGCTTGCGCCCCCGGCTGGTGCCGCTCGCGGATGATCGATTTGTCAGCATATTGGGAACGGCAGACGGCAAGATCCTGGTCCAGCAGGAATCGCCGCTGACGCCAGCCACGATCAGCCTGGTCGATCCCGATACTGGAGCGCAACAGCAGCTATATCAGCGCGCAGCCGCGTTCGATGCGCGCAATCTTGTAACCAACCGCTATCATGCCGTCAGCGCCGACGGCACGCGCATTAGCTACACCGTGATGCACAAAAGCGATCTGGCGTTTGATGGCCAGACCCCGACACTGGTCTATGGCTATGGCGGCTATGATGTCGCGGTCACCCCGCGCTACGAGCCGATCTTCGGGAAGCTCTGGCTCGAGAAAGGTGGCGTGTACATCCACGCCAACCTGCGCGGAGGGGGCGAGCACGGGCCAGCATGGCATCGCGCCACGATGCGCGAGGGGCACCCGCTGGCCTTTGACGATATGGAAGCCGTGCTGCGCGATGTGCACCGCCGCAAGATCAGCTCGCCCGCGTTCACCGGGATTATCGGTCGCTCGAACGGTGGGCTGCTGGTCGCAGCGGTCATGCAGCGCCAGCCCGAGCTGATGAATGCGGTCGTGGTCGGCGGTCCCTTGATCGACATGCTCGATTTCCATCGGCTGCCGCCGGGCGGCTCGTGGCTCGCCGAATATGGCGACCCCGACGTGGCCGAAGACCGCGCATTCCTGCGGACATACTCGCCGATGCAGACGATTGCCGGACCGGAAACGCGCTATCCCGTTCCGCTGATCATCACCGCAACCGATGATGATCGCGTGCTTCCCGGCCATGCGCGGCGCTATGCGGAACGGCTTCGGCAACAGGGCCATGCTTCGCTTTATTTCGAGGACGACCAGGGCGGGCATTATTGGGAGCTTGCCGGTGGCCCGGCACCCGGCGACTGGAGGCGCAGGTCGGTCGCGCGGGCCGCCGAGTTTACATATCTTTGGCAACAGCTGCGAAAGAAATGAATCTCATTTGGGCCGCCTGGGCGGCCCAAATGTCATGTCGCGTGTCGTCCCGGGCAGCGCGATGGGCTCGCCGATCATCTGATATCCGGCAAAGCTATTCGACACTTGCCAGCGGCTGCGCGGGATCGGCTATTGCATCGGCATGCGGTCGATAGGCAGGCGCGACCCGCGCACCAGCCGCCTGCTCAAACGCATAGCCCGCCTTGATCACGTCATGATCCGCCCATTGTTTGCCGATGAATGACAGTCCCACCGGAAGCCCGGAAACGTTCCCCATCGGCACGGTTATATGCGGATAACCCGCTACGGCAGCCAGCTGGCTCTGACTGGGCGGTCCAAAATTGTCGCCGTTGACAAGATCGGAGACCCAGGTCGGGCCATTGCTGGGTCCGATGAGAAACATCACGTCGTGCTGCTTCATCAAGCGATCGATACCCTCTTCTCTTGCCAGTTGGCGCGACTTGGCGAGCGCCTCGATATACTCGGGATCATCAAGACCCTTCTGGCTTTCCGCGAGCTCGAACTGATCCTGGTCGAACCATGCCAATTCGGTGGCGGCATGGGACTTGTTAAAGGCAATGAGATCGGCGAGTGTTCGACTAGACACACCCGCCGGCGTTGTCGCCAGATACGCGTTCATGTCTGCTTTGAGCTCGGTCATCAGCACCTTGCGCTCGGCTTCGCGCAATTCTTCAAGGCCGGTCCTGCTGTCGGCAATTTCGACCAGCACTGCGCCTAGCGCCGACAACTGACCCAGCGCAGCCGCAAACACTGTCCTCACGCCAGCGTTGTTGCCCGTACGATCGGTCAGGATGCCAATCCGTACGCCCCGCAGATAATTGCGCGATAAATCCTTCGCATAATCGGTACGCCGGGAGTCAGCCTGCTGGGTTGCTGGATCCGCAACGTCGCTGCCAGCCAAAACCGTCAGCATGATCGCTGCGTCCATGACGCTGCGTGCCATTGGCCCGGCGGTATCCTGACTGTGGCTGATAGGGATAATATGCGTGCGCGACACCAGGCCGACGGTGGGCTTGAATCCTACAAGGCCGTTCATCGATGCGGGACATGTGATCGATCCATCGGTTTCGGTACCGATCGCGATCGCAGCCAGGCTCGCGGCAGCCGCTGCACCACTGCCCGATGATGATCCGCACGCGTTTCGATCCAGAGCATAAGGGTTCTTCACCAGGCCCCCAACGCTCGACCAGCCGCTGGTCGAGCCCGTCGACCGGATGTTGGCCCATTGCGACAAGTTGGTCTTGCCCAGTATGATCGCCCCCGCAGCTCTGAGCCGCGCGACCAGTGGGGCGTCACGGTTGGTGATGTTTGCCGACAGGGCAGTAGAGCCAGCGGTGGTTGGCACAGGCCCTGCTGCCTCGATGTTATCCTTGATCAGCACGGGAATACCGTGGAGAGGACCGCGCAATTTGCCCGCCTTGCGCTCGGCGTCCCTCAGACGCGCCTCTTTCATCGCATCGGGCATGACTGCGATGACGCTGTTGAGACTTGGCCCTTGACGATCGATCTTGCGAATCCGATCCATATATCCGCGCACGAGATCAACACTGCCGACTCTGCCCGAATCCATCATTCGGCCTAGGTCGGAGATCGATTGTTCCTCGACCGAAATCGCACGCGGGGCCGGTTCTGGCGTCTGGCTCACTGCCGGTGCAGCGCACGCCGTTAAAAGGGTCAAAACAGCTAAGCGCGAGGAGGTTTTTTGCATAAAGTATACGTAACTGACCGGGGAGGGCGTGGCAACCTGCCCAACGCAGATAGTGAATATATCAAGAGGCGAGGTCTATCTGTAACCAATCCAACGCTACGGTTTTAAGTAGTGGTACGTGGCGGTGCGAGGCGACCGACGAAAAATTTCGTCCGTGCATGAAATCATGTACAAATCTTGCCGCAGAGAGATAAATTAATTCTCGTATAGCTTTATATTGCGGGTGGTTTTCTCAAGTCAAGTGTATGTATTTGATATGCTTTTTGAAATATTAAGCCACATTAATCGGTCCCACAATGTGTGCCCAACGCAATTTATACGCCATTCAAACCGTACCTAGACTATGCCAAATTGTGACATCCTTGTCTAATGTTTTCGGGCGCGCCGTCACGGGTCTCAGTAGCCGTGACGAATTTTCCAAAGCACAAGCATCAAGTCATAAATATTGCTCTAATGGGTTGCTTTGTCTGCGATGAGGGTGGCAACGAAACTCCTCGTGATTGTGTCCAAGGCGCACAAGCCGCATTTCAGGTTCCGGGCAGGCTCCGGGCGGTGGTGGATGACCGAAAATGGGTGATGGGGTGGACGCCCCCCGACGGCATCGATGTGCCATAGTGGAGGTGTT
>NZ_JAUCZC010000040.1 GCF_030373265.1 Blastomonas sp.
CCCATGGCTGCGTAACTTAAACCAAACAGCCTCCGGGAAACCCGGTGCGGTTCATCGCGACGAGCACTATCGCGTGATCTGGCAGAACCTGACTTGGGCTAAGATATGTCCATTTTGCGGCCTCGAACGCTTAAGGCATCCGAAGCAACCGCGACCCGACCTTGATCATTACTTACCGATTTCGCGCTACCCGTTTGCTGGGGCGAATCTGCGTAACTTGGTGCCAATGGGAGGCGACTGCAACACTGCGTTCAAGGGGCAGATCGATGTCGTATTCGATGGTGTTGCAGGCATGCGTCGGAGGTGCTGCGACCCGTACATTGGGCCAGTTTTCTCGGTTTCGTTGGACGGTTCGAACATGTTCCAAGATGATGGAACCATCATGTTCCTGCCTGCATGGGACATTGCTCTGATCGGCGATGATGACGAGTGCGCCGTGACATGGGAAGCTGTTTTTCAGATCAGGAAGCGATACACTGATCTCCTGAATGAGGAGTACCATAGCTGGATTGATCATTTCGGGCGCTGGTGTGCCGATGACAGGTCTGGTGTAGAATTAACGGATATCGCATCCATGTTGGCCGCAACAAACCAATATTACGAGACCATCCTTCAAGAAGGGCTGGCAGATACGAACTTTCTCAAGCGTGCTACTTTCCAGATGCTTCGCTGCAAACTTGAGACCGGTCCCCACGCGGACCGCATTGCGGATTGGCTGAAGTTCATCGTCGCAGGATTTGTTCCTGCCATAGCGGCCTAAGCTGCCTTGGTGGGATTGGAGAACCACTCAGCCGCCTTCGCCGCCGCGCTCGCTGCGGTGAAGATCACCCCGTTGTCGCCCTTAAGCACCTTGAGCCAGCTAATAACGTAGCAGGCATGGTCCGGACGCTTGGTCACCTCCAGACCGAGCGCGGCGCACACGGAGGCTGAGCCACGCTCGGTGACGAGCTCTTCAATAGTATAGGCCTGGTCGCCGAAGCGTTCGTTGCAGACAGAGGCAAGTTGGTGACCTGCGCCGGTTTCGTCAGCCGGCTCGTTGAGCAGTGTTGCATAAGCTCGATCCAATTCTTCCTGCCCAGATCATGCAACATTTCGATCCTCCGCAGCTTCGAGCGAAACTGGAATGAAGGATACACGGCAGTACTCAACGCATCCGGCTGAGAAAGTGAGATTGCCATTATGGCCGCGGATTGATTCTCTCCGGCTGCACCGACCGTTGGTGAGCGCCTCGAGCGATCAGCGCAGCAGCGGATCGCTTGGCGCCTTCGCCTCTGGCTTTGCCTAGTGCAACCATCGTATCTGAACTTCGACGCTGCCTTACAGGCGGCAGCTCAGGATTGAGCGGATGGCATGCCGCAAGCCTGATCAATTCGTCTCCCCAGGCTTCCAAAGCCGCCTTCTTCTCCTCGAAATAGTTGTGGCGCTGGTAAACGCCAACGATGCCAGCCCTCGAGCCAGATACATGATTGAGTACTGCTTCCGTTACTTCCAGACGGACACCAAGCCTTTGAAGGCCGGTTGCAACTGTCCGCCGGAGGTCGTGGAGTGTCCAGTGCTGAACGGAACGTCCCATATGGGTTTCCATCGCCCGACGAAGGCGCGCCATTGTCTTGCTGAACCCGCTCGGGCCGATTTCAGTATCACCTCGGGATGCGAGCAATTTATCGCTGTTATTGAGCGCCCAGATCTCGTTCAGCAGGTCGATTGCCGGTGAAGCCAGTGGCACCAGATGAGCTATCCCATTCTTCGCGCGACTGGCCGGTATGGTCCAGAGTCCAGCCTCGAAATCGAACTCCGACCGATCCGCACTGAACACCTCGTTCCTGCGTTGACCTGTCAACAGCAGCAGCTTGATAGCAGGCCCAAACGGGGGACCCTCTTCGCCGAGAATGTTCCACAGCAATCCCACCTCCCGCACGTCTAGAACCCGATCGCGCGCCTTAGGCGGGGGCGGACGTCCAGCGTCTCTGCAGGGATTGAACTGCAGTCGTTCCAGCCGGGGCAAAGCCCACCCGTAAAAGGATGAGAACTGGCCAAGGACGCCGCGTGCCATTACAGGAGTCTCTGCGGCTATGCTGTCGATGAACCGAGTGATCTCGGCACGTGTGATCGTCTCGGGCATCCGGTCCCCGAATTTCGGAAGGATGTGTCGGTTGAAAACCCGCTCTATCTCGGCAATTGACCTGCGATCGGCTTTGGCGGCTCTGTAGTCTGGCCACATTCCGCGCAATGTTCCCGCCGCAGCGCCTCGCGTCGGCTTCGGAACGTGCTGATAAGGGTCTCCGCCTGCTTCGATATCGGAAAGCACAATCCGCGCCTTCTTCCGGGCATCCATCAGACCGAACCGGTCGGAATACCTACCAATCGTGATATTCCGAACGACGCCGGCGACACGCTTTCGCAAAAGAAATGTTCGTGCGCCAGACGCCCCTACCCTCAGACGCAGTCCGGGAACAATCGCATCTTTGATCTCGATTTGACCTTCAGACGGTGCTTTCAACCCTCTGATCTTTGCGTCTGTCAGACCCACCGGTTTCGAAGCCATCCGTGCCTCCATGGAGTACCGATTTGGGGTGTTACCTTAGGTAACATTTGACCCGAAATACCCCGAGATTTAGTGAGACACCATGACACTCATCTAATTGAAAATCAAAGGATTTGACACATCTTGACTTTACTTAGGACCCGCTGATTATCGCTCTTAATCAGCGGGTCCTTGGTTCGAGCCCAAGTGCGTCCACCATTTTTTTCAATGACTTAATGCCACAGGCAGCACGCAGAGTTATTGCTAGCCAGGTCATGGAAATCAGGTCGCGTTCTATCGGTCAGAGCCTGTGCTTGATGATGCCGCAGCGTCCGATCCGTCCCGTGAATGATCTGCCTTCTCGCGCATCCTCCATGGGGTGGCGGTGCTGTTGTTGATCGGCGGCGTTGGCTTTGTCATCTGGGCGGTGATGCCGGCCATCCGGCACTGCGAGCACCCCGCCGAGCAGCCGCACTGACGTTCGGCCGGTGTTCGCCTGGTCGCAAGGCGCCCGTCGTCGCCTTGCAATCGGACATTCACCCACCACGTATCATGATAGCCGTCATATGCTGCCACTGGCGCTGCGTGACTTTCACGCGATGAATCAGGCATTGCTTCCCGACCCCCCTCGTCGCCTGGCTGTGCCCAGGCTTCGGCCCTCGTGTCCCCGAAAGGACCGAACATGGTCAATTCCATCCTCACTCCCGATCAGCGGGCGCTTGCCAAAGAGCATGATGCCCAACCGGTGATCCATTACGCCCCCGACGGGTTTTCGGACAGGTTCGCGCTTGGCTTCACCAAGCTGCTGCGCTTCACCGCCGATACTTTTTTCGCCAAGCGCTATGGCCACCGTGCCATCGTTCTCGAGACGGTTGCTGCAGTGCCCGGCATGGTCGGCGCGATGTTCACCCATCTTACCAGCCTGCGCCGGATGAAGGATGACGAAGGCTGGATCCGGACCCTGATGGAGGAGGCGGAGAACGAGCGCATGCACTTGATGACCTTTATCGAGATTGCCAAGCCGACCTTGTTCGAGCGGCTGGTCATCCTGTTGGCACAGTGGATTTTCCTGGTGCTGTTCTCGGTGCTCTATCTGCTATCGTCCCGCACCGCGCACCGCGTGGTCGGCTATTTCGAGGAAGAAGCAGTGATCAGCTACACGCTGTACCTGCAGGAGATCGACGAAGGCCGCTCGCCCAACGTGCCTGCCCCCGCGATTGCCAGGCATTACTGGAAAATGGCGGACGATGCGACGTTGCGCGACGTCGTCCTGCTGGTCCGTGCCGATGAGGCGCACCATCGCGACGTCAATCATGGCTTTGCCAGCAAGCTGGGTGGCAAGCCGTTCGACCCCGGCAAGACCGCGCCCTATCCCGCGCATGCCGACGATATCCGGCTGAAGGCGTAAGATGCCAGCCCCCACGGCGGCCTCCGGCGCAGATCCAATCGAAATCCGTCGGCGGGCGCTGTCCCGGTGGGAGAACGAAGGCGGATCGATCGCACCGCCGCGACCTGCGGCGCCCCGTCGGTCTCACCAATGATGTCGCTCGCGAATTCGGTGGGCTCGCGCGCAATCCGAGCGTTCTCAGGTCCGCTTCGCCTCCCAACGCCGCGTGCAATCCCGGGCACCTGTATGCCCGTCTTGCGGAGCGTCGGCAGACTGATGCCGCAGCTTCTCCCGTCTCGGCGCACGATCGCTTCGAGCGGATAAGATCCAGTTCGATACACCAGAGCGGGCGATGACCGCTGCCAGACGCTTGCTCGATCCAGACGCAGCTTACAGCGGCAGCCCGATGTAATTCTCCGCGATAACGGTCTGCATCGCCTGCGAGCTGGCGAGGTATTCGAGCTCGGCCATCTGCATGCGGCGTTCGAAGGGTGCCTGGTCGGGAAAGCTGTGCATCAGCCGGGTCAGGCTCCAGCTGAACCGCTCCGATTTCCAAATCCGTGCAAGGGCGCGTTGTGGATAGTCGAGCAGCCCGGCCTCGCCGCGCTGGTCGTAATGGCCGATCAGCGCATCGGCGAGATACGTCACGTCCGAAGCTGCAAGGTTGAGGCCCTTGGCCCCGGTAGGCGGAACGATATGCGCCGCGTCCCCTGCCAGGAACAGCCGGCCATGGCGCATCGTTTCGAACACATAGGAGCGTAACGGGGCGATCGACATTTCGAGCGCGGGGCCCCGCGTGACCCCGTGATGGGAAATGCCGTTGAAGCGGCCCTCGAGCTCATCCCACAGTCGCTCTTCCGACCAGCTTGCCAAGCTTTCGCCCTGCGGCACCTGGATGTAATATCGGCTGCGCGTCGGCGAACGCATCGATGCCAGCGCAAAGCCGCGCGGACCATTGGCATAGATCAGCTCGTCATGGCATGGCGGCACATCGGCCAGGATACCGAGCCAGCCAAAGGGGTATTCGTGCGAATACTCGCGCACCAGATCGGTCGGAATGGCGCGGCGCGAGGGGCCGTGGAAGCCGTCGCATCCCGCGATGAAGTCACACTCGATCGTATGCGCAACGCCGCCCGAGACATAGGTCACGCTGGGGTGATCGCTGTCGGTATCGTGCAGCGCCAGATCGGAAGCCTCGAACACGATCTCAAGGTCACGTTGCGCAGCAGCGGCGATCAGATCGCGGGTCAGTTCGGTCTGGCCATAGACCACCACGGTCTTTCCGGTGAGCGCCTTGATGTCGATGCGCACCAGCAAGTCGCCATCCGCCAGGTTGAAGCCGTCCTCGACCATCGCTTCGCGGTTCATCCGCTCGTCGAGCCCCAACCGGTGCATCAAATCCGTGGTCACCGTCTCGAGCACACCTGCCCGGATCCGGCTTTCGACGTGCGCGCGCGGTTGGCGTTCGAGAACCGTGCAATCGATACCCTCGGCCTTGAGCAGATGGCCGAGCAGCAACCCTGCAGGGCCCGAACCGATGATCGCGACCTGGGTGCGCCGCAGGCTCACGCGCCAAGTTGCCTTTCGAGATCGCCCAGTACGCGATAGCAATCGAGCACCTTTGCGACCGAGCTGTTGGGCTCGCGCCCCTCGCGGATGGCAGAGATGAACTCGCGGTCCTGCAACTCGATACCGTTCATCGAGACCGCGACGTTGGACACATCGATCGGCTCTTCCTTGCCGTTCACCAGGTCGTCGTAGCGCGCGATATAGGTCGCGGTGTCGCCGATATACCGGAAGAAGGTCCCCAGCGGCCCCTCGTTGTTGAAGCTCAGCGACAATGTGCAGATCGCACCGCTCTCGCTCTTGAGCTGGATCGACATGTCCATCGCGATGCCGAGCTCGGGATGGATCGGCCCCTGCATCGCATGGGCATCGACGATCTTGCCTGCCTGATAGGCGAAAAGATCCACCGTGTGCGCGGCGTGATGCCACAGCAGATGGTCGGTCCAGCTGCGCGCCTCACCCTTGGCGTTGATGTTCTGGCGGCGGAAGAAATAGGTCTGCACATCCATCTGCTGGATATTGAGTTTGCCCGCGGCAATCTCGTTGTGGACATACTGGTGGCTGGGATTGAACCGCCGGGTGTGGCCAACCATGCAGACCAGCCCGGCTTCATGCTGCTTGGCGACGACCGCCTGCGCATCGTCCCAGCTGTCGGCCAGCGGGATTTCGACCTGCACGTGCTTGCCTGCGTTCATGCATTGAATGGCCTGCGCGGCGTGCATCTGGGTGGGCGTGCACAGGATCACCGCATCAAGCCCGGGCTGCTCAAGCGCCTCGGCCAGCTCGGTGGTGGCATGGCCGATGCCGTATTTTTATATTATTGGTAATGCCAATTGCCATATCTGGTTTGGCCATGCAAATTTATAGCATTGTTGAAAATCTATCCGTTTTCCTGATGCCCGCCCCAGGGTCTGAATTTTCGCCACGTTTGCAGCCATCGCGATCGAGCGTCCCGGGGCCTACCACCGTTCGGGCCAGAACTGGTAAGCCCAATTTTGAAGCGGCCGCGCTCGATCACTGGCGGGCCCGGTCATCGAATGCCTCGCTGATACCGCATTGCCCTCAGTTGACCGCGGCGTATATGTCGCGGTTGTAGCATGACCGCATCGCTGCGACGCGCTGCGGGCCGGGCGCATGCGCTGCGGTGCCGGAGTGCGAGATCATCGCACGGCCGAGAAGATTGAATTCATCGGGGGTGAGCCATCCGTGACTGCGGCCCTGCTGCACCGCCCAGCAATCGGCGCGCGCTTCGCCAGCGCCGAAGATGTGGTGCGCGCATTCGTGCGTATACCAGAACATCTGTTGCGCGCGGGGACGCGACATCAGTTTGTTGTTGAGGAAGATCCTTCCGTCTCTTGATTCTGCAATATCGTACATCTCCATCACAACGGTTTCGATCGGCCCACAGCTTGCGCGATAGCCCGCAAGCGTTAGGCTTCCCGCGATGATGACCTGTTGCGCCGAGGCGGGTGTAGTGGGCGCGAGAAGGAGAGCTGAGAGGCAAGCGGAGAGGGTGAATTTGTTCATCTGGGCTATCCTGGAATTGGCAAAACAAAGGGCGCCGAATACTCAGCGAATTGCATTGGTTTTTGGATGAGGTGCCGTGAGCGCTCTCGCAAAATCCGCGATGGCTCGGTCATGAGGCGATGGGGAATTGCCGGGCACAACCCTGCCCCCGCCGGATTGTCCGTTCGCTCAGTCGAGGGGGCTGGCGCCCATGACATTGCCCGCCGGCAGATAGCGGCACACCAGATAATCGTCCTGGGCGTCCGAGGCGACCGCGCAGCCCACCTGCTTTGTCCCGCGCCAGATAATCTGGGTGTAATGGCCGGTATCGCCGAACGTTCCGGTCGAGATGGCCTGATCGACCGACCCGCCATCATAGAGGCGTTGCTCGTCAACCCACGAACCTGCCATCTCGGCGTGGCTGTAGGCGCCGCGGGTCCCCATCCACAGGTTTTCGCCATGCGGCCGCGCCCCGGGCGCCTGGCTGCTATGGGCGAAGTGGCCCGAGCGCGACATCTGGCTGGCATAGGCGCCGGCTGCGGCCGCAAGCGGCTCGCTCCACGCCATGGGCGCGATACCGACCTGTTGACGGGCATCATTATGGGCTTCGAGTATATCGGCCTGCAACGACGGCGCGATGGTTTGCTGCTGAACCGAAACGGGGTTGTACAGCCCCATTCCCGCCACCGTCACCAGCAGCAACAGACAGGCGACGGCCTCGGTGTTGACGCGCCAGTTCCTCGCCCGCTTTGGGGCAAGCGCGGGGTGGATCTGAGGCGGCAGGATCGGGTAAGTGTGCATGATACAGCTCCATTATGACTGTCTCCGGCAGCCCTTGGGATTCGTCACCGCGATTGGATGAAACCTGGAAATTCAGGCGCGGTCAGTTGTGATTGATCGATGCGGCGATCGCCGCGAGCAGTGTTTCGTCGCCGACTGTGCGGGCCATGATGCGGTCACCGTGGCGCTCGACTGCGTGAACATATTCCGGGTCGAGACCGGCGCCATCGAGCAGGATGGCGTGCCCGGTCCAGCCGGTGATTCTCAGTTCGTGCAGCAGGGCCAGCTCGTCGCCGTTGCCAGTCAATTGGGTGTCCAGCACGACGCATCGGCATTCGCGCGACCGCTGATCTGCCAGCAGGGCTGCAGAGGTTGCATATGACCTGACGTCGTAATTCATGGACCGCAGCAAAAGCTGGCGCGCATGACGAATAGCTGCATCGCCATCGACCAGCGAAACGCATGCAGTCTTTAAAGGATAAGTTTCCGTATTCGACATTGCCTGTCCTTGCTCTACAATCATCATATTGCAGATATCGGCAGATTTTGTCTTTACGTAGTTTACGAGGGTCGGGAGGTTTACTTTTGCAAGCCAAGACCAGCCGCGAACGCGATGCGCAGGACATCGGAGAGGCTTCGGCAGTCCAGCTTCGTCATCAGATTGGCGCGATGGACCTCGACCGTTCGGGTTGCGATGTCCAACTCATACGCGATCAGCTTGTTTGGCTGCCCCTGGACCATGCCTTCGAGCACATCGCGCTCGCGCGCGGTCAGGACATGCAGCCGCGTGACGGCATCGGCGGCATCGATCTTCGAACGTTTGCTGTGCCTGGCGTGTGCGAAGGCCTGGTCGATCGCGTTCAGCAGCGAGATCCGGTCGAACGGCTTTTCGAGGAACTCGATCGCGCCTGCCTTGATGGCGCGCACCGCAAGCGAGACATCGCCATGGCCGGTCAACATGATGATCGGGATACCGATGCCGCGATCGGCGAGCAGCCGCTGGACTTCGAGCCCGTCCACATCGGGCATGCGTATATCCAGCACCAGACACCCTTTTGTCGCGGGCGATGCGGCGTGGAGAAAGATTTTCCCTGACGCATAGGTTTCGACATGATGCCCGGCCTTGCGGAGCAGAAATCCGACCGAATGCAGGATTGCCTCGTCGTCATCGACAACGTGGACGGTCCTCTCCTCCTCACTCATCTCTCGCTCCTGCAAGCGGGACGCAGATATGGAATGCAGCCCCGCCATCGGGGCCATCGTCTGCCCAAATCCGGCCGCCATGGGCTTCGATGATGGTCCGACAGATCGACAGGCCCAACCCCATGCCATCGGGCTTGCTCGACACGAAAGCCTGAAACAGCCGGTTGCGTACCGCCGGATCGATGCCCGTTCCGGTATCGCTTACCGTGACCTCGGCCCAGCCGTCGGCATCGCGCGTCGCAGTGATTGTCAGGCGTTTGTCGGCGACTTCGAGCATAGCCTGGACAGCATTGCGGATCAGGTTGACCAACACCTGCTCGATCTGGATGCGGTCCACGAAGACGTCGCCCAAATCGGGCGCGATCGTCATCGACACGTCTACGCTAGTGTGATGCGCGCCGAGCAATCCCAGGCTCACCGCTTCTTCGATGATGTCGCTCAGACGTTCGGCACGAAACCCGACGTCGCCGACATCGACGAACGTGCGCAGGCGGCGCACGATACCGCCCGCACGCAGCGTTTGGGCGGCCGCAAGGTCAAGCGCTCCGGCAACCTCATGCAGCAAGCCCTGCTCGGCATCGGGGATCAATGCGCGCGATGCCTCAAGATAATTGGCGATGGCCGTCAACGGCTGATTGATTTCATGCGCCAGGGTGGAAGCCATGGTCCCCATCGCACTTATTCGTGTGACGTGGATCAGGTCTGATTGCAGTTTCTTGAGCGTTTGTTGGGCATGATGCCGCTCCGTCAGATCTCTGATGAAGCTCGTAAAGATACGCTCCCCGGCAATCGACGCCTCGCCCACCGCAATCTCGATCGGGAAAACCTCGCCGTTTTTGCGTGTCGCGTGATCCTGCCTAACGATGCCGACAAAACGGCGGGCGCCACCTTTGCGATAGGCATCAAGGTGTTCGTCATGCTGCTGGCTGATCGGGCCGGGAATGAGCATCGACACATTCCGGCCCACCACCTCGGCCTGATCATAGCCGAAAATCTGTTCGGCGGTGGCACTGAACATCGAGACGATGCCATGCTCGTTCATCACGATCATCGCATCGGGAACGGTCGCCAGGATCGAGCGGAGATGGTGCTCGCGCCGCAGGATCGCCGCTTCGTTTGCCTTTTGGTCGGTGATGTCGCGCAGGACCTTGCCGAACCCGCGCAACGCTCCGGCTGTGTCGTACAAGGCGGTAATCGTGACGCAGGCCAGAAACTCCGAGCCATCCTTGCGCACCCGCCAGCTGTCTTCCTCAAGCCGGCCATGCTGATGGGCGTACTGCAGATCGGTCGCTGGCTTGCCAGCGGCCAGGTCTTCGGGGGTATAGGTGATGGCGAAGTTTCGCCCGATGACCTCGGCGCCAGCCCAGCCCTTGATGCGCTCCGCACCGCGGTTCCAGATCGTGATTCGGCCGACCTGGTCGAGCATATAAATCGCGTAATTGGTTGCCCCGTCGATCAGCAGGCCGAGCTCTTCGGCCATCACGGTGTTCTTTTGCGATATCGCGTCCGCTTTTGCCGTCGAGACCGGATGGCCGACAGACGTCATGGCCAGTCGGCCGAAAAAGATGGGGCTATGACGGTGTCTGCAGTCGGCATCAGGCGTCCACCTCCTATACGGGGCTGCCTCCCTCCTGACAGGACCGATGATTTACCAGATGCCCTCGGGCCTGTCGATGAGGCTGTACATGGGCAGGCCCGGCGAGACGTCGGCACCACCGGCGCAACGGTGGACGGCCATCGCAAGGATATCGGCCATGCTGCGCGGTGGCGCAGGCCATGGGTTACCGCCTAACGAATGTATGCTGGTACGGTGGCGGGTTTTGGGAGCTGCAGCCATCCGCGCCCTTGCCGTTGCCTTCATCGGCGCCCCGATCATGCCAGCAGGGGTTAATCCGAGCCTGTGGAACGCCAATCGGCCGTCGGCAAACTTGGCGTCCTCTGAGGTTTGCGCCGAACATTCCGCCATCGCATGACGGCGCGGCGCCTGCTCTCGTTACAAGCGCGATCGAATGCCCGCCAACCAGAGCCGCGGTGCACCTGGGCGGGCGCCTGACGGCGAAAAGCCGGCGTTGTACACCTCGTCGAAAACATTCTGCACGGTCGCAAAGATCGACAGCTGCGGGGTCACGTCGAACTCCGCCGACAGATCGAACACCGCCCGCGCGTCGATGCGGTCGTTGGCCGCGACCGGGCCTTGCCCTGCCGTCGCCCGCGCGGCGCTGACCCAGTTCATCGTGCCATTGAGGCGCGCCCGCGCGATCTCCACGCCTGCATTGAGCGTGAGCTGATGTTTGGGCTGATACGGCAGGCGGTCATCGATCGAGACATTGCCCCAAGGCTCATAGCCGCTGACAAAGTCACTGCGGAAGCGCGCGTCGGTCAGCGTGTAGACCAAGGATACCGGCACGGCGACGCCGCCATCCGCGATGCTGCCGAAGGTGCTTCCGGCCAGCACCTCGATGCCCTTCACATCGACCTTGCCGCCCTCGAACTGGTCGCCGATGTTGCAGTCTCCACCGGTCGACGCGGTGCAGGAACCGACCAGGTTGCTGTAATCGTTGAAGAAGCCGATGACTTCCATGCGCAGCGCATCGTTGCCGTATTTGAAGCCCGCCTCATAATTCCAGGATGTTTCGATGCTGACATTCGATCCCGGTGCAGGCGAAGCAAACCCGCGATGCGCGCCCGCGATCAGGCGCAGGTCTTCGCCCAGCCGGACGGCTGCCGACACGCCTGGAATGAAGACATCGACATTGCGCTCGGTCACTGCGGTTGGCGTTGCACGTACCGCATCTCCGAGCGCCCAGCGGGTCTGACGCAGGTCGATCGTTTCATAGCGCAGCCCGGGAATGATCGTGACCGGGCCGGCTTCGATGGTGTCGCGGACGAAAAACGACCACGCTTGCGCATCGCCACGGCGGTTGTCCTGGCTGCCCGGAGCGCCGGGTGTGGTGAGCACCATCCGACCGTTGACGATCTGGTAGCGGTCATCCTGCTGGAAGCGGTCCTCGGAATCCTCGTGATAGCGGGCCGACACCTCAAGCGTGTGCCCGATGGTGCCCGTCGAAAAGCCGGCGGAAATCACCGACTGGACACCGGTCGACTGGTACACCCGGTTGTTGTTGCGCACGCGCAGTGCCCCTGCCCGGCCGGTAAAGCCGGGAGCACCGACAAGATCGTCCATCTGCAGCGGGTTGGCGGCGGGATTGTCCAGCACGGACGACAGCGTCGACCAGCCGGTATTGGCCGCGTTGCGCACATCGTTGAGCTTGTACCACGCGCGGCTGGTATCGGTGCGATAGGCAATGTTGGTGATGGTGACCGACGGTGCCAGCTCGCTAGAATGGGTGAGCTGGTAGGTTTCGTGCGAAACCTCCATCCGATCTTCCTGGCTGCCATTGTAGCGCCGGTTGGGACTGGCGGCAAAATCCTCGAGCGTCAGGCCCAGATAGGTTTCGTCGCTGCGCTCGTTGTTGCGCTGGTATTTCAGCTCGAGCGAATGGCGGCGGTCGGTGGTACGCAGTCCCACACGAAAGGTCGTGTCGATGATCTCGAAGCCGGTCGATCCGCCGATGTCGATCCGCTTGAATCCGTCAGAGGCTTCGTAGACGCCTTCCATCAGTGCGCCGAACTCGATCCCGCCACCCAGCGGATTCCACCCGCCGACCCAGCCATGCAGGCGCCTGCCGCCATAGTTGCCGGCCAGCGCTGTCACCCGTGCAGCCACGGTTCCGGCATCGACATCGGGAATGGGGGTCGCGAAGAAATTGATCGCTCCGCCTACGGTGGCAGGTCCGTACTTGATCGCAGCCGGGCCTTTGGCGACCTCGATCGCGTGCAGCCGGGCCATGCGCGGGAAATAATAGATGGCAGGCGCGGAATAGGGAGCGGGTGCCTTGAGAATTCCGTCTTCCATGATGGTGACGCGCGCGCTGCGGTCGGTACCGGACCCTCGAATGCCGATATTGGGACGCAAGCCGAAGCCGTCTTCCTCCTGCAGGAAAACGCCCGGAACCTGCCGCAAGATGCGGTTGACGTCGCTATAGGAATAGACATCGAGCTCCTCGATCTCGATGCGTTGCACCGACCCCCCGATATCGAGCGTATCCTGTTTCGAAGCCGTCACCGTGATCGCGTTGAGCGGCTGACCGCTTTCGCCCAGGCCGTTTTCCGCCAGCGCCGGGCTGGCGAGCCCAGCAACCATGGCGGCTAGACTGACGGCTTTGATCGGACGCATGGAATACCCCTGTGAATTGCTTCACAGGCGCATAATGCCACATAGAATCACTTGCAATAAGGAATGCGAATAACTCGCGATATCGTTCCGCACCCTTCCGCTCGGGTCTGACCCGGCTTAGGCCGGCTGTGACATCCGCAGCTTGCCAAGATAATCGCGCTTGCCGATAGGCAGCCCGTCCGCGCGCAGAATGGCGTAGGTCGCCGCGACATGAAAATTGAAGTTCGGCTGCGAAAAGCTGAGCAGAAAATCCTTGGCGGTGAAATCCCAGCGGACGATATCGCGCATGGTGAACGTCATCGGCTTGTCCTGCAGGGCCTCCATCTCTTCAACGGTGACTCTGGCCAAGCCTTCGATCGCTCCTGCGACCTGATCGCGCAATGCTGCAAAGCTGTCCGCCGGGGTGCTCATATCCGGCGAGTAATTGCCCTTGCGCAGCCCCTCGATCGCGCCAAGCGAGTGACCCGCACAGCTTTTGACCTGGTAAGACAGGTCGAGCATATCCGGCGCCAGCCTGGCGCCGATAACGGACTGCGCCGTCCTGCCGCTTTCGGAGCAATGCGCCTCGGCCTTTGTCAGCAGGCGATCGACCGAACCCAGGAGTTGCACAGCGGTGGGCACGAAAGCTTCGTAGAGCGTGATCATCTTATCGTCTCCTGCCGCACGGTATCGCGCGCATACCAGCGGTCATGCGCGCAGCGCGCGTTCCGCGTCAAGGTACGAAGACGCCCCGCCATGGCCATCCCGGTAGAACGACCCTGAACTTGGCCGCCGGCGGTCACCGCATCATTTGAGCTGCCGCTTTTCCAGTTTGCGCGCCAAAGTGCGCCGATGCATGCCGAGCCTGCGGGCGGTCTCGGAGACGTTGAAGTCGGTATCGACCAGGGTCTGGTGGATATGTTCCCATTCCACGGTCTTGATGGATGACTGGCGCGCCTCAACCGAAGCGCCGGCATCGCCTTCGGTGCGTGCAAACGCCGTCTCGATATCATCGGTATTCGAGGGCTTGGCGAGATAATGGTCTGCGCCAAGCTTGATTGCCTCGACCGCGGTCGCGATGCTCGCAAAGCCGGTCAGCACGACGATACGAGCGGCGGGCGCTGCGGCGCGGACGGCCTGGACACAGGCCAGCCCCGACGCGCTGCCCGACAGCTTGAGATCGATCACTGCGTGGGTAGGCGCTCCCTGCGCGGCGAGCAGATCCCGCAGGCCGTCAAAGCTGCTGGCGGATTCCACCGTATAACCCCGCCGCTCGAAAGAACGCCTCAGCGTGCGGGCAAAGGTCTCGTCATCCTCGACGATCAGCAGGCGGCGTTCCCCGGTCATGCCCGCGCTCCCGCAGGATAGGCTATCGCTGTCAGCGGCAGGA
Organism: Blastomonas sp.; assembly: GCF_030373265.1. Classification (GTDB taxonomy): domain Bacteria; phylum Pseudomonadota; class Alphaproteobacteria; order Sphingomonadales; family Sphingomonadaceae; genus Blastomonas. The sequence continues at coordinate 14,573 of NZ_JAUCZC010000040.1, forward strand.
GCATGGTAACCATGGCCCCGCCATCTGCGCGGTTGCTGGCGTGGACCTCGCCACCCATCTTGCGCATGACGTTCACCAGCAGGAACAGCCCGAGCCCGCCGCCGGGCTGGCCCTTTGTGGAGCGATAGGGTTGCCCCAGGCCATTCAGGATGTCGTCTGCAAAACCTGGCCCGCGGTCCATGATGCTCAGCGCAAGGGCATCGCCCTTGCGCGCGGCTTCTATCGCCACCCAATCGGGCGAGACCTCGATCGCATTGTCGATGACGTTGCCGATCACCTGCCGAAGCGCTGGATCGGACACGATCGCCATGTCGGCGCCGAAGCGATCGTTATACTCGAGCACCGCGAGCCCGCGCGCAACGCGCCATTCCTCGACGATATCGCTCAGGAAAGCGCGCATCGTGGTCCGCTCAGGGGCTTCGCCGCGCGCTTCGCCAGCGGACATCAGAATACCGCTGACGATTGTCTTGCAACGCCGCACCGCAATTTCCATGTCGTTGAGATCGGCATCGAGGTCGCGGACCTGACGCAATTCGGGCATTGCTCTGAAGTCGTTGACCAGCACCGAGAGCGTGGCCAGCGGCGTGCCGAGTTCATGCGCCGCTCCGGACGCCAACAATCCCATCCGCACGATATGATCCTCCTCCGCCGCGCGCTGGCGGATGGCAGCGAGCGCCGCATCGCGCTCCCGCAGGTTACGCGCGATCCGGGTGACAAACGCCACCAGCAGCACCGCGATCAACCCGAAGCACACGAAGCTGCCTTGCAGGTACAGGCTGAACTCATCGTCCTGCAGATCGGGCGGCAGCGCGAGTGGCACCGAATCCGCTGCCAGTACAGCAAGCGCGAACAGGGTGGCCGCGACCATCGCCCAAGATGCCGCAGGCCGCAGCAGCATCGCGCCGATCACCACCTGCAGCAGGAACAGGGCGGCGAATGGATTTGCCAGGCCTCCGGTGAAATGGAGTTGCCAGGTCAGCGCAGCGATATCGAACATCAACGCGGCAAACAGCGCGTATTCGAGCCCCGCCTCATGGCTGCGCAGCATGTACAGGGTGCCTAGGTTGATCAGCACCAGCAACAGGATCGCGGCGAGCAAGGGCGCCATGGGCAGCGCGATTCCCATTGGCCCATCGACGAACAGGATGGTGAACAGCTGTCCGCCCACCGCCAGCCAGCGCAACTGGATGAGCAACGCCATGTTGCGCCGGACGGCATCGGTGACTTCTGGGGCGGCTGCGGGGATCATCGCCGCCGCCATACCATGTTCGCGCCCCACACGCAGCCGATTGCAAGCGCAAACCAGGTGAGCGCGTAGACCAAGTGGTTGTCGGTGAAACGCACGACGGTCAGTCCGCCGACGGGATAGCCGCCAGGGTTGGCGGTAGCATCGGCATCGATAAAGTATGGCGCGGAGTTCTCCAGCCCCCTCGCCGCTGCGATGGCGCCGACGTCGCGGGAGTACCATTTGTCCGCTGCCGGATCGTTGGTGCGCAGAAAACCGCCCTTTGGCTCGGCGATCCGCAACAGCCCGGTGATCGTGACGGGGCCTGCGACATTGCCCGCCGCGCGGCTGGCGCTGGCGCGTTTTGCGGAAGGGACGAATCCGCGATTGACCAATACTGTGAACCGGTCGCCCTCCAGCGGGGTCAGCACCCAAAAGCCGCCGCCCAGATCGGTCACCGCCTGCACCAGTGTCTCGGCATCATGCAGGAACGTGCCGGTGACGGTGACCCTGCGATAGCCATCGTTTTGTGCTGACAAGCCCGACCACGTGTCAGGGCCCGGTGCCGCAACCGCAGGTGACGTGCTGCGGGTCTCGACCGCATCGATCAGCGCGTGCTTCCACGCCCGGCGCTCGACCTGCCAGACGCCGAGGCCGACCCCGGCAAATGCCAGCACCAGCAGCATCGATGCCAGCAGGACCCGGGTAACGGGCCGTACCACCGGCCGCGGGGCGGTCACGGGAGCTGGCTCTCCAGATGCGCCTGGGGCATCATGTTGGCGTTCAGATTGCTCATCACCCATACCGACCCTGATAGCATGATCACCACCACGATCAGGGTGAAAATCAGCGAGGTGAGCGTCCACCCGCCCTCGGCCTTGGGGCTCATATGGAGGAAATAGACCATATGGACGATGATCTGCACCACCGCGAAGCCCATGATGACCACCGCCGTCACCGGTGCAGAAAGCGCACCCGTCATCACCAGCGCAAACGGAATCGCGGTGAGGATCACCGACAGGACAAATCCGATGCCATAATCGCGCATCGTGGCGTGCGGGATTTCGATGCCGTGGCTATCGTGTTCAACCTGCTCGGCGTGGGTGTCAGCGCTCATCACAGCATTCCCATCAAATAGACAAAGGTGAATACACCGATCCAGATCACGTCGAGAAAGTGCCAGAACAGGCTGAGACACGCGACGCGGCGCTGGTTGGCGGGGTTGAGACCGTGGCGGCCCAGTTGAACGATCAGCGTCACCAGCCAGACCAGGCCGAAGGTGACGTGCAGCCCGTGCGTGCCCACCAGCGTGAAGAACGCCGACAGGAACGCGCTGCGCTGCGGCGTCGCGCCGATGTGGATCAGGTGCGCGAACTCGTAAATCTCTATCGCAAGGAATGCCGCGCCGAACAGTCCGGTGACCGCGAGCCACATCTGCGTGTGCCGCACATTGCGCCCCTGCATCGCGATCATCGCAAAGCCATAGGTGATCGACGAGAACAGCAGCATCGCGGTGTTGAGCGCGATCAGGTTGAGATCGAACAGATCCTTGGGCCCCGGCCCGGCTGCGAAATTGCCGCCGAGGACTGCATAACAGGCAAACAGGATCGCAAAGATGAGGCAATCGCTCATCAGATAGATCCAGAAGCCCAGCATCGTGCTGTGGCCTTCGGGGTGCGGCGCTTCGTCGATCTCGTAATAGACCGGCGCTTCGCCGCCTGCCGCGACGGTGGTGGTGGCGTTGCTCATCGCCTTATGCCTTCGCCGCTTCGAGCTGGCGCATCCGCGCCGCCTCGGTCGCGGCAACCTCGGCCGCCGGGATATGATAATCGCGCCTGTAGTTGAACGTGTGCGCGATGGCTGTTGCGATAAGCGCGATGAAGCTCAAGCCTGCCAGCCACCAGATGTGCCAGACCAGCGCAAAGCCGCAGACCGTGCTGATCGCGGCGAGGATGACGCCTGCGCCGGTGTTGCTCGGCATATGGATGTCCTTGTAGCCATCTGCCGGGTGCTCCACGCCTGCGCCCTTCATGTCGTACCAGGCGTCGAGCGCATGGATACGCGGCGTGAATGCGAAGTTATAGGCAGGCGGCGGCGAACTGGTCGCCCATTCGAGCGTGCGGCCATCCCAGGGATCGCCCGTCGTCTCGGCCAGCGCCTCGCGCTTCCAGATGCTGACGGCAAACTGGATGAGCATGGCAGCGATACCGGCGGCGATCATGAACGCACCTATGGCGGCGATGACGAACCAGATCTGCAGGCTCGGATCATCAAACACCCGCATCCGGCGTGTCACGCCCATCAGGCCGAGCACATAGAGCGGCGCGAACGCGACCCAGAAGCCCGGGACCCAGCACCAGAAGCTGACCTTGCCCCAGAACTGGTTGAGCTTGAAGCCGAACGCCTTGGGCCACCAGT
>NZ_JAUCZC010000041.1 GCF_030373265.1 Blastomonas sp.
AGCCGACCTTCTCGGTCAAGGCGCATCAGCTGGCTGAAGAAAAGCAGGCTGTGGCACAGTATGGTTCGTCCGACTCGGGCGCATCGCTGGGCGACATTCTGGGCGCCGCTCTCAAGCAGCGCGAAGATTGATCAGCTGACCGGCCAGCCTTTCAGGGTGGCACCGTTTCAAAAAGGGGCACCGGCAGACCGCCGGTGCCCTTTTTTATGCACTGTCTGTCGCTTGGACGCGCTGGTGGCCAAGAACGCCGTTGAAACGGCAGGCAATTTCTGACAGCATCGCCAGGCTGGACATCCGTGCAAGGGTTTCCGGCGCACGCATATGCGCTGGCCGATTGGGCATGGCGCGTTGGCTTGTCGGGGGGCTGGTCAATTCGATAATAGGGGGGGGTCGCACGCGGCGATTTCCTTGGTGCGCGTCCCGTCGCATATTGAATTGCAGGAGATTGGCCGTGATACGATCGGAGCTGCTTCAACACTTGGCAGATGAAAACCCCGGTCTTCGTCCTGACGAGATCGAGAAGATCCTCGATATTTTCTTCAACAACATCATCCAGCGTCTGGCCGAGGGGGGCAGGGTGGAGCTTCGCGGCTTCGGCGCGTTTTCGACGCGCTCGCGCGAGCCGCGCAAGGGCCGCAACCCGCGAACCGGCGAGGCGGTCGACGTTCCCGGCAAACGCGTCCCCTATTTCAAGCCCGGCAAGGAAATGCGCGCGCGCCTCAATACCGATTGATCGGTCTGCGGATCGAGACCGGACGGCGCGGCTACGTTATCGCTCTTGCCCGGCAAATCCATCCCGGCCTATAGGCAGGCGGTCGAGCGGGCGTGGCGGAATGGTAGACGCAACGGACTTAAGACACGATTGAGTGCACGCGGGGAAATCCGCGCTGTAGAACTGCTCAAATTCGGGGAACCCTTTAACCTGGCGATCCCGAGCCAAGCCCGGCCGACAACGGTCGGGAAGGTGTAGAGACTAGACGGGCAGCGCCTAAACCTCCGGGCAATCGGGGGCAGGGCGAAGGGATAGTCCAGACCACAAACGCTCGTGGGCAACCCGGGCGGCGGCGAAAGCCGTAGCGGGTAAGAAAATCCGTCGGGCTTTGCCCGTGGGGGTTCGAGTCCCCCCGCCCGCACCACACTGCCCGCCCGGTTCGAGGATCGACCCAAGGCCGCTCTGCGATCAGGCGGCGCTGCGCTTGAACGTCGGCGCATAGGCGCTGGTGATGACGCAATTGCGGCCGGTGGTCTTGGCCTGATACAAGGCGCCATCAGCGCGCACATACATGTCCCTGCCGGTATCGCCCGGATGCCAGCTCGCGACACCGATGCTGACCGTGATGCTCAGCGCCACGTTGCCCTGCACCTCGAAGCTATGCCGCGCGATCGCGCTGCGGATGCGCTCGGCGATGGCATCGGCGATCACCGGTCGGGCGCGGTCCAGGATGATCACGAACTCCTCGCCGCCCATCCGGCCCAGCATGTCCCCCGCGCGCAGCAACTCCTGCATCCGCTGCGCCAGCACGCGCAGCGCGTCATCGCCGGCGACATGGCCATAGCGGTCGTTGATCGCCTTGAAGTTGTCGACATCGACCACCAGCAGCGCCATCGCGCTATCAGGGCGCATCCGCGTCAGCCGGTCGTCCAGGTCCGTCATGATCTTGCGGCGGTTGGCGATGCCGGTCAGGGGATCGATCTCTGACAGCATGCGCAGCTTTTCATTGGCCTGGTTGAGCGCCGAGGTGCGCTCGGCCACGCGCTCCTCGAGAAGCGCGCGCGACTGGCGGATGGCGCCGGCCATGGTTTCGAACCAGCCGACCAGCCGTGTCACCTCGTTGCCCTTTTTATCCTGGGGGGGCAGCGCGATAAACGCCTCATTGGCCAGTTCGCGGGTGATGCGTTGGGCGTCCTGGGTCAATTGCTGCAGCGGCCTGTCGACCAGGCTGCGCAGCGCCAGCGTCACCACCAGAATGCACACGAAAAGCGCGATGACCGCCATCGCCGCAATCCGCGGGATCGGCCGCAGCGCTTCTGCGACGATCAGCCGTTGAGGCTTGAGGGTCAGCGCGTACCAGCCCGCGCCGGGGACGTCGTGCAGCGAGACATAGGAGTCCAGACCGTCTGCCTTGCCGGTGTATCCGGTCTTGCCGTGCTTGCGAACCAGCGCCCAAAGCGCGGCCAGTTCAGGCTTTCGGCTGGCGGTGATATCCAGATACTGGCCGGTGCTGCTGGCGTGCTGCAGCGTGTAGTCGGGGTGATAGATCAGCCGTCCTTCGCGGGACACCAGGATGACACTCTCCTCGCCGGTGTCGGCAAAATGCCCGGCGGGAACGACCTGATCGAGCGGCATCGAGGTGCCGAAAGTCCCTGCATGGCGACCGTCTCGGTCGACCGGGGTCATGCACCCGGTGGTCCATACCTCCCGTTCCTTCAACGAAATCAGCGACTGCAACCCGGTGCACATCATCTTGCGCGCGGGATTGGCGGCGGCGGTGGAGATGGTGGCGAATTCGCGATCCTGAAAGCCGAAATCGGCCGGCGCGGTCTTGCGGTAGTATTCCAGCCGGTCGGGCCGGTCGGGGGCGAAGATCACCATCGCGTTGGACGGTGTGAAGAAATACAGGCTCTCGATCTCGAACCGGCTGCCTTCACCCAGCGCACGCACCGCATGGGTGGCGGCGATCAGATCGCGCACCGCCTCGGTGTCCTGGTCGAACCCGGCGGGGACGAACCCGCCCATGCCTTGGATGTAGCCTAGCTCGGTCCTGCCGCCGTCGAACATCGCATCTTTGGTGCGCCGGGTGCCATCGGCCTGGATGGGGTAGAGCGCGTCGAACTCGCGGCGCGCTTCGGCGGGCGAGAGAGTCGCGCGCTCGGCGCGGAACAGGTCGATCGCCCGGGTCTGGGTCTCTGCGATCCGCTCGAACCGTTGATGCAGCTCGTCGACAATGCTGGCGTTGCGCTGATCCAGCCTGACCAGCGACTCGTCGATGGCGGTGGTGTGCTCCTGGGCAAAGGCCAGCAGGGCCGTCGCGGCGATCACCAGCGTAAAAGCGACGGCGAGGCTCCACGAAGTGCGCGCGCTGATGGACAGCGCCGGGTGCCAAGATCGAAGCCAAGCGAACATGCACTCTTGTCGGACAGTTTGGTTAACATTCGGCAAATGCCGTCATTTTGAAGATAGTGCGGCCAATGCATCCTATCAGCCGTGATCATGGCGGCGTATTCGACACCGGCGCGCGGGTGTGACCGGGGTCATGGTTTGACCGGCCACGGCCGCTACGGTACCATGGAACAGGGTCGATAGCTGTTCCTCTCAGGAGATGGTTGCGATGGGTGCGAAAGTCTTGAACATCACCATGCGGTCCGCGGCGCTCGCGGCGGCGGTGGCGCTGGCCATTCCGGCGCCCGCGCACGCACAGTTTGGCAGTCTGCTGCGATCCAAGCCCAAGGCGAGCAGCAGCGGCAAGACCGCCACGGGTTGCGACGACAGCGCGGGCAAGTCGGTCGGCCGGTCGGTGATCGGCGGCATGCTGGGCAGCGTCACGGGACGGATGGGCGGGCTCGCCAGCTTTCTTCCCGTGCCCGAGGTGGCGGGACTGCTGACCGATGCCATCGCCTGCAAGCTCGAACCGGAGGAGCAGAAAAAGGCCGCCGATGCGACGCTGGAGGCAACGCGCGGCGAGGAGGTGGGCAGCACATCGACCTGGACCAGCGAGACCCGCAAGGACGTGTCGGGCACCTCCACCGTGATCGGCAAGACGCAACTGGCCGATGGATCGACCTGCATGAACGTCAACGATGTCATCATCGTCGAGGGCGAGGAGACGACCGTGGCCAAACGCATGTGCAAGAAACCGGGCGCGGCGCGGTATGAAATCGCGCAGGCCTGACCGGATGCAGGCTGTGCAACGATCCTTGCTGCTGGCGCTGGCGGGCGCGCTGCTGTGCGCGCAGAGCCCGGCGGCGGTCGATCCGGTGAACCCCAGCTGTCCCAAATCGCCCGACTGGTCGGCCAACAAGCTCATGACGCTCAAGGTCGTCAAGAAGGGCGGAGCGCAGGTGCTGCTCGCCGAGGGGCCGATCGACCAGACGCTGCCCGACCGGCTGAAAAAAGCGCTGGCCGACAATCCCGATATTGCCGAGATCTGGCTGCGCTCGCCCGGCGGCAACGCGCGCGCAGGCAACGCCGCAGGACGGCTGATCCGCGGCAACCCGGGGCTGGTGACGCGGATCCCTGCAGGCTGGACCTGCTTTTCCGCGTGCAACTTCGTGTTCATGGGCGGCCAGCTGCGCGTGGTCGAACCCGGTGGCAACTTCATGGTGCACATGTTCACCATGACCAACGACCGCGACGCGATCGATCAGTCGGTGGCTTTGGGCACCGAGACAACGGTCGAGCTGATCGGCGATATCGAGCAGGAAAGCGCGCTGCTCGCCAGCGAGGACAACGACTTCCTGATCCGCATGGGCGTCTCGCGCAAATTGCTCACCGACATCATGTACAAGCAGAAGGCGGTCGCATCGAGCGGCCCCGGCGACAAATCCACCCGCCGCTGCCTGACGCAGGACGAGGTGTTTCAGTACAACGTCGCGAACGTGCGCGAATAGACGGCGCGCGCCCGGGTTAGCACCCGGACGCAGTCCGTCACGCGCGCAGCATCATGACAGCGGCGGTTGGCCGTTGGACGCACCCACGCCGCCATCAACGGGAAGGTTCACCCCGGTGATGAACCGCGCATCGTCGCTCGCCAGGAACGCCATCGCCGCGGCCACTTCCTCGGGCTCGCCGACCCGGCCCAGCGCGATGCGCTGCTTGAGATTGTCGTGGATCGTCTTGTCCTCGATGATCTCCTCGGTCAGCGGCGTGCGGATGACGCAGGGGTTGACCGCGTTGAACCTGACCCCTTCCTTGCCGTGATCGATCGCCAGCGATCGCACCAGGTTGGTCACCGCACCCTTCGAGGTGTTGTACGCGGTCATCCCCCAGTCGCCGCCCAGCCCCGACACGCTCGATGTCATCACCACCGATCCGCCGCTCTCCTTCAGATGCGGCAGGGCTGCCCTCACGAAATGCACCGGGCCGTTGACGTTGACGTCCATGATCTTGTTCCAGGTCTCCTGGTCGGTCTCGGGCAGCGTGCCGAAATCGGCGATGCCAGCGTTGAGGACGAGGACATCGACGCTGCCGAAGCGCTCGGCGGCATCCGCCACGATGGCGTTGACCGTGTCCGCGTCGGTGGTGTCGCCGACCTTGACCATCAGCCGGTCGCCGAGATCGGAAAATTCCTCGCTCATGGTATCATCGTCGAGATCAAACGCGACCAGATTGGCGCCTTCGTCGGCAAAGCGTCGCGCGGCGGCCGCGCCGATGCCTGATCCGGCTCCGGTCACGATCACGGTCTTGTCGGCAAAACGGTTCATTGCAGGTGTCATATGGGTGTCTCCTTTTAAGGGGGCAAAGGAGACTTACGGGACCGGTGGGCGATTGGTTGCTGTTGATACCATCCTAATGGACCGGGCGTTCATGATGGGGGGCGGGGCGACCCAATAGGGGGGTGGCGGGCGGATCAGGCGGTTGCCGAGACCAGCCACACCTTGTTGGCCATCATCACGCCCTTGCCTGGCACATGCCGTTGCCCGAACAGAGAGACCAGATCGGCGCGGGCGCGGGCGAGTACGTCGTCGCCCGCCTCGGCCAGCGCGCGGCCGATGGCCATCGATGCGAGCGCGAAGTCCGCCGCCTCATCGGGCGAGGCACCCGCGCCACCGATCGCCTGCTTGCCCTGATACGCCTCGATATCGGGCGCGGAAAATCCGGCGTGCGCCAGGATGCCGCGGACATACTCCAGATCGGCAAAGGCGAACGGGCCGGGCGCGCGCGGATCGGGCGAGGGGATGTCGATATGCGAGCGCGCGACCCCCATCAGTTCCATCATCCACGGATTGTCGCGCGGCGCCGCCCAGATCGCCAGATCGATCCGCCCGCCGGGTTTGATCAGCGCGTGGAGGTTGGCGAAGGCGGCATAAGGCTCGGCAAAGAACATCGACCCGAAGCGCGAGATCAGCCGGTCATAGGGGGCATCGAGCGCGACGGTCGCGGCATCGGCACAGACGAAGCTGACGTTGGGGTGGTTTTCGGCGCGGCGGCGGGCCGCGTCGATCAGATCGAGCGAGATATCCAGCCCCAGCACCGCACCGTCCGGCCCGGTCGCTTTTGCCGCCGCGAGCGAGGTCAACCCCCCGCCACACCCCAGATCAATCACCCGCTCCCCCGGAGCAATCGCCGCGCGCGCCAGCAGCGCATCGCCAATGGGTGCGATCATACCCTCGAACCGGTCCATATGGGTGAGCCACTTCACCCCCATCTCGCCCGCCCAGTCTTCGCCCTTGAGTGCGTTGGGGTCGGCGGTGGTGGCGGTCATGGCGGGCTCTCCTGGTGTTATGCGCAGAGAGGGTAGGGGGTGGCGGGGGGAGGTCAATGGGGATGCGAGGTGCGCCGCCGAAGACTGCCTTTAGTACCACGAGGGATCGACAACCCTTTTTTCGCCAAAATAGCGTGCGGAGGTGTCCTCGATCCGCTCCCTGTCCATTCCTGCGTCAAGAATGTCCTGCTTGGACAGGAGCTTGACCTCTGGCACCTTGCCGCGCAGCAGCAGCTCCATCTGCCGCCAGCGCCTGCCGGGCGCGTCTAGTTCCCACAGGTCGTACATGATGTCGATGAAGTGATCATAGTTCGGATTGCTATGCGCGACGTAATTGCCGCGATCCCAGAACATCGAGATGCCAATGGTCTTGTGCGTCATCTCGCACACGAACAAAGTCCCCAATCGTGAAAACCGCCGGTCCGCCTTGAGGGTCACCTCGATCTGACGGAGCAAGCGAGCTTTTTGGTCCTGGGTCATGACCAATTCCCCTAGTCTTCGAGCGGATGTCCTCAACCTGCTCGCACACCCACGACCCTTCAAGCCGCCTTTAATGCTTCGCGCGCGGCGTCGGGCATCCGCGCGATGATGCTCAGATAGGCGCTGGCGGTGGCATCGGGATGACGGCGGCCCTGCTCCCAGCCCTTCAGCGTGGCGAGCGGGATCCGGTACGCGCTGGCAAACGCCTGCTGCGACAACCCCAAAGCCTCGCGGATCGCGCGCACATCGGGCACCTCGATCACATGCTCCCGCGCGTCGGTTGCATCACCGCGGGCATGGGCAGCGGCTTCGGTCATGCTGGCGATCAGGTCCTGTGCGAAGTTAGAGTTGGCGTCTTCCATCGTTCCGTCCTTTTATCTCTTGCCCTTGATCGTCGCGGCGAGGGCGGAAACTGCCTTCTTCTCGTCCGCGCTCATATCGGTCGCCTGCGCCTTGGCATAAGCCAGCAGCAGATAAAGCGGGGTGTCCATATCGTAGTAGAAATAGATTACCCGTGCGCCGCCGCGCTTGCCGCTACCGCTCCGCCCCCAGCGCATTTTGCGCACACCTCCGGTTCCGGGGATGATGTCGCCTGATTCTGCATTGTGTGCCACATGGTCCACAAGGGCAGCGCGCTCCTCATCGCTCCATATTTTCTCCGCCTGCCGCAGGAACACGCTGGTTTCCACAACGGTGATCGGGCAAGTTTGCACGGCGCTTATACGTCAATGACGTCTAGATAGCAATCCGGTGTGCTCGGATGTGGTCGAGATGGGCAGATTGGGACCATACCAGTCTCCTCATGCGGTGATGGTGTCGTCGAGTTCCCGCAATCGGTCTTCGATTTGCCCCGACAAACTGTAGATTGTGGTCAAGTCAGAAATGAGGTGTCGCTCCTCTTCCTTGCCCTTGAACGTTCCGAGGTATTTGGATGTCAGGCCATTGAAGCGCATACGTGCAATGGTTTTGCGGTTGTTGTCGTCCAGCAATACCGCGCAATAGGACTTTGCATCACGGATCATTACGCGCTTGGGGTCGACCAGCCGTGACGCGATAGCTTGAATAATGTGGAAGCCCGACAGTTCCTCCGCAGTTGTTACGACGCCATCAGAGTTTGCCTCATCTTCGGATGGCCCCTCTTCGACCGGCCCAGGCGAGGCTGCATTGAGTGCCGACGAAAGGCGCTCATTGACAAGGTCCCGGACAAATGAAGAGATTGTGCTCACCAGCATCTTGCTGAAATTTTCTCGCACGGTAGCGGTGAGCCGCCCGTCATGCACGCGGCGAGCCAACAGATCCACAAAGCCGTCTGATGGCTCAGCAAATTCCTTTTCCAGCTCCTTACGTAGCAGCGATTGAATTTTCAGGTTGCCCGCTTCCTGAACGATCTTGTCGATGTCGAATGCCGATTTCGCAAACTTCTCAATCGTCTTCACGTCTGCGGGCTTGATGGCGTCCATGGAGAATGAGAAAAATGGCCGCTCGTCCATGATGTTGGGTTTTTCGACGTCGGAGTAAAACTGGTAACTCACGCCGTTTGTGAGCAAAGCCAGCCTAGCCTCTGTGGCAGTAAAATAGCGGAAAAGCTGTGAGGCGTGCTTGACGTTCAGCTCAGCGGATGCGGGTTTGCATTCGATCAAGATATCAACCTTGCCATCTTTGCAGATAGCATAATCGACTTTCTCGCCCTTTTTGGTTGCTACATCAGCTGTGAATTCGGGAACCACCTCTTTGGGGTTGAAAACATCGTAACCGAGCGCCTGAAGGAAGGGCATGACCAGTGCATTTTTCGCTGCCTCTTCTGTCAAAAGAACTTCACGATGCTCTAGTGTTCGCTTCTGAAGTTCTGCCAGTTTTGTAGCCAGTTCCATGAATGATCCCCAAAAAACAGATGTTATGAACGTGCCACTGAATAATTGTGCAAGCAACAGCATCGTGACCTCAGGTAAAGTTCGATGACACGATATGGCCCAGCACTGCTGCTCTTGGTGGCCCTCAATGAAAATCCCGTGACTTCGGCAACACTCTTGCATCCCTTGGATGCCTTGACGGCACCGGCCGCGCCACCTCATCCCCGCGCGCCAGCGGCGGGGTGATCGCGCCATCGCCGCGCGTCTGCGTGAGCGTCGCTAGCAAATCCGAGCGATCCACCACCCGGTTCGCCATCAGGTGCACCACGCCTTCGCGGCTGCGTTGCAAGACCCCTTCGACCTGCATCAGGCGGCTGGCCATCACGGCGCGGCGGTAGCGTTCGAACAGGCGGGCCCACAGGACGATGTTGGTGATCCCGGTCTCGTCCTCGATCGTGACGAAGATCGCGTTGCCCTTCCCGGGGCGCTGGCGGACGAGGACGATGCCGGCGGTGCGCACCGTCTTGCCCGCCTTGGAATTGTTGGTGTCTTCGCACGACAGCACGCCGTCTTCGCGTAAGGATGCGCGCAGGAAGGCCATCGGGTGGTCCTTGAGCGAGAGCCGCAGCGTCTGGTAATCGGTCACCACCTCCTCGGACGCGGGCATGATCGGCAGCTGCATGTCGGGCTCCCACCCCAATTCACTGGCGCCCAGTTCGCGCGCGCGCGCGGCGGCGAACAAAGGCAGCTCGCCCGACGGCGTGCGGCGGACCTCCCACAAGGCCTGCCGCCGCGACAGCCCGAGCGAGCCGAACGCATCGGCATCGGCGAGCAGGCGCAAGGCGGCGGATGGCAGATCGGCGCGGCGCGCGAGCATCTCGACCGAGGTGAAGCGGCCTATTTCGGCGCGCGCGGCGACCAGAGCCTCGGCCCAGGCATTGCGGAAGCCATCCATCTGGCGATAGCCCAGCCGCAGCGCCAGCCGTCCATGTGCGTCGCGCTCGAGCGCATTGTCCCAGCCGCTCATGTTGATGTCGATCGGGCGCACCTCGACCTGATGCTCGCGCACATCGCGCACGATCTGCGCGGGCGCATAGAACCCCATCGGCTGCGAATTGAGCAAGGCGCAGGCGAAGACCGCGGGCTGGTGGCACTTGATCCACGACGACACATAGACCAATCGCGCGAACGACAGCGCGTGGCTCTCCGGGAAACCATAACTCCCGAAACCCTCGATCTGCCTGAAACAGCGCTCGGCGAACTCGGCGGTATAGCCGCGCGCGGTCATGCCCTTGACCAATTTCTCCTCGAAATTGTGCATCGTGCCGACATTGCGGAAGGTCGCCATCGCGCGGCGCAGATGGTTGGCCTCGCCCGGGGTGAAGTCCGCCGCGACGATCGCCAGCTTCATCGCCTGCTCCTGGAACAAGGGCACGCCATAGGTCTGCCCGAGCAGCGTTTTCAGCTCATCGGGGTCGTGCGGCGGCGCGGGCGAGGGGTATTCGACCGGATCGATTCCCGAGCGACGGCGCAGATACGGGTGGACCATGTCGCCCTCGATCGGCCCGGGGCGCACGATCGCGACCTGCACGGTGAGGTCGTAGAGCGTGCGCGGGCGCAGGCGGGGCAGCATGTTCATCTGCGCGCGGCTTTCGACCTGGAACACCCCAATGCTGTCGCCGCGACACAGCATGTCGTACACTGCCGGATCGTCGGCCTCGAGATCGACGGTGAGGTCGTGCTCGCCCAGATCATGCTGCCGCATCAGCGCGAAAGCCTTGCGGATGCAGGTGAGCATGCCGAGCGCGAGCACATCGACCTTCATCAGCCCCAGCGCATCGATATCGTCCTTGTCCCATTCGATGAAGGTGCGGTCCTCCATCGCCGCATTGTGGATCGGCACGGTCTCGTCGAGCCGGTCCTCGGTGAGCACGAAGCCGCCGACATGCTGCGACAGGTGGCGCGGGAAGTGCAGGATCTGATCGACCAGATCGCGCAGGCGGACGATATCGGGGTTGTCGGGATCGAACCCGGCCTCGGCATAGCGCTGCTCGGCCATCGACGACGAGAAGCTGCCCCAGATCGTGCTGGTCAGCCGCGCGGTCACATCCTCGGAAAAGCCCAGCACCTTGCCGACCTCGCGCACCGCGCTGCGCGGGCGATAGTGGATCACCGTCGCGGCGATCCCGGCGCGGTGGCGGCCATAGCGGGCATAGATATACTGCATCACCTCCTCGCGCCGCTCGTGCTCGAAATCGACATCGATATCGGGCGGCTCGGCGCGCTCTTCGGAGACGAAGCGCGAGAACAAGAGGTCGTGGGTCACCGGATCGACCGAGGTGACGCCCAGCAAAAAGCAGACGATCGAGTTGGCCGCCGAGCCGCGCCCCTGGCACAAGATCGGCGGATCGCGGGTGCGAGCAAAGCGCACCAGATCGTGCACGGTGAGGAAATAGCAGGCGTATTTTTGGCTAGCGATCAGCGCGAACTCGTCGTCGAGCATCTTGCGGACCTTGGCGGGCAGCTCCCTGCCATAGCGATCGCGCGCCGCCTCGGTCACCATATGCTCGAGCCAGGCCTGCGCCTCCCAGCCTTCGGGCACGGGTTCGAGCGGGTATTGATAGCGCAGGTCGTCGAGCGTGAAGGTGATGCGGGCGAGGAGCGCGGTGGTCTGGTCGATCGCGTGCGGACAGTCGGCGAACAGGCGGGCCATTTCGGCGGGCGGCTTGATATGGCGCTCGGCGTTGGCCTCGAGCCTGCGCCCGGCGTTGGCGATGGTGCAGCCTTCGCCGATGCAGGTCAGCACATCGTGCAGTGGGCGCTGATCGGGCGCGGCATAGAGCACATCGTTGGTGGCGAGCAGGGGCACGCCGGTGGTCTCGCCCAGCCGCATCATCCGCGCGAGACGGCGGCGGTCGGCGCCCCGGCGCGGCATAGTGACGCCAATCCACACGCGGTCTGGCGCGGCGGCGTGCAGCGTGTCGAGCAGCGGGGCGTGGTCGGGCGATGCCATCACGATCAGCAGCAGATCGTCGAGGTGATCGAGCAGGTCGGCGATGGTCAGCGTGCAATCGCCCTTGGTGGCGCGCAGGTTGCCCAAAGTCAGCAGCCGGGTCAGCCGTCCCCAGCCGTGCCGCGTCGCGGGGTAGGCGATGATGTCGGGCGTCCCATCGGCAAACACCAGTCGCGCGCCCACCACCAGCCTGAGCGCAGGCGCGGGCACGCCGATCTCGGCGGCGGCCTTGTGCGCATCGCGCAGCGCGATATGCGCGCGGACCACGCCCGCCACCGTGTTGCGGTCGGCGACGCCGATGCCGGCGAGCCCCAGTTCGAGCGCGCGCGCGACCAGATCCGCCGGGTGCGATGCGCCGCGCAGGAACGAGTAATTGCTCGCAGCGACCAGCTCGGCGAAGGGGGCGGGAGAAATCACGCAAACAACCCGTGAACATACCAGCGCGGATCGGGCTTTTCGGTCTCGTACAGCCCGTGGCGGAAGATCCAGAAGCGGCGGCCGCGCGCGTCTTCGACGCGGTAATAGTCGCGGGTCAGGCCGGGGCTTTTGCCGGGCGCGTGCTTCCACCATTGCGCCGCGATCCGCTCGGGCCCCTCGAAGCGCACGACATGGTGCTGGCTGCGGCGCCAGCGGAAGCGGTGCGGCGGGCCGTCGGGGACCTCGGCGATCACCTCGATCGGCTGCGGCGGATCGAACAGATGGATCGGGCGGGCAGGCGGCTCGCCCTGCTGCGGCGCATCCCAGGCGGCGGGCGCGGGCAGATCGACCGCGGGCAGGGTCAGCGCGGCCTGTTCGGGGACATGGCTGTCGCGCGGCTCGAACCTGCGGATCGCGCCGCGCCCCAACCGGGTGCTCAAGCGGTCGACCAGCTCGGCCATCGCCTCGTCGGCGACGCACCCGCCCTCAAGCTGCAGCTGCGCGGGCGTCAGCGGCTCGATGCGCGGCACCGCCAGCCGGATCATGTCGAAGCCGAAGCCCGGATCGACCGGATCGGCGAGCGCCGCAAGCCGCTCATTGAGCAGCCGCATCAGCACATCCGGGTCGCGCATCGGCAGGCTGCTTTCGGTGGCGAGATCATAGGTGCGCCCGTCGCTGCGGAAGAAGCGCGCGATGAACCTCCGCCCGCCCATGCCGCGCTGTTCGAGCACCACCGCCGCCTCCTCGGCCAGCTCGCCGATCGCTGCCATCGCTGCCTCGGTGCGACCGATCGGCTCGGCAAAGCGCCGCTCGAAGCGCAACGCGGGCGCGGCGCGGCGTGGGGTGATGCGGCTGTCGGCGGTGCCCAGCAGCCGGTCGAGGCTGTCGACAAGGTCTTCGCCGAAGCGCGCGGCGAGCGGCGCGCTCGGCCGCATCGCCAGATCGCCGATGGTCTTGAGCCCGGCGCGGATCAATGCGGTCTGCGTCTCCTCCTCGATCCGCAAAGCGGCGACCGGCAGCCGGCGCAGCGTCGCATCCTCGCTCTCGAAACTGGTGCCTGCAGGCGCGAACCGGGCGAGCGCCTGCGCCGCCTCGGGGGTGTCGCCGCACGCCAGCCGGACATCGTCGCTCCACCGCGCCATGAAGCGTGCGACATCGGCCAGCAGCGGCGCTTCGCCACCGAACAGATGCGCGCAGCCGGTAATGTCGAGCGCCAGCGCATCGGGCGCCTCGATCGCCACCAGCGGCGTGAAGCGGTCGCAGTGATCGGCCAGCCGCTCGAGCCAGGCGAGATCTGCCGCCGGATCGTGATCGGTCACGGCCAGCAGCGGCACCTGCGCGCGCGCATCGGCGAGCGCCAGCCCCGCGTTCAGCCCGAGCGCGGCCGCCTGCGAGCAGGTCGCCGCGATCCGCATCGCACCGCGCACCTTTTCGACCAGCACCAGCGGGGTGTCATCCGGCGTGTCGCAGTCGGGGTGGCGCATCAACCGGTCGACCGGCAGAAAAGGGAAGAACAGCGCCAGATGGCGCCGCTGCGATGGCGGCGAATCCTCCGGCATCGGGGCCGCAATCGGAGGCGGTGTCGGCATTTGCAAAACAGGCTTGTTCACGGTTCCACTCCACGCGCCAGTCGCCGCCGGATGGGCGTCCGCGCTGGCGCAACAATTCAACTCTCCAGGCAGGATAGCCCGGCGCATTGGCTTCCATCGGCGCAGACGCGGCGGCGCTCACCTGCCAGCGGGTCTGCGCGGCGCTGGGCGAGGGGGATGCCGCGATGCGCAACGCGATCACGGTGACCCCCGATGTTTCCGCCGCCAGCGCCAGTCGCCGGCTCGCGGTCAGGTCGAGCAGCCGCGGCTCGCGCCACAGCTCGATCACCGCGACCCCGACCTCGGGGCAGCGCACCACATCGGCGGCAGCGCGCAGCACCGCCTGCGGATCGGGCAGCACGCCGATGATCACGCGGGCCGGATCGAGCCCGATCTCGACCAACCCCGGCGCGTGCAGCCTGCCGCCCTGCTTTTCTGCCTGTATCTCACGCAGCCACACCAAAGTGCCGTCCAGACGCAGCCCCAGACGCAGCGCGAGCCCCGCGACAAAGCCCGCGGCGCAGCCCGCATCCTCGGCCTGCGCGGCAAACACCTCGTGCACCCGCCCGCGCGCCAACCCGCCGCCCAGCGCGGCGTCGATTCCGGCATGGCCTGTCCCCGCCAGCACCGCCGCCTCGACGGCACGCGCTCGCTCGATCCCGGCGATCCGGGTTTTGAGAGACTCGAGGGAATCGGCACGCGACATATGTTCTTATTATGTTCCATTTTGCGGAACGTCAAACTCGGTCGGTCGCAGGTGGGGGAATCCGTCATTCCCGCGCCCCTCTCACCTCTCCCTTGATGGGAGAGGCAGCGAGACTTGGCAGCTTGCTGCCTAGTCGCAGCGGTGAGGGTGAGGGTGCGGCTGGGCGCGGCGGTACGGATGAGCACACTTCGTACAATCCGGAGAGATCACCCCCACCCAACCCTCCCCCATCGAGGGGCAGGGCTTTTAAAACCTCGCAAAACCCGCCGGTTACGCTTTGTTAACCCTGCTCGTTAATAGTCCGGCAAATTGTCTTAACGCCGCTTTACGGGGGAAACATGCCGGATACCGCACACGAGATCGTCAGCGCTCGGACCCTGTTGCATGAGGCGATGCAGTTGCACGAGGCGGGCAATCTTGCCGCTGCCGAACCGCGCTATCGGATGGTGGTGGAGCAAGGCTATCGCACGATCGAGGTGCTGCCGATTCTCGCCGGGATCCTCGGCCATCGTGGTGCCACCGACGAGGCGATCGAGGCGTGGGACATGCTGCTCGCGCTCGACCCCGATCACGCGGTCGCGCATCACGAAAAGGGGCTGATCTACAGCCGCGCCGGGCGCCCGAACGAGGCGATCACCGCGCTGCAGGCGGCTTGCGCTGCCGATCCCGCCAACCCCATCGCCGCCAACAACCTTGCGGTCATGCTCTCCGATGCGGGGCGCAAGGGTGAGGCGCTCGACCAGTTCCGCCGTGCGCTCGCGCTGCAGCCGGGCAACATCCATATCGAACACCAGATCCGTCGGCTGAGCGCCGATCTGGTGCCGTTCTGGCATATCCCGATGCTCAACGATGTCCGCCGCAACGACGCGTTCGAGGCCGCGATCCGCGCCGCGATTGCCGAAGCCGGACCGGACGCGCGCGTGCTCGATATCGGCACCGGCAGCGGGCTGCTCTCGATGATGGCCGCGCGCTCAGGGGCCCGGTCGGTCACCGCGTGCGAGGTGGTGCCGGTGATCGCCGACATGGCGCGGCAGATCATCGCCGACAACGGCTATTCGGACGCCATCACCGTCCACACCGCGCCTTCGACCGAGCTCAAGGTCGGCGAGCATCTCGATGAACGCGCCGATATCCTGGTCTCCGAAATCCTCTCATCCGACCTGCTCACCGAGCATGTCATCGACACCTTCGAGGATGCGCACGCGCGGTTGCTCAAGCCCGACGCGATCGTGATCCCGCGCCGCGCTTCCGCCATCGGCTGTCTGGTCGAAAGCCCGTTGCTCGCGGACTATGTCTTCGTCGATCAGGTCTCGGGCTTCGACCTGTCGCGCTTCGCCGCGCTCGCCTCGCCCAAGCTCCCGATCCACGGCACGATGACCGACTGGCGCAGGTTGTCGGCGGATGTCGAACTGGTCAGCATCGACCTCACCCGCAAAGCGCACGCCAGCGACCTGCACCTGCTCGAGATCGACGTGCAGGCCGACGGCATCGCCACCGGCATCGTCCAGTGGATGCATGTCGATCTGGCAGACGGCGTGACCTTCGACAACCACCCCGACGGCTATACCGACGGCGGCTGGCTGCAGATGCTGCACAATTTTCCTGAGCCGATCGTGGTGTGTGCGGGCGATGTGCTCAACGTCGCGGTGGGGCACGACCGCGTAACGCTGATCGTGCGTCCGCTCGAGGTGGTTGCAGCGGCGGCGCAGGCGCAGGTGGCGTAATCGCTAATGCTCTCTCCCCTTGAGGGGAGAGATACGAAGCCTTGCCAGCTTGCTGGCTAGGCGAAGTTGAGAGGGGCAGCGGCAACGCATCCCCCTCTCCCCCCGCCGCTACGCGGCTCCTCCCTCTCCCCTAAAGGGGCGAGGGCAGTAGGGCACCCCAACCACCCCCGCTCGGCCTGAGCCTGTCGAAGGCCACGCACCCACGCTGGCCATAGAGCGGGGCCTTCGACAGGCTCAGGCTGAGCGGATGGCGGCACTATGCCAAGCCTTCTTCCGCAACACATGCACCAGCCCGGTCCCCTGCGAAGGCAGGGGCCCATCACCCGACCGTTGTGCCGGGTGCGAGGGCAGGAGATGGATGCCTGCCTTCGCAGGCAAGCGGGAGAAGGAAGCAGGCGAGCAACAGTGGACGGCTCAAGGTCTGCTGCCGATGTAATTTAGAAGAAACTTGCCAATCTTGAAACGACCCCGTTGCGGCCATGCATACCAGCATCTACAAACCGGCAATGAAACGTGCGCCGCTCCGACTGCTCGCAATATTCAGCCTGTTTGCCTTGACGTTTGTGACGGGTATTCTGGTGGGTGAAACTTCGGTTGGTTCGTCCGAAAAATCGATGGCCGACGCAAAAATCCGCAGACTTCAACCGCAGATTGACGATGCTATCAGTCGTTGGTCGGTGAAGACCAAGCAAAGTGAGCAAAGCGTGCGCGAGAGCTATGAACCCCGCTCCATGTTCATACCTACGCGAAATCAGGGACAGGGAATGGTTTGTATCGAACTCGATCTCAAACCGGGAAGTCTCGGAGGGTCGCCTGTCTACTGCTATCAAGCCGAGTTTTCTAAACCGGAAGAGTCGATGGAGCTCGTGGCAGATTACAGTGACGTAGAGTAAGCGTCTGCTTCCCATCTGTGGACGCCCCGAAAGATGCAAGAGTAAATTCGGGTCTTGGCG
>NZ_JAUCZC010000042.1 GCF_030373265.1 Blastomonas sp.
TCCAGCAGTTCGATCGTAATCGCTGGGCCGCTTCGCATCAAACCGGGGTTTGTTGGAAAAACCAGACGGCCGCTTCCGCGCTAATAGCGGACGCTTAGATCGGGCTGTCAGAGACCGGCAGGATGATCGGAAAGCCAGTCGGGCCATCCGACTTTTAAGTGGCTCACGGCCTCCCACGAGGTCGGAAATAGGTCAAAGCCGCCATCGTAAGGCGCGAACACAGCGCCGTCGTCGCACCTCATCCAAATCGCATGCCCTGGCTTATCGTCAGCAATCGAGAGCAACCTGGCATCGTGCGTCCCCGTCCGCCACCGCTCACGGCGGGCATAGAAGCTCCATACGGGATCGTCGGTCTCGGCACCCGACATCGCTACTTCGCTCGGTGCGGACGGATCACCGGTCTCGGCCTCAACGACCCAACAGCACTGGTCCAGGCCGAGCAGCCCGTTGCCAAGAGCATATGCTCGCGAAAGAATGATGTCCCGTTCCGCTTCATCGTCTGCGTATCGCTTGGAACCGGGGAGAGCGTGAAAGCGAACCCATGGCGAGCCTGCGCGGCTACGAAGCATCCATCCGAGCGGCAAGCAGCTCGGATGAAATCGCGCCCAATCCCGTCGGAACTCTGCGGCAGCGGTGTTGTCTTGGGTCATCGCTGTTGCCTACAACGAACCTGCGCTTCTCACCAAACAATGCCGTCCCGCAAAAAGCCAACCTGTTTACCCACAGACGGGCTTATGTAGGTTTTCTGTTCCGTTGCTACTCAACCCCCAAGTATTTCGGCGCCTTGGCGTGGGGGGCTCCATGGTGTAGTATAGATATAACAAAATAGGCTGGTGGCGATGCGCACCGGCAAGGAGAGAGTGATGCCGTTCCGGACACTGAGGCTGATTGGCTTCGCCGCGGGGTCGGCCGCGCTGTTGGCAGGATGCACGACCGCGCAATATGCGCCCCGTTATTCCTATTACCGGGTTCCCTGCACCACACCGGGCGCGGTCCTTGCCGAGCCCATCGGCCTTCAAGCCGGTCCGACAACTCCTGGCGCATCTCCTGCTCCGTCCAGCACGCCTGCTGCCAGTCCCGCAGGCGCTATGCCGACCTGTGTGGTTGCGGTTTCGGCGGCCGACTACCGTCGCGCATATTATCCAGGAGGCTATTACAGCCGCCCCTATTACGGGTCGTTCGGGCTGGGGATCGGTTTCGGCGGCGGCCACTTCGGCCGCGGCCACGGTGGGGGCGGCCAAGGTGGGGGTCACGGCGGGGGTCACGGCGGGGGCCATCACTAGTCCTGTAAACTGAAGATGAATGACGCCTGCCAGCTCGGTACCCGCCGCATTCATCCCGCCAAGTTCATAGCG
The DNA here is from genome assembly GCF_030373265.1 of Blastomonas sp. Taxonomy (GTDB): domain Bacteria; phylum Pseudomonadota; class Alphaproteobacteria; order Sphingomonadales; family Sphingomonadaceae; genus Blastomonas. The sequence continues at coordinate 1,356 of NZ_JAUCZC010000042.1, forward strand.
TTCTCAAGGCGTGGCGATCGGCCACTCCGCATTGAGGAGATGATCATGAAACGCTTTCTGATCGCCGCGGTAGCTGCGCTCACGTTCGGCGCGCCGGCAATGGCTCAGTCCTATGGTGGATATGGTGGGCAGCCCTATCAGGGCGAGGCCCATGCGCGCGGCTTCGATGGCTCTGCCTATGAGCAATACGGCAGGTCCTACAATCGCGGGCCTGGCAATGGCTTCGACGACCGCGGTTACAACGACCGCCGCTATAACGATCGCGGCCACAACGCCCGGGCCGAACGCCGGGAGTGGCGGGAAGAACGGCAGCACGAACGTCGTGAACGCCGCGAACGAGGGGGCGGCAATCGCTACTACGGCTACTGAAGGCATTAGGATACGAAGGCACCCCTCTCGCCTGCGGGGTGCCTTCCGCACGAGGAGTTCATCATGGCTGATTTAGTACCTATCCAGAACCCGGCACCCTCGCGGGCGCAGGGCATGCTGTGTCCCGTGTGCCGGGTGGACCTTGTGCTGGCCGACCGGCAAGGAATCGAGGTCGACTATTGCCCGCAGTGCCGGGGCATCTGGCTCGATCGCGGCGAGCTCGACAAGATCATCGAACGCAACGCAGCCTATGAGGCGGCCGTAGCTGCCCCCCAGCCCGGACCGGCAATTTCGTCCCCCGCTCCCGGCTACGCCCAGCAGGGTCCGTGGAGCGGTGGCTATGGCGACGAGCACCGCGGCGGGCATCATGGGGGTCATCACGGCGGGGGAGATCATGGCGGCTACCGGCGCGGCGGATTCCTCGGCGGTCTGTTCCGGCACTGACTGGCACTGACCGGATGAGATGAGCCGATCGGTGAAGGTCAGTCGTCAAGCCTTTGCATGTGCGCGAGGAGAGCAACCGTGATCAGAACAATCTTCCTGGGTCTGAGCACGGTGGTCGTCGCAAGTCTGGTAATCTCGCCCGCGAGTGCACAGCGCAAGACCCATGGCGCCGGCGTCAGTTGGAGCGGCGGGCACGGCGGGGTTAGCTGGGACGGCGGCCACGCCTATGAGGGCGGAAGCTACGGCGGCTACCCTGCTGCCTCGCCCCCGTCTCCTGCGTACAAGCCACCACCTCCCGCGTACAGGATGCCGCAGCCTTCACCCGACCCGATTGCCCGTTCTTATCCAGAGCACGATTGGCGCGGCGGCCATCGCTATCCGGACCACGCCGGCAGAGCCGAACGGCGGTAAGAAGAAAGTTCACCGGCGTTGCACGATGACGCCACGAACCTTGTTGTCATTCGCTGCTCCGAGCCGGGCGCGCCTTGGCGGCTCACACCGCCATGTTCATGACGTCCTTGTAAGCGGAAAGAAGCTTGTTGCGGACCTGCAGCGTCGCCTCGAACGATATCGAGGCACGCTGCTGCATCAGCGCAACGGTGGCGATATCGGTGGTCTCGCCGCGCTCATAGGCCTCCGTAACGACGTCCTCCTGTTCCTGGAGCGCGTTCACCTTGTTGAGCGCGGTTTGCAACGTTGCCGCGAAGCTCGGCGTTGCCGCCGCGCCCTCCGGCTGGCCAGTCGTGTTGGCGCCCTGGGTCGAAACGGCTTCGCGTAGTACCGCATTGCGCTGGAGGATGGTGTTGCGCAACGCCATCACCTCCGCCACCCTGTTCACATTCATCGCGCTACCCGTCCGGCCTATAAGGAAGTTCCGGTCACCGTTGAGTAAAGGTGATTATAATTCGTTAAGCATATGCTCGGGCGACCGACGCGTGCAAGTGTATCCAGTAGCGCGCGTCCGCTGAGCGCCGCTACGAAGGTCTTTAGGTGTCCACCGCTATGGTCTGGAGGCGACTTAGGCGATCGGCCGTCGCAAAAGTCTTCCATGCCGGTGGCGCAAGTGGAACAGCAGGCTCCTGCGCCGGGAGAGCGGCTCGAACATCTCGTCGGGACCCTCGGGGTCGAGCAGCTTGCTGTCCGCGAGCCATTCCCCAAGCGCGGACAGGTCCGGCAGGACATAATCGCGCAGCGACCGTCCTGAGGTTTGGAGTGCGGTAAGGGTCTCTATCAGCGACCCGGTTTGCGCGAGCTTCGCGCTGACGACGGCGCGGCTTACGCCAAGGTGCTCGGCGACGAGCCCGTCACGGATGCCGGCGATTGCCAGCGCCGCGTCGGCCGATCTATCAGATGCGGCGGCGTCGATCGTGACGTCGCATTCGGTATCGAGGCGCAGCGAGCGATTGTTGAAGTTGGAAGAGCCGACCCTGATTATCTGATCGTCGATGATCGTCACCTTGGCATGAACGTAGATGGGCTCACCGGCCGCAGTGAAGGGATGGTAGAGCCGGAAGCGTCCGTGAACGTCGCGCTCGCGCAGAGCTCCGACCAGCCGCGCACGCGCTGTATCCATCGCGATTGGCTCGAGCCATCCGTTCGCGGTGGTCGGGTTCACAAGGACGATCTCGGGCCCGTCTGGCTCTTCCAGGCGGCGCGCGATCGCTTCGGCGACACGGCGGGAGGCGAAATACTGGCTCTCGGCGTAAATCAGCCGACGAGCACGCGCGATCAGCGCCACGTACAGCGCTTCGATCTCATGGACCGGCTCCTGATCTTCCATCTTGGGCAACGTACGTGAGATGCCTACAGGCAGATCGGCGAAGTCGGCGCGCAGCCCTTCGGGCCAACAATCCCCGCCACCTTCAACGGGCTCGAGCGGCCGCCCGCCGGCAGCGCGCCAGCGGTCGTGGCAGGCATCGCCCAGGGCGCGCGCCGCCGGACCCTCCAGCGCCATTGCAGCATCGTGCCAGGGGCCGTAGGGTTTGCCGTCGGGTTCCACCCGGCGAGGCTCCTGGTCATCGTGCGCGCGCGTGTCCCAGCGGTCGCGGGTCATGTCGATTCCACCGCAGAAAGCGACGCAATCGTCGATCACAATGACCTTCTGGTGGTGGGACGCCGCGACCGGGTGATGACCATCGAGCTTGAGATGGATCTGCGGATCGCGGATCCAGCGCAGGATCGTCAGCAATGTACGGCCGTGAAACAGCGTCTTCAGCGCGCCTACATCCCAACGAAGGATATGGACGTGGAGTCCGGGACGACGCCTCACCAGCCAGCTGATGAATGCGCCTACGGTCGGCGGCCCCCCATCATCCCCCTCGCCGAAGCGGATGCGGGCGTCGAAATCCCAGCCGACCAGGAAGATGCGCCGCTCGGCTTTCAGCATCGCTGACCGTGCTGCGGTGAAATAGGCATCGGCATCGACGATCACCGCCGCGCGCGTTGCCTGTGCGGTCCGCCAAAAGGCGCGGCGAGTAGTTGCTCCCTTTGCCTCCGCTCGTTCAGTCATGCTTGGCGCTTCCACGTGGCCACCCGCCAAGCGTACCAGAGCACGAGGATTACGATGACAGCGGTGGAGACCGGGCCGAGGTAGCGGTCAACCGCCGTGTAGCGCTGGCCGAGCATGTAACCGGCGTACGAAAGCGCTGCCGTCCACGCCGTCGTTCCGAGCGACGACCATAACAGGAAGCGCGCGAGCGGCATCCACAACAGGCCGGCGGGGATCGAGACCACGGAGCGGACCGTGGGCACCATCCGTCCGAGGCACACAAACGCCGCTCCATGGCGGCGGAACCAGCCTTGAGCGCGCTCCACTTCATCCCAGTCGAGCGTCAGCCACCGCCCATGCCGGTCAACCAGACCGTGCAGCCGGTCGAACCCGATCGCGCGGGCAGCGAGGTACCATGCCAGGTTGCCAGCCATCGCGCCGCATGCACCGGCAGCGATCACGCCGGGAAGCGACAGCGCCCCGCGCGAGGCACGCAGCCCGGCGAGCGGCATGATCACTTCAGAGGGAAGCGGCGGGAACACCGTCTCGGCGAACATCAGTACCGCAATGCCGAAGTAACCGAGCTGATCGATGAGCTGCTGAATCCATTGCCCCAAAAGGTCTCTCCTACGTTCGGGCTTTGAAACTGTGGCAGCCTTGCCGAAGGAAGCCACCGTCCAATCCTCGCCTGCGTTCGAGGCGAGCGGACGAGTGCCGCTGGAGAACGGCACGGACTTCCAAGCTTGGCACGGATTGCCAACGCACGCACCCGCCGCGTCCGACACTTCGGGGATCAAGACTGTCGAGTTCGAGTTTGTCGGTCATGACGGGTTGGCGTCATCTTTTTTGGTCTCGGCGCGAGCATCGCGGAGGATCTCGATGCCACCCTTGATCGCGATGACGGCGGTCGCGAGCCCGACCAGCAGGTCGGGCCAGTTGCTGCCGAGCCACAGCACCAGAAACCCAGCGATCAGGATGCCGCCGTTGGATATGAAATCATTGTAACTGAAGGTGGTGGCGGCGCGCAGATTGACGTCCGGCTCCTTCAATCGTTGGAGCAGCCGCAGGCAGGTATAATTCACCACGCCGGCAACCGCTGACATGATCATCATCGTTGGCCCAATCGGCTCGCTGCCCTGAATGTAGCGCCGCCCGACATCGAGCATGATGCCGCCGGCAAAGATCAGCAGCATCACGCCGGACGCGGTCGCAGCGCGGGTTTTCCAGGCGTTTCCACGGGTCATCGCGATAATGCTGAGCGCATAGACAGCCGTGTCCGACAGGTTGTCTACGCCGTTGGCGATCAGCGCGCTGGAGTCCGCAAACAGCCCGGAGACGAAGAAGCCCGCCGCGATCGCGGCATTCAGCAGCAGCACGATCCAGAGCGTGCGTCGCTCGTCTGGAGCTGTGGGATCGGTAGCGGCCGTCATGCCATATTCTCCTTGAGCGTCAGCAACGCGAAGGAGCCGACAAAAACGTTGGGGCTGATAGTGTCCACTACACGAAAAGTAGATTCTTACGTACGCTTAAACCGGAGACCGGTGACCCTCGATAAGGTGGGCGCCGTCTCGACCGGCGCTGCAACTCACACCCGAGGCCGCCTAACCCCATGCGTCCCGGGCCCAAACCCTGTCGATGGGCCCAACCAATTGCAACTCTACCGCTTGCCGCCCGCCGCATGGCCTGCTCGGCTCGACGTTCCGCCTCTTGAAGCTATAGTGGGTATAGCACCTACATCATGTCTGTTAGCAGCAATGGCGTCCTGCCCACTTGCCTGCTCTCACAAGAGGAGAAAAGCGCATGACGTTGCAGCTAGGCGATACCGCGCCGGACTTTGAGGCCGACACGACCGAAGGCCCGATCCGTTTTCATGAGTGGATGGGAGATGGCTGGGCGGTGCTGTTCTCGCACCCGAAGGACTTCACACCCGTCTGCACGACCGAGCTCGGGGAGGTCGCCCGCCTCAAACCCGAATTCGACAAGCGCAATACCAAGGTAATCGGGCTGAGCGTTGATCCCATTGAGGATCATCACGCCTGGGCGGGCGACATAGCCGAGACGCAGGGCCACGCGCTCAATTTTCCGATGATCGCCGATCCTGACCGCCGGATCGCCGAACTTTACGGGATGATCCACCCCAAAGCGAGCGACACGCTCACCGTCCGCTCCGTATTTGTGATCGGGCCCGACAAGAAGCTGAAGCTCAGCATCACCTATCCGGCGAGCACCGGCCGCAACTTTGAAGAGATCCTGCGCGTCATCGACTCTCTGCAACTGACCTCCAAACACAGCGTCGCGACGCCGGTGAACTGGCGGCAGGGCGAGGACGTCATCATCGTCCCTTCACTCAGCGATGAGCAGGCCCGCGAGAAGTTCCCGGGCGGCTGGCGGACCCTGAAGCCCTATTTACGTGTTACGCCGCAGCCGCAGGATTAAGTGCAGGCGATCGTCGCGACATTGAAGCCAATAGCTAGTCAAACCCCCGCGATCGGGGGCTCGCCTCGGAATGCGTCGAGGATGCGGCATTCGTCGAGGGTGGTGTGCCCGCATTGCTTCAGGAGACGCTCGAGCGTGGCTTCAAGTGCCCTGAGGTCCGCGATCTTGGCTCGGACCTCGCGGAGACGTGTGGCGGCCATCCTGTCCACCTCCTCACAGGGCGCGTCGTCCGATCGCTCCGAAAGGGCAAGAAGCCCCCGCACGGTCTCGAGCGGAAAGCCGAGCTCGCGCGCCTTCCGGATGAACCTGAGGCGCTCGAGATGATGGCGGTCATAGACCCGGTGTCCACCCGCGCTGCGGCCAGGCTCGAGCAGCATCCCGATCTGCTCATAATAGCGGATGGTCACCACCTTGCACCCTGTGAGAGTGGCCAACGCTCCAATCGAGAGGATTTTACCCATGCCCTTGAACCTATAGCAGCTAGGCTCCAGACTCATTCACAGCCAGAACGCGAGAGCGGTTGCGAGCGCCACGCCTGAGAGGAAGTTGGCGGCGAGCTTGTCGTAGCGGGTGGCGACGCGGCGGAAGTCCTTGAGGCGGCAGAAGGCGTTTTCGACCAGGTGGCGGTCCTTGTAGCGCTCGCGGTCATAGCGGACTTTGCGCTTGCGGCTGGAGCGGCCCGGGATGACCGGCACGGCTCCGGCTTGCCGAAGCGCGCGACGGAGCGGATCGGCGTCATACCCCTTGTCGGCGAGCACATACCGCGCCCGGCCCATGCGGGCGAGCAGCTCGGGTGCGGCGGTCACGTCGGCGACGTTACCGGGCGTCAGCATCAGCGCGAACGGGCGACCGACGACGTCCGTGAGGGCGTGGATCTTGGTCGTCCAGCCACCGCGCGAGCGGCCGATCGCCTGCGCTTTAGCCCCCTTTTACCTCCGAACGCGGCACGCTGCGCCTTCACGTACGTGCTGTCGATCGCGGTGCTCTTCGTGACCGCGCCCGCATCAACCAAGGCATCAAGCAGCTTCAGCCAGAAGCCGCGCGCCGACCAGCGGTTGAACCGATTGTAGACGGTGGTCGCCGGGCCGTAGTCGGCTGGGCAGTCGCACCAGCGGCCCCCGCTCTTGAGCACGTGCAGGATACCAGAGATCACCCGACGATCGTCCACCCTGCGCGCTCCGGGCTGGTTCTTGGGCAGATGCGGCTCGATCGCTGCCCACGCGTCGTCCGACAACCAGAATAACGCCATGCACACCTCCGTCGCCCCCGCATCCGTGGTGAATCAGAAAACCATGCCTGCCTCAACCCGCTGATTGGGTTTGGGCCCTAGAGGCCCTATAGATAGGGACGAGCATGTGTTTGTGAATGCGGAGAGCTGGCTATGGAGGACTGCTGCGGAGATGCTGGCGGCCCGAAGCGCGAGAAAAGCGATGCGGCGCTGATGATATCGTCAGAGCGCTCCACGGCCCCTCTTGCGCCGGCGACGGCACGCGTTGCGGCGCCGCACGACGGCGACGCCTGCTGCTCAGGCAGCTCTTCCGACCCGAGCAACGATACCGTGTCTCACGAGCCTCACCCCGGCCCTGCCGGAGGTGCGCACCTGACGGGTGACGACTGCTGCTCGGCCAAGGAGCAGGAGATCGCCGCCTTGAGCGCTCATTTGGGCGTCAAGCGCGTGCTTCAAGTGGTTCTTGCGATCAACCTCGCCATGTTTGTTGCTGAGTTCACGGCCGGGATGCTGGCGAACTCCACCGCGCTCATGGCGGACTCGGTCGACATGCTGGGGGATGCGCTGGTCTACATACTGAGCCTCTACGCACTTCAACGCAGCCTGCGCTGGCGTGCCGGCGCTGCGGTCGCGAAGGGCGGGATCATCGCTGCCTTCGGCATCTGGGTCATGATCGAAGCGGCGTTGAAGCTGGTCAACGGCGGGACCCCCGCCGCCGGCACGATGGTTCTGTTCGGGCTGATCGCGCTGGTTGCCAACCTCTCTTGCCTCGCGCTGCTCTACCGATTCCGCCACCGCGACGTGAACCTGTCCAGCACGTTCGAGTGTTCGCGCAACGACGTCATCGCCAACACCGGAGTCCTTCTCGCCGCCGGCGGCGTCTACGCAACTGGGGCGGCCTGGCCCGACATCCTCGTGGGCGCCGTCATCGCGGTGTTGTTCTTCCGTTCCGCGATCCGGGTGCTTCGCCAGGCCTGGCCACAGTTCAGGTCCGGCAGTCCCGCCGTGGCGGTGGCGTTGGATTGAAACATAGTCTGCAAACAAAGGAGCTTTATCGATGTTGAAGCAAGTAACCGCGCTGGTCCTGCTCGGCGCTGCCTTCACCTCCCCGGCTACGGCAGGGGCAGCCGGTCGGGCGAATGCCGTGATGTACAAGAATCCCGGTTGCGAGTGCTGCGACGGCCACGCCGCGGCGCTACGGAGTGCAGGGCTGAACGTGAAAGTGGTTTCGATCGAGGATCTCGCCGCTTTCAAAGCGCGCGCTGGAGTGCCCGACGCGCTTCAAGGCTGCCATACCACGATGGTGGGCGGCTATGCCGTGGAAGGGCATGTGCCGGTAGCAGCGGTGCAGCGGATGCTGAAGGAGAAGCCCGCCATCCGCGGGATCGCTCTGCCCGGCATGCCGTCGGGGTCCCCTGGTATGTCCGGGCCGAAGACCGCGCCGTTCAAGGTGCTGAGCTTCGGCGCCGGGGGCACGAAGGCTTATGCTGTCGAGTAGCTGGCTCGGTGAGCCGATCAATCCCGAGGGAGGTGGACATGTCTGATGATGATGATCTCGATTACCTTCAACGCCGCGCCGAGAAGGAGCTCGAGATGGCGCAACGCTCCGAGACGCCCGAGGTCACGGCCGCGCACTACAAGCTGGCGGAAGCCTATCTTGAGCGCGTCGAAGTCCTCCGGGCGTCAGCAGCGGCCGAGCCGGGTGAACCCGGCGGAGAAGCCGCTGCCGACGCAGAAGCTGCCGCTGCCGGGTTGCCCGAAGGGCGAGAAGCAGTGCCCGGCGCACGAGCAGAGCAATGATCTTTCGGCAGCTCTTCGAGCCGGAGTCCTCGACCTATACGTACCTGATCGGCTGCCGCGACACAGGAAAAGCGGTGCTGCTCGATCCGGTTCTCGAGACCGTCGATCGCGATCTTGCCGTCCTGCAGGAGCTGGGGCTGACGCTCGAATATACGCTGGAAACCCACATTCACGCGGACCATGTAACGTCCGCGTGCCGGCTACGCAGCCTGACCGGCTCAAGGGTCGCATATCCGGGAATGGATGGCCTTCCATGTGCGGACGTTGGCGTCAGTGAGGCCAACCCGCTTGGCGTCGGCAGCCTCACCTTCCAGCCCCTTTTCACGCCGGGCCACAACGACGCGCACCACAGCTACCTTATCGATCTGCCCGGCTCGCGCCGCGTGTTCACCGGTGATGCCCTCCTGATCGACGGCTGTGGCCGCACGGACTTCCAGAACGGTGATGCGGGGGCGCTTTACCGGTCGATCCACGAGAAAATATTCACGCTTCCTTGCGACACGCTCGTCTACCCGGCGCACGACTACCAGCACCGCCATGTCACGACGGTGGCTCAGGAGCGCGAGCGTAACCCGCGGTTGGGTGGCGGCAAGACGCTCGAACAGTTTATCGAGATCATGGCCGCGCTAGACCTGCCCTATCCAAAGCGGATCGACATCGCGGTGCCGGCCAACCGTCTGTGCGGCGACTGTCCCGAGATGGGGAATGCGGAGGCCATGGAGCCCCCCGGCCCTTCGGTTCAAGGCTAGCACGAATCGCTCTTACAACCGCGCGGCAACGGCCACGAGAGGATATAACGCTTTGACCATTCACCGCGACGTCATCGACGCGATCGGCAACACGCCGCTGATCAGGCTCCGGCGAGCCTCGGAGCAGACCGGCTGCGAGATCCTCGGCAAGGCCGAGTTCATGAACCCCGGCCAGTCGGTGAAGGACAGGGCCGCCCTCTTCATCATCCGGGACGCCGAGCGCAGCGGAATGCTCCGGCCGGGTGGCGTCATCGTCGAGGGAACCGCGGGCAATACCGGGATAGGCCTCACCCTAGTCGCAAACGCGCTCGGCTACCGCACCGTGATCGTCATCCCGGAGACGCAGAGCCGCGAGAAGAAGGACATGCTTCGGCTGGCGGGCGCCGAGCTCGTCGAAGTACCGGCCGTCCCTTACGCCGACGAGAATAATTATGTGAAGCTGTCCGGGCGTCTCGCGCTGGAGCTGGCCGACCGCGAACCCAATGGCGCCGTCTGGGCAAACCAGTTCGACAATGTCGCCAACCGACAGGCCCATATAGAAACCACAGGTCCGGAAATCTGGGAGCAGACCAGCGGTAAGGTGGACGGCTTCGTAAGCGCGGTCGGCACCGGCGGCACCCTGGCAGGTGTCAGCATCGCTCTCAGGGAGCGGAACCCAGGCATAGCGATCGCGCTTGCGGACCCGCCGGGCGCTGCCCTCTTCAGCTATTATACGAGCGGCGAGCTCAGCTCGGAGGGCACTTCGATCACCGAAGGCATCGGCCAGGGGCGGATCACCTCTAACCTCGAAGGCTTCACCCCCGACTTCTCCTTCCGCATACCCGACGATGAATCCATCCCCACGGTCTTCGATCTTCTCGAGCATGAGGGTCTTTGCCTCGGCCCCTCATCGGGAGTGAACTTGGCCGGTGCGGTTCGCCTGGCCGCGCAGCTCGGTCCCGGCCGCACGATCGTGACCATGCTCTGCGATTATGGAACCCGCTATCAGTCAAAGCTCTTCAATCCGGAGTTCCTCCGATCGCAGAATCTCTCCGTTCCTCGGTGGCTCGGGGGCGGCAACCCGCTGGTGCAACAAGCTTTGAAACGATCGTGGAAATGATCGCTGCCGCTGGGAGATTCGCCTGATAGAGAGCGTCGGCAGTTCGTTCCGACCCCTTCACGTCGCTCAAAAGCCAAGCGACAGCCCAACAGAAGTGTTGCGTCGCGATTGACCGAGCCGTCCGACCAGACTCGCGAGGGCGACCACCCTTTCCGCCAACCGGGAGCACCGCCCCCGCGCCGAGCTGCCAGCCACCCACTGCTTCGAACCGAGCCTGCGCTGCATCTTATTGGATTCCGCGGCACTAAGCAGGGCGTAAATGCCTCGGCCGCCCTTTACCGCACGTACTTCGCGAGGTCGGCGGCGATCTGGTCCGGGGTGGCGTCGCGTGCGAAGAAAGTAATCGGCTCGCCGTCGGGACCCATCAGATACATGATCGCGCTGTGATCCATCAGGTAATCGGTAGCAGCCGGAGGCCCGGCGCGGCGCGCATAGATGGCGAAGGTGGAGAGCGCGGCCTTCACCTGCGCCGGGCTACCGGTCAACCCGATCAGCCGCGGGTGAAAGGCACGGACGAACTGCTTCATTACCGCGGGGGTATCGCGCTCGGGGTCAATGGTGACCATGATCGGTTGCACCGTGGCCGCCCGCTTGGAGTCTTGCGCTTCAAATGCACGCAGGCCTTGGCTCATCTTCTGAACGTCTGTCGGACAGATGTCAGGACAGTAGGTGTAGCCGAAATACATCAGCCGATATCGCCCCTTGAGACTTTCGCTGCTGAGCACCTTCCCATCCTGGTCGATCAGCCGGAACGGGCCACCGATCTTAGCGCCGGCCAAGGGCGCGTCGATCGCTTCGACTTGTCTCCCAGCGGTGAGCTTCCATGCGGTCACGCCGACTCCAAGGCTTATCAGGGCGACGGCAAAGAGGATGAGCATCAGGCGCTTGGATTGTATTCGGATCATGGCCGAGGTCATAGCAGCACCGTCGAATCGCGACATGGATAATCTGCCGTTCGGCGGGCTGCACAAACCCTGCGCCGCGGGCTATCGCTGCCTTGCTTCAGCAGGTTCGCTGAAGGGCGAGCGGCAAGGATCCAACCGGCGCCAACCACGCACCTGCGGAAGGAGGCGGGCCACATCATCATGCCCTTGATCAAACCTGTACCGCCTCCTCAGCGCCGGACTGGGGGCGTCGCTCATGATATTGCCGCATCCACTCCATGCGGCGCTTTACGAACGGCTCCTCGAACTCGCTCGGAAGCACGAGCGGCACGGTAAGGCAGACGCTCTGCGTAGGCAGGACGTTCTGCCAGTCCTCGATCAGCTTCTTGTAGGCCCGCCCGACCGGCCTGATGTTGCGGTCAAGATCGTAGAGGCCGACCGGATTGACGCGGCCATTGTCCTCGCGCAGCGCGGTGTCCCAGTCCACCTGATCGGTGAGCGAATACCAGGTGAACCCGACCGTCGGCACGCCTGAGTTGCGCACCCGCAGCACGTTCGCCCACTGCTTCCAGAGCCATTGCACGGCTTCATCGCCATTCGGTCCTTGGCTGAGGTTCGTCTCAGTGTGCATTACAGGGAGCCGGTAGCGGTCATGATACTGCCGGGTGATCTCGTCATAGCCGAACACATCGCCCGCTGCCCAGGTGCGCCCGTCAGCCGCGACGCGATGCTCGTTGGTGATGTAATAGTCGTTGCCCATGATGCAGTGATGTCGCGGGCTGTTGCGCAGGAAAAACGCATACTCCTCCGCGGTCATTCCGTTGGCGAGCAGATAATTGTGCATCTCGGAGTCGACCCGCCGACCATAGTTCAGGTCCAGGCTGAGGAAGCGCCGGGCGTTCATGACCTCTGCAGGACCGATCGCCTCAGCGCTGTCGGCGTGGAAATATTCGGAGCTTTCGGACTGGATGAAGATCGCGTCGGGCCGAACGTCCAAAATGGCTCCCATCGCCAAAATGTTCGCCTTGACGAGATGCTTGAGCGCGGTGACGAATGTGCGATCGGTCGTTCCCTGCTCATTCCACCATCCGTAGAGACCGGAAAAGGTGGCGCAGACGAACATCTCGTTGACGGGGGTGTAGAGCTGAACCCAGGGGTAGCGCTGCGCAAATGCTCTGGCGTATCGCTCGAAGAGACTGGGAAAGTCCGGGTTTTGAAAGTTGCCGATCCAGTCGGGCACGCCGAAATGACAGAGGTCGACGATCGGCACGATATCGAGCTGCTTCAACCGGTTCATCGTCAGATCGGCAAACTCCCAGTCGAACCGTTCCGCCGCTAGGAACGTCCGGTGCAGTGGCGGCCCGTACCGGAGAAAGCGGATACCGATCTCCTCAAGAAGGTCGAAATCTGTGCGCCAATTCGTATAGAATCCGCACTTCTCCATCTCATCAACGCGCACCCTGCCGTTGTCGACCGTCGGAATGCTGTTCTCGATACCGGTCGCAAACATGAAAAACGGATTGATCATCTGACTGAAACCTCTAGCTGACGGCCCGTTGCAGCACTGGCGCCTTGCCGCGCGGAGGCATGTGCCGATTTTCTCCCCCGGGCGTCCATTGCACCTTTGGCGCGTCGCCCCAAGTTCCAGCCTCGAGCATAACAAGGATGTAATCGTCGCTGCACGCTGGCTTCAGGCTTCTCGATCATACTCCCCGAGGGCCGGGATGATAACGATCCCTCTCAGACCGGAGATGGATTGTCGCCGGACTTCACCTCGATGGCGAGGAAGGCAAGGCCCTCACAAGGGAGAGTCATTCTTTGAGCTGTCGACGAAGCACTCGAAAGGCGGGCCGTGATCCAGATATCCGTATGCGGCCGCCGCGGCCTCCACAAACTCGGTGCAGCCGAGAAGCTCGTTCTCGACACTCTGCGACGGTGGAAAATGTGTCGCGCGGAGAGACTGGCGACCCTTCCCGAACTTCACGAGCGGCTTGCTCCTCTCGGAGGCGCCATGCTGGCGGTTCCGCTCGACGATTTCTTCCAGCAGATCACGCCGTGGCGCAATTGCCCTCACAGGTCGAATATCCGATATTCGGATCAGATCAGATGCGACGAAGTTGCCACCCTCGAGCTGCTTCAAACGGCGGAAGATCGCTTCGCTCAATCATGCCGAATGAGCTCGGCTTGGGATGCCGCCCGGCTGCTGATACTCTCAGCGTGGATTCTGCGCAGACAGTTCACAACGGAACTTGAGTTTCGTTTTGGTTCTTTGCCGACCCTTCAAACTCGTCACGGTTCCAATAAGCCCCAAGAAATTCTTTCATAAGCCATTCGGCCTCATATCAGGGCAACCTGAGGTGAGGGATGTTAGCCACCAAAACGGAGACAGACATGGGCGGACACAGGCGCTATGGTCGCCCGCAAAGGGTTGATCCCGGCGAGCATGGCTTCCCCTACGAGGAACGAACGGGCAGGCCACCAGGCCAGTACCACGAAGAGAAAGTTTCCAGGTCGATCTCGTCAATGGTTGTGCTCGCCGGCATCGTGATCTGGTCACTGCTCGCCTGGACCGCTTACGCGCTTGTCGATCCGGTACTCGGATGGATGGCGGCCAATGCCGGTCTCGTGCTTGATAGCGGCAAGGGCCTCGCGACTGGAGTCGGCAAGGAGGCGGCCAGCGTGGCGCAGAGCATCAACGCCGGCGGCTTTCTCGGCCAGGCCGCGGTCTTCCTGAAAGCGGTCCTGAAGCCGCTTATCATAGTCGTCTGGGCGATCGGCTTCCTCGGTCTCCTCGCCGCCCCCCGCATTCTGCCAAAGCTCATCGGACGCTTCGCGCGCGGGCGCTGATCGCCCTTAGGCTGGGATCCGCCGACGGCGTCAGGCGGGGCACGGCACAGCGCGGATGACGCGTCGCGGCTCTTCGCGCAGTTTCGGCGCGAACTCGTCAGCCGATCAAGGTCATGCCCAAAGCGCGGCGGGCGTGCAGATTTCGTCGCCGCTTGACCCGGGCTGCGGCAGAGCGCTGCAACGCGATGGCCTCGCATTTGTCCGACAACGATGACGTCCCAGCCTGCGCGGCAGCTATCCGGGTACCAAGCGCGCTTTCGTGAGCCAACAGACTCTTTATCGCCGCACGCCCTCGCCCGATCCTGCTCTTCACGGTCCCGGTCGCGACGGCGGTGGCAACCGCGATTTCCTCTATCGACAGCCCCTCTACGCCGAACAGCAAGACCGCCTCCCGCTGTTCTTCTGGCAGCCGGTCCAGCGCGCGCGCCACATCGGTCAATTCGATCTGCTCCAGCTGCGTTGCTGCCGAAATGAGTTTGCGATCGGCGATCCGATCGTCCCATTCGCCGACGAACCGGCTGCGCCGCCTGCCGCTTAGAAACACGTTACGCAGGATCACGCGCGTCCAGGCTTGCAGATTGCTGCCCGGCTCAAAAGATGCCCGTGCCTTCCACGCCCTCAGCATCGTTTCCTGCACGAGGTCCTCGGCGAGGTCCTGACCACCCGATAGGGACCGGCCATACGCACGCAAGCCGGGTCCGCATTCGACCAGCTGGTGCCCGAATCTCCGCTCCGCTGCCGAAAGC
Source organism: Blastomonas sp. (assembly GCF_030373265.1). Lineage (GTDB taxonomy): Bacteria > Pseudomonadota > Alphaproteobacteria > Sphingomonadales > Sphingomonadaceae > Blastomonas. The sequence continues at coordinate 16,446 of NZ_JAUCZC010000042.1, forward strand.
GCCGTCAGAGAGTGGCCAGAGGGCGCGACAGGCCCGACGCTTGCCAAACCCACAGGTTCTGCCCGTCGCGGCATCGCGCCGAGGCTTTCATCATGCGAAGCGACTAGCGCCTGCTGGTCGACAGCGGCCCCGTCTTCCAACTCCTCCGCACGGCTTTTGTGAAGTTCCAAATCTGCTCCTGGTGCGCTCGGTGCGGGGTATGGATGCGGGCGCCTCGAAATCGCCACCCACGTTCCGGCGTGATCGCGAAGCCGTTGCCATGCGCCTCCGTCGTTCCGCCGGAAGAAGATCTCGGCGAGGAGTCTGCGTTAAATGTGGAGTCTGCCCCGATGTGGGTTATGCTGGCATCCTCGAGATCAGGAAGGGACCTCACCTAATGTCCGCGCCTGTCGTAAAGAACCCCCGAGCTGGTGGGTCGCTCCTCGCGCTGTCGGTCATCGCCGGCGCGTTCGCCGGTGCGCTGCTTAAACAGCCCTCGATGGGCGTGGTCGCAGGGACAGCTATCGGCATCGCAATCTGCCTGGCGGTCTGGCTTGCCGACATCAGGCAGGGAGCAAGGCGGCCCCGCAGAGAGGAAGTCGCCACTTCGATACCCGCCGACTGACGCTCAGGGATTGAAACGTACTCCGAACCCCATCATCGGTAAGCGGGGCGCTGACCCCACCTTGCGCTGATCGCTGACAGCATCGATTTTGCG
>NZ_JAUCZC010000043.1 GCF_030373265.1 Blastomonas sp.
ACCCCAGCGACAACATCGTCGACTGGGTGCTCGAGATGATCCCGCAGATGGGCGCAGGCTGGTGCCCGCCCGGCATGCTGGGCATCGGCATCGGCGGCACGGCGGAACACGCGGTGCTGCTCGCCAAGAAGGCGCTGATGGACCCGATCGACATGGGGCCGCTCAAGGCACGCGGGGCGCAGAGCGATGTCGAGGCGATGCGGATCGAGATCTTCGACAAGGTCAACGCCTTGGGCATCGGCGCGCAGGGACTCGGCGGCCTCTCGACCATTCTCGACGTCAAGATCATGGATGCGCCGTGCCATGCCGCGGGCAAGCCGGTCGCGATGATCCCCAACTGCGCCGCGACCCGCCACGCGCATTTCTCGCTCGACGGCTCGGGCCCCGCGTATCTCGAGGCGCCCAAGCTCGACGAATGGCCCGACGTCAACTGGACCCCCGACAAGGCCGCGATCCGCGTCGATCTGGATACCCTCACGCCCGAAGTCGTGCAGAGCTGGAAGCAGGGCGACCGGCTGCTGCTCAACGGCAAGATGCTCACCGGGCGTGATGCTGCGCATAAGCGCATCCAGGATATGCTCAGCAAGGGCGAGCAGCTTCCGGTCGAGTTCCGCGGCCGCGTGATCTATTATGTCGGCCCGGTCGATCCGGTGGGCGAAGAAATCGTCGGCCCCGCAGGTCCGACGACGGCGACCCGGATGGACAAGTTCACCCGCATGATGCTCGAACAGGGTCTGCTGGCGATGGTCGGCAAGGCCGAGCGCGGCCCGGCAGCGGTCGAGGCGATCCGCGATCACAAGAGCGCGTACCTGATGGCGGTCGGCGGCGCGGCGTATCTGGTCGCGCGCGCGATCAAGGGCTCGGAAGTCGTCGGTTTCCACGATCTGGGGATGGAAGCGATCTACGAGTTCGAGGTCAGCGATTTCCCCGTCACCGTCGCGGTCGACAGCGAAGGCAACAACGTCCACCAGCTCGCGCCTTTGGTGTGGAAGGAGCGCATCGCGAAGGAAGGTCTGCTGCAGGGGGCGTGAACCTTAGCGGGGGTGGTTGGCAATACGCCCACCTCCGCTCAGCCTGAGCCTGTCGAAGGCCCCGCGCGCGGTTTGCGTGATTCTTCCCCGTCATTCCCGCGCACGCGGGAATCCCGCTTGTTGCTGAAGCGCAGGAAGGAAGTGGGACCCCCGCGTCCGCGGGGGTGACGTGCACATGGGCTGGAATATCAGCGCAAGGCCTTCGACAGGCTCAGGCTGAGCGGGTGTTGTGAACGCCCGCCGCAGCCCCCCGACTCAGAATCCGCCCACCGGCACGCAATCCACGCCCGACGTCATCGGTGCGATCGGTGTCACCGGCATCACCACCGGCCCGCCGGTGCCCGGATTGACGAACGGCAGGTCGGCATCGGGATACGCCACGCGCCCGCGCAGCGCATCGATTTCCGCCTGGCGCCGCTTCAGATAAAAGTCGCGCGCGTCGACATAAGGGTCGTTGCTGTAGGTGCGCAGCGCGTTCAATTGCTCGTCGATCTGGATGCGGCCCTGCAGCGCGCTCAAGGTAGCAGCGGGAAGCGTGAAATACGGGTCGTTGAAAGGAGCGCCCGCCACCGTCGGCAGCAGCAGCCCGTCGATGGTGCCGCCCACCAGATCGCGCACCGTGGTCGGCCCGATCAGCGGCAGGAACAGATACGCGCCCGGCTCGACCCCGTAATAGCCAAGCGTGTTGGCAAAGCCGTTGCGGCGATAGGGCAGGTTGAACGGATCGCGCTTTGCGAGGTCAAACAGGCCGCCGATGCCGATGGTGGTGTTGATCGCGAACCTGCCCACCGTCTCGGCGGCTTTGCCGGGCTTCAGCTGCAGCAGAAAGTTGAGTGCAACGATGGGTTCGGTGAGGTTGCGCAGGAAATTGCGCAGACCGTGGCGCAGCGGCTTGGGGATCGCATCCTTGTACGCCATCGCCACCGGGCCAACGAGTGCCTCGTCGACGTCCTGAACCACCTCATAGGACTGCGCATTGAGCTGCAGCATCGGGTCGCCGGGTTCCGATTCGGGGCGCGCGGTGACGACGATGGCGTTATCGTCGGCAGGAGCCGATGGAGTCCCGTCGCCGGGCACCGTTGGCGCTGCATCCGCAGACGGCAGCGCAGCGCCCTGGGGGCACGGCGGCAGAGAGGCTGGCGGTAGCGCAACCGGCTGGACGGCCGCCGGGCTTGCAGCCTGTTCGGTCGCTGTGATCGCTGGCGAAAGATCGGCGCTGGAAGGTGCGAGCGGCGTGGCGGACAGCGCGAGCGCCAGCGAGAGGCTGGTCAAGCTCACTGAGCGGGTCCGGGGGCAAAGGCTGCGTATATCATCATGCTCGAGCCGTAATCCTAACGCAAATGTCGCCCCATCGGCGGCAGCTATGGTTGGATGAAAGACAAGTCAATGACAGTTGTATGAATGACGAATTTGGCTGCGCTCCACGCCATCATACCTGCCACCCGAAAAAGCTGTTCCCACCTGTCCCCTGTATGTTCTAAAGCAGCGGCCATGCTGCTGTCGCTTGCCATTCGTGACCTGGTGCTGATCGAGGCGCTCGACCTGGATTTTCATGGCGGGCTGGGCGTGCTGACCGGGGAGACCGGGGCGGGCAAGTCGATCCTGCTCGATGCTTTGGGCCTGGCCATGGGCGCGCGCGCCGACAGCGGACTGGTGCGGCAAGGCGCGGAGCGAGCCTTGGTGATCGCGGGCTTCGATGTGGCGGGGCATGCGGCGGTGGCTGCAATCCTGACCGACAACGATATTGCGCAGGAGCCCGGCGAGCCGTTGCTGATCCGGCGGCAGGTGCGCGCCGACGGCGGCAGCCGCGCCTTCGTCAACGACCAGCCGGTCTCGGCCGGGCTGTTGCGCGATCTCGGCGTGCAACTGGTCGAGATCCACGGCCAGCACGATGATCGCGGGCTGATCAACCCCAAGGGCCACCGCGATCTGCTCGACAGCTTCGGGCGCTGCGATGTCGCAGGCGTGGCTTTGGCGTGGCGCGGCTGGCAGACGGCCGAGCGCGCCTTCGCCGATGCCAATGCCGCAATCGACACGGCTTTGCGCGACCGCGATCTGCTCGAACACAACCTCGCCGAACTCACCGCCTTCATGCCGCAGCCGGGCGAGGAGGCCGAACTCGCGGGTGATCGTGCGGCGATGCAGAAGGGCGAACGGCTGTCGGGCGACATCGCCGATCTGTTTGCGACCTTCGAGGGATCGAAGGGCGCGCTGGCGCAGTTGCGCGGCGCGGCGCGCAAGCTCGACCGGATCGCCGAGGAGCATCCGCTGCTCAACGAGGCACTGGAAGCGCTCGACCGCTCGGTGATCGAGGCCGACGATGCCGAGGCCAAATTGCGCGCGGCGTCCGAGGCGCTGACTTATGATTCGGTGCGGCTCGACGAGATGGAACGCCGTCTGTTCGATCTGCGCGCACTCGCCCGCAAGCATAACGTCGCAGGCGATGCACTGCCCGATCTGCTCGCCCAGATGCAGGCTGACTGGGCCGCGCTCGAATCGGGCGGGGCGAACCTGACCGCGCTCGACACCGCGCGCCATGCCGCGAAAGCCGCGTATGTCTCCGCCGCCGAGGCGCTGAGCGCGGCGCGCGCCAAGGCGGGCAAGGCGCTCGATGCTGCGGTGCAGGGCGAGCTGATCCCGCTCAAGCTCGATGCCGCGCGCTTCCGCACTTTGGTCGATCCGCTCGACGAATCGCGCTGGGGGCCATCGGGCATGGACCATGTCGAGTTCCTGATCTCGACCAACCCCGGCAGCGATTTCGCGCCGCTGATGAAGATCGCCTCGGGCGGCGAGCTGTCGCGCTTCATCCTCGCCTTGAAGGTCGCGCTGGCCGAGCAGGGCGGCGCGGAGACGATGATCTTCGACGAGATCGACCGCGGCGTCGGCGGCGCGGTGGCCTCTGCGATCGGCGAGCGGCTGGCGCGGCTCGCGCGCAGCACGCAGCTGCTGGTCGTCACCCACTCGCCCCAGGTCGCCGCGCGCGGCGCGCACCATCTGCTGATCGCCAAGACCTCGGACGGCACCGTCGCGCGCACTGGGGTGCGACTGCTCGATGATGCCGACCGCAAGGAAGAGATCGCCCGCATGCTCTCGGGTGCAGAGATCACGCCCGAGGCCCGAGCGCAGGCGGATCGGTTGCTGGAGAGGGTGTGATGAAGGACGCAACGACGCTCTCCGAAGCCGAAGCCGCGATCGAGCTGCAGCGGCTCGCGAAGAAGATCGCGCATCATAACCGGCGTTATCATGCCGAGGATTCGCCGGAGATTTCCGATGCGGAGTATGACGCGCTGGTACGGCAGAACGGCGAGCTGGAAGCGGCCTTCCCGCATCTGGTCCGCGCCGACAGCCCCAGCCGGATGGTAGGCGCAGCGGTCGAGGCCTCGCCGCTGACCAAGGTCCGGCACGAGCAGCGGATGATGAGCCTCGATAACGGCTTTTCGGACGAGGACATCGCCGAGTTCGTCGGCCGGGTGCGGCGCTATCTTGCGTTGCCCGAGGACGAGATGCTGGCGCTGACCGCCGAGGACAAGATCGACGGGTTGTCGCTCTCGCTGCGCTATGAGAACGGCGTTCTGGTGCGTGCGGCGACGCGCGGTGATGGCGAGGTGGGTGAGGATGTGACCGCCAATGTGCGGATGATCGGGGATATCCCGGAGACCCTAAAGCCCCTCCCCTTAAGGGGAGGGGTTGGGGGTGGGGGAGTCACTTCCGACCTGAAGTCTATGCCCCACCCCAACCCCTCCCCTGAAGGGGAGGGGCTCTCTATGCCCGCGATCTTCGAGATCCGCGGCGAAGTGTATATGTCCAAGGCAGACTTTACCGCGCTCAATGCCGCGCAGGCAGAGCGCGGCGAGAAGCTGTTCGCCAACCCGCGCAACGCTGCTGCCGGCTCGCTGCGCCAGAAGGATGCCAAGGTCACCGCCGCGCGTCCGTTGCGTTTCCTGGCGCATGGCTGGGGCGTGGCCAGCGAGGTTCCGGGCGCGACCCAGCACGCGGTGATGCAGGCAATCGCCGCGATGGGGGTGCCGGTCTCGCCGTTGCTCATGCGGATCGAAAGCCTCGAGGATTTGCTCGCGCATTATCGCGAGATCGAGCGCGTCCGCGCGGACCTGCCTTATGATATCGACGGCGTGGTCTACAAGGTCGACCGGCTCGACTGGCAGGCGCGGCTGGGCTTTGTCGCCAAGGCGCCGCGCTGGGCTCTCGCGCACAAGTTCCCAGCAGAGCGTGCTGAAACCACGCTGCAGGCGATCGACATCCAGGTCGGGCGCACCGGCAAGCTGACCCCGGTGGGCAGGCTGACCCCTGTCACCGTCGGCGGGGTCGTCGTCTCCAACGTCACCTTGCACAACCGCGACGAGATTGCGCGGCTGGGGGTGCGGCCCGGTGACCGGGTCGTCGTCCAGCGCGCGGGCGATGTCATCCCGCAGGTGGTCGAGAATTTGACGCGTGACGAGCCGCGCGATCCGTACGCGTTCCCCGACCATTGCCCGGTGTGCGCCAGCGAGGCGGTCGCCGAAGAGGGCGAGGTCGATGTCCGCTGCACCGGCGGGCTGGTCTGCGCCGCGCAGAAGCTCGAGCGGCTGCGGCATTTCGTCAGCCGCGCCGCGCTCGATATCGATGGCCTGGGCGAACGCACGATCGCCGAGTTTCTCGAGGCGGGTTTGATCGACCGGCCCGGCGATATCTTCCGTCTCAGGAAGCACCGCAGCGCGATCCTCGCCCGCGAAGGCTGGCAGGAAAAGTCGGTCGACAATCTGCTCGCCAGCATCGAGGCGCGGCGCGCGGCGGACCCGGGACGCTTCCTGTTCGCGCTCGGCATCCGCCACGTGGGGTCGGTGACCGCCAAGGATCTGGTCAAGGCATTCGGCAGCGTCGAGGCGGTGGGCGCCATCGGCCACCGGTTGGCGGCGGGCGACGCCGAAGCGGTCGCCGAGGTCACCGGCATCGACGGCATCGGCCCTGCGGTCGCCGAAGCTTTGGGCGATTTCTTCCACGAGCCGCACAACGCGCAGGTGTTCGACGACCTGGTCACCGAGGGGCGGCCCGCCGCGTTTGTCTCCACCGCGCGCGCCACCGAATGGAGCGGCAAGACCATCGTGTTCACCGGCAAGCTCGAGACGATGAGCCGCGACGAGGCCAAGGCGCAGGCCGAAAGGCTGGGCGCGAAATCGGCAGGCTCGGTCTCGGCCAAGACCGATCTGGTGGTGGCTGGTCCCGGCGCGGGATCGAAGCTCAAAAAGGCCGCCGAACTGGGCGTGCGGGTGGTCGACGAGGCCGAATGGGCAGAAATCATGCAGTCTGCCTGATCGGGCTGTCGAATCCGGCAGCGCCCGTTCGTCATCGGGTCGGAGCGCCGTGCGTTTGGGCCGGCGCTCGTGCCAAAGGAGACACAACGATGCAGTACATGCTGATGATCCACGAAGACGAGAGCATCTATGCCGGCCCGGACGGCGAGGCGATCCTTGCCGACACGCTGGCCAAGCACATGGCGCTGGCAGAGGCCTGGGTCGCGGCCGGGGTGCCGTTTTCGGGCGAGCGGCTGAAACCGTCCGCCACCGCCACCACCATCCGCTGGAATCACGGCAGCCACCAGCTCCACGATGGCGCGTATGCCGAGAGTCACGAGGAGCTGGGCGGCTTCTACATCATCACCGTCGATGATCTCGATCAGGCGCTGGAATGGGCAAAGCGCATTCCCGTCCCCGGCAAGGGATCGGTCGAGGTGCGGCCGATCTGGCCGATGGGCGCAGAGGGCTGATGGACGCGCGCGGCGGGGCAGGGGCGGCGATCATCGCGGCCCGCCCCGTCGTGGTCGCCGCGCTGGCGGCGCGGTTTCGCGATCTGGACCTGGCCGAAGACGGCTTTGCCGATGCCAGCGAACTCGCGCTGCGCCAGTTCGCCCACCATCCGCTCCCGGCGAACATGGCCGGGTGGCTGCACGTCGCAGCAAGGCGGCGGATCATCGATCGGCTGCGGCGCGACGCCCGGCTGGTGAGAATCGTCGAGCAGAGCGGGCTGGAGCCAGAGGCAGATGCGGAGGAGCCGGACGCGGTGTCGGATTTCGACCCCCGGATTCCCGACGAGCGGCTGCGGCTGATCTTCATCTGCTGTCACCCTGCCATCGCGCCCGATGCCCGCGCGGCGCTGACCCTGCGCGTGGTCTGCGGGGTCCCGACCGAACGCATCGCCGCTGCCTTTCTCATGGCCGTGCCCGCGATGTACCAGCGGCTCACCCGCGCCAAGGCCAAGATCCGCGAGGCACAGGTGCCCTTCGAAACGCCGCCGCAGCATCTGTGGGGGGAGCGGCTGGCAGCGGTGCTGACCACGCTCGAGATCGGCTATGCGCTCGCCTATCAGGATGCCGGAAGCAGCGAACCGACCGCAGATCTGGGCCTCGAGGTGCTGCGGCTGGCGGCGATGCTGGCCGAACTGGTGCCCGGCGATCCCGAGGTGCTGGGGTTGGCAGCCCTGGTCCAGCTTGCCGAATCGCGCCGTGCCGCGCGGATCGATCGTGACGGCTGCATGGTTCCGCTGAGCGAGCAGGATGCCGCGCGGTGGGATGCCGCGTTGATTGCATCGGCGGCAACTCTGATGGAACAGGCCGCGGCGCTGGGGTGCAGCGGTCCCTATCAGGTCATGGCGGCGCTCCATTTGACGCACGCGCGGCGGAGGAACGGGCAACGCACCGACTGGCAGGCGATCGTGCGGCTCTACGATGTGCTGTTGATGATGCGCCCGGGCGCGGTGGTGGCGATCAACCGGGCGCTCGCGCTCGCACAGGTCGAAGGCCCTCGGGCCGGTTTTGACGCACTGGAAGCCCTCCAAGGTCCTGCGCTGGACCGGTACCGACCCTGGCACGCAGCGCGCGCGTATCTGCAGGCGGCGATGGGCGATATGGCGGCCGCGCGGGCAAGTTATCGCGCCGCGCTCGCGCTCAATCCGCCGCGAGCGGAGCGGCTGTATCTTGAGGCGGCTTTTCGGGAAACCAGCGCATGACGTGGTGCTCTGCCGGGGTCCACGCGCCAACTCTGACGCCGATCGCACGCAGGTGATTGCCGGTCCATACGTTGCAGCTGTTGACCAGCGAGTAATAGCCTCGTGCCCGATAGAACACATCATCGCCGCCATAGCCGGGTATGGGCTCGAGCGGCCCGTCATCGGGCAAAGCGATGTCCTGCATCAGCCGCGCCGCCAGCCGGCGATAGGCGTCATGGCTGATCACCAGTCGCCGGGCGTAATAGCCCTCTGCCGGGCGGGCCATGTGATAGACGTGGACCAGCGTTGCATCGCTGCCGATCGCCGCGCGCAGCATGGTCGCGGGGTCCATGTCCTGCCAGCGCGGGGTGGCGAGATAGAAATCGCGCTCGCCCCAGCTGATCGCGACGTGATCGGTGGCGCCGGTGGCGTGATAGCGGCGGTCGCTCAGATCGGTCGGGGGGAACACCGCGTGCCAGTCGATGCCTTCGGCTTGCGCGGGCAGAATGAACCCGGTGTGGAAGCCGTTGGTCTCGACATAGATGGTGATCCCATCATCGGGCGCGCGCCAGTCGCGGTTGGTGCCGACCAGCCCGCCCGCTTCGCCTGCAAGGAAGGCGAAGCCGGCCAGCAGCATCAGCCAGCCGAGGATGGACCGAAGCCGCTGTCTCACCAACCCGATTTCCGGCTTGGGCTGCCTTCAATCCCGTCATTCCCGCGAACGCGGGAATCCCGCTCTTCTCGCGCTCGCCGCCGCAGAAGCCGGACCCCCGCGTGCGCGGGGGTGACGGGGCATTGTTTCGGGTTCGAGACTACGCCTTGCCGGACCATTTCGCGCCCCGCTTGCGCAATCGCAGCACGGTCCAGTCGCCCAGATCGAGCCGTTCGGCGAGCCGGAAACCGACCATCCGATAGGCGCGGGCGACGGCATCGGCCTGCGTGCCCAGCAGTCCGGACAGCACCGCCTGACCCTGTGGGTTGGTAACCTGGGATATGTCTGCAGCCAGATCGATCAGCGGGCCCGCCAAGATGTTGGCGATCACCAGATCATAGGGCGCGCGGCGCTGCAGATCGCCATCCTCAAGCCCCTCGGCGACGAACATCGCGAGCTGGCCGGGACGCTGGCCCAGCGCAACCCCGTTGGTGTCGGCGTTTTCCGCCACCGCCGGGCCGCACACCGGGTCGATATCGCTCGCGGTCGCATAAGCGCGCGGCCATAAATGCATCGCGGCAAAGGCAAGCAGCCCGGTGCCGGTGCCGATGTCGATATGGCTGCGCACAGTGTGCCCGCGCCGCTTCATCGCATCGAGCATCATCAGGCAGCCGCGCGTGGTGTTGTGGTGCCCGGTGCCGAATGCCAGGCTGGCCGGGATGCAGAAGTTGGTGATGCCGGGATCGGTGGCTGCGGGCATCTCAGGCGTGTGGACGCAGAACCGGCCCGCGCGGATCGGCTCGAGACCCGACTGGCTCATCGTCACCCAATCGTCGTCGGGCAACCGCTCGGGCTTCAGCTTGAGGCCGTCGGCGCTGGGCACCAGATCGCGCAACCGGCGGATCCAGCGGGCATCGGGCTTTTGCGTGAAATAGGCATGGATAGCCCAGCTTCCGGGCGCTTCCGGATCGGCATAGGCATCGACCTCGCTCGCCACCAGACTGGGAGCTCCAAACGCCGCCTCATCCACGTCCTCGCGCTCGGTAATCGCCTGCGCCTCGGCCAGGGTGCAGGGAATGGTGACTTTCCAGTTGTCCAATGCGTGGGTCCTTGTCGTCGCGTCGCAGTCTATAGCTTAGGTGATCGAGCGACCTAAAGCGACTGACCAAAAAACTCCACCTACGTCATTCCCGCGAAAGCGGGAATCCCGCTTTTCTAAACCGGTCGCCGCAGAAGCGGGACCCCCGCGTGCGCGGGGGTGACGATAACGGATCGTCTAAAATGTGATCTAAGCGTTGATGAAGGGGGTCAAGTCCAGCCAATCCGGATTGGCTTGCTCAATCAGATCGATCTTCCACTGACGCCGCCATTTCTTGATCGCCTTTTCCTGCTCGAGCGCCGATTCAATCTCATCATACCATTCGGTATAGACGAGTTGCGTAAGCCCATAGCGTTTCACAAATCTTGATCCGCCTTCGCTGCGGTGCTGTTCCACCCTGCGACCGATGTCTGCAGTGACGCCCGTGTAGATCGTCCCACGATAGCGATCCGCCATCATGTAGACCCACCCTCCCTTCACCGCGCGCCCATCCTACCGCACAAAGCTCGCGCCATTCACGTCGAGCACCGCGCCGGTCATCGAGGGCGGGGCGTCGAGGGCGCAGAAGGCGGCCATGGTGGCGACCTCGTCGGGCATCGCGACGCGGCCCAGCGGGATGTCGGCGAGCAATTTGTCGCCGCCGCGGCTTTCGAGATAATCTTCCGCCATTCCGGTCATGGTGAAGCCCGGGCAGATCGCGAAGGCATAGATGCCTTCCTTGGCATAGCCCCGCGCGATCGACTTGGTCATCGCCACCATGCCGCCCTTGGACGCAGCATAATGCCAGTGCGCGGGACTGTCGCCGCGATAGGCGGCGCGGCTGGCGATGTTGACGATCCGCCCTTCGTGCCCTCCGCCCTGAAAATGCTGCACTGCCAGGCGGCACAGTTGCGCGCTGGCAGTGAGGTTGATCGTCATCGTCTCGTCCCAGGCGGCGAGCCATTCGGCATCGCCCGAATCGATCGGGTTGGCAGCAAAGATACCAGCGTTGTTGATCAGGACGTCGATCCGCCCGTCGAGCAGCTCCAGCGCTTCGCTCCACAGGCTGCCGGGGCCGCGGAAATCGCCGAAGTCGGCATCGACGAGGTCCCAGTCCGGGGAGTCGGGGCTGTCATCGGGAAAGGGCCTGCTGGCATGGCCGACCACGCGGTGGCCTGCCTCGTGAAGCATATCGGCGATGGCGCGGCCGATGCCGCGGCTCGAGCCGGTGACGAGGATGTTCTGTTCGACATGGATCATGCGCGCCTGCATAGCCCGCGCGTGCCGCGTGGTCCATCGCGGTGCCACATGAAACCAGCCAGATGCGCGAAAACGCTCAGCCGCTCTTGGCGAGGCCTATTTCGTCGGCGAAGTTGTTCGAGCGCTGCTTGAGCTGTGCGAGCTGCGATTGCAGGTGGCTGAAGCCGGCGCCGACCTTGTCCATCTCGCTCGCCAGGCCCTCGGTGTCCATACGGATGGTGCCGATGGTGTTCGACATCGAATCCGCGGCCAGCGCGGTTTCGTCCACTGCAGCGGTGATGATCGTTACGGTCTGGGCCTGGATTTCCATCGCCTGGCGGATGCGATCGGCAGACGTCTGCACCTCGCTGACCGTCGCGCGAACCGAATCGTTGGACGACACCGTGTCGCGGGTGGCGAGCTGGATGGCGGTGATCTTGTGCGCGATATCGTCGGTGGCGCGCGCGGTCTGGTTGGCGAGGCTCTTCACCTCCTGCGCAACGACGGCAAAGCCCCGCCCGGCATCGCCCGCGCGCGCGGCTTCGATGGTGGCATTGAGCGCGAGCAGGTTGGTCTGGCCTGCAATATCGCGGATCAGGCTGAGGATCGATTCGATCGATTCGGCATGGGTCGACAGCGTCTGGGTGCTGGCCACCGCATGGCCGGCTTCGCGCGACGCACGTTCGGCGACGTCGGCGGCCACCTCGACCTCGCAGCGTGCATCCTCGATCGCCCGGATCAGGCCGGCGGCGGTCTGCGCCGCTTCGCGCATCGCGATCGCCGATTGCTCGGCCGCAGCCGCGACTTCGGAGGATCGGCCCAGCATCTGGCGGGCCGCTTCGGATGCGGCGACCACCTGGCCCTGCAGCCCGGTGCCCAGATGCGATGCCTGTTGCAGCTCGCCATCGACCGTCTGCTTGAAGCTGGATGTCTGCTGCATCCGGGTATGCTGCGCCTCGATGCTGCTCACCGCATTGACCGCGAACGACATGATCTCGGCCTCGATCATCATCATCTTGGCCATCGCGCCCGCCAGGCTGAAATACAGCAAAGGCTGGTCGCTGAGCTGGGTGTGGAGCCGCTTGAGCGCGAAATCATAGGTCTGGGTCTGTGCGGCGAGGACCTGCCACAGCGGGATGCCCAGATCGCGGGCGTTCAGCGTGTTCGCAAACGCCCGCTCGACCCAACCTTGTTCGGAAAAGTGCGCGAACTTTTCATGGGTGTAGTCGCGCACCGACTGGATGGTCGCTGCCCGCACCTTGTCGAGGTCGCGGACGCGCGAACCGATGTTGCTGGCGACGACGTAGTAATCCCAGAACGCGGTGGCGATGAGGTCCTCTTCGCCCTCCATGTGCTTCAGCGCCTGCCGGGCGAGGCCGGGCAATTTGCCTTCGGGGTCGAATGCCGTCAGCCGGTCGCCGATCGAAAGATCGTGCATGACCCGTGCGTACAGCGACCGGGCATCTGCCGGGTTGCCTGAATCGCGATTGAAATCTGCCATGCCGTCCTCACATAAGCGCTGATATAGTCAGCACATTACGGCTCCATGGTTAATGCGAAGTTAGGATAGGGCATTCGTGCCGCGCGGTCGACCGGCGTGCGCGGACCGGAACCCATCTTCCGCAATCAGCAATTGCATCATGTGGGCAATCGGTTAAACAGGCGCGGGACGCATTTTAGTCGTTATTTGATCGTTTTTACGGGGGATACCATGGTCAATCCATCGGGCAGGCCGCTCTCGCCGCACCTGTCAATCTGGCGTTGGGGACCGGCCATGCTGGCCTCGATCCTGCACCGCGCAACCGGCGACGGCATGGCTGTGATCGGCGGAGTTCTGCTGGTCGGCTGGCTCATGGCGATTGCCAGCGGACCCGAAGGCTATGCCTGGTATGTCGGCTGGGCGACCAGCCCGATCGGCTATCTGCTGATGATCGGGCTAAGCTGGGCTTTCTTCCAGCATATGTGCTCGGGCCTTCGGCATTTCGTGCTGGATATCGGAGCCGGCTATGAGGTTGATCGCAACAACCGCTGGGCGGCGTTGCTGCCGGTGCTGGCGATCGGGCTGACCGCAATCTTGTGGGCGATCATCTTTTTCGTCTGATTGGTTTTTTTTAGAATTTTACGCAGCGCCGGGCCGTCGTGCCCGCGTGAGGAGACGACCATGGGAAGTGGCACCAGAATTGGCAAAGTGCGCGGGCTGGGATCCGCCAAAACCGGGACCCATCACTGGGTCATGGCGCGCGTCACGGCGGTCAGCAACCTGATCTTGATGCTGTGGTTCATCGCATCCCTGGTCAGCCTGCCCGCGCTCGACCACGCCACGGTCACCGCCTGGTTGTCCTCGCCGCTTTCGGCGACCGCGATGATCCTGCTGCTGATCACAGTGTTCTATCACCTGCGGCTGGGCCTGCAGGTCCTTGTCGAGGATTATGTGCATGATCACGGCACCAAGTTCGGTGTGATCCTGCTGCTCAATTTCTATGCCATCGCCGGGGCTGCCCTCGGCATTTTCGCCGTCGCGCGCATTGCCTTTGCCGGAGCCGCAAGCTGATGTCTGAAGCCTATAAGATCATCGACCATGTATACGACACGGTTGTCGTCGGGGCGGGCGGATCGGGTCTGCGCGCCACCATGGGCAGCGCCGAAGCGGGCCTGAAAACCGCGTGCATCACCAAGGTGTTCCCCACCCGCAGCCACACCGTGGCCGCGCAGGGCGGCATCGCGGCGAGCCTGGGCAACAACTCGCCCGATCACTGGTCGTGGCACATGTACGATACCGTCAAGGGTTCGGACTGGCTGGGTGACCAGGATGCGATCGAATACATGGTGCGCGAAGCGCCTGCCGCGGTCTACGAACTCGAGCACGCCGGCGTGCCGTTCAGCCGCAACGACAACGGCACGATCTACCAGCGCCCGTTCGGCGGCCACATGCAGAACATGGGCGAAGGCCCGCCGGTGCAGCGCACCTGCGCCGCTGCCGACCGCACCGGCCATGCCATGCTGCATGCTTTGTACCAGCAGTCGCTGAAGTACGATTCGGATTTCTTCATCGAATATTTCGCGATCGACCTGATCATGGAAGACGGCGTGTGCCGCGGCGTGATCGCGTTGTGCATGGAAGACGGATCAATCCACCGTTTCCGCAGCCATGCCGTGGTGCTCGCCACCGGCGGTTCGGGCCGCTGCTATTTCTCGGCCACCTCGGCGCACACCTGCACCGGTGACGGCGGCGCGATGGTGCTGCGCGCAGGGCTGCCGCTGCAGGACATGGAGTTCGTCCAGTTCCATCCGACCGGCATCTATGGCGCGGGCGTGCTGATCACCGAAGGCGCGCGCGGCGAGGGCGGTTACCTCACCAACTCCGAAGGCGAGCGCTTCATGGAACGCTATGCTCCGTCGGCCAAGGATCTGGCCAGCCGTGACGTCGTCAGCCGCTCGATGGCCGCCGAAATCCGCGAAGGTCGCGGCGTCGGCAAGGAAAACGACCATATCTACCTGCATCTCGATCATATCGACGAGAAGGTGCTGGCCGAGCGTCTGCCCGGGATCACCGAGACCGGCAAGATCTTCGCCAATGTCGATCTGACCCGCCAGCCTTTGCCGGTGGTGCCGACGGTGCACTACAACATGGGCGGAATTCCCTGCAATTATCACGGGCAGGTGGTCACCATCAAGAATGGCGACCCCGATACCGTGGTTCCCGGCCTGTATGCGGTGGGTGAAGCGGCCTGCGTTTCGGTGCACGGTGCCAACCGTCTGGGATCCAACTCGCTGATCGATCTGGTCGTGTTCGGCCGTGCAACCGGGCATCACCTGCGCGACACCATCACGCCGGGCAGCTCGCACAAGGAACTGCCCAAGGATTCGGCGGATATGTCGCTGGCGCGGCTCGACCACTTTCGCAACGCCAAGGGCGGTTCGCCGACCGCGCAGATCCGCATGGACATGCAAAAGACGATGCAGAAGCACGCCGCAGTGTTCCGTGACACGCAATTGCTGTCCGAAGGCACCGCGCTGATGCAGACGGTCAACCAGCGGATGCAGGATGTCCATGTTTCGGATCGCTCGCTGATCTGGAACACCGATCTGATCGAGACGCTCGAACTCGACAACCTGCTCAGCCAGGCGGTGTGCACCATCGAAAGCGCGCACAGCCGCAAGGAAAGCCGCGGCGCGCACATGCACGAGGATTATCCCGAGCGCGACGATGCCAACTTCATGAAGCACACCGTCAGCTGGTTCGAAGGCTGGGGCGGCAAGGGCGGCAAGGTCACCCTCGATTACCGTCCGGTGCACGAATACACGCTGAGCGAAGATATCGAGTACATCAAGCCCAAGAAGCGGGTGTATTGATCGACTGATCTGCCGTCTGGCATTGAGTTAACATTGCGGGGTGGGATCATGCTGAAGAGGCGTGATCCCGCCTTTTTTGATGCAGTTTTCAGAATTTGGGCGGACGTGATCGCGGCATTCTTTTGCGCCCCTCCCTGGAAGGGAGGGGTTGGGGGTGGGTCCCGCCGAGGCACTCGGCGGTACGCGCCAACACCTCTTCTGCTACTGCCTCTGGGCTCACCAGCACCTCATGATTCCAAAATCGGATTACCGTCCATCCGCCGCGCTCGAGGTAGCCGGTGCGCACTTCATCCAGCGAATTGTCGAGGTGTTGTTCGCCGTCGATTTCGACAACTAGCTTTGCGGACCGATTGGCGAGATCGGCAATATAGGGCCCGATGACCAGTTGCCGTGTGAACTTCGGGCGATAGTTTGAGAGCAGTTGCCAAAGCTTGTGTTCGGGTAGTGTTGCGTTGTTGCGCAGATTTCGCGCATTGCGTGTCATCTGTGGTGGAACGCGGTGTGCCATGCTGTGGACTGTACAGAGGTTGCGTCTCGACGCATACCCACCCCCAGCCCCTCCCTGAGAGGGAGGGGAGCTTCGATGTGCGGGGACATATTACGCACCCCAACAAAAAACCGGCCGGAAGCGAAACGCCTCCAGCCGGTCTTTGTCGCGCTACGGGCTAGCCCGCGACGCTAGCAGCAAACTGCCTAAGTCTCAGTTGTCGCCGGTGATGAAGTCGGGCAGGCCGGCATCGCCGCCGGTGTTGCCGCCTTCGCCGCCTTCGGCGCGGCCACGTCCGCGGCCACCGCCCGAACGCTCGCCGCCGCGATCACCGCCGCCCGAACGTTCGCCACCACGGCCACCGTCGCGACCACGTCCGCCATCGCCATCACGGCGGGGACGACGATCGCCGCGATCACCACGGTCGCCACGCTCGCCGCGCTCGCGCGGTTCACGGGCAGGGCGGGTGTCTTCCAGCTCTTCACCGGTTTCCTGATCGACGACGCGCA
>NZ_JAUCZC010000044.1 GCF_030373265.1 Blastomonas sp.
ACTCTCCCGCGGAGATTATTCCGCGGGGGTGGAGAGCCGTCCACGATATCAATTGCAGACATAGGCCGTCCTTGGGATAGTAGCGCATGGCTGGTCGCATTTCCGTTTTAAGAAAGCTGCTCAACCGCTGGTCGCGTCAGCAAGAGACAGCGTTGTGGCAGATGACGGAGCGCAAAACGGCATTCAAACGCATCGCAGGATTTTCAAAGTCGGAGCGCGTCGACGCCAAGTTCTTCCTCCTAGCGATCGCGCCATTTGTTCCGGTCATGATCTCGGACGGACTGGACTTATCGCGTGGTGCTCTGTGGTACGGTTGGTTTTGGCTCAGTGTGATTTGGGCAGTCGGCATCATCGCGGTGGGGTGCGCTTCCTATTGGCGAGCTTTCCGCCGGTCTCTGGAGCGAAAGCCATAGCTTCTGCTTTCCACTCACAAACGGTCGTTACCGATGAATCGGTATTTCAGCCAGTCCGGTCAGGCAGCTATCGGGTTGTTTCTGCCAAAGCCGGTGACCCTTTCACAGCCCCCTTAGCAGCAAGCCCGCTTTTTCCGTCATCCCGGGCTTGACCCGGGACCCAGGGTTTAACTCCAGGCGGCGCACCTGATCGCTCTGGGCCCCGGATCAAGTCCGGCGTGACGATGAGGGGTGGGGCAGCTATCGACGCAAAACCCACCACAAAGATCAAGGCAGCCAGTTCCCGAAACCGGCCCCCCTACACCGGCAGCCCGCTTTGCGGTTTCGCCTCCTTCAGCACGAAGCTCGTGCTGATCGCCTTGATCCCCGCGATTGGGCGCAGGCGTTTGTTCGCGAAATCGGCATAGCTGTCGAGGTCGCGGCTGACGACGGTGAGGATGTAATCCGCGCCGCCGGTGACCTGATGGCAGGCGATGACCTCGTCGAGTTCGGCGACGGCCTCCTCGAACGCAAGCGTCAGGGCGTCATTGTGGTCGGCGATCTCGACGCTGACATAAGCGAGCACGCCCAGGCCCAGCGCCCGCCGGCTCAGGCGCGCCGCATAGCCGCGGATCACGCCGTCGGCTTCCAGCTTGCGCACGCGCCGCCAGCACGGGGAGGCGGACATGCCGACGGTTTCGGCCAGTTCGGCGTTGGTCATCCGGCCGTTGTCCTGCAGCGCACGCAGGATACGGATATCTTCTGCATCGAGGTCGATCATAGAAAGGGTCTGCCATATTGCGCCGGATAAAGGAAGATCGTTCCTTTCAGCGGACTGTTTCAGCAAGAATGGGAAAGGATTTTTCCGCGACAACCTGCTATATCTGCGAGGCACCAGCAACAGGGGACGCAGCATGGAAAATCTTCTCATCCGGCCAGACGCGGTGGATTACTCGGCCATACCCGATGTGCCCGCTGGCACCTGCGTTGCGCCCTTGAAGCGCCCGGCGCATCTGGCAGAGGATTGGCTCGAGTCCCAGCAGCGCGTTTATACGTCGGAAGAACACGGCATCTGGGACGATCTGTTCGCCCAGCAGATGAACGTGCTGCCCGGACGCGCGGCGAGCAGCTTCATCGCGGGGCTGGAGCGGCTCGATCTAGGGCGCGGCGGTGTGCCCGATTTCGGCGCATTGAGCGAGGAACTGCAGCCGATCACCGGCTGGTCGGTGGTGCCGGTGCCGATGCTGATCCCCGATCACGTGTTCTTCTATCACCTCGCCAACCGGCGTTTTCCGGCGGGCAATTTCATCCGCACGCGTGAGCAGTTCGATTATATTTCAGAGCCCGACGTGTTTCACGACGTGTTCGGCCATGTGCCGATGCTGACCGATCCGGTTTACGCCGATTACATGCAGGAATATGGCCGCGCCGGGTGGAAGGCGCTGGCGTACAACCGGCTCAAGGCGCTGTCGGCGCTGTACTGGTATACGGTCGAATTCGGACTGATCCGCGAGGCCGATGGCATCAAGGCCTATGGCGCGGGCATTTTGTCAGGGCCGCTCGAGGTCAAGTTTTCGGTGGAGGGACACTCGCCCAACCGTATCCACCTCGAGGTCGATCGGGTGATGCGCACCGATTACGTCATCTCGGACATGCAGCCGACCTATTTCGTGATCGACAGCTTCGAGGAGTTGTTCCGCAAGACCGTCGAGCGCAATTTCGACGATCTGTATCGCGGGTTGAACCCCGGCTTCACCTATTCGAATCAGGCGGTGCTGGGCGGCGACAAGGTCTATCACCTCGGCACCCAGGAATATGCCAATCGTGGCGGGCAGGGATCGGGCGCCCAGCCTGTTTAGGTATAGGTCTGAACCTCAGGCGGTCGGCATCGCTGCCGACCGCCTGAAGCAGCCAAATCAGGCCTTGGGCATCAGCACGCCGTCGATGACGTGGATCACGCCGTTCGACTGCGGAACGTCTGCCTGCGTGACGATGGCGGTGCTGCCGCCTTCACCGGTGAGCACGACATTGCTGCCGTCCATCTTGGCGGTCAGGTTTTCACCCTGAACCGTGGTCAGTGTCGCGGTGCCATTGCCGTCGGTGATCGCCTGCGCGATGTCCGAAGCGGTCATGCGACCCGAAACGACGTGATAGGTCAGGACGGCGCCGAGCCGTGCCTTGCTTTCAGGCTTCATCAGCGAATCCACTGCGCCGGCGGGAAGCTTCTCGAATGCTGCGTTGACCGGAGCGAAGACCGTGAAAGGTCCGGTGCCCGACAGCGTATCGACCAGGCCGGCTGCGGTTACTGCCGACACCAAAGTGGTGTGCAGCGGCGATTCAGACGCATTTTCGACGATATTGCGCGTCGGCAGCATCTGCGCGCCGCCCACCATCACATTGCCCGAAGGGTCCATGCCATCGGCAACCGCGGTCCCATCGGCGGGCATCGTCGTATCGGCCTCGGTGGTCACGGTGGTGTTTTCCGATCCGCAGGCGCCGAGCATGAGGGCCGAAGCTGCTGCCACGGACGTAAAAATGGCGGTTTTCATCTTGAGATCTCCTTGAGGAGCGTCCGGTTGAGAGTCCGCGCGGGGCATGGGTTTCAAGCACCGGGCGGCAATCACGGCAACGGGCCGTGATGCGAACGCGTCGTGAGGGCAACGACACAGAATGCGGTTGGTTTCATCGGGGCGAAAAGATAGTCAGTCGAGCGCGACCACACCGCCCCCGTCCGGGCTCCAACATACAGGCCATAGCCATGACCACCATCCGTCCATTTCGTGTCGATATTGCTGAGGCGCAAATCGAGGATCTGAAGGCGCGGATACGCGCTGCGCGGTTGCCCGAGCGCGAAACGGTCGACGACTGGGATCAGGGCATTCCGCTCGCCGTGGTGCGCGAGTATGCCGCGTACTGGGCCGACGGCTATGACTGGCGCGCCTGCGAAGCAACGCTGAATGCCTATCCGCAGTTTCTCATCGAGCTGGACCGGGTGGACATCCACTTCCTGCACATTCGCTCGCCGCACGAAAACGCGCGGCCGCTGATCCTGACGCATGGCTGGCCGGGCTCGGTGTTGGAATTCATCGAGGTCATCGAGCCGCTGACCAATCCGGACGACCCAGCCGACGCCTTCCACCTGGTTATTCCCTCGCTTCCGGGCTTCGGCTTTTCGGGCAAGCCGACCGAGACCGGGTGGGATATCGCCAGGATTGCCAGGGTGTGGAACGACCTCATGCTGGCTCTGGGGTATGATCGCTACTTTGCGCAGGGCGGGGATTGGGGCTCGGGCGTCACGCTGGAGATCGCACGGCAGAATCTCGGCGCTTGTGCGGCGGTGCATTCGAACATGGTGCTGGCGCTGCCGGACCCTGCGACGATGGCGGATCTGAGCGACCTTGAGAAGCGCGCCGCTGCGCGGATGCAGTATTACCAGGACAAGGAAAGCGGCTATTCCTCGATCCAGCGAACCCGCCCGCAGACGATCGGCTATGCGCTGGCGGATTCGGCCGTCGGTCAGATGGCGTGGATCCTCGAGAAATTCCGCAACTGGTCGGATTGCGACGACAGTTTCTCGGGGTTCAGCCGCGATGCGTTGCTGGATACGATCACGCTGTATTGGCTGACCAATTCGGCGGCATCCTCGGCCCGGCTGTATTGGCACAGCTTCTCGAATATGGGCTTCGATCCGGTGAGCGTGCCGATGGGCGGGACGATCTTTCCCAAGGAGCTGTTCCAGACCTCGCGCCGATGGGCGGAAAAGCGCTTCAGTTCTATCATCTACTGGAACGAAGTGGACAAGGGCGGCCATTTCGCCGCGCTCGAGGTGCCGCAGATATTTGTCGAAGAAGTCCGCGCCTGTTTCCGTGCCGCCAGTCTGAGCGGATGACCGAGCCCCGCCAGCGGTGACGCTGACGGGCCTCGGCGGGGGAAGAGCGCGCCGTTACTGCGCAACCCTGGTGCTGGTGATGCCCTGCTTTTCAAGCAGCACCTGAACGCTGTCCTTGCCCACCAGATGCGCGGCGCCGACGGCAATGAACACGGTGCCGGGCTTGTCCATCCGCGCCTTGATCCAGTTTGCCCAGTTTTGGTTGCGATCGGTCAGCAGCGCGTCGTACAGGCCCGGATAGGACTGAAACCCTTCGTTGAGCAGCGTGTCGAGCACGGTCAGGTCACCCTTGCCCCAGGCCTCGACCATTGCGTCGATCTGGGTCGTGACGTCGGGCACCCCGTCCAATGTGACATCGAGAAATGCAATCTGCTCTGCGATGCCCAGTTTATCGAAGATGCCCAGCTGCTGCTCGATCGTCTCAAGCTGGCCGATCGGCTTGGATTGCGCCTTGGCGGCGATCGACAAGATCTTCTCCGCGCCGCTGTTGGGATCATAGCCCTGCATCAGCAGCGGTACGGTGGTCAGGGTCACCGCGGCAAACCAAGGCTTGTACCCATCCAGCGCGGCTGGCGGGATGTTGAGCGTGCCCAAGGCAGATTCGTACTTGCCCAGAACCGGCGGGGTCAGCAGGCTGCGCAGCGTGGTGCCCTGCGGATTGGTCGCCATACTGGCGATGATCGACTGCGTCACCGCGGGGTCTTCGGGTTCGACCACCTCGAGGACAAGCTCATCGGAACCGTCGAAAGCGGCCTTCACGTCGCCCTTGAGCCAGTTCAGCCCGGGGCGCAGCACATGAACGGTGCCGAAGAGATAGATCGTCGTATCGGCATCGCGGACGATCCACATTGCGGGATTGATGTCCTTGGCAGCGGGGGCAGGGGCGGCGCCCAGTGCCTCGGCGACGCTGGTCTGATCTTTGGCCAGCAGCGGCTCGCTGGCAAAGCTCATCAGCAAGGCACCGGTCAGCGCCAGGGTCGATGCTGCAGTTCGCAAGGTCTTGGTCATGGTCATGGTCATCATAGGTGAACGTCCTTCACTCGAAACAAAGGGGAGAACAAAAATAATCAGCGCAGCTTGTACCAGCCATAGGCGACGATGCTGATGCCGAAGCCTGCGAGGAACAGCCACATTGCATCGGGTTCGGACACGATGCCGCCCTTCCACAGGATGAACCATGTCGGATAGCCGATCAGCAGCACGTTGCCGGCCAACAAGGTCGTCTTGGTGTGGATGGTGCGTTCATGCTCATCCGACACCTGCGTCAGCTTCCACGAGCCCAAAGTGGTGGCGACCACGAACAGGATGGCGCTGGCCACGGCCAGCCAGGGCGGAATGCTGTTGGCTGCGACCAGCCCCGCTTGCTCGTCCTCGAAAAAGCCGACCAGAAAGCCCGATACCAGTCCGATAGCGAACAAGGTGCCGACGACCAGGTTGATGCGCCGCTTGCGATGCTTCGCGCGCGCCTGCCAGTCTGCCTCAGCCATTGTCACCTCCGTTGAACTCGTCATCGAAAATCTCCTCGATCGGCATGCTGAACAGCCGTGCAATCCGGAAGGCCAGCGGCAGCGACGGGTCGTATTTCCCCGTCTCGATCGCATTGACGGCCTGGCGGGAAACATCCAGCCTGGCGCCCAGCTCTGCCTGGCTCCAGTCGCGCTCTGCACGCAGCACCTTTAGCCGGTTTTTCATCGGGTTCGCTCTCTGTCCGGTGTCATTGAACCGTGACGCTTTGTCATGTGACCTTGACAATATGTCTCGATTCGCTGAGCATGTCAAGCGACCGTGACTATATGCTAGTTCTCCATGACATCCGCTACGGAAAGCTGCGGCTTTGGGTGGCTGGTCAGCCGCCGGATGCGCTGATAGCCTGTCGGCCAATAACAACGGGAGAGACAGCCATGGCGGACGAATCGGCGACCAGCATCCACGCGCGCACCTGCCATCTGTGCGAGGCCAATTGCGGCGTGCTGATCGAGGTCGAGGGGCGCAAGGTCGTCTCGATCCGCGGCAACCCCGACCATGTCCTCAGCCGTGGCCATATCTGCCCCAAGGCGACCGCGCTCGCCGACCTGCAGGACGACCCCGACCGGCTGCGGCGCCCGGTCAAGCGCACCGCCACCGGCTGGCAGGAGATCGACTGGGACACCGCCTTTGCTGAAATCGGCGCGCGCATGGCGCAGGTGATGACAAGCGGCGGCCAGCCCGCGATGTACATGGGCAACCCCAATGCGCACAATTATTCCACCGGAACGCAGACCGGGGTGCTGCGCAAGGCGATGAAGCTGCGCACGCTGTATTCCGCCTCGACGCTTGACCAGATCCCGCACCAATTGATCCAGATGTGGATGTACGGGCACAACGCGCTGTTCCCGATCCCCGATGTCGACCGCACCCGCTTCATGCTGATCATCGGCGGCAATCCGCTCGCCAGCAACGGCAGCGTGTGGACCGTGCCCGACGTCAAGAAGCGGCTGAAGGCGGTGCAGAAGCGTGGCGGGCAGGTGGTCGTCATCGATCCGCGCCGCACCGAGACCGCGAAGATCGCCGATGCGCACCATTTCATCCGCCCCGGCACCGATACCGCGTTGCTGCTCGGGTTGCTCAAGGCGCTCGACGAGGCGGGGCTGGTCAATCCCGGACGGCTGGAGCCGATGCTCGATGAGGGCTGGGTCGCGGCGTGGGAGGCGATCCGCCGTTTCGATGTGGCAAGTCTCGCCGCGCATTGCGCCATTGCCGAGCCGGTGATCCGCGACCTCGCGGCGACCTTGGGCAACGGCGAACCCGCCATCGTCTACGGCCGGATGGGGGTTTCGGTGACGCAAGGCGGAACGCTCAACCTGTGGCTGATCCAGCTGCTCAACATCGC
Organism: Blastomonas sp.; assembly: GCF_030373265.1. GTDB lineage: Bacteria > Pseudomonadota > Alphaproteobacteria > Sphingomonadales > Sphingomonadaceae > Blastomonas. The sequence continues at coordinate 7,151 of NZ_JAUCZC010000044.1, forward strand.
TACGGGCAATCTCGACCGCGAAGGCGGGGCGATGTTTTCCTCCCCCGTGGTCGATCTGGTCGCGGGCGCGGGACCGGGGACTTATGATCGCTTCCGCTCGCGGATCGGTGACCGGCCCGAGGTGATCAGCGAATTTCCCAGCGCGCTGCTTCCGCAAGAGATCGCGACCGCCGGAGAGGGGCAGATCAAGGCGTTGGTGGTGCTTTCGGGCAATCCGGTGCTGTCGGCGCCGGGCGCCTGGGGCGAGGCGCTGCCTTTGCTCGACCTGATGGTGTCGGTCGACATGTATGTCACCGAAACCAGCGCGCACGCGCATTACATCTTGCCCCCATGTGGCCCGCTGGAAAAGGATCATTACCCGCTGCTGCTTGGGCCGATCGCGATCCGCAACTATGCCGATTACTCAGCGCCGACGCTGCCGATGGAAGAAGGCAGCAAGGCCGATTGGGAGATCGTTGCCGAGATGGCGCGCGCGATCCTGCACGCGCGCGGCGAGGCGGTGCCTAACATCGTGCCGCCGCGCACGGTGCTTGCGTCGATGCTGGCGCGATCGGATTATGACGTGACGCTCGAGGAGCTCGAGGCCAACGCCAACGGCAAGGACTTCGGCCCGCATGTCCAGCGGCTGCCCGAACGGTTGCAGACCCCCGACAAGCGCATCGTGTGTGCCCCGCCACTGTGCCTGGAAGCGCTGGAGCAATGGCGCGATGCACTCGCCGTAACGCCGCCGGACGCATTCCTGCTGATCGGACGGCGGCATGTCCGCAACAACAACAGCTGGATGCACAATTCCCCCCGGCTCGCCAAGGGCCCGGACCGCTGCACGGCGATGATCCACCCCGACGATGCGGCGGCCCACAGCGTCACCGACGGCGATCTGGTGCGTGTCACCAGCCGGGTCGGCTCGGTCGAACTGGCCGCCGAGATCAGCGACGATGTGATGCGCGGCGTGATCTCGATCCCGCACGGCTTTGGCCATGACAAGCCGGGGACGAAGCTGTCGGTGGCGGGCAGGCGACCCGGCGTGTCGCTCAACGACTTGACCGATCCGCAGGCGATGGACCCGATTTCGGGCAACGCCGTGCTCAATGGCACGCCGGTGACGCTGGAGAAGGTCGAGCAGATGGTGGCGGCGGAGTAGCAATGCCCCGCGTCTTTTTCAGACCCCTCGCGCTTTTTCCGGTCCCCCGCGCAGGCGGGGGCCCATCTCCAAGCAGGTGAAACATCGGCAGGGCAGGAGATAGGCCCCTGCCTGCGCAGGGGACCGGCATCGGACAAGCAAAACTTGGGGCCACCACACCAAGCCTGACTCACCTGTCACTTGACCCCAGCGCCGCCATCCGCCAAAGCGCGGCGCAACATTTGTGCATCTGCGAAGGCCCGGACTTTTGAGCGAGCAAAGCCTGTCATTCCAGGACATGATCCTGACCCTGCACAGCTTCTGGAGCCGTCATGGCTGCCTGATATTGCAGCCCTATGACATGCCGATGGGGGCAGGGACGTTTCACACCGCAACCACGCTTCGCGCGCTGGGGCCCGATCCGTGGAACGCCGCGTTCGTCCAGCCGTGCCGCCGTCCGACCGATGGCCGCTATGGCGAGAACCCCAACCGCCTGCAGCATTATTACCAGTATCAGGTGATCCTCAAGCCTTCGCCGGGTGACATCCAGCAGCTCTATCTCGACAGCCTGACCGCGATCGGCGTCGACCCGCTGCTCCACGACATCCGCTTTGTCGAGGACGACTGGGAAAGCCCGACGCTGGGCGCCTGGGGTCTTGGCTGGGAGGTCTGGTGCGATGGCATGGAGGTGACGCAGTTCACCTATTTCCAGCAGATGGGCGGCTTCGACTGCAAGCCGGTGGCGGGCGAACTGACCTATGGGCTCGAGCGGCTCGCGATGTATATCCAGGGCAAGGACAGCGTCTACGATCTCGATTTCAACGGCAATGGCGTCACGTATGGCGACGTGTTCCTCGAGAACGAAAAACAGATGAGCGCGTGGAACTTCGAGGTGGCGAACACCGAGAGCCTGTTCGACGCCTTCCGCAAGGCGGTTGCCGAATGCGAGAACTGCTTGGAGGCCAAGCTGCCGATCCCCGCCTACGAGCAGGCGATCCAGGCGAGCCATGTGTTCAACCTGCTGCAGGCGCGCGGGGTGATCTCGGTCGCCGAACGCCAGGCCTATATGGGCCGGGTGCGCGAACTCGCGAAGGGCAGCTGCGAGGCCTGGATGGAAAAGAACGGGTGGGTGGCGTGATGTTGACTCAATCGCAAATCCTCCCCGGAACGGGGAGGGGGACCATCCGCAGGATGGTGGAGGGGAAGCCGGCTTGTGCCGCCCCCGCCAGCATCGTGCCAACCCGCTACCCCTCCACCGCTGCGCGGTCCCCCTCCCCAGAATGGGGAGGATTTTAAGATGACCGATTTCCTGCTCGAACTGCTCTCCGAAGAAATCCCCGCCCGCATGCAGGGCAAGGCGCGCGCCGATCTCGAAAAACTGTTCGCCGAACAGCTCGCTGCTGCTGGTCTCAAGGCCGAAAGCTTGCAGACCTTCTCCACCCCGCGCCGCCTCGCATTGATCGCGCGCGGGTTGCCCGAGACGACGCAGGCCGTGTCCGAGGAGCTCAAGGGTCCCCCCGCCGAGGCTCCCGATGCCGCGGTCGAGGGTTTTCTGCGCAAGGCGGGGCTGACCCGCGACGCGCTCGAGACCCGCGACGTCAAGGGCCGCGCGACATTGTTTGCGGTGATCAACAAGCCCGGCCGCGCCACCGCCGATGTGCTCGCCGACGCGATCCCCGCGATCATCCGCGCCTTCCCCTGGCCCAAGTCGATGCGCTGGGGCACCGCGAGCCAGACCACGGAATCGCTGCGCTGGGTACGTCCGCTGCAGGGCATCATCGCGCTGCTCGGCGGCTATGTCGTGCCATGCGAGATCGACGGGCTGGTCGCGGGCAACAGCACCGTCGGTCACCGTTTCCATCACACCGGCCCGGTGACGATATCGGGCGTCGAGGATTACGCCAGCGCGCTGCGCGCCGCGCATGTCATCGTCGACCATGACGAGCGCGCTTCGATCATCCGCGACGGCGCGATGAAGGCTGCGCGCGACGCCGGCTTCGTGCTGGTCGAGGACGAGGGGCTGGTGATCGAGAACGCCGGGCTTACCGAATGGCCGGTGCCGCTGCTCGGCCGTTATGATCCCGCCTTCCTCGAGGTTCCGCCTGAGGTCATCCAGCTCACCACCCGGATCAACCAGAAATATTTCGTCGTGCGCGATGCTGCGGGCGCTCTGGCACCTGCGTTCGTCTGCACCGCAAATATCTCCGCGCACGATGGCGGCAAGGCGATCGTCGCGGGCAACGAGAAGGTGCTCGCGGCGCGGCTCTCCGATGCGCGGTTCTTCTGGGAGCTCGACCAGAAAAAGACGCTCGAGCAGCATGCCGAGAAGCTCAAGAGTATCGTCTTCCACGAGAAGCTGGGGACGGTCGCCGACAAGGTCGAGCGCGTCGCCAAGCTCGCGCGGTGGTTGTGCGAAGAGGGAATTGTAACTGCAAAGCCCCTCCCCTTCAGGGGAGGGGTTGGGGTGGGGAATGAATCCCGCGTCGTCAGTGACGCCCCCACCCCATACCCCTCCCCTGAAGGGGAGGGGCTCGATCGTGCTCATCTCGCCACCCTCGCCGAACAGGCCGCGCGCCTGTGCAAGGCCGACCTCGTCACCGAGATGGTCGGCGAATTCCCCGAACTTCAGGGACTTATGGGCGGTTATTACGCGGCGAAGGAAGGTCTCGACCCCCAAGTCGCCGCCGCCATCCGCGACCATTACAAGCCGGTCGGCCAGGGTGATGATGTGCCCACCGATCCGGTGACGGTGGCGGTGAGTTTGGCGGACAAGCTGGACAGCCTTGCCTGCTTCTTCAGCATCAATGAGTTGCCGACAGGTTCCAAAGACCCGTTTGCTTTGAGGCGTTCAGCGATTGCTGTGTCCAACCTGATCTTCTCAAATCAGTTGCGCTGCTCGGTTCATTCGATGATCGCTGCCGCGGTTGCACCGGCGATGAAGATACCTGCTGTCGCAACTCTGGCCCGAGAGTTCGAGGCAGCAGCATCTCAATTTGCTGGTCGTCCGCTTGCGATGACGTACGATCAGAATGTTGCTGTGACTTTGGTTGCCTTTTTCATCGACCGTCTCAAGGTCCAGCAGCGCGAGGCCGGTGTCCGTCACGACCTGATCGACGCAGTCTTCGCGCTCGGCGGTGAGGATGATCTCGTCCGCCTGCTCGCGCGTGTCCATGCGCTGCAGGCATTTGTCGAGACGGACGAGGGGGGCAATCTGCTCGCCGGGTACAAGCGTGCGGCGAATATCCTGAAGAAGGAAATGCCCTCTCCCCTTGAGGGGAGAGGAGGGAGCCGCGAAGCGGCGGAAGGAGAGGGGCAGTCGCCCACCTCCGAGCATTCCCCTCTCCCAACCCTCTCCCCTGAAGGAGAGAGGGCTTTTGAACACGAACCCGCCGAAGCCGCGCTTATCGCCGCGCTCGACGACGCCGAGCCCCGCGCCATCGCCGCGATCGAAGCGGAAGACTTTGAGGGCGCGATGGCCGCGCTCGCCGTTCTGCGCGCGCCGATCGATGCGTTTTTTGATGACGTGACCGTCAACGATGCCGACCCGGCCAAGCGCGCCGCGCGGCTGGGGCTGCTCGCGCGGTTCCGCAGCGCGGTTCACCGGGTTGCCGATTTTTCGAAGATCGAGGGATAGCCTCGACCGATCATTCCATTCCTTAAGACAGGCTGAGACTGATGACCAAATATGTGTACCGGTTCGGTGGCGATGCCAATGACGGCGGAGCAGGCGACAAGTTCCTGCTCGGCGGCAAGGGTGCCAATCTTGATGGCATGGCCTCGATCGGTCTGCCGGTGCCGCCGGGCTTCACCATCAGCACCGAGATGTGCACGCGCTATTATCAGGATGGCGAGGTGTTTCCCGACAGCCTGAAGGCCGAGGTCGCAGATGGCCTCAAGCATATCGAGGCGATCACCGGCAAGAACTTCGGCGACATCGCCGATCCACTGCTGGTCTCGGTGCGCTCGGGCGCGCGCGTTTCGATGCCCGGCATGATGGATACGGTGCTCAACCTGGGCCTCAACGACCAGACCGTCGAAGGGCTGGCCAAGGTCTCGGGCGACGAGCGTTTTGCGTGGGACAGCTATCGCCGCTTCGTCCAGATGTATTCGGACGTGGTGCTCGGCCTCGATCATGATGCGTTCGAGGAAGCGCTCGAAATCATGAAGGAAGACAACGGCTTCTTCAGCGATACCGAGATGGAAGCCAAGCACTGGCGCGCGCTGGTGGCCGAATACAAGACGCTGGTCGAAGACCAGTGGGGCAAGCCGTTCCCGCAGGACGTCAACGACCAATTGTGGGGCGCGGTCGCCGCGGTGTTCGGATCGTGGCAGTCGGAACGCGCCAAGGTCTATCGCCGCCTCAACGACATTCCCGCCGAATGGGGCACCGCGGTCAACGTTCAGGCGATGGTGTTCGGCAATATGGGCGACACCTCGGCGACGGGCGTGGCGTTCACCCGCAACCCCTCGACCGGCGAGAACCTCTATTACGGCGAGTTCCTGATCAACGCGCAGGGCGAGGACGTCGTCGCCGGCATCCGCACGCCGCAGTACCTCACCACCGCGGCGCGCGCCGAGGCCGGTGCCAAGCCGTTGAGCATGGAAGAGGCGATGCCCGAAACCTATGCCGAGCTGGCACGCGTGTTCGACATCCTCGAAAAGCATTACCGCGACATGCAGGACATCGAGTTCACCGTAGAGCGCGGCAAACTCTGGATGCTGCAGACCCGCTCGGGCAAGCGTACCGCCAAGGCGGCGCTGCGCATCGCGGTCGACATGGCGAGCGAAGGCCTGATCACCGAGGAAGAGGCGATCGGACGCGTCGATCCGATGGCGCTCGACCAGCTGCTGCACCCCTCGCTCGATCCCGATGCGGTGCGCGACGTTCTCACCAAGGGGCTTCCCGCCTCGCCGGGTGCTGCGAGCGGCGTGATCGTGTTCGATGCCGATACCGCCGAGCGCCGCAACGAGATGGGCGAAGCCGTTATCCTGGTGCGCATCGAGACCAGCCCCGAGGACATCCACGGCATGCACGCGGCGCGCG
>NZ_JAUCZC010000045.1 GCF_030373265.1 Blastomonas sp.
GCGGCAGCGCCGAAGAAGAAGCCGCGCAGTTCATCAAGGACGAAGCCAAGCGCGGCCGCAAGAAGCCGATGGTCGGCTTCATCGCCGGAAAGACCGCACCTCCGGGCCGCCGCATGGGCCATGCCGGCGCGATCGTTTCGGGCGCCGAAGGCGGCGCGGACGACAAGATCGCGGCGATGGAAGAAGCGGGCATCCGCGTGTCCCCCTCGCCCTCGCTGCTCGGCACGACGCTCGCGGAACTGCTCGAGACGGTCTGACGTTGATTACCCTCATCCGGTAGCTGGTCCCCGGCGCAGGCAGGGGCCCATCTCCGGACGGTTCGGGATGGAACAGACGGAGCATCGGACGGCCAGCTTAGGAGATGGGCCCCTGCCTTCGCAGGGGTCCGTAAGAGGGCAAAGGTTTGGATGATGCGGGACGGCTATGTGTACATCATGGCCAACCGCAAGAACGGCACGGTGTATATCGGTGTGACCAACGATCTGGCGCGCAGGGTGGAGGAACACCGCAGCGGCCAGATCGAGGGGTTCACGAAGAAGCACAGATGCACCAGGCTGGTCTGGTACGAAGCGTTTGAAGACCTGCACCAGGCTAGGCTGGTCGAGGTGCAGATGAAGAAATGGAAGCGGGCATGGAAAGTCCGCGCGATTGAAGAGTTGAATCCCGATTGGCGCGATTTGTGGTGGCAGTTGGAACAATAGGCTCTTGACGGTCCCCTGCGCAGGCAGGGGCCCATCTCCTGACCGGGCCGCCGCAAAACGGCCGGTGGGTATTTGGGTGAGGTCTCAAGATGGGCCCCTGCCTTCGCAGGGGACCGGCGAGCAATTGGAAGAAGCAGATGACCTACGACGCACATGATTTCGATCCCGCTGAGGCCCCGCAGGCAGGCCCGAGCTGGCAGCGTGACAACTGGCCGCTGGGCGATGGCGATGACCTGACCGCGGCGCTCGACCCGATGCAGATGCAGGTCGCGGTCAAGGCCGCGATTCGCGATGCGGCCAAGGGCGGCGGCAAGCCGGTGGACGAAGCAGCGATCGCGCGCGCGGCGGACCGCTCGATCCGCGCGATGATGCTGATCCGCACCTACCGGGTGCGCGGGCATCTGGCGGCGGATCTCGATCCTCTGGGCCTGTCGCAGCAGGACATCCCTGCCGACCTGACCCCCGAATATCACGGCTTCACCGCCGCCGAGATGGACGAAGAGGTGTTCCTGGGCGGCACGATGGGCTTCGACAAGGCCACCGTGCGCCAGCTGATCGACACGCTGCGTGCCAATTACTGCGGCAAGGTCGGCCTCGAATACATGCACATCTCGGACGTCGAGGAGCGCCGCTTCTTCCAGGACCGGATGGAAGGCGTCGACAAGGGCATCGAGTTCACCGAGAACGGCAAGAAGGCGATCCTCTCCAAGGTGATCGAGGCCGAGACCTTCGAGAACTTCCTCGGCAAGAAGTACGTCGGCACCAAGCGCTTCGGCCTCGACGGCGGCGAATCGATGATCCCGGCGCTCGAAGCCGTGATCAAGTACGGCGGCCAGCTCGGCCTCAAGGAAATCGTCTACGGCATGCCGCATCGCGGCCGCCTCAACGTGCTCGCCAACGTGATGGCCAAGCCCTATCGCGTGATCTTCCACGAGTTTTCGGGCGGCTCGTCCAACCCCGATGACGTGGCCGGCTCGGGCGATGTGAAATATCACCTCGGGACCAGCACCGATCGCGAATTCGACGGCATCAGCGTGCACATGTCGCTGGTCCCCAACCCCTCGCACCTCGAGGCGGTCGATCCCGTGGTGCTCGGCAAGGTGCGCGCGCAGCAGGTCAACCGCGACGACCTGACCGATCACAGCCAGGTGCTGCCGGTGCTGCTGCACGGCGATGCGGCCTTTGCGGGCCAGGGCATCGTGTGGGAGTGCCTCGGCTTTTCGGGGATTCGCGGCTACAACACCGGCGGCTGCATCCACTTCATCGTCAACAACCAGATCGGCTTCACCACCAGCCCGCAGTTCGCGCGCTCCTCGCCCTATCCCTCGGACGTCGCCAAGGGGGTTCAGGCCCCGATCCTGCACGTCAATGGAGACGATCCGGAAGCGGTGACCTTTGCCTGCAAGATGGCGATCGACTTCCGCCAGCGCTTCCACCGCGATGTCGTCATCGACATGTGGTGCTACCGTCGCTTTGGCCATAACGAGGGCGACGAGCCAAGCTTCACCCAGCCGCTGATGTATGCGCAGATCCGCAAGCATCCCCGCGTCAGCAAGATCTATGGCGACCGCCTGATCGGGCAGGGCGTGGTGTCGCAGGACTGGATCGACGGCACCGCCAAGGCTTTCTCCGACAATCTCGAGGTCGAATTCGAGGCCGGCAAGACCTACAAGGCCAATCAGGCGGACTGGTTTGCCGGACGCTGGTCGGGGCTGCACGCGCCTGCCGATCCCGAATATTCCCGGCGCAATGTGGAAACCGGCATCGACAAGAAATTGCTCGAGAGCCTGGGCCGCACGCTGACCGGCGTCCCCGAAGGCCACGAGGTCCACAAGACGCTGCGCCGGGTGATCGATGCCAAGCGCGAGATGTTCGACAAGGGCGAAGGCTTCGACTGGGCCACCGGCGAAGCGCTGGCGTTCGGCTCTCTGGTGTCGGAAGGCTATGCCGTCCGCCTGTCCGGCCAGGATTCGGGCCGCGGCACGTTCAGCCATCGCCATGCGGTGTGGATCGACCAGAACACCGGCGGACGCTATCTGCCGCTCGAACAGGTGCCGCATGGCCGCTTCGAGGTGCTCGACAGCCCGCTGTCCGAATATGGCGTGCTCGGCTTCGAATATGGCTATGCCATGGCCGATCCCAAGACTCTGGTGCTGTGGGAAGCGCAGTTCGGCGATTTCGCCAACGGTGCGCAGATCATGATCGACCAGTTCATCGCCAGCGGCGAGGCCAAGTGGCTGCGTGCCAACGGTCTGGTGATGCTGCTGCCGCACGGCATGGAAGGCCAGGGCCCCGAGCACAGCTCGGCGCGTCTCGAACGCTTCCTGCAGTTGTGCGCGGGCGACAACATCCAGGTGTGCAACATCACCACGCCGGCCAACTACTTCCATGTGTTGCGCCGCCAGATGCACCGCCCGTTCCGCAAGCCGCTGGTGATCATGACGCCCAAGTCGCTGCTGCGGCACAAGATGGCGGTGTCCAAGACGCAGGACTTCTGCGGCAACAGCCACTTCATGCGCATCCTGTCCGATCCCAGGCAGCCCGACGACAAGGACGTCAAGCGGCTGGTGCTGTGCTCGGGCAAGGTCGCGTTCGACCTGATGGAAGCGCGCGATGCCGCCGGCGACAAGCACACCGCGATCATCCGGCTCGAGCAGCTCTATCCCTTCCCGGGCGAGCCGCTGACCATCCGCCTCAAGCGCATGGTCAATCTCGAAGAGGTCGTCTGGGCACAGGAAGAAGCGCGCAACAACGGCAGCTGGTTCTTCGTCGAGCCGTTTATCGAGGAATGCCTCGAGGACGCAGGTGTCGGACCCAAGCGCGCGCGTTATGCGGGCCGGATCGCGGCGGCATCGCCCGCCACCGGTCTTGCCAAGCGCCATCAGGCCGAACAGGGCGCGCTCATCGCGGATGCGCTGGGCCATGATGTCCGCGAGGAAATCCGCCGTCAGCGCAGCTGACCGACCAACTGAATATACAATTGTTTCCGCGTGTTGAAGCGGACAGTGATGAAGGTTTGTGAACCATGAGCATCGAAGTCAAAGTCCCGGTTCTGGGTGAATCGATCAGTGAAGCCACCATCGGCGAGTGGCTCAAGCAGCCCGGCGACACGGTCGCGGCCGATGAGCCGATTGCCAGCTTGGAAACCGACAAGGTCGCGGTCGAAGTCCCCGCACCCTCCGCCGGCGTGATGGGCCAGCAGATGTATGCCGCGGGCGACACCGTTCAGGTCGGCGCGCTGCTGGCGACGATCGAGGCATCGGGCAGCGGCGCAAGCCCCGCGCCTGCGCCCGCGCCTGCTGCCGCCAAGGCCGACCCTGCCCCCGCCGCCTCCGCGCCCTCACCTGCGCCATCGCCTGCTCCGTCGCCCGCCCCCTCGGGCGAGCCGGTGAGCCTGTCGCCCGCCGTGCGCCGTCTGGTGCTCGAGCATGGCCTCGACCCCACCGGCATCAAGGGCACCGGTAAGGATGGCCGCCTGACCAAGGAAGACGTGCTCGCCGCGGCCGAATCCGCCAAGGCTGCGCCCGCTCCGGCTGCCTCGCCCGCGCCTGCGCCCGCCGCAGCCAAGCCTGCCGCCAGCGGAGACGCCGGCCGCGAGACCGAGCGCGTGCGCATGACCCGCATCCGCCAGACCATCGCGCGCCGCCTCAAGGAAGCGCAGGACACCGCCGCTATGCTGACGACGTTCAACGACGTCGACATGACCGCGGTGATGGAGGCGCGCGCCAAGTACAAGGATCTGTTCGAAAAGAAGCACGGCATCCGGCTGGGCTTCATGGGCTTCTTCGCCAAGGCCGCGTGCCTGGCACTGAAGGACGTGCCTTCGGTCAACGCGCAGATCGACGGCGACGAAATCGTCTATCACAACTACGCCGACATCTCGGTCGCGGTCAGCGCGCCCAACGGCCTGGTCGTCCCCGTGATCCGCAACGCCGAGACGCTGTCGTTCGCCGGCATTGAAAAGACCATCGCCGACTTCGGCAAGCGCGCCAAGGACGGCACGCTCAAGATGGACGAGATGATGGGCGGCACGTTCACCATCTCCAACGGCGGCGTGTTCGGTTCGCTGATGTCGACCCCGATCATCAACCCCCCGCAGAGCGCGGTCCTCGGCCTCCACCGCATCGACCAGCGCCCGGTCGTGATGCCCAATGGCGAAATCAAGGCCCGCCCGATGATGTATCTGGCGCTGTCCTATGACCACCGTCTGATCGACGGCCGCGAGGCGGTGACGTTCCTAGTGCGGATCAAGGAAGCGATCGAGGATCCCACGCGTTTGCTGATCGATTTGTGAGGTAAGTGGCGCGCAGGCGCGGAACCGGCGAGACATATTCCTCGTCACCCCCGCGCAGGCGGGGGTCCCGCTTTTCCTCTCCGGCATCGCGAAGCGGGATTCCCGCGTTCGCGGGAATGACGGGGATGGAATTGCAAACGTAGCCCGGTTACATCCGGCGCACGATGGAGTTTGAAAATGGCTGACTATGATTTCGACGTTCTGGTGATCGGTTCCGGTCCCGGTGGCTATGTCGCCGCGATCCGTGCGGCGCAATTGGGCCTCAAGACCGCGTGCGTCGAGAGCCGCGAGACTTTGGGCGGCACCTGCCTCAACGTCGGCTGCATCCCCTCCAAGGCGATGCTGCACGCGTCCGAACTGTTCGAGGAAGCCGCCAGCGGCAAGCTCGCCAAATTGGGCATCAAGGGATCGGTCACACTCGATCTCGAAACCATGCACGCGCAGCGCCGCGATGCGGTCAAGGGCCTGACCGGCGGCATCGCGTTCCTGTTCAAGAAGAACAAGGTCGAATGGATCAAGGGCCGCGCCGCGTTCACCGGCACCGACACCGTCGATGTCGGCGGCAAGAGCTATCGCGCCAAGAACATCGTCATCGCCACCGGATCGTCGGTCACCCCGCTGCCCGGCATCACGGTCGACAATGAGCAACAGATCATCGTCGATTCGACCGGCGCGCTCGAGCTGGCCAAGGTCCCCGGCCATATGGTCGTCATCGGCGGCGGCGTGATCGGGCTCGAATTGGGCTCGGTGTGGAAGCGCCTCGGCGCCAAGGTCACCGTGGTCGAATATCTCGACATGATCCTGCCCGGCATGGACGGAGAAATCCGCAAGGAATCGCTCAAGCTGTTCAAGAAGCAGGGCATCGAGTTCAAGCTGTCGACCAAGGTGACCGGCGCCACCGTCGAGGGCGGCAAGGCCATGCTCTCGGTCGAGCCTTCAGCGGGCGGCGATACCGAAACCATCGAGGCCGACGTCGTGCTGGTGTCGATCGGCCGGCGTCCCAACACCGATGGGCTCGCGCTCGACAAGGCGGGGCTCAGCGTCAACGGCCGCGGCCAGGTCGAGATCGAGCATGACTTCAGCACCGCGGTTCCCGGCATCTGGGCGATCGGCGATGTCGTTCCCGGCCCGATGCTCGCGCACAAGGCCGAAGATGAAGGCATTGCGGTGGCCGAGAACATCGCAGGGCTCACGGGCATCGTGAACCACGACATCATCCCGAGCGTGGTCTACACCATGCCCGAGATCGCCGGCGTCGGCCTGACCGAAGAACAGGCCAAGGAGCGCGGCGAGATCAAGGTCGGCAAGTTCCCGATGATGGCCAACTCGCGCGCGAAGACCAACCACGAGGGCGACGGCATGGTCAAGGTGATCGCCGACGCCAAGACCGATCGCATCCTGGGCGTCTGGATCATCGCATCGCTCGGCGGCACGATGATCGCGCAGGCCGCGCAGGCGATGGAGTTCGGCGGCACCTCCGAAGACATCGCCTACACCTGCCACGCCCACCCGACGCACAGCGAAGCACTCAAGGAAGCCGCGATGGCGGTACAGGGCAAGCCGATCCATATCTGACCCGCAGAACACCTAAAGCCCTCCCCCTTGATGGGGGAGGGTTGGGTGGGGGTGATCTCTCCGGATTGCATGAATGCTGCGTCGCTGCGCCCAGCCGCACCCTCACCCTCACCGCTGCAACTAGGCAGCAAGCTGCCAAGTTTCGCTGCCTCTCCCATCTAGGGAGAGGCGGAGATGCGCTGAACCTCTCCCCTACCGCATGCGGGAGGGGCAGGTCCGGCTTGCCGGACCGGGGTGGGCCTGCAACTTCCAGCATAACAGGCCCACCCCGGCCTCGGCTCCGCCTCGTCCACCCCTCCCGCAAGCGGTAGGGGTGAGTTTGCGGCGCACCCCCATCTGCTCTCCCCTGAAGGGGAGAGAGCAGATCGCAGGTGAAATCCCCGCCCTGATCGCCTAAAGCCCTTCCCCATGACCACCCCCCTCCCCGCGTTCGATTTTGGCACCATTCTGGGCACGCTCGACATGTTCGGGATCGCGGTGTTTGCTGCCTCGGGCGCGCTGGCGGCGGCGGCCAAGCGGCAGACGTTCGTTACCTTCACTTTCTTTGCCCTCGTCACCGGGGTCGGCGGCGGGACGGTGCGCGATCTGCTGATCGGCGCGCCGGTGTTCTGGATCGTCAATTCGTCGGTGCTGGCGGTGGTGCTGGCGGTGTCGGTGCTGCTGTGGCTGACCCCGCAACGCTGGTGGCAGGGCAAGATGCTCGACTGGTTCGATGCGGCCGGGCTCGGCGCCTATGGCGTGTTCGGCGCGGCCAAGGCGCTGCAATACGGCATCGATCCGCTCCCGGCGGTGATGATGGGGGTGATCACCGCGTGCGTCGGCGGCATCATCCGCGACGTTCTGGCGGGCGAGCCGTCGATCATCCTGCGCCCCGAGCTCTACGTCACCGCTGCGGCGCTGGCATCGGGGCTCTATGTCGGGTTGCGGCTGATCGAGGTTGACCGCCCGGTGGCCGCGATCATCGCGGCGGTGGCAGGGTTCGTGCTGCGCGGTCTTGCAATCCGCTACAATATCGCGCTGCCCGCATATCGCGGCGGCAATACCGAAAGCTAGCGCCTTCCCCTCATACAGTTACCCCTGCGACGCGCGAAGGGGCAAAGCGCGCCGCAGGGGTTGGTCCCGGACGCAGGCAGCTAACGCCACCCGCCTCCGGTAAAGCGAACATCATTCGGGCGGAAAGGGATTGCCGTCCTGATCATACACAAAGCTGTCGTCACCCTGATAGGGCGGCACATAAGACGGGTCGCCGGCATCGCCATAGACCTGGCCATCGACACCCAGCGGACCAGCGCCCCACGCGCCATTGGCGCGGTTGAAGCGGACATAGTCGATCCGGCCAAAGCTGATGCCGCAGGTGAAGCTGTCGACGCCCTGGTTGCGCGAGCCGACCAGGCCCTCGACGCGCCAGCCATTGCCCTCGCGCACGACATTGTCGATGCGCTCGATCCGCGATCCGAAGCCGGACTGTGCTGCTGCTGCCGCGCCGCACTGATTTGAGGCGGAACGGACATCGTCGTTATAGCTGTAGCGGTCGTTGGGACCGTTGCGGTTGCGGCTGGAGTTGGTGGCCGCGCTGGCCACCGCTGCGATCCCGCCGATGATCAGCGCGCCGGCGAGGATATCGCCGCCGCTGACACCACGGTTGCGGCCACGCCAGCTGCGGTTGCGCCAGCCGCCGCGCCACTGCTCGGCCTGCTCGTCGCCCTGATCCCAGGCGAGATCGGCGAGCGCGCTGTAATGGCTGGCGCCCGAGGGCGTCACTACGGCGGACACCGGTGCGGCCATGGCAGGCGCAAACCCTGTGACCATCATCGCGCCCACGGCGCCCAGACCTGTCAGTGCTTTCAACATATCCTATGCCTTTCACGTACTTGGCCAAGGCGCGGCGCGCTGTACCTCGGTTTAACTGTTTGTTTAGGCGGTCCAGCCTGTCGCCACGCTGAACCGCCAGGGAGCCCGTTACGCGCGTGAGTCTTAGCGGAAATTGCCGAGTCCCCTGAGACGCACATCACGCACCCGGCCCCGATCCACGATGCAATCGAAATTTCCGCGGTTCAGTCTGACGCGATAGCCACGCGGCTGCTCGACCACGACCCGGCCGCGCACCCGGTATCCAAAGCGGGTGTCGTTGACCCGGCGGATATCGGTCACCTGGCCAAAGCGGCCATAGCGGCGCAGATCAGCCTGCACCGCGCGGGTGCACTGGTTCACCGCCTGCTGAGGGCCGCCGCGCCCGAACCCCGGGCCACCGCGCCACTGCGCGTCGGCAGGGCTGGCGAAAAGGGCGGCAGAGCCGAAAGCGGCGAGGCCGAGCAAAAGTTTACCGAACATCCTGGGTCTCCTCCGTCTGGTTCCGTTCGCCGACCGTTTCGGCGTCACCCTGGAGGAGATAGCGATTCGCCGCTGTGGCTATCCTGAATTGCGCTGACAGGATTTGTTCAGGTTTGTGGCAACTTATATGAACGATAACGGTGGGGCGATTATAGCCCTCCCCCTCGATGGGGGAGGGTTGGGTGGGGGTGGATCTCTCCGGATTGTACAATCGGTGCGTCGCCGCGCGGTCAGCGCCCAGCCGCACCATCACCCTCACCGCTGCGACTAGGCAGCAAGCTGCCAAGTCTCGCCGCCTCTCCCATCAAGGGAGAGGCCAATGGGGGCGCCTCTCCCATCAAGGGAGAGGCCAATGGGGGCGCCTCTCCCATCAAGGGAGAGGCCAAGGCACGCTCCTCTCCCCTCCCGCCTGCGGGAGGGGTGGCTGAGCCGCAGGCGAAGACGGGGTGGGGCCTGTACCGTCGTAAATCTCAGGCCCGCCCCGGTCGGGCAAGCCGGACCTGCCCCTCCCGCAAGCGGGAGGGGAAAAATGGCTTACTCGCCCGCGATCTTCAGCCCGGTGAAATGCGCGAGGAACGCGTAGATGTCCGAGAATTCCTCGATGATCTTGTCGGTGGGCTTGCCCGATCCGTGCCCCGCGCGCGTCTCGATGCGGATCAGGTGCGGCTTGTCGCCGGCCTCGGTCGCCTGCAACTTCGCGGTGTACTTGAAGCTGTGGCCGGGGACGACGCGGTCATCGGTGTCGGCGGTCGACACCATCACCGCAGGATAATCAGCTTTCCGAATAGTATGATAGGGCGAATACTGGATAAGCGTTCTGAAGTCGGCCTCCTTGTTGGGATAGCCATAGTCATCAACCCAGTAGCGCCCCGCGGTGAAGCGGTCGAAGCGCAGCATGTCCATCACGCCCACCGCGGCATGCGCCGCGCTGAACAGATCGGGTCGCTGGTTGACCACCGCGCCGACCAGCAGGCCGCCATTCGAGCGGCCCTCGATCGCGAGCTGGTCCTTACCGGTGACGCCCTCCTTGATCAGATACTCGCCCGCCGAAATGAAATCGTCGAACACGTTCTGCTTGTTGGCGAGCCGCCCGGCATCGTGCCACGCCTTGCCATATTCGCCGCCACCGCGCAGGCTGGCCTGCGCGTAGACCCCGCCCTGCTCCAGCCACGCCAGCCGCGTCGGCGAGAAGCCGGGGGTGAGCGAGATGTTGAAGCCGCCATAGCCATAGAGCAAGGTCGGCGCGGGGCCCGTGACGCTCTTCTTGCGGACGATGAACATCGGCACCTTGGTGCCATCCTTGCTGGCATAGAAACGCTGCTCGACCGCGTAATCCTCGGGGTTGAATGCCAGCTTCGGCTCGGCCCAGGGCGATACCTGGCCCGAGGTCAGGTCATAGCGATAGATCGTCGTAAGGCGGTTGAAGCTCGAATACGAGAAGAAGGTTTCCTTCGAGTCCAGATCGCCATCGAAGCCGCCGACCGAACCGATCCCCGGCAGCGGGAGGTCGCCCTGTAGCTGCCCCGCCAGATCGAACAATTTCACAACATTGCGCGCGTCCTGCAGGTAATTGACCACCAGCCGGCCGCCGACCAGCGAGGCGCCCGAAATGACCGATTCCCCCTCGGCAACGACCGTCTCCAGCGCACCCTCGTCGCCGTCGATCGCCATCGAGACCACGCGCAGCCGGGGCGCATCCTTGTTGGTGACGAAGTAGATGCGGCCTTGCGCCAGGCCGATCATCTGCCAGTCGTTGAGCAGCTCGGGGACGATCACGCGCTGCACCTTGGCCTCGCCCAGACCGATCATCGTCAGCCGGAAACGCTCGTCGGTGCCCGAGGACGAGGTGACCAGCAGGAAGCTGCCATCATCGGCAACCTGCGCGACATGATTGAGCTGTGGCTCCTTGGGGGTCGCATAGATCAGCGGGTCGGCGCTCTGCGGCGTGCCCAGCGTGTGATAGCGGATTTCCTGATCGGTGTTGAGCGACTGGAACTCGCCCTCCTTGTCGGGCTCGGGGAAGCGCGAATAATAGAAGCCCTGGCCCGCCTTGTCCCATTCGAGCGCGGAGAACTTGACCCATTTGATCTCGTCCTCGAGCGGCTTGCCGGTGGCGACATCGAGCACGCGGACAATGCGCCAGTCGCTGCCGCCGTCCTGGATCGAATAGATCAGCTTGCTGCCGTCCTCGCTGGGCACCCAGGAATCGAGCGCGGTCGCGCCATCCTTGGCCCAGGCGTTGGGATCGATCAGCACCCGCTCTGGCGCATCGGCGCTGTCCTTGACATACAGCACCGCCTGGTTCTGCAAGCCGGAGTTGCGGGTGAAGAAATAGCGCCCGCCCGCCACCTCAGGCACCCCGGTGCGCGCATAGTCATACAGCGCGCGCATCCGCTCGGCGAGCTGCTCGCGGCCCGGCAGCGTTCCCAGATAGCCGTCGGTTACCTTGTTCTGCGCCTCGACCCAGGCAGCGACCTTGGGATCGACCCGGACATCGTTTTCCAGCCAGCGATAGGGATCTTCGACCTTGACGCCGAACTGTTCGTCGACGGTGTCGACCGTCTCGGTCTGGGGATAGGACAACGGGGCGTTCTGAGCGACCAAGGGTACGGACAGGGTCATGGCGACGGTTCCCAGCAAAGCGGCAAGAATGGCGCGGTTGCGCATGTGCGATCCTTTAATGTGTTGATTGGACAAACGAAAACAGGCCGCGAATGTGCACATTCGCGGCCTGTCTGGCAATCCGGTATCGTGTGATACTGTTACGCGCCTTCGTACTCGTCTTCGTCGCTCATCACCGGGCCCGAATCCTGGCCCTTGGCGCTGACGTCGCGGTCGACGAGTTCGATGATGCCCATCGGGGCGGCGTCCGAAGCGCGGAAACCGGCCTTGAGAACGCGGGTGTAGCCGCCTTCACGATCGGCATAACGCGGTGCGAGCGTGTCGAACAATTTGGCGAGCTGGGTTTCGTCCATCAGGCGCGCCATCGCCAGACGACGGTTCGAAAGACCGCCGCGCTTGGCCAGCGTGATCAGCTTTTCGACGTAAGGACGCAGTTCGCGTGCCTTGGGAAGCGTGGTGGTGATCTGCTCGTGCTTGATCAGCGAGGCTGCCATGTTGCGCAGCATCGCGATACGGTGCGAGCTGGTCCGCTGCAGCTTGCGCTTGCCAATTCCGTGACGCATTTTTCAGTACTCCGTTCGTAAGGGGGCCGTCTGAGGTACCCCGGTCCTGGCGGTGTTAACGGCCACCGCCGATGCCGAACTCTTAACGAAGCCGGTCCCCTGCGAAGGCAGGGGTCCATCTCCTTCCCTATCGCGTTGTTTGTCCGGTCGATCTGAAAGCCCATCTGCCAGGAGATGGGCCCCCGCCTTCGCGGGGGACCGAAAACAAACGCGGCAGGGCTATCCTATCAGCCCAGCAGTTCCTGCTCGAGCTTCTTGGCCATTTCCTCGATGTTCTCGGGCGGCC
>NZ_JAUCZC010000046.1 GCF_030373265.1 Blastomonas sp.
AGTAAGGAGCAAGAGACATGCAGATCATTTTGCTCGAACGGATCGAGAAGCTTGGTTCGATCGGTGACGTCGTCTCCGTGAAGGACGGCTATGCCCGCAACTTCCTGTTGCCCAACAAGAAGGCCCTGCGCGCCAACGAAGCCAACCGCAAGGTCTTCGAAGCCAATCGCGAGCGCATTGAATCCGAAAACGTTGCCAAGCGCGACGAAGCTGCCAAGCGCGCCGAATCGGTCGATGGCATGCAGGTCGTGCTCATCCGCGCTTCGTCGAACAGCGGCCAGCTTTACGGCTCGGTCTCGGTTCGCGACATCGCCGATGCACTCAACGAAGCTGGCGCGACCGCGGTCACCAAGGCGATGATCATTCTGGAACGTCCGATCAAGACGCTGGGCGTATTCCCGGTCAAGATCGCGCTTCACCCGGAAGTCTCGGTCAACGTCACCGTCAACGTTGCTCGCAGCGATGATGAAGCCGAACTGCAGAAGGCCGGTGTCGACGTGATGCGTCAGATGTTCGAAGAAGACCAGCAGCCTGCTGGCTTCGTCGAAAAGTTCGACCCCAACGCCGAACCGGGCCTGATCCCGCAGGACGAGCCCGAAGAAGCCGAAGCCGAGGGCGAACAGCCCGAAGCCTGAGAGCTTTGAAAGCCACACAAAAAGCCAGGTTCCAGTGATGGAGCCTGGCTTTTTTGTGATATGTTTCACTCAGCTTTCAAGGCCATCCAGCCGGATGCGGCGGAAGCCAGTCAATGCCGCATCGGTGTCCGCATCGCGTCGCATTTGTAAATTCAAAAGGGCCTCATTTACATCCACTTCCTGTCAATGATAACTTTCATCAAGAATCACTGACGGAGCGCAAGTGATGAAGACCTGTCTGTTAGTTGGGTTTTTGGTGTTTACTTGTGTTGGGGCGGCTAATTCAGACGAAGCCGTGGCGCAAAGTCCGGAATGTCGCACAGTCCCCCTCAACGAGGGAGGAAAGCCCAAGCCTACAAAAATGTGCAAAGATACTAATGGCCAGTGGGTGGCAGCCGCTCCTGTCATGGGCAAGGAAATCCCAGCCACTTTCAGAGGGAAAATCGTCTACGAAGGCACGGCCAACGGAGTAAACTATCCGCCCCAACGCCAGAACTCGCGTAACATCCTTGGCGATCTGATAGGCAGCGCGCTCAAGCTTGACGGCAAGCCATTCTCACTGGCCGCCAGATATGAACTCGAATTCGACGGCAATCTTGTCACCGGTCGCTATTCGGGAAGGAGCGCAAATGGCGCGACCCAGACTGGGACGATGTCAGGCACCCGTACAGGTACCAATTGCCAGCTGTTCACACCGAATAACGAACTGATCCAAGCCACGTGTGACAGCCAGTCGTTCGTGGCTGTCTCCAAAAGCAATCCGCAAGATCGCAACCGCTGGGAAACCAGGGTCGATGCCAGTTCCGTCGAAGTCGTAGATTATGTCGAGCGTGATCGGCTGCAGGCTATTGCTGCGCAGCAGGCCAAGGCCGAACGAGAAGCGGCGGCTGCCCGTTATGCAGCGCTGCCAAACGCAGGGCCAACGCTGACGAAAAAGCTCGACGAGTTCGTGCGTACTGACTCGCAAGGCTGGGCGTTCAATCAATACAATCCGGGCTCAATCCGAAACGTCAAGATCGTCGAAGGCACGATCAAGTCGGGCAGCTATGTGATGCGCGGCGACTACACCTATAATGGCGGAAGCGAAGGCTGGGTGCTGGCAAAAATGGCGGGCAGCAAACTAGAATGCATCCAGTTCTGGGATGCCGTCATGGGCTGCCGTGGTCTACGGACTGCAGAACAAGGCCAGGCCATGCGAGATGCTACCGCGGCGGCAGTTGTCGGATCGTTTTCGGGCGGCGGCTCATCGCAGGGTGGACAGAAGATGTGCAGGAACGGTTTCGGAACGGGCACCCCTGGCACGGAACAACCCTGCTAGTTTCATTAACGCGTCGGCGGCGAGACGACCTCCGCGTTGAAGCGCTGGGCGAGCACGACGAAGTTCGTCACCTCGCGGCGAAGCGTGCCGCGCTTGACGCCGAAATCGCTGATCAGATAGCGTGCGACGAACGGCTCTCCCGCCACGGATACGCCTGCCTTGCTGAACTCGTACAACCGGTTGAAATCCCCCGCAGCCTGGGTGAGATTGATCAGGTTCCTTTCGGCGGGCTTGGGCCAGAAGGCGAGCAGGTAGAGCCCCTGGCACTGGCTGGGCTGCTCCGGGGGGCAGGCGGTGAAGAACATGTTGATCTTGAGCTGACCGAAACTCGCTTCGACAAACGTCCGCCCCTCGGGGGTCTGGCGGTCGGCGATGGTGACCGCCGTGCCGAAGGACGACAGGATTTCGCGAACCGAGGTGGGCGTGAAGGCGTCAACCTCTGTCAGGTCGTCGGCATTGCCCGGCTGCTGGGCCATCGCCGGCACATGCGCCGCAGCACCCAGCAGGCACGCGGCGATACCGATGCTCCATGCTCGCAATACGCTGTGCCTGTGCATGTCCATCTCCTGCCCCCTGGGTGTCGCCCTGCCGTATCATAGGCGGTGCGCACCGATGCTTGCAACCTCCTGAAAAACCGACCCGTGGCAGTCATCATCCGGTAATGACAGTGTCGCCCAAACTCGTTAAGCGTCGAACATGAAAAGTGTAGACCAGATCATCGCCGCCCTGGCCGACCATTATGAGCAGTCGGTTGCCAATCTCCAGTCCGCGATTCGCGCTTATGTCGAGCATGGCACCCTGCCCGATGCCGACATGCGCAGCCGCGGCGGTTTCAGCTATCCCCTGCTGCGGGTCGAGTATGACGGGAGCGATCGCCTGTCGTCTACCGGGCTGTCATTCGGACGCCTGAACGCGCAGGGGCTGTATACCACCACGGTGACGCGGCCAAAGCTGTTTGCCGATTACCTCACCGAACAGCTCGTCCTGTTGCGCGAGAACTACGACGTCAGCATGAGCGTTGAGCCCAGCACGCAGGAAATTCCGTTCCCATATGTCCTCGACGGTATCGCCGGGATGGATCTGGGCGGCATTACGCCGCTGGAACTGGCGCGATACTTCCCCACCACCGAGCTGGCCGATATTGGTGACGAGATCGCCGATGGTTTCCTGTCGCTCGGTCAGGGCATGGACCGGCCGCTGTCGCTGTTCGATGGCCTGCGTACCGATTTCTCGCTCGCACGGCTGCGGCACTATACCGGGACGCCGCCGGAACATGTCCAGCGCTTCATCCTGTTCACCAACTATCACCGCTATGTCGATGAATTCGTGGGATGGGCGTGCAGCCAGATCGGCAAGGGCTATTACACTGCGCTGTCCGGAGCCGGCGGCCTGTACACCGACGTCCCCGGATCGGACCCCAGTCAATTGGTGGCCGATAGCGCCTGGCGGCGGCATCAGATGCCCGCCTATCACCTGATCGCCCCGGATTTCGGCGGCATTACCCTGGTCAACATCGGCGTCGGCCCCTCCAATGCCAAGACGATCACCGACCACCTTGCGGTGCTGCGCCCCGAAGTATGGCTGATGATCGGTCATTGCGGCGGCCTCAGGCCCACCCAGCGGATCGGCGATTATGTGCTGGCGCATGCCTATCTGCGCGATGACCACATCATGGACGACGTGCTGCCTCCCGAGATCCCCATTCCGCCGATCGCCGAGATCCAGCAGGCGCTGGCGGGCGCGGCGGAGGAAATATCCGGCACCAGCGGCGCCGACCTCAAGCGGCGGATGCGCACCGGAACGGTCGTGACGACCGATGATCGCAACTGGGAATTGCGGTATTCCGCCAGCGCGCTGCGCTTCTCCCAGTCGCGCGCTGTCGCCATCGACATGGAGAGCGCGACGATTGCGGCGCAGGGCTATCGCTTCCGCGTGCCTTACGGGACGTTGCTATGCGTGTCGGACAAGCCGCTGCACGGCGAACTGAAGCTGCCAGGCCAGGCCAACCGCTTCTATGAGGAGGCGATTGCCGCGCACATGCAGATCGGCATCCGGACCTGCGAAATGCTGCGCGAGGAAAGCGGTTCGCTTCACAGCCGCAAGCTGCGCGCGTTCAACGAGCCGCCTTTCCGCTAAGGCACGTTACCGTAACATCTGCATATCTTTGCAGGTATGTATTGACGCAGGCATTTGCCCTGCGGTAACGCGCCTTTCTGTCTGGGGATTTCTTCCCCATGCCGACGTGGAACCGCCGCCTATGCCGCATCGCGCACCTGTCGCCCGAGAGCTTGCTGAAGTCTTCAAGCTGATCGCGCATCCCGACCGGATTCGTCTGATCGAGGAACTGCGCACTGGCGAGTGCGATGTGAATACCCTGGCCCAGCGGCTGGACCTCCCGCCAACCCGGTTGTCGCAGCACCTCAGCTTGCTGAGGGCCGCGCGGATGGTGGCGGAACGACGCAATGGCCGCCAGCACCTCTACAGCCTGGCACAGCCGCAGATCGCGCGCTGGATTACCGACGGCCTGGCTTTTGTCGAAGCCAGGGCCCCCGCCTCCATGGCCGGAGACTTGCGCGAAGTGCGTGAGCTCTGGTCATGATCATCAATCCCCATTGATACCGAACCCAAGGAGCCTCCCCATGCCCCATTTCGCCGCAGGCGTTGTCCGCTTCCAGACCGAAGTCTTCCCCGAAAAGCAGGAGCTGTTTGAAAGCCTCGCCAAGGGCCAGTCGCCCGAAGCCCTCTTCATTACCTGCTCTGATTCGCGGATCGAAACCGCGATGATCACCCAGACCGAGCCGGGCGAGCTATTCATCTGCCGCAACGCCGGCAACATCGTTCCCCCGCACACGCAGCAGACCGGCGGCATGACCGCGTCGATCGAGTTCGCTGTTGCCGCGCTCAAAGTCCCCCACATCGTGATTTGCGGACACACCGAATGTGGCGCGATGAAAGGTGCGATGAATCTGGACGGGCTCGCTGGTCTTCCCCACGTCCGCGAATGGCTGGGCTACACCCGCGCAGCTGTCGAAGTCGTCAACCATCTCGGTGCCGATCTTGACGAAGCGGGCAAGATGAACCTGCTGCTGCAGCAGAATGTCATCCTGCAGCTCAATCACCTCAAGACGCATCCCTCGGTTGCTGCGCGCATGGCTGCGGGCGAACTGCAGCTGCATGGCTGGGTCTACGATATCCGCACCGGCGATGTGGCAGCCTATGACGCCGCTGAGGACAAATTCGTGCCTGTGCATGAACATTACGCAAGCGAAATGGCGGCGATCGCCTTGGCCAAGCACGAATGTATGGCGTGATTTTCGATAGCAATATCTCCCTGTCCCCAGGAGCATCATGATGACTGCGACTACAGCCCCTTTGGGTGAATTCGAGACGATGAAGAAGAGCTGGCCGCAAGACCTGCTCGCCTCTGTCGTCGTTTTTCTGGTGGCTTTGCCGCTGTGCCTTGGCGTTGCCATCGCATCGGGCGCGCCGCCGGCCCTGGGCCTGATCACGGGCATCATCGGCGGGCTCGTCGTCGGGTCGCTGGCAGGATCTCCACTGCAGGTCAGCGGCCCGGCCGCCGGCCTTGCGGTGTTGTGCTACCAGCTGGTGCAGGACCACGGCCTCATCATGATGGGCGTGGTCGGCCTGATGGCGGGCGCCTGGCAGCTGATTGCGGGGATTGCCCGGCTCGGCCAATGGTTCCGCGCCATTTCGCCTTCGGTCATCCACGGGATGCTCGCCGGGATCGGCGTGCTGATCCTGGGGTCGCAGTTCCATGTGATGATCGATGACAGCCCGCGCGGCAGCGGACTCGAGAACCTGATCTCGATCCCCGAGGCGATCTACAAGGCCATCTTCCCGATGGCGATGGACAGCCATCACCTCGCCGCCATGGTGGGTGTTGCGACCATCGCTGCGATCGTCTTGTGGAACCAGTTCAAGCCCAAGGCGCTTGCCGTGGTCCCCGCGCCGCTGATCGCGGTGATCGTGGGTACGATGGTGGCGCTGCTGGCCGGGTTCGACATCAACCGCGTTGTGGTCCCCGACAGCATTGTCGCCTCGCTCAACATCCCGACGATGGAAGCGCTGCAGCGCGGCCTGGGGTTTGACATCATCCTGCTCGGTATCGTGTTCGCGTTCGTGGCGAGTGCCGAAACCCTGCTGTGCGCCACCGCTGTCGATCAGATGCACACCGGTCCGCGCACCAAGTACGACAAGGAACTGCGTGCGCAGGGCATCGGTAACATGCTGTGCGGTGCCGTGGGTGCCTTGCCGATGACCGGGGTTATCGTGCGCTCGTCTGCCAATGTGCAGGCCGGAGGCAAGACCCGTCTGTCAGCGATCATGCACGGTGTGTGGATTCTCGGAACTGTTGCCGCGCTTCCCTGGCTGCTGGCCTACATCCCCACCGCCGCGCTGGCCGCGATCCTGGTGTATACCGGCTACAAGCTGGTCAACATCGCCCAGATCAAGAAGATCGCGACCTATGGCAAGGTCGAACTGGTGATCTACTTCGCGACCCTGGGTGGCATCGTGGTGTTCGATCTGCTCACCGGCGTCATCATCGGCT
Source organism: Blastomonas sp. (assembly GCF_030373265.1). Taxonomy (GTDB): domain Bacteria; phylum Pseudomonadota; class Alphaproteobacteria; order Sphingomonadales; family Sphingomonadaceae; genus Blastomonas. The sequence continues at coordinate 6,524 of NZ_JAUCZC010000046.1, forward strand.
TCGTGCTGGCAACCGCGAAGGTCGTCTATACCTTCACCCATGTTCGCGTGGACCTGGAAGACGACGAAATGGCCAACCGCACCGACGTGTTCCTGCACGGCTCGGCGACCTTCTTCTCGATCCCGCGGCTTGCCAGCGTGCTCGAGACGGTCAAGTCCGGTCGCGCGGTGCATGTGCATGTCGAACGTCTGGACCATATCGACCACGCGTGTCTCGACATGCTGGCGGCCTGGGAGAAACAGCACAATGCCACAGGTGGCACGATGATCATGGAGTGGAAACATCTGCGCGAGCGTTACGCCTCGCCCTATCAGAAGATGCAGGACGAAGCCGACAGCAACCGCGACGGACCGGGGGAAGGGCCAAAAAAAGCCCCGCCGGTGCTTGAGCCGGCTGCCTGATCCAAATATCTGCCAAAGCATTGCAATCAAAAGGCCGTCGGAGCAATCCGGCGGCCTTTTTGCACAACAGGATCGAAAACTTGCGGTTCGCGCCGATCATCAGGGAACAATCGGCGTGTGTCCGCGTAATGCCTCCATCAACGGAATGGTAATGCCGTCCGGTGAAACCCAAGGAGATTATTATGAGCGATGCCATCAAAACTGCTGCAGCGCGCATCAAGGAAGACGCGCTCAATCTGGCCGAGCGTGCGCGCACGGAAGCGCAGAGCGCCTTCGCATCGGTCAATGATCACCGCGAAGAATTGCGCGTGAAGGCAACCGAAACCGCCAAGCTGGCCGGCGACGTGATCGCCGAAAACGCCAAGATCGCCTCTGACCTGACGCGGCGCAATGCCAATGCAGCAGCGACCATCCTTTCCGACAACGCCAAGGCGCTGACCAATGAAATCGGTCCGCTGCGCGACAAGGCCGGCGAGCTGGCGCAGGACGCATCCGAGCGGCTGAGCATCGCTGCGCGCGAGCTGTCGGAAAAGGTGAGCCAGAACAGCAAATATGCGGCTGATCAGGCGCGCGCTCATCCCGCGATCGCAATCGGTCTGGCCGCGGGCGGCATCGCTCTCATCGCAGCCGCCATTGCCATCAGCCGTCGCAACACGGCCGATACCGCGCCCCAGCTGGATGAAAACAGCGACTATGTCGATCCCAACGTGGTCCCTTCGACCACGGGTGCGGCAGCGAAACCAAACACCAAGCGGTAATCAGCCGGCGTTGATTACGCTTAACAGATAGGTGCCGCGTGCGATTCCCTCATACGCGGCGCCTCGGGGCCTGTTTTCCGGCAAGAGGCGCCCCCCGCTTCAGGAGAGCAGGTCCCATCGATAACGAGAACCGATAACCGGTTCTAAGCGAACAACCTCAAGGGCAGGCAGCGCGGTTCACCAACCGCACTGCCTGCCTTTATTCTGTTCCTTGAGCCAGGTCTGCAGCGGTGCGAAGTATTCGACCATCGCGGTGCCATCCATGTCGCGCGATCCGGTGAACGCCTCAAGCGCATCGGGCCAGGGCTTGGATGCCCCCATCTCGAGCATCGCGCTCAGCCGGTTGCCGACCTCCTTGTTGCCATAGAAGGTGCAGCGGTGCAGCGGCCCCTTCCACCCGGCAATGTCGCACGCAGCCTTGTAGAACTGGAACTGCAGGATCCGCGCGAGGAAATAGCGGGTGTAGGGCGTGTTGCCCGGAATATGATATTTCGCCCCCGGATCGAACGCATCGGCGGGCCGCTCGACCGGCGGGGTGATGCCCTGGTATTGCAGCCTGAGTGCGGTCCATGCGTCGTTGTAGCCGGCAGGCTTGATGCTGCCGTCGAATACGCCCCAGCGCCAGCGGTCGACCAGCAGGCCGAACGGCAGGAACGCCAACTTGTCCATGCCCTGGCGCAGCAGCAGCCCGAGATCCTTGTCGGGCCCGGGCACCTTCGCCTGGTCCAGAAGGCCGATCTCCACCAGATAATCGGGCGTGATCGACAGCGCGATCATGTCGCCGATGGCCTCGTGGAAGCCGTCGTTGGCGCCGTCGAGGTGCAGCGTATCCTGCTTGTTGTACGCACGCTGATAGTAATTGTGCCCCAGCTCGTGGTGGATCGTGGTGAAATCATCCGCGTTCACCTTGATGCACATCTTGATGCGGACATCGTCCTTGTTGTCGACATCCCAGGCCGAGGCATGGCAGATCACTTCGCGGTCGGCAGGCTTGACGAACTGCGAACGCTGCCAGAACGTCTCGGGCAGAGGCGCAAAGCCCAGCGATGAGAAGAACGCTTCGCCGCCCTTCACCATCTTGATCGGGTCATAGTCCTTGGCCTTGAGCAGCTCGGTGACATCATAGCCGATATCGCCCGCACCCGCCGGGGCGACGACGTCATAGATGTTGCCCCACTCCTGCGCCCACATGTTGCCGAGCAGATCGGCGCGGATCGGACCGGTCTTGGCCTGCACCGCATCGCCGTATTTCTCGTTGAGCTTGGTGCGGGTGTAGCAATGCAGGTCGTCATACAGCGGCTTGACCTGCTGCCAGAGCTTTTCGGTCAGAGCGGCGAACTCGTCCGCGCTCATGTCGTACTGCCCGCGCCACATCGCACCGACGTTCTTGAACCCGAGCTCGCGCGCGCCCTGGTTGGCAATTTCGACCATGCGGGCATAGTCGTCCTTCATCGGCGCGCCGACATTGTCGTGCCAGCTCGCCCACATCTCCTTGAGATCATCGGGGTCGCGGTTCTCGCCCATCGCCGCCTCGATATCCGAACCATTGACCGGCTTGCCGTCGATCGTCCCTTTGCCCTTGCCATAGATCGACTGCAGGTCGGTTGCGATGGTGTTGAGTTCGGCAGCCGCGCCTTCGGTGGTCGGCGCGGGCAGCACGATGCCGCCACGCATCTTGTCGAGCTTGCGCCGCGTTTCCGCGCTCAGGCCATCGACGTCGTTGAACTTCGCCGCCTCGAGCGCGAAACGCACCTGCATTTCCGTGCCCTTGGCGCCGACTTCGGCCGCCAGAGCATTGGTATCGTCGGTCAGATAGGTCGAGTTGACCCAGAACACCCGGCTTGCAGAGATGGTGTAGTCGAACATCTCCTTTTCCGCCGCGGTGACAAAGGCCTCCGCATCTGCGGCGCTGGGCTTGGCAGCAGTGGCTTGCGCGGCCTCTTCGGCAAAGGCAGGCAGGGAGATGGTCGCAACCGACAGCGCGACCACGGACGCGATGGATTTCAGGCATTTCATTTCGGGCAACCCCTTTGCACTCGGCTTGTCTGTTGATCGACAATTCAGGCGCAAACGATGGAGCCGCTATGAGGCAGCGTCAAGTGGTGAGAAATGAAACCATCTCATCGGCCAGCGCGGGTTCGAGCACGCTTGACATGTGCGTCCCTTTGATCTCGGCATAGGTGGCATTGGCCAGACGCCGCGCCAGCTCAGGCGCGCTGCCGTTATCCTGATCATCGGCGCCGCACACGACCAGCACCGGCACGTCGCGCGCCACCAGCGCCTCGGTATCGACATCGCCGAAGCTGTCGAGCAGCAGCCGCGCCGCCACCGGATCGATGCCTTGAGTCTTCATGAAGGCCACGGCCATGAAATGCGGGTCGCCGCGCTTGACCTCATCGCGTCGATCGATCGCGGTGACGAAGAAATCGCGCCGCCGACCCCATCCGGTCAGCCCTTCCCAGCCCATGCCGGCGAGAATGGCCTTGCGCGGTGTCACGCCCGCTCCCAGCAGCTTGGCGGTTGTGCGCGCGCCCAGCGAAAAGCCGCCCAGATCGAAATCGTCGAGCCCCAATGTCTCGATCAGCGACAGGGCGTCATCGACCAGCACCCCGTGCGGATAGGCGGCGGGATCGTGTGGCGCACCGCTTTGGCCGTGCGCGCGAAGATCGGGCATGATCACGCGAAAACCCGCCTGGGCCAGCTTGGCGGCGTGGCCGAACTTGATCCAGTTGGTCTCGGCGCTCGAAAACAGCCCGTGCAGCAGCAGCAACGCCCTGCCCTCACCGGTTTCGTGCACGGCAAGCTCGGTGCCGTCGACCGAGCGAATGCGGGTGGTGGCGATGCTGGGGGCTGGTGCGGTCATCCCCGCTCTTTAAGGCCTGCCTGCTGCATGCGCCAGAGGACAAGATCGATGCGGTCCTGGCCGAAAAACGGTTCGCCATCGAACACCAGAGTCGGCACGCCCCAATGCCCCGCCATTTCCAGCGCCTCCTGGTTGGCGGCGAGCTCGGCATCCAGCGCTTCGGCGTCGGCCACAGCGATGGCATCCAGCTCGGCCAGGTCCAGCCCGGCCCGCTCGGCCGCGCCCGCCAGATGATCGCCCTCATGCCAGTCGGTCGCGCCGCCCCAGATCAGCCGCGAAACCTCATCGCAGAACGCCAGGCTCTTGCCCTGCCGGGCAGCCGCCTGCCCCATGCGAGTGATGCGATAGATATAGGGCTGCTCGGCCGCGATGGTGCGGGTGGCGATATCCTGCACGATCGGATCGGGGCGCGGCGGCCCGAACGGGATGTCCAGATACTGGGCGAGCCGGAACACATCGGTGAAGGTGTAGCGCAGCCAGCCGGGCGGGCTCTTCTCGAAGAAATCCGGCTGGCGGATGGCGAGCGGATAGACCGGACGCAGGTTGAGCGTCAGGTCATAGCGCTCGGCCATCGCGCGATAGCGCCGCATCGCCAGATAGCTGTACGGCGAGCGGAAGGACCAGAATATGTCGGCGGTCAATGTCATGACACTGACCGTGACATAAGATCAGCCCTTTTTCAAATGCCTTCTGCCCAGCAGTTCGGCGATCTGAACCGCATTGAGCGCAGCGCCCTTGCGCAGATTGTCCGAGACGCACCACAAGGAGATGCCGTTCTCGACGGTGCTGTCGTCGCGCACGCGGCTGATATAGGTCGCGCCATCGCCGACGCATTCGACCGGGGTGACGTATCCGCCGTCCTCGCGCTTGTCGACCAGCATGATGCCGGGGGCCTCCCGCAGGATCTTCTGCGCATCTTCGGCGCTCAGCTCGTTTTCGAACTCGATGTTCACCGCCTCGGAATGACCAACGAACACCGGCACGCGCACGCAGGTCGCCACCAGCTTGATCTTGGGGTCGAGGATCTTCTTGGTTTCGACCACCATCTTCCACTCTTCCTTGGTCGATCCATCGTCGAGGAACACGTCGATATGCGGGATGACGTTGAAGGCGATCTGCTTGGTGAACTTCTTCGCCTCGGCGCTGTCACCGACGAAGATGTTGCGCGACTGCTCGAACAGCTCGTCCATGCCTTCCTTGCCCGCGCCCGACACCGACTGATAGGTCGCGACGACGACGCGCTTGATCGTCGCTGCGTCATGCAGCGGCTTGAGCGCCACGACCAATTGTGCGGTCGAGCAATTGGGGTTGGCGATGATGTTGCGAGCCTTGTAGCCATCGATGGCATCGGGGTTCACTTCCGGCACGATCAGCGGCACGTCGGGCTCCATGCGGTAGAGCGACGAGTTGTCGATCACGACGCAGCCCTGCGAGGCCGCCTTGGGGGCGTAGATCTTGGTTGCGGCAGAGCCGGCTGCAAACAGCGCCATGTCCCAACCGGTGAAATCGAAATGCTCGATATTCTGCACCTTGATCATCTTGCCGGTGTCGCCGAACTCGACCGTCGTGCCCGTCGAACGCGACGAGGCGACCGCTGCGATCTCATCGATCGGGAACTCGCGCTCGGCCAGGATGGCCAGCATTTCGCGACCGACATTTCCGG
>NZ_JAUCZC010000047.1 GCF_030373265.1 Blastomonas sp.
GCGAATGTCGTCATCGATGGCGGCTTCACCCAGCGCGTCCAGTTCTGATCCGGAGACACAGATCCATGAAGCTCTATCAATCGATTGGCCCCAATCCGCGCGTCGTGCTGATGTTTCTTGAAGAGAAGGGCGCGACCATCGACCGCACCTTTGTCGACATCATGGCGGGCGACAATCGCGCGCCGGAGTTCCTGAAGCTCAACCCGTTCGGCCAGGTGCCTTTGCTGGAAATGGATGACGGGACCTATCTGTCGGAAAGCACCGCAATCTGCGCCTATATCGAGGACAAGTTCCCCGAACCGGCGCTGATCGGCAGCACCGCAGAAGAACGCGCGGTCACCGCCATGCTGGTGCGCAGGCTCGATTATGATGTCGTCGCGCCGATGACGATGGGCTTTCGCGGCGCCGAAGGGCTGCCGATGTTCCAGAACCGGGTGCGCTGCCTGCCCGATGCCGCCGATGGCCTCAAGGCCTGCGCGCGCGATGGCCTCGCCGCGTTCGATGCGCTGCTCGCCGGCAAGACCTGGCTGGCCGGCGACCGGTTCACGCTCGCGGACATCATGCTCTATTGCCTCACCGAATTCGGCAAGCAGGTGGGCCAGCCGATGCCCGAAAACCTTGCCAACCTCAATGACTGGTCAGGCCGCGTCGCCGCCCGGCCCAGCGCCGCTGCCAGCATGAACGCCAAGACGGGGATCACCTGACCATGACCATCGATCGGGAAAAGCTGCTCGATATCTACACCCGCACGATGAAGGTGGCGGGGTTCGACGAAAAGATGCGCTCGCTGCTGATGAGCGGCAAGCTCGCCACCATCTATTACACGATGCGCGGGCAGGAGCTGGTGACATCGGCGATGATGGCCGCGCTCAACCAGGACGATTACCTCGTCACCACCTATCGCGGCCAGCATGACCAGATCGCCAAGGGCGTTCCGCTCGACTTGCTGATCGCCGAGATCGCAGGCCGCGCCACCGGCACCTGCAAGGGCAAGGGCGGGTCGATGCACATCACCCATCCGGCAACCGGGGTGATGGTCACGACAGGCGTGGTCGGATCGGGCCTGCCGATCGCCAACGGCCTGGCGCTGTCCAGCCAGAACAAGAAGGACGGCAAGGTCACCGTCACCTGCTTCGGCGATGGCGCGACCAACATCGGCGCGTTCCACGAGGCGCTGAACATGGCGCAGCTCTACAAGCTGCCGGTGATCTTCCTGTGCCAGAACAACCATTATGGCGAGCACACCGCCTTTGCCGACCACACCAAGGTCGACTCGATCGTCACCCGCGCCGCCGCCTATGGGATGAGGGGCGTCAAGGTCGACGGCAACGATGCCGTCGCGATGTATGCGGCAGCCAAGGACGCGGTGGATCGCGCGCGCGCAGGCGAGGGACCGACGCTGATCGAGGCGATGTGCTACCGCATGATGGGCCACTTCTTCGGCGCGGATTTCTCGTACATGCCGCCCGAGCATATCGAGGAAATGAAGGCGCAAGACCCGCTGCCCAAGCTCAATGCGCTGATGCTCGAGCACCAGTTTCCGCAGGCTGAGCTCGATGCGATTGTGGCGAAGCTCGCGGCGGAGCTCGACGCTGCGGTCGCGTTCGCGTTCGACAGCCCGTTCCCGGATGCCGACGAAATCCGCAAGGATGTATTCGAAGAGGAGATCGCCGCATGAGCGACACCGAAACACTCGAAGCTTCGGCGTCCAAGGCCAAGAAGCCCAAGCAGATCACCATGGTGCAGGCCTTGAACGCCGCGCTCGACGAGGCGATGGCCGCCGACGAGGGCGTCATCCTGCTCGGCGAGGATGTCGGCGCCAAACAGGGCGGCGGCGTGTTCAAGGTGTCGTCCGGCCTCAGCGAAAAATATGGCGACCACCGCATCCGCGCGACGCCGATTTCGGAGCAGGCGATCATGGGGGCGTGCGTCGGCGCGGCGCTGGCAGGCATGCGCCCGATCGCCGAGATCATGCTGATGAACTTCGTCACCGTGGCGATGGACCAGATCGTCAACCATGCCGCCAAGCTGCGCTTCATGAGCGGCGGGCAGACCAACGTGCCGATGGTCATCCGCACCACCACCGGGGTTGGCGTCGGCTTTGGCGGCCAGCATTCGGACATGCTCGAAGCCTGGTTCGCGCATGTGCCGGGCTTGAAGATCGTCACGCCCTCGAACGCCGCCGATGCCAAGGGGCTGATGCGCAGCGCGATCGAGTGCAACGACCCGGTGATCTTTATCGAAAACATCCTGTGCTACGGCCTCAAGTCCGAGGACCCCGGCGTCGATTACCGCGTGCCTCTGGGCAAGGCGGCGGTCGCGCGCGAAGGCAGCGACGTCACGCTGATCACCTATGGCCGCACCGTGCTCGATGCGCTGGAAGTTGCTGAAACGCTGGCCGGAGAGGGCGTGTCGGTCGAGGTCATCGATCTGCGTACGATCGCGCCCTATGACGAGGCGACCGTCACCGCTTCTGTCCGCAAGACCGGCCGCGCGGTGGTGCTGCACGAGGCGGTGCGGAGCTATGGCACCGGCGCCGAGATCGCCTCGCGGCTGCACGAGGCCCTGTTCAACGAATTGAAGGCCCCGGTGCAGCGCATCGGCGGCGCGTTCTCCGCGGTGCCGATGGCGAGCGTGCTCGAACAGGCGTGGATCCCGAGCAAGGACGAGATCGCAGACGCGATCCGTACGACAATGGAATGGAAGCGATAATGCCGGCCGAGATCAAGATCCCCAAATTGGGCATGAGCGTCACCGAGGTCACGCTGGTCGAATGGATGTTCGGTGATGGCGAGACCGTGGAAAAGGGCGATGTGCTCTATACCGTCGAGACCGACAAGAGCACCACCGAGATCGAGGCGCAGGACACAGGCGTGTTGCGCGTCACCGGTGAAGAGGGCGAAGCCTACAAGATCGGCGATGTGATCGGCACGATCGGATAGGGCCCGCTCAGGCGCATCGCCTTTATCCTCGGGGCAAGGCTAGCGATGGCAGCCGCGAATTAAGCTGCTATCCAGGCAAAGACCCCATGGCTGCGATGTGCCAAGGGTGATAGGCACGCGGGCTGCACCTAACCCGCCGCAAGGAGAAAGCCTCTGTCAGCCAGATCAGATCGCAAATCAATTTGTCAGGCGATTGCCGGAATTGACGTCGGTCTGACTCACTTCGAGTTGGACGGAGAGCACATCATTGCAGGCCCGTTCGCGACCATGACGCCGTTTTGCTGGGTTTTCATCCGGAAGATGCGCGACGAATATCGGATCGATTACGACACCGGCGTGATCGTCGCACCCGATAAGAAGATGACTCTGGAGAGCCTTCAACACGAGATCGGGGCGGGGGACTTCCTGTGGAAGCACAACGTCTATCCAAAGGAAATTTCGTCGTGTTCCATCACGGTGAAACGGCTTCCGTCCGACAGTCTGATCTCGCGAATTCGCGCTTTCCTGCTAGACCATTCGAAGTCGGAGGACGAAGCGGAGGCGTTTGCGCAGGCGGGAAATACCGAATTCCTCAAGGATTGTCGTCGACTCAAGCCCAAGGCTTACAACCAGAATCTGCTGGCAAAGCTGGCAGACCGCGTTCGTACGCAGAGTTGAGGCGCTTGGGGGTGGGGCGTGTGCCCGGTATCCCGCATGCCTAGCTCAACAACCCCCGGATCGCGCGCCAGATCGGCAGCGGCGGGCGGCCAGCCAGGACGCGGACCTTGTCGAAAAAGGTCGATTTGCCCGAATAGAACCGCGCGATGAGGCCATCGGGCAGGGTGTAGAAGCGTTCGAGCACCTTGTAGCGCTCGTCGGGTCCTGCGGCCTTGAACAGCATCTTGGTGAGCATCCGGTAGAAGCCGTCGGCCTCCCAATGATCGAGGCTGGTCTTGCGGCTCATCTCGGCGAGCGCTGCGCCCGACAGGTCGGGCATCTCGGCGATATGCGCGGCGAGGCGCACCGCATCGGGCAGCGAATAGCCGGTGAGGCCGTGGAACAATGCCGCGCGCGTGCCTGCCTTGGCGACATCGCCGCCGGTCGACTGCCAGTATCCGCCGAAATCGCCGCCATAGACCACAGGCAGCGCGCCGGTTTCGGTGCGGCTGACTCGCTCGACCTGCCAGCCCTTGGCATCGGCATAAGCGCTGATCCGGCCCGCCAGCGCCTGGGTGTCGAGCTCCGAGGTGTCGCTGTAATAGGTGTCCTCGACGAAGATCTCCATCGGGCTGATCGGCAGGCAATAGACGAAACGATAGCCGTCCATCTGCTCGACCGTCGCATCCATCACGATCGGCCGGGTGAGGCCATGCGGTTCGGACAGGTGCAGCATCTGCCCCATGAACTTCTGCCAGCCGCAGCGCAGGTGGCGGACATTGCCGCCGCCGCGCGCATCGATCACGCCGCCTGCCTCGATCCGCGCGCCGTTTTCCAGCACCACATTGGTCTGGCTTGCCGCCAGCGCACGCACCCCGGTGACGATGTGGTGCGCGGGCAGGGTTTCGCGCAGATACTCGTCGAACCGGTCGGACAGGATCGAGTAATAGCTCTCTTCGAGCGCGCGTTCGTGCCCGGGAAACTTGACGTCATACCCGCGCCAGCCATGGCAGACCAAGGGCGCGACCAGCCAACGGTGCTTGTCCGCGACATCGGGGCCGAAGAACGACCAGATATGGTTGCCGCCGAGCGACCCGCTCTCCTCGATCACCAGCACTTCAAGCTCGGGCCGCTTGCGGCGCAGCGCCAGCGCGATCAGTCCGCCGGCGAGCCCGCCGCCTAGGATCGCAACATCGCATTTAAGGGTTTTGCTGGAGAGATTGCGCGGAGATTTCATGTCCCCTCCGCCCTAGCGCAGCCAGCAGCGCAGGGGAAGGGTGCAGCGACCGCTTTGCACCGCAGCATAAGAACGCTACAGCAGGGCCATGCTCGGCTCCTCGCATATCGCCCTGTCGGCCCTGGCCATGACGCTGATCGTCGGCGTGCGCTATCTGCTGACCAGCGGGATGTTCGCCTGGATCACCGACAAGGTGCGGCCGGGGCTGTATAAGGGCATGAAGCCGCAGATCGGCCGTGAGATCCGCTGGTCGCTGTACAGCGCCGCGATTTACGGCATCCCCACCGGCGTGGTCGCCTGGGGCTGGCAGAACCATGGCTGGACCCAGGTCTATACCGACTGGACTGCCTATCCGCTATGGTATCTGCCGGTATCGGTGTTCGCGTTTCTGTTCGCGCACGATACCTGGTTCTATTGGACCCACCGCTGGATGCACCAGCCCAAATGGTTCCGCATCGCGCATGCGGTCCACCACGACAGCCGCCCGCCCACCGCCTGGGCGGCGATGAGCTTCCATCCGATCGAGGCGCTGACCGGCGCGATTGTGATCCCGGTGCTGGTGTTCGTGATCCCCATCCACGCGGCGATGCTGGGGCTGGTGCTGGCCACCATGACGCTGATGGGCGTGACCAATCACATGGGGTGGGAGTTGTTCCCGCGTTGGCTTGTTCATGGTGTGTTGGGCAAAGGCGTGATAACGGCCAGCCATCATCAGCACCATCATGCGCGCTACACCTGCAATTACGGGCTTTATTTCCGTTTCTGGGACAGGCTATGCGGGACGGACAAGGGGCTGGGGGAGTTCTCTGCAACGGGATCGCAACGCGTGCAGGCGGGTTCGGCGTCAGACGCTGTCCGCTCGGCACATTCTGGGAGTTGATATGGTGGCAATGCGCAAGACTTTGGCGCTCGCTCTGGTCGCGCTGTTGGCGCTGCCAGGCGCTGCGCCGTTGAGCGATATCGATATCTCGGTCGACCATCTGCGTTCGACCAAGGGGCTGCTGCAATTGTGCCTCACCGCCAACGAACGCAGCTTTCCGGGTTGCGAGGATGATCCTGCCGCCCGTCGGATGACCGTGCGCGCCAAGGACGCGGTCGCCCGGTTTGAAAATCTGCCCGTCGGCCAGTATGCGCTCGCGATCGTGCACGATGAAAACGGCAACAACAAGCTCGATACCTTTGCCGGCATCCCCAAGGAAGGCATCGGCTTTTCGCGCAACCCCAGCTTCAGCTTCGGACCGCCGCGTTTCTCCCAGGTGGTGTTCGTGGCGCAGGGCGCAGGCACCAGCCAGCGGGTGAAGATCAAATATTATCTGTGATCCGGCGCGCGGGGCGGCGTTGCGAAGAGGCAGCGTGGCGCCTGGCTCCCAGCGCTCTCGCCTATAGCGGGCAGGGGCCGACTGAGCGCAGGGCGACTCGGGCAACCCGGCGGCCGGCCGCTACCAGATATCCACCACCAGTTCGATCGAGCCTTCGCTCTTGTCCTTGGCGATATAGACGATCCGCGAAGGCACGATGCTTTTGCCGCGATAATCGAGGTCGACGACAAGGCTGATGGCGCCTTCGATCTCGATCAGCCCGCTGATCCGGTCATGCGCAAAATCGAGCGCGAAAAGCGCGTCAGGGGGGACATAGCCGGTGTTCTCCCGATCGCCGGGGCCGCCGAACCGTTCGGGGACGAAACGGATCTTCACCAGCTCGCCGCGCGCGACCAGAGCTTGCGCCTTTGCGCGGCTGGTGACCTTGGAAAAGTCCATATCCATCGCCTGTGCTCCCTCGCGGGGCGCCGCCCGCGCATGCGGGCTGGTCGCCAGGACGCATAAAGCCGCCGCCACCCCGGCTTTGAGCACACCTGCCCCGATATTCCGCATCACACCGCCCCCGCGCCTTGCCGCAGCATGACGCTGCCGTCTTATGCATAACGCCGCCGTTGCCCTGAGGGCAGTGCCGGGCCGGCAAACGCGACCGAAATGGACCAGTCCGCGCCGGTGCACGCATTCCCAAGCGCGTCACGACGCACGCGGCGTGGCCGGGGAACCATCCATGCTCTCGCGCGCATGCTTGGAAATGCTCGCGCGAGGAGACGCTCCGATGACCGATACCAATCCGCAGCAGCAGCTTGCAAACATCGCCAAGGCCATGAAAGACATCGATTTCGTGATGCTCAACACCCATGCGCAAGGCGGCGCGATCGGCGCGCGGCCGATGAGCAACAACCGCGAGGTCGATTACGACGGCGACAGCTATTATTTCACCTGGGAAGACTGCCGCATGGTCGACGATATCAAGCGCGACCCCAAGGTCGGCCTGTCGCTGCAGGGCAAGAAGTCGCTGCTCGGCGCGCCGGGCATCTTCATCGCGGTCGAAGGCAGTGCCGACATCGTCCGTGACAAGGCCGAGTTGGCCAAGCACTGGAGCAAGGACCTCGAGCGCTGGTTCGAGCAGGGCATCGACACCGAAGGCCTGGTCATGCTCCACGTCCGCGCGACGCGGGTGGCGTATTGGGACGGCGAGGACGAGGGCGATTTCGTGGTGGGGTGAGGGGTGCGAGCGAACCTCTCCCTTTCGGCGTACGGGTGGAAAGTCCGCAGCAATCAATGCTTGAAATGTAGGAAATGTTCTCCTCTGAATTGAGGAGCATCACATGCCCAACCCCGAGCCGAGAATTGCCTACAAGTCCTACCAGCGACAGGCATTTGAGCTGTATCTAAGGACAGGCAAACGCACTCAGTCGGGCGGAGCATCTCCCCGGCTCGAGCGCAAGTTCAACCCCTATCACGACCCGGAAAACGGCCAGTTCACCTTCGCGCCGGGCGGAAGTCGATCGGGCACTTCGCGCCAGACCGCTACCAGCGACAGCAATTCGTCGCAAACCATGCTGCCAGGCGGCAACACTACGCTGACGCTCGCGCAATACAGGCCGAACCCGCGGGCGCGGATCGGCGGCAATCGCGGACCGAGGCCGTACGACCCGATGACGCTCGAGCAGGCCTTCCCGGGCTTGAGCACCGCGCCCGGGAGTTCGATCATCGGGCTGGCCGATTACGCGCTCGGCATCACGGGACCGGCCAACCGGCTGACCGCGGAACTGGCAACCGCGGAGGTCAAAAGCCTGATCCAGCAGATCAGGAAGGTGGACCCGGAGTTCCAGTTCGACAGTCTAGGGTCGCCGACGACGTTTGAGGGGCAGATCAACCAGATTGAGACGCTGAGGATGCACCGCGCGGCAGCGTTTTACAACAAACGGGGAGATGTGAAGCCGCTGCAGGTGGAAGTTCTGCGGCAGATGCAGTCGAGTACGGACCGCGCCTATGAAGAAGGGCAGGCTCTATTCGAGGCTGGACGCCTGACGCCGCGCCTGTCGCGTAACGAAGCCATCGGCAATTATATCGATCGGTCTGTCAGGAGGGATATGAAAGGACTGTTCGTCCAATATGGCGTAGAACAGGGAGTAGGAAAGCCGGTCAGGGTTGGAGGACGCGAATATAATACATCCGGATCGGACCGAACTTACCGCATTCCAGATGTGCGGGTCGGCAGGATGGCGTATGATACTACCATGGAACGAAAATTGCAGTGAAAGCCTCAGATCCGAGGATTTTTCAGCTCCGATTTTGGACCGGAGTCTGCAGTGATCGTGCGCCCGAGTAAGCTCGGGCCGAAAAGCACCTACGCCATCAGAAAGCCGGGTAAATAAGATGCCAAACTCAAAAATCGATTACGATAAAATCTACATTCCTCAAAGCCGAGGGGATGTAGTGGATCAACTAGGATCGATGATGCTGTCCTCACCCAAGTTCAAATCCAGGCTACCTTGGGCATTGGAGGAGAATATCGACACCAACTTCTTCCAGCTCAATGAGGGATTGAAGTCCATCCGCCGCCAGATCGGCGAGGAGACTTACGCGCAGCTTATCGCGCTGTCGGACAAGATGCGCGCGCATTTCGAGGCGGACCCCGAGGACAAGACCGAGGACGGCCTCAAGGGTCGCGATTGCATCGATGAGATGATCGAGCTGCTCCGTGCGAGCCGCAGGCGCAAGGCGCCGCGCCCTCCCGGTTGACCGAACCGGCTGCCGGTCGCAGCCTGTGGCGCCAGGCTGGAGGCGGCGCTAGCGGCGCACGTCGGTAGAAACGGATCAACGCGTCGATCCGGAGCTGAGCCGGATGATCGCGCAGACACGGTCGGCCGGTCACCAGATTTCGAGGATAAACGCCATGTTGCCCATTCCCGGGCCCCGGCCGTAGCGCATATAGACGATGCGGGAGGGAACGAGGCTCTCATCTTCATATTCCGCCTCTATCCGCAGCTTTTCATGGTCCATCTTTATGGTCAGCTCCTTAAGCTGGTCTTCGATATAGTCTTTCGCCTCCAGCACATGCGGCGGCAGATAGCCGATATCATCAGGGTCATCCGGCTTGCCAGACCGTGCAGGAAACAGCCGGGCCCGCACAAGCACGCCCTGCTCGACCAGCTTGCGGGCTTCGACAGGCGTTATCACATCTGAAAAATCCAGCGCCTCAGGGTCCTCCTGCTTAAACGCCGTCATCCCTGCCTCCTGTGACGCCATTGTGCCGAGAAGCGGGGCCATCATCAGCCCGGCCAGACCCGCCAGCGCCAAAGCGATTTTGAAATGCCCCATTCTGTCGCCCCCGCGCTCCGCCGCAGCATTGCGCTATTGGGGGAGCATAACGCGGACACGACATGAGGTGGAGCCTCAAGCGCGCAAATGCGTCCGAAATGGAGCAGATCGTTGATGCAGTTGCCCGGCCACCATTCGTAGCAAGACCCGCTCAAGTTTGGGGCATTACAAGAATCTGAACACCCAAGGCCGGGTTGCACGTGGTTTGGAATTCCAGCTTCATTATTGACTTGTTGGAAAATGTTGCTGATATGTTCTTGCCGATCTTCCTTGTTGGAGCGGCAATATGCAGGGTTCGTCCGATGACAGACGCAATGGTTTTGCGACTTGGTTGCGAACGGGGCGCTGGCCTGATCGGACGCCCGCCGGTGCAATCGAGCGCAAGTACAATCCTTGGCACGATCCCGACAACGGTCGCTTCACCTTTGCCGGCACCGGGCGGCATTATGGGTCGGGCGAGCAGGGGCGTGCGGCACGACCGGCAAACCCGCCGCGTCGCAGGCCACCGCTCCGGGTCGATGTTCCGGGCCATCCTCCGCGCCGACCGGTTGGGGGCGGTGGTTCCTTCGGTGGCGGAGGTGCCAGTGGTTCATGGGACGCGAGGGAATCATCTGGTGGTCAGGCGAAGCCCAGGCCAAAACCGATTCCTCGAAGCGCGCCTGCGCAGGCTACCATCCTTCCA
>NZ_JAUCZC010000048.1 GCF_030373265.1 Blastomonas sp.
AAGCCGAGGTCTTCAAGACCCTGGTCAAGCAGGCACAGGCAGCTCTGCCCGCCGCGTAAGCGCCAGCGCTCACCGCAAATCACAAGGAAGCGCCGGGGTCGTTCGATTTCCGGCGCTTTTTTGTGCCCGGTTCCCGCGCTACAGCACCAACCGCCTTGCGTCATTCCGATGCAGGTGCGCCTCGGGCCATATCGATGACACCGCCTGCACCCAGCCAGCCCCCAGCAACGGCGTATCCGTCTGCTGCCCGCCCCCCGCGGCGGCGCTGGCGATGGATGGCCCTTGGCCTGGTCGCCTTCATGGCGGTGCTGGCTGGCCTGACCCTGAGTCTGGCACCAAATGTTCCCGAACCCAAGGTGGCCGATGCCACCAGCGCTGCAGCGGCCCACAAGGTGGCCGAGCAGATCACCGGAGAGCAGACGGCGCGGGGCGAGCTGGTCGACATCCTGCTGGGCGAGCACGAACTGGACGGGCTGGGTGCGCTGGCGAGCGAAGCCCTGTCTCCGCTGAGGGTGCAGGCCAGGCTCCAACCGGCTGCGGCGCCGGCCGACAACGACGGCCCATCTCGCAGCGATCCCCAAACCGATCTGATCGTCGAGATGAGCCGCGAACTGGGATGGGGCTTCTGGCTCAACGCCCATGCGGCGATCCGCCCGCAGGATGCTGCGGACCTGCCGCAATCCGGCGACAGCATTCCCGATATTGCGCTATCGCTGGGTCGGCTGCCGATTCCGCAAGCGCTGACCCGCTGGGCGCTGGACCGGATATGGCTTCAGCTCCAGGGCGACGTCGCCAGGCCGCTGACGCTGGCGCAGGCGGTGCGCCGTGTCAGGATCGCCGATGACGAGGTGACCGTGGTGTTGATCAACCCGGGCCGCGGCGCAGCTTTGGCAGGGCTGGCCCGGGCGCGGGGAGAGACCGCCGATCCCGGCATTGTGGCTGCGGTGTATTGCGCGATTGCCGATACCGGCGAAACCGATCTCGCCGTGCTGGTGCGACGCGCCGCCGCGCTCAAGCCTTCTGGCAAGACCAGCCTTCAGGACCACAACCGCGCGTTGCTGGCAGCGATCGCGATGCGCGCCGTGCCCGAATATCGCGACAAGCTGGCCGGGGCGGCATTGCCCGAGGTGGCCGCCTGCGCCGCAAGCGATGCGCCGCTGACACTGATGGGCCGCCCCGATCTGGCCAAGCACTGGGCCCTGTCGGCGGCGCTCGCTGCCACCTTGGGCAGTCAGGTCGCCCGCTCGATGGGAACGTGGAAGGAACTGGCCGACAGCACCGGCGATGGCAGCGGTTTTTCATTCGTCGATCTCGCCGCCGACCGATCGGGCGAGCGGTTCGCCATCGCCGCGGTGGACCCCAAGCTCGCGCGCGCGGTCCATATCCGGCTGGGCGCGATGACCGAGGCGCAGATGCTGCCGGGCGAACTGCTGGCCAGGCCCGAGGGGCTGGACCAGACGGCCTTCGAGCGCGATTACACCAATGTCGCCTCGCCCGAATACACTGCGGCGGTGCGGACGATCGACAAGCTGCTCAGCAATGCGGGCGTGCCGTAAGCCGTGCCGATCAGCCCAGCTTGTCCTTCAAGGCCTTGAGCGCGGCGAATGGCCCGCTCTCTTCGGGCGTGGACAGGCCGTATTGCGCGCGTGCGGCATCGGCATTCGGGCCCTCGGCAAACGGGTCGATCTCGAGCGCCAGCGTCTGCGCGATCGCTTCCCCCAGATCGAGCGTGCTGCCCGAATAGGGAATCGTATCGAGATCATCGGCTGCCAGTTCGACCTCGTCGCCGGCTGCCTGCATCGCTGCCTCATAATCGGCCTCGGGGACGAACCGCAGCCGGTACTCCGATGCGATCCGCACTGGGAAATCCTCTATCGAGATCGCGCAGCTCTGCACCAGAATAGCGGTGATCGTGCCCGATACATCCACCCCGTCGGGGTTTTCCTGCAACGTCGCGGTGGCCTTGAGCGCGTCGATCGCGACGATATCGAACCGGCGCGCGAGCGCGGCGCGCTCCCCCTTGTTAGCGACCAGATCGACCTGCTGGCGCGGCAGCGCGCGCAGATCGACCGGGCGGGAAAATTCGACTGGCGGCTGCATCAGAAATCGCCCTGCAGGATCGCGCTGACCGGCAGCGCCTTCAGCCGGGCATACAGATCGGCCAGATGCTGCGCGGCTGCGGTCACGGCGGCATCGCTGACCTGTGCATCGGGATAGAGGTTGCGGCGCAGCGCGTCTGCAAGCTGCGGACCATTGCCGGTCGCCAGAGCATCGCGATAGGCCCCCAGCCGCCCCCCCAGCGCGCTCATCATCTTGCCGATATGCTTGCCCACGATCAGGTCGCCGACGCCGTTCTGGCGAAGCTGGCCGTCCATGTCATCGACGAACAGTTCGGCCAGATAGACCGAAAAATGCCGCACCGTGTTGTCGGCATCGTCGGCCTCGAGCCGCAGCAGCACCGCGCAAAGCACCGTCATCACCGTCTCGAACCGGCCATCCACGCTGTCGGGCACGCCGCCATCGAGATACCAATACGGGTCGCGTCCCAGTGCCACCACGCGGTCATAGGCTGGACGGGCCTGCTCGCGGGGGTCCTTGCGGGCGAAAATGCGGGATAAAACGGACATTATAGAGCTTTTCCAGACGGGATGCTGCGGCGTTAAGCCACAATTCATTGGCCACTTGTGATGCAGGGCCTAAGTGCATATTGAGGCGTCAACGGCAAGTTGCAAGAGATGCGTGGGGCTGCAAGGCCGTAGCGGATCGCCGGGCAACCCGACAGTCAGGCGGACAACGCCAAGGAAAGATGATGATCAGCAAAGCTCCAACCCACCGCGCGCTGCGCCGCCGTACCACACGTGCCGCGATGCTGATCGGCCTCGCCGCCCTGCCGCTGCTTTCGGGCTGCGGCCAGTTGCGCGGGCACCAGGGCTTCATCTACGATCAGGCGCTTGCCAGCCAGATCCTGCCCGGCGTCGACAACCGCCAGTCGGTGGAGCGGACCCTGGGCCGCCCGACCTTTACCGGCCAGTTTGCCGACAACGAATGGTATTATTTCGCGCGGGACACCCGTCAGCTCGCCTTTGCCAACCCGCGCCCCACCGCACAGCAGGTGATGCGGGTGCGCTTTGATACCGCGGGCAATGTCGAAGCGGTCGATTACACCGGCCTGGAACAGGTCGCCAGCATCAACCCCGAAGGCAAGAAGACCCCCACCTTGGGCCGCGACCGCACCTTCTTCCAGGATCTGTTCGGCAATATCGGCGCGGTCGGCGCACCGGGCGCTGGCGGCGGCGGTCCTCCGCAATAAGCTGCGCTTGCGTCAATCCACCAGGCTGTTGAGCCGGGTGACCAAAAGCTTGTCCACCTTGCGGTGGTCCATGTCGACGATCTCGAACTGCCATCCCTGTTCGGTGAACACCTCGCCCTCCTTGGGCAGGTGGCGCAGACAGTGCAGCACATGGCCTGCCGCCGTGGCATAATCGCGGTCGTCGGGAAGATCGATCCCCAGACGGTCGGCCATCGCATCGGCGGGCATCGCGCCAGATATCAGCAGGCTGCCATCGGCGCGCTCCACCACCATCGGCGAATCGCCCTCGCTCTGATCAGAGGCGAAATCGCCGACCAGCGCCTGCAACAGGTCTGCAGGCGTCACCAGGCCCTCGAAGTGGCCGTACTCGTCATGGACCAGCGCCATCGGCACCTCGCCCTTCTGCAACGCTTTCAGGGCATCCATCGCATCGACCTGATCGGGCACGATCGGCGCGGTGCGCACCAGGGCGGCAAGATCGAGCGGCGCGCCCTCGATGATCGCGGACAGCAGGTCGCGCACGGTCACGATGCCGATGATCGCATCGACCGAGCCATCGGCGACCGGCAGGCGGCTGTGCGGCGAGTTGGCCATGATCCGGCGCAGGTCATCCAGTCCCGCTTCGACCGGCAGCCAGTCGACCTCGGTGCGCGGCGTCATCACCTCGCGCACCGGACGCCCGGCCAGACGCACCACGCCCGACATGATTGCGCGCTCGCTTTCCTCGATCACACCCGATTTGGTCGCTTCGGCAAAGATCATCTGCAGCTCTTCGGCGGTGACGATGCTTTCGGATTCGCGGTTGAGGCCGAGCAGCCGAAAGATCAGCGCGCTCGAATTGTCGAGCAGCCACACCACGGGCGCAGCGCCGCGCGCCATCAGGTCCATCGGGATCGCCATGATCACCGCCAGCTCTTCCGCCTTGCGCAGCGCGAACTGCTTGGGCACCAGCTCCCCGATGACCAGCGACAGATAGGTCGTGATCCCGATGACCAGCGCAAAGCCGGCGCTGTCCGCGACATCCGCCGGAACCCCGATCAGCGTCAGCCGGTCGCCCGTTGGTCCGCCGAGGCTGGCCCCCGAATAGGCACCCGCCAGAATGCCGATCAGAGTGATACCGATCTGGACGGTCGAGAGAAACTTGCCCGGGTCGGCACCCAGCCGGATCGCGGTGCGCGCCGCCTTGCTGCCCTCCTTGGCCATCGCCTCCAGCCGCGCCGTGCGCGCAGAAACGATGGCGAGTTCGGACATGGCGAAAACGCCGTTCAAGATGATCAACGCCAGAATGATAATGACGTCGAGCCACGGAAAAGGAAGGAGAGGGTCCATCGGGCCTTATGCAATGTGCAAGCCCCTATCCTATATCGCTGCCGCGCGCGCTGTCACGCGCTTTCAGCGCCCACCGGCAAGACACAGGATTTCCGATAAAGTTACGCAATGTTATAATTCGGTTCGGGAACCATTCAGCCGCCGGATCGAATAAGGCGGTGAGACGTTGCGAGGCATACGCACGACAGAATTCTTCAAAAGACCTGGGAGCCAAACAGCATGAACAGCAAGACCATCCGCATCGCCGCCTTTGCCGGACTTTCCAGCCTCGCGCTGGCCGCCTGCGTCACCGATCCCGAAACCGGTCAGCAGCGCATCAACCGTGCCGCGCTCGGCGGCGTTGGTGGAGCGCTCGGCGGCTATCTGCTGGGTGACATCGTCGGCGGTCGCCGCGACCGGACCGAAAAGATCGTCGGCGCGGGCATCGGCGCGGTCGCTGGCGCAGGGATCGGCTATTATCTCGAGCAGCAGGAGCGCGAACTGCGCCAGAAGACCGCCGGCACCGGCATCGACGTGACGCGCGACGGCGACAGCCTGTTGCTCAACATGCCGAGCGAAGTGACCTTCGACGTCGACAGCTCGGCGGTGAAGCCCCAGTTTCGCAACACGCTGAACGATGTCGCCTCGACACTGGTGCAGTACGAAAGCACCTATATCGACGTGTACGGCCACACCGATTCGACCGGCAGCGATGCCTATAACCAGACCCTGTCGGAGCGCCGGGCCCAGTCGGTCTCCAGCTACCTGACCACGCGTGGCGTGCAGCCCGCCCGCCTCGCAACCCGCGGCTTCGGCGAATCGCAGCCGGTTGCCTCGAACACCACCGAAGACGGCCGCGCCCAGAACCGCCGCGTCGAAATCCGCATCGTTCCGGTGACCCAGGCCGATGTGAACGGTTGATCGGATACTCTCTCCCCCCCCCGCTTGCGGGAGCTATGAAAAGCCCTCCCCCTTGATGGGGGAGGGTTGGGTGGGGGTGATCTCTCCGGATTGAACTTCGGGTTAGACACCGTGCAGTTGGCACCCAGCCGCACCATCACCCTCACCGCTGCGACTAAGGCAGCAAGCTGCCAAGTCTCGCTGCCTCTTCCATCAAGGGAGAGGCAAGCCAGCTTCGCATGCGAGAAATCGAGAGTTCGCTCAGAACAATCCCTCGATCTCGCCATTGGCATCCAGCCGGATACTCTCGGCCGCCGGAACGCGCGGCAGGCCGGGCATGGTCATGATCTCGCCGCAGATCGCGACCACGAAGCCCGCTCCTGCGCTCAGCTTCACTTCCCGCACCGGCAGAACATGGCCGGTCGGCGCTCCCAGCAGCGTCGGATCGGCGGAAAAACTGTACTGGGTCTTGGCCATGCACACCGGCAGATGGCCATAGCCGGCCTCTTCCCAGCGCTGGAGCTGCGCCAGGATCGCGGACGATGCCGCGACCGAATCGGCGCGGTAGATGCGGGTGGCGACCGCGGTGATCTTGTCGATCAGCGGCAGGTCGTCGGTATAGAGCGGCTGGAATCTTGCCCCTTCATCGGCAACCAGCGCCGCGACCGCGCGCGCCAGATCCTCAGCGCCGGCACCGCCATCGGCCCAATGGCGACAGACATGCGCCTCGGCGCCTTGTGATGCTGCCGCCTCGCGCAGCACCGCGATCTCGGCCGCGCTGTCGCTGGTGAAATGGTTGATCGCGACGACCACCGGCACGCCGAACTGGCGGACATTCTCGATGTGCCGGACCAGGTTGACGCTGCCGCGCCGCACCGCCTCGACATCCTCCGCCCCCAGATCCGCCTTGGCGACGCCGCCGTTCATCTTGAGCGCGCGCACCGTCGCCACGATCACCGCTGCAGCAGGCTTCAGGCCGGCCTGGCGGCATTTGATGTCGAAGAATTTCTCTGCGCCCAGATCCGCCCCGAACCCCGCTTCGGTGACCACGAAGTCCCCCAGCGCCAGCGCGGTGCGAGTCGCGATCACCGAATTGCAGCCATGCGCGATGTTGGCGAACGGACCGCCGTGGAGCAGCGCCGGGTTGCCCTCCAGCGTCTGCACCAGATTGGGCTTGATCGCCTGCGCCAGCAGCACCGTCATCGCGCCCGCCGCCTTGATGTCGCTGGCGGTGACCGGCGTCCGGCTGCGGGTATAGCCGATGACGATCCGCCCCAGGCGTTGCTCGAGATCGGCAAGATCGCGCGCCAGGCACAGGATCGCCATCACCTCGGACGCCACGGTGATATCGAACCCGCTTTCGCGCGGGAAACCGTTGCCCACCCCGCCCATCGACTGCACGATCGCCCGCAAGGCGCGGTCGTTGCCGTCGAGCACCCGCCGCCAGACGACCCGGCGCACGTCGATGTCGAGGCTGTTGCCCCAATGGATGTGGTTGTCGATCATCGCCGAGAGCAGGTTGTGCGCAGAGGTGATCGCGTGGAAATCGCCGGTGAAATGGAGATTGATGTCTTCCATCGGCCCGACCTGGGCATAGCCGCCCCCGGTTGCCCCGCCCTTGGTGCCGAAGCATGGGCCCAGCGAAGGTTCGCGCAGCGCGAGCACCGTCTTGTGGCCGATTCGGTTCAAGGCATCGGCTAGCCCGACCGAGGTCGTGGTCTTGCCCTCGCCCGCCGGCGTCGGATTGATCGCGGTGACCAGAATCAGCTTGCCGGTCGGCTCGCCCAGCCCTGCGACTGCCAGATCGATCTTCGCCTTGTGATGGCCATAGGGTTCGATGGCATCGGGCCGGAGGCCAAGCCGCTGGGCGATACCGGAAATAGGCTCGAGCTTGGCGGCGCGGGAAATCTGGATATCGGTGAGCATAGAGGCTGAAGATCCCGCGATTTTGCTATTCCTGATCTCAGGCAGAAGCCGGAGTCCAGGAGCGAGGTTGCAGTGTGCCCGCTCTGGACTCCGGCTTTCGCCGCAAAACCATGAGGGAATGACGATCGGAAGATCTCTAGGCCAGGCGGTTTGACGCTGGCAAGCGCCGCGGGTCAGCGGACAATGATCTCCACCCGGCGGTTGCCGCCATTCTCGGTCTCGTCGGGAGTCTGAAAGCGCAATTCGGTTTCGCCGCGCCCGGTGGTGGTGATCGCGTCGGTCGGGAAGCCCAGCTGGACCAGCCTGCCCTTGATCTCGTCGGCGCGCTTTTGCGAGAGGACGAGATTGTAATCCGCCTTGCCCACCGTGTCGGTATAGCCGATGATTTCGATCTCGGCTCCCGGACGCGCCTTGAAGTGCCGGTCGAGCGCCTCGATCATGCCTTCAGAGCCCGGTGCCAGATCGGTGGTGTCGGGAACGAAATACATGATGAAGCGCGCGGGCGGCGGCGGCAGGCTGCCGATCAGGGCACGTTCGTCGGGCTTCAGACCATCGGCGCCGACGCCCTTGGGCCGCGGCGCGCAGCCCGAAAGCCGGGTGCGGGTATAGGACCCGGCGATCGTCGTGCCGTCCGGATTGGCGCAACGGTCGTCGATCACCGCCAGCGCGCCATCGGACGACCCGTCCTCGTTATCGAGCAGCACCAGCGAAGGCCCGGCGCACCCCCCCAGAACCGTTGCGGCCAGCGCCGCCCCCAGAGCAGCGCCGCGCATCAGTCGGGCACGTTCACGATGAACCGGGTGCCCCGCACCCCGAGCAGCGATGTCGGGGTTCGCACCTTCATCGCATCGCGCCGGGATTTGGCGATCTGTCCCGAGACCACACCCAGCGATCCCTTCTCCACCCGCGTCTCGAACGCCCCCGAGCGAGTCGTCCGGTCGAAATCGAAGGTATCGACCGCGACGCGGCTGTTGGGGCCGACCGCAAAGCGCGTGTTGTCGGCAAAGGTGACCGCGATCTGGCCGCCCTTGCCGGTGACCAGCACATCGCCGGGCAACAGGCTGGTGCCGACGACCGGGCTGACCCGCGCGCCCTTGCGCTCGATCGAGGCGGTGCCGGCGGTCTGTTTGACCCGGCCGATATTGGCGAAGGCTGGCTGCGCCGCCAGCGCCAGCAATGAAAATGTCACAAGCAGTCCGCATTTCATAATATGCATCCCCTCTTGCCCGCTAAGATGGCATAACCGTGCGCATGATCCGGCGCAATTTCAAACCGCATTCGTGCGACCTCGATGAAAACGGTCCCGAATCGATACACCGTGCCGTGGCATTGGTCCATGAATTCAGCGCCTCAGCGGTGCTGACGCCGCAGCAGACCGCCAAGCTTGCGATATTGGTCGAGGAGGCGGTTACCAATCTTTACGATCACGCCGATGTCCAGCCGGGCTTTACCGGATCGCTGGCGCTGTCTGCGGACGACGACGGGGTGGGAATCTGCCTGTGCGACTCGGGCACCGCCTTCGATCCGCGCACGGTAGAGGACACCCATGTCCCCGATCTGGACCGGGGCGGCGGGGCAGGGCTGGCGCTGATCCGGGCGTGGGCAGACGCGCTCGACTATCGCAGCGAAGAGGGCTGCAACAGGCTGGAACTGAAGCTGCGCGGCTGACAAGCGCGTTAAACCGCTCAAGCCATCACGCACCGCATTTTCCGCGCCTTCGGGCGATGTCCGCCGCTGGAGAACACTTCAATCAGCGCGAATGGCGACAGTTGGGTTGCAAGCTGCCTACTCCTTGGCGCCGAAATCAGCCCCAAAACAATAGCCACCGCGCTCCTCCCACCGACCTCCTGCATCAAGGCAGGCGTCAATATCTGAATGCCCTCTCAAGGCCCACCCGGCGTAACCCGCGATGGCAGCTGTAAGTAAGATCACGCTGATTGAACGCTTTGCCATGACCAACGGTCGCAGATCGTACCAACGTCCACAATTGATATCGTGGACGGCTCTCCACCCCCGCGGAATAATCTCCGCGGGAGAGT
>NZ_JAUCZC010000049.1 GCF_030373265.1 Blastomonas sp.
ACGACAGCCCGTTTGCGGGCCGCGAGGGCACCAAGGTGACCAGCCGCATGATCCGCGACCGCCTGATGCGCGAAGCCGAATCGAACGTCGCGATCAAGATCACCGAGTCTGCCGACAAGGACAGCTTCGAAGTCGCAGGCCGCGGCGAACTCCAGCTGGGCGTGCTGATCGAGACGATGCGCCGCGAAGGGTTCGAGCTCGGCATATCGCGTCCGCGCGTGCTGTTCCGTGAAGCCAGCGAGACCGAATCCGGCCAGCGCGAAGAGCCTTATGAAACCGTCGTCATCGATGTGGACGACGAACATTCGGGCACGGTCGTCGAGAAGATGGCGCAGCGCAAAGCCGAGATGACCGATATGCGTCCCTCGGGCGGCGGCAAGACCCGCATCACCTTCAGCGCGCCGTCGCGTGGCCTGATCGGTTATCACGGCGAGTTCCTGTCCGACACGCGCGGCACCGGCATCATGAACCGTCTGTTCGAAAAGTACGGCCCTTATAAGGGCCAGATCACCGGACGTCAGCTCGGCGTGCTGATCTCGAACGGCACCGGCGACACCGTGGGCTATGCGCTCAACGCTCTGGAAGAGCGCGGCGTGCTGTTCCTCGGCTCGGGCGTTCCGGTCTATGAAGGCATGATCATCGGCGAAAACGCCAAGCCCGATGACCTTGAAGTCAACCCGATGAAGTCGAAGCAGCTGACGAACTTCCGTTCGACCGGCAAGGACGACGCCATCCGCCTCACCCCGCCGCGCATGATGAGCCTGGAACAGGCCATCGCGTATATCGACGACGATGAAATGGTGGAAGTGACGCCCAAGAACATCCGCCTGCGCAAGCGCTTCCTCGACCCGAACGAGCGCAAGAAGCAGAGCCGGAAGAAGGAAGCGGCGTAACAGCCTTCCTTCTCGGAAAACAAAAAGGGGGGCCGGTGCAGCGATGCACCGGCCCCCCTTTTGTGGGTCAAGGTCAGGCCGTCAGCGCGCCAGCAGGATCCGGGCCTGGCTGGCGATCTGGGCCAGCATCGGCACGCTTGGCGTCGCGTCCAGCTGGGCACGGCTGACAAGCGCGCGGAACTGCTTGATGCGGGGCAGGTTGGCCTCGGTCCATTGCGTCACAAAGGCCTGCGGGTCGCCGCCCTTGGCGCGGTTGAGGAAATCGAGCCGCATCTGCTGGAAGTCGCGGGCGAGCCCTGAGACCAGCAGCCGCTCCCACGGATCGCTGGGCGACATCCGGGCCGCCGTCATCTGCGTCCAGTCGAGGCCAAGGGTCGCGCCCAGATCGGCGAACGCCTGGGTCAGCAGCATCGGATCGGTGCGGCTGGTGCTGGCAAGGTTGGCAAGCCCTGCCGCGCCGTCCAGCCCGGTGAGCCGCACGATGTGCGCGGCGTGCACCTGAGACGCGCCCTTGCTTGCCAGATCCTGCGCCTGGCGCGCGGCCTGCAGCCGGGCCTCGGCATTGAGCAGATTGTCCATCTGCGCGATCAGGGCGTCGACCCCGGGCTTCAGGGCGGCAACGATCTCTCCAGGCATCAGGCCATCGGCGCTGGCGCGCAGCACATCGGCGATATGGACGCGCACGATGTTGGCAGTGGCATCGAACAGCATCAGGCGCACCTGCTCGTCCATCTCGGCATGATCGAATTCGGCCCAGACCTCGGGCAGCGCAAAAAGCCGCTCCGCCGCGATAAAGGCGCAGGCGACGTCGCCCAGGGTGCAGCCTTCTTCTTCCGCCAGTTCGAACGGATGGATCAGCCCCAGCCGGTTGATCATGCGGTTGGCAAGCTTGGTGGCAATGATCTCGCCGCGCAACTGGTGCTGCAACAGCGTATCGCCATAGGCCTCGCGCATCTGTGGCGGGAAGGCGGCGAGCAGCTCGGGTCGCATCGTCGGATCATCGGCAAGCGGGATGCGCTCGATCGCGTCCTGCAGCGTCAGCTTGGCGGTGGATAGCACCACCGCGAGCTCGGGCCGGGTGAGGCCGAAGCCCTCCTGCGCCCGCCGCTTGAGCGTCGCGTTATCGGCAAGGCCCTCGACCTTGCGGTCGAGCCGACCCTGTTCCTCGAAATGCTCGATCAGCCGGATGTACGAGGGCAGGGCGCCCACGCCACCGCGCTCGGCGATCGAAAGGCCCAGCGCCTGCAGCCGGTTGTCTTCGAGCACCAGCATCGAGACGTCGTCGGTCATCGATGCGAGCAGGGCGTTGCGCGCGGATTCGTCGAGAAGCCCTGCACGCATCACGGCGGCGAGGCCGATCTTGATGTTGACCTCGTTATCCGAGCAATCGACGCCCGCAGAGTTGTCGATGAAATCGGTGTTGATCCGGCCACCCAGCATCGAAAAGGCGATGCGCGCGGCCTGGGTGACGCCCAGGTTGGCGCCTTCGCCCACGACCTTGCAGCGGAGCTGTTCGGCGTTGATGCGCAGCGTATCGTTGGACGGATCACCGACGTCGATATTGTTCTCGTAACCCGCCTTGATGTAGGTGCCGATGCCGCCGAACCACAGAAGATCGACCTGAGCCCGCAGGATCGCGGAGATGAGGGCTGCGGGTTCGATCTCGTCCGCATCCAGTCCCAGCATCGCCTTGACCTCGGCGGTCAGCGGGATCGATTTCATCGAGCGGGCAAACACGCCGCCGCCTTTTGAAATCAGGGCCTTTTCATAATCGTCCCAGCTTGACCGTGGCAGGTTGAACATCCGCTGGCGCTCGGCCCAGCTTGTGGCCGGGTCGGGATCGGGGTCGAGAAAGATGTGGCGGTGGTCGAAGGCGGCGACCAGTTTGATCGACTGCGACAGCAGCATGCCGTTGCCGAACACATCACCCGACATGTCGCCGCAGCCGGCAACTCGCACGGGATCGCTCTGCACATCGACGCCCATTTCGGCGAAATGGCGCTGGACCGAAACCCAGCCGCCCTTGGCGGTGATGCCCATCGCCTTGTGGTCATAGCCTTGGCTGCCCCCGGATGCGAACGCATCACCCAGCCAGAAGCCGAACTCGGCCGCGATGCCGTTGGCGGTGTCGGAGAAGGTCGCGGTGCCCTTGTCGGCGGCGACCACGAAATACGGGTCTTCGCCATCATGGATCACGACATCTTCAGGATGCACCACCTTGCCATCGACGATGTTGTCGGTGATCGACAGCAGCGTCCGGATGAAGGTCTTGTATGCGTCCTTGCCGCCCGTCAGCCAGCCTTCGCGGTCCGTCGCAGGATCGGGGAGCTGCTTGGGGAAGAACCCGCCCTTGGCGCCCGTCGGAACGATCACCGCGTTCTTGACGCGCTGCGCCTTCATCAGGCCGAGCACCTCGGTGCGGAAGTCGTCACGCCGGTCGGACCAGCGCAGACCGCCGCGCGCGACCGGGCCGGCGCGTAGATGGATGCCTTCGACCTGCGGCGAATAGACGAACATCTCGCGCCAGGGCAGGGGGGCAGGGAGTCCTGGCACCTTGGCGCTTTCGATCTTCATCACCATCGCAAGGCTGGCCGCCGGTGCAAAAGCATTGGTGCGCAGGATCGCCATGACCAGCGCGCGCAGCATCCGCAGCAGCCGGTCGTCGTCGATCGCCGAGACCTGGGTCAGGCCATTGGTGATCGCGGTGAGGTTGGCCTGCGTCGCCGCCTCGCGATCGCCGGTGAAAGCCGGGTCGTGTCGTGCGATGAACAGGGCGATGAGGGCGTGGGCGATCTCGGGTGCATCATGCAGCGCATCGACCACGGTGCCGATGCCATAGGGCAGGCCGGCCTGCCGCAGATACCGATACCACGCGCGCAGCCAGATAACGGCGCGCTGCTCCAGCCCCGTGGCGGCGATCAGACGGTTGAACGGGTCGTTCTCCGCCTTGCCTTCGAGCGTGCCGGAAATCGCTGCCTCGATCGCGCCGGAGCGCATCAGCAGCGAATCGACATCGCCCTGACCGCGCAGGCACAGCAGGAAATCGTGGATATGCCCGGTGTCGGCATTGCCCAGCTGGGTCGGGATTTCCTCAAGGACGTCGAAGCCGAAATTCTCCAGCGCGGGCACCGTTTCCGACAACGGGATGGCGCCAGCCTGGCTGTAGAGCTTCAGCCGCAGGTTCTGCGGCGCATCCAGGCTCTTGCGATAGAGCCGCGCGCCGTGCTGATCGAGGCTGTCGAGGTTGCGCAACCGCAGGATATCGAGCGCGGCCTCTTGCGGACCGTAATCGGTGCGATAGGCCATCGGGAATTGCGGCGCATAGCGACCGGCCATGGCCGCCGCCCGGCTGTCCTCGCCCAACGCGATCAGCGCTTCCTCGACCGAGGGTTCCCAGCCACGGATCATCGCGCGCAACGCGGCATCGAGCGCGGCATCGTCGACCGGAGATCCGCCGTCCCGCAGATCAAGGACGAAACGAATCAGCGCGATCTCGCCGTCTTCCAGGGAAATCGACCAGCTTAGAGTCTTGCCGCCCGAGGCCTCCAGCAGCATTCGCTCGATCGCGACGCGGCGACCGGTGGAAACCTCGTCGCGCGGCAGCCAAGCAAACACGAACAGATGCCGCTTGAGCGACGACTGCACGGTAACCAGCTTGGATCGCGGCCGATCTGCCAACGACATCGCGGTGAGCGCGACACGCTCCAGATTTTCAAGGCTGAAGGCGATGAGCAGATCATG
This sequence comes from Blastomonas sp., assembly GCF_030373265.1. Taxonomy (GTDB): domain Bacteria; phylum Pseudomonadota; class Alphaproteobacteria; order Sphingomonadales; family Sphingomonadaceae; genus Blastomonas. Next base: position 4,635 of record NZ_JAUCZC010000049.1, read on the forward strand.
CGGCAGTGCGGTGAGCGCATGCGACAGCGCCTTGCCGGCATGGCCGTTGGGAGAAAAGCCGAACTTGTCCATCAGGATCTTGAGGTGTGCGCGCAGCACCGGAACGCGTTCGGGCGAGGCTGCAAGCGCTGCGCTGGTCCAGATGCCGCCGTGCACGGAGAGCGCGGCAACGCGGCCATCCTCCCAGATGGGCAGGATGATCAGATCCAGCGGCGCGCGGCGGTGCACGGTGGAGATGAAATTGGACTTGATGATCAGTGGCGCGGCCTTGCCGCTTTCGAACCAGGCAAAGGCATGGTCGAACGAATGCGCCGCCAGCAGCGGCTGTTCGTTGATCCGGGCGATCCCCAAAGGCATATCGCTGGTGCCGTCACGCCGCACGCGCAGATGCGCAAGCAGCGTCATGTTGCGGTCGAGGAACCAGCGCAGCAGCGCCGCGCCTTCGCCATCGGCCATCGCGGCGGCGTCGGCCGCCATGGCCGCCTGCAGCATCGGCCAATCGGTCACGGCGGCGCGGACATCGGCTAACGCGCCCAGAAGCGCGGTCTCCAGCGCCTTGCGCTGGCGGGCATCGGCGCGCTCGACCTCGAGATAGACCACCGATTCGCGACGCTCGCCGGGCGCCTCGTCGGTGTAGATTTCGCTCAACAGGCCACTGGAGTCGCGGCGCATCGCCACCACCGGGTGGATCACCCGGTCGATTGCCAGGCCGAAGCGCGAAATGGCAGCCGCGATCGAATCCACGAGGAACGGCATGTCATCGTTGATGACCGCAAGCCGCATATGGCGGTGCCCGGTCTGGCCGGGGATCGATTCGACCGTCAGCACGGTTTCGGAAGACGGGCGGTGCGCCATCGCCCTCAGCGCGAAATCGGCTGCCTCGCTGCAGGCCGCTTCGTCAAAACCCTCATTTTCTCCCGGCAGAGCGCCTTTCAGGAAGGCGTCGGCCAGCACGGCACGCAGCCTTGCGTGGAGATCAGGGTCGGCGAAGGGAGTGGCATTGGAAGATACGCTGGAGCCCGCGTCCGCACCGGACGCTGCAATCGGGGTTTCGGCCATGTGTTCCTCGTACCCGCGTGCGCGCTGTATTGCCGCATCTGTTCCGGGGTTTGCTACCCCGGCTTATGCGCTAATCAACGCCGGTTCTCAAGCGCACAGCGCGGGGGTTTGGGCAGGTGCGCGTAATTTTCTTTCGGATAGTCGATAAATTGTTGCGGCGCTGGCTTTGCGCATCGGAGCCTAGCGCGCGGCGCGGCGCATCACCCGATCTGCCAGCGGGTCATCTTCTGCGACCACACCGACCACACCCAGCGCCCCCGCCTCATCGCGCCGCGCCACCAGCACCACGAATTCGGCATCGCCGATATCCAGATTGGCCAATGGCCGCGGCGCGTTGGCGCGCAGCCGCTGCCTGACCTCGAGCTTGCGCCCGGTCGCGGCGGTGGCCGCATCCTTCGACCGACGCGCCTGGCGCTCCTGCTGGACAATGGCTTTGAGGCCACCTTCCTGATGCGCCAGCACATCGGGCAGACCGCCGCGCGGGACGTCGCGGCGCATCGCATAGCTCAGCACGCAGGCATATTCTGCCAGTCGCGTCTTGTCGTAACCCGCGCCGAAGACGAGCTTGACCAGTGGCGTCATCGGCGCGCGCGCCTGAGCGGAGATGCCACTTTCCTTGAGCAGCTCGGCATAATCATCGGGGCGGCCACGCGCCGCGATCGCAAAATCATGAGCCCGACCGATCGCGGCATAGAGCGCGACGCGCGAGCGATCCTCATGCGCGAGCGCCGCTTCGACGTGCGCACGGGCATAGTCGAGCAGATCGGCCAGGGCGGCGTCGCCGCGGGGCATGTCCACCGCCGGGAATGCATTGGCTGCAGCGCCATCGGCGGTTTCGCCGAAGCCGACTTCGGCCAACCCATCGGAGGCATCGGTAAACAGGGCATAGCCATCGAGCGGCATCGGCTCTTCGAAGGCTGCCAGATCCAGTTCGCCAGGCGCGAGGCTCTGTGCGGGATCGTCTTCCCACACCGGCAGCGCAGGCTTGCGCGGCGCCTGTTTGACAGCCTCGTCGATCTGATCGATGAGCTCCTTGGTCAGCGACCGGTCGGCCAGCTCTTTCCAGTTGATCACACCATAGACGAAGTCGATGCTGTCATCGTCGGTCGAAAAGGGCAGCAGGATGCCGCGGTACATGATCGTGGAGCCGCGATCGTTCACATATTCGGCTTCGAAGCCGATCGGCGCCTGGTTGGCGAGAATCTGCATGTAGTGATCGGTGATTCGCGACAGCAGCGAGCGGCCGGGAACTTCGTCGAGATACGCCACCGCATCATCGAGGTCACACTCGTCGCGCAGTGCCTTGCCGATGAACGGGATCGCCGGATTTTCGATTCCCGACGTGAAATCGAGCAGCACGCTGTTGGGCCCGAAGTCCTCGATGTTTTCCGGATCGAGATCCTCGATGGAGGGAAAAACCCGATTTCCTAAGAGCTTGGCCCAATAATTATAGGCACGAACGTGCATGCGCCGCTCATCGCTGCCAAAGGACTGCGGCGGATCCATCAGGGCGTCGTCATCCGTTTCGACGGCGGTCGATGCCAGCGGCGCATCGTCTGCGTCGTCATGGCCGTGCATGCCATCGCGATATCCGCGCAGAGTATCCATCTATCGATCCCAACCAGTGTTTCAGGCCTCCATTGTGTCGCAAGGGAGTAAAGGCACGGTTAACCGCCCGGTCACAAATTGGCGGCGAAGGAACAAACCGCCTGCCATCTGCATCGCACGCGTTGCAGCTTCGAACGCGGCTTGCATCCTGACCAAGCTGCTGTTAACGGCTCCGCACGCAACCCGGCACGGCACCCCCGCGCCCCGCGCCGCTTTAGCTCAGTTGGTAGAGCACATCATTCGTAATGATGGGGTCACGTGTTCGAGTCACGTAAGCGGCACCACCACCCCTTCCCAAAACGTCCCAAAACGTTGATTTTCTGCGGGTTTCGAGCTATTTTGTTCGCGATTGGAATCTCGCTTTGTTCCAAATTGTGCCCCCAGATTTCGTTAATTTGGGGGCACAATTGGGGGCACTGCGACAGGAAAAAGCGTGGTGCCCCCAAATGTCCCTCAAAGCCGCAGAAATCAGAGGGTTTCAGCCGATTGATACCGTCTACCGCAAATCCGACGACAAAGGCCTCTATCTTGAGATTCGGCCGAACGGTTCGAAGCACTGGTTCGTGAAATACAGGATCCACGGATCCGAAAAGAGATTGTCACTTGGAAGCTGGCCTGAGGTGTCGCTAGCCGACGCACGCGAGCGCCGTGACGATGTTCGCAAAAAGATCAGGGCGGGCGACGATCCGCTGCATTCCCGCAAAATGGAGAAGATCAGGGCGCGCCTGTCGGCTGACAACAGCTTTCAGTCGGTTGCAGAGGACCTGATTGCAGTTCGGTTTGTTGCCAGCCAAAAGGCTGAGGCCACCATCGAGAAAGCACGCTGGTATCTCTCGCATCTGACGCCAACCATCGGTCCTCGCCCTATCGACGCCGTTGAGCCCGCAGAGCTGTTAGCTGTGCTCAAGAAGATCGAGAAGGCGGGAAAGCGCGAAACGGCGGTGCGTACCAGGGCATTTGCTAGCCGAGTATTTCGGCATGGGGTGGCGATGGCACTATGCAAACATGACCCGGCAGCAATGCTTGGTGGCGCACTAGCGACGCCAATTGTCACACATCATGCCGCACTGCTTGAGCCTCATCAACTCGGACAGGTACTCCGCGCTATCGATGAATATGCTGGCGGAATGGTCGTGAAGTTTGCGATGCAGCTTCTGCCCCACGTATTCCTCCGTCCCGGTGAGTTACGATATGGCAAATGGCCTGAGGTCGACTTTGACGAGTCAGTCTGGCGCGTTCCTGCAGAGCGAACCAAGCTGCGTCGGCCCCACAGCGTACCGTTGTCACGGCAGTCTGTTAAATTGCTCAAGGCGCTTCGCGAGCATACTGGCTGGCGAGAGTACATGTTCCCTGCCCAAAGCTCGCTCCAGAAACCGATGTGTGAGAATGCTATGAACGCCGCTTACCGCCGAATGGGGTTCGGGAAGGATGTGGTGACCTCCCACGGCTTCAGGGCAACGGCGAGCACGTTGTTGAACGAAAGCGGGAAATGGCATCCTGATGCAATTGAGCGGGCTCTTGCCCATGGACACAGCAATGCGGTTCGAGGTGCCTATGCCCGTGGACAGCACTGGGATGAGCGTGTTGCGATGGCCCAATGGTGGAGCGATTACCTGGATCAGATCTCTGTCGGTGCGGAGGTCGTTCCAATCATTAAAAGCGCAAGCCGCTGATTAAAGAGAACGCTAGGGTCACCGCTCGGGGGTTCTTGATCTTGAAGCCAGCTCAACGATGTGTCGCTGCCCGACCGATTGATCATTTCGCAGCCAACTTCGGCGGGGTTTGGCTGATTTGAAATGTCTGGAATTGGGCCGCTTGTTGAATGGCAGGTCATGGCCACGAAATGGCTGAAGCTGCATGTCAGCTTTCAGGCAGCCGCCGCAGGGCATCCCATGGCCGCAGCTGGGTGATGGGGTGGACGCCCCCCGACGGCATCGATGTGCCATAGTGGAGGTGTT
>NZ_JAUCZC010000050.1 GCF_030373265.1 Blastomonas sp.
GGGTTGCCCACCGCCAGATCGGTGATCTCGATGTTGCTCGGCTGGAACCAGTCTGTGCCATGATCGAGTTCGATCCGCTCGATCTCGGCGAGGATCGCGACCAGCCTGGGGATCGGATTGTCGGCCATGTGCGGATAGGCGACATGCCCCTGCGTGCCCGCCACGCGGATCCATATGTTGACCGAACCGCGCCGCCCGATCTTCACCATATCACCCAGCCGCGCGACCGATGTCGGCTCACCCACCAGGCAAAGATCGGGCACGCTGCCGCTCGCCTGCATATGATCGATCAAAGCCCGCGTCCCGTAGATCGCCGGGCCTTCTTCGTCGCCGGTGATGATCAGGCTGATCGTGCCGGTCTCGCGCGGAACGTCCGCCACCGCCGCGACAAAGCTCGCGATCGATCCCTTCATGTCGACCGCGCCGCGTCCGTGCAGCAGGTCTCCGCGCACCTGCGGCACGAACGGATCGCTGGCCCAGCCCTTGCCCGGCGGCACCACATCGAGATGCCCGGCGAACGCGAAATGCCGCCCGGCATCGCCCGCCGGCTTGCGGATCGCATGCAGATTTTCGACCGGGCCATCGGGTGCCTCGCCGCAGACGAAGCGGGTGACGTCGAAACCCAGCGGTGCGAGCATCGCCTCGAGACAATCGAACACCGCGCCGGTGGCAGGCGTGACGCTTTCGCAGGCGATCAGGCGGCTGGCCAGATCAAGCGGCGAGAGTTCGAGCGGGGAGGGGGAAAGGGTGGTGGTCATGGGCGCTTTCATTCAGGATAAAGCCGCATTAGCATCGCGCCATGCCCAAAGTCGACCTGCAAGCGATCCCCCAGACCAACGCCACCGGCTATCCCGAGCATCTCGCCGATGTCGTGCAGGAACGCTGGTACCGCCGCCTGTCGCCGGTCACTGGCCTCACCGATTTCGGCGCCAGCCATGTCGTGCTCAGGCCCGGCGCGTGGTCGGCGCAGCGGCACTGGCATGAGAACGAAGACGAATTGCTGGTGATCATCGCAGGCACTGCGGTGCTGGTCGATGATAACGGGCGCACGCCGCTGGTGGCGGGGGATGTCGCCGCCTTCCCCAAGAACGATGGCAACGGCCATTGCCTGATCAATGAAAGCGACGCGGACTGCGTGTTTCTGGTGATCGGCAAAAGCGTCAACGGGCCGTGCCATTATCCCGATGTCGACATGCACGAGCGTGGCGGCGGCGATAAGCGCCGCAAGGACGGCAACCGCTTCTGACCGCTGAAGCTCCTGGCGAGCCATAGTCGCAGGTCCGTGATCCTATCATTGTCTCAGCCCCGCGCCCTGTGCGGCGGTGGGCCATGCCGCACGCCTTTGTGAACGCATGATATTGACCGATGTTGTAAAAGCCGCCATAGGCTAATGCGAATCGCTAGCATTAGCAGATAGGGGGTTTTTGATGACACGCTGGTTTTGTTCGGTCGCCATGATCGGGCTCTGTGCCCTTCCGGGCGCTGCCCATGCCGCGCAGGCCGGCGGGGCGCCGGTCGCCGACACCGACGCCGTCGACGCCGAAGCGGGGAGCGATGGACGTGCGATCGTGGTGACCGCGACGCGCATGCCGATCACCATCGACGAGGCGCCCGTCACCATCTCGTCGAAAACCGACGAGGAGATTGCCGACGAACTCGCCACCGACATCAAGGATCTGGTGCGCTTCGAGCCGGGGGTCAGCGTCCGCCGCGCACCTGCGTGGTTCGGGGCGGCGTTCGGCACCACCGGCCGTGCGGGCAACGAGGATTTCACCATCCGCGGCATCGGCGGCAACCGCGTGCTGATCCAGGTCGATGGCGTGCGCATTCCGATGGGGTTCAATTTCGGCGCGCAAAGCGTCGGCCGGGGGGACTCGGTCGATATCGGGCTGGTCAAATCGGTCGAGATCCTGCGCGGTCCGGCCTCGGCGCTATATGGCAGCGACGGGCTGGCGGGCGCAGTGAGCTTCACGCTCAGCGATCCCGAAGACATCCTCAAGGGGAAGTCGGTCGCCGGGCTGGTGCGCAGCCAGTATGCCAGCGCGGACGAGGAATTCGCCCAGACCGCGATCCTCGCGGGCCGCTCGGGCGATCTGTCGGCGCTGATCTCGTACAGCCGCCGTGACTTCAAGGAACTCGACAACCAGGGCACCAACGACGGGCGCGGTGCCGACCGCACCACCCCCAACCCGCAGGACGGCCACAGCAACGCCGCCACCGCGCGGATCGTGTGGGATCCTGCCGGCGGGCACACGCTGAGGCTGACCGGCGAATATCTCGACAATGCCCTAGTGACCGACCTGCTTTCGGGCCGCTCGGCGAGCATCGACAATCTGGTCGCGCGCGACACCGGCAAGCGCTGGCGGATCGCGGGCGACTGGATCTGGGAGGGTGACGGCGCGCTCGAACTCGCCCGCATCAGCGCCTATTGGCAGTCCGCCAAGGACCGGCAGTTCACCCAGGAAGACCGCTCCCCGCTCGCCGACCGCACCCGGCTCAACACATTCGACAACCGGGTCTACGGGCTGGCTGCGGAAGGCCGCTTGGCCTTTTCCACCGGCGCGCTGCAGCACAAATTGGTGTTCGGCGCCGATGGCAGCTGGACCCGGCAGCAGGGTCTGCGCGATGGCACGGTGCCGCCCTTTGGCGAGGTGTTTCCGACCAGCGCGTTTCCGGTGACCGATTACACGCTCGCCGGCCTGTTCGTCGGCGACGAGATCAGCTGGGGGCCGCTGACGCTGTTTCCGGCGCTGCGCTTCGACTACTACAAGCTCTCGCCCCAGGCCGATCCGCTTCTTCCGCCGACGTTTGTCACCACCGGCCAGTCGGGCGACCGGCTCAGCCCCAAGATGGGCGCGGTGCTCAAGCTGACCCCAGAGGTGCGGCTGTTCGCCAATTATGCGCAAGGGTTTCGCGCGCCCGAGCCCAGCCAGATCAACCAGTTCTTCGAGAATCTGGGGCAGGGCTACACCTCGCGCCCCAATGCCGATCTGGGGCCCGAGCGTAGCGAAAGCATCGAGGGCGGTATCCGCTTCGTCAGCGAGGCGGTCAGCCTCAGCGCCACCGCGTTCAGCGCGCGCTACAAGGATTTCATCAGCCAGGAGGTGGTCGGTGGCGGCTTTACGCCTGCAAACCCTGCGATCTTCCAGTTCATCAACCTGCGCGGGGTCAAGGTGGAAGGCGCCGAGGCGCGGATGGACCTGCGCGCGGCCAACGGGCTGACCGGCCAGATCGCGATCTCCTATGCCAAGGGCGACGTGACCGATCCGGAAGCGGGCACGCGGGTGCCGCTCGCCACGGTCGATCCGCTCAAGCTGGTCGCCGGGCTGGGCTGGCGCGAGGCGGCGGGCCGCTTTGGTGGGCAGATCATCGCCACCCACAGCGCGGGCAAGTCGCAGGCGCGCAGCGTCGGCGTGTGCACGCCGTCGTGCTTCCTGCCCGATGGGTTCACCATCCTCGATGCGACCGCGTTCGTGAACCTGGGGCCGGTGACCCTGCGCGCGGGCCTGTTCAACATCACCGACGCAAAATACGCCTGGTGGGCGGATGTCCGCGGCCTCGCCAGCAACACCAATATCGCCGATGCCTTCACCCAACCCGGGAGGAACGGCAGTGTTTCGTTGACTTATCGCTTTTGATTCGCAAACTTGTTATCAATAACCATCAGGGGTTCATCATCATGAAAACAGCCTTTGCATCTCTTGCCGCCGCCAGCCTGTTTGCGCTGGCATCATCGCCCGCTCTGGCCCACCCGCCGATCGCCGAGCGTCCCGCGCAGGAGGAAGCCGCGGTGTTCGAGGCAGACCGCGCCGAAATCCTCGCGATGGCAGGCAATTTCAAGGTGCGCTTCGACATGCAGGAGGCGACTCCCTGGCAAAGCGGTTACACCCCGCTCGACCGCAAGATTTCCGGCGGGCACGAGGTCGTGCGCGTGATCGAGGACACCGGCCGCCGCATCGTGCTGCAGCACATTCTGGTCAGCGAGCATGAGGGCAAGCCGCACATCACCAAGCATTGGCGACAGGACTGGGAATACGAACCCGCCAAGGTGCTGGTCTATTCAGACCGCAACGCCTGGACCTGGGAGGACGTGCCCGAAAAGATGCGCCGGGGCCGTTGGTCGCAGACCGTCTGGCAGGTCGATGACAGCCCTCGTTATGCCGGCTGGGGGCAGTTCGAGGAGCAGGGCGGGCTGCGCCGCTGGCGCTCCAACTGGACCTGGCGTCCGCTCGCGCGGCGCGATGCGGTGCGCAACCCGGTGTACGACCGCTATTACGCGATCAACCGCCACCAGACCACGCCCGATGGCTGGGTGCACTGGCAGGACAACATCAAGATGGGGCTCGCCGATGGCACGCTCAAACCCGTCGTCCAGGAATATGTGCTCAACACCTACACCAGGTTCGATGGCTACAACGTCAAGGCCGCCGACGATTACTGGGTCGCGACCCAGGGCTATTGGGCTGCGGTCCGGTCTGCCTGGGACAAGGTGGCTGCGACCAAGGGCGGAATCGCCATCCAGGAAGAGGCACAGGCTGGCACCATCATCAGCGCGCGCATCCTGACGATGGCCGACGAGATCCAGCAGGGCGAGATGACCGAGGCTGCCGCGATCGCCGAGGCGGACCGGCTGATCACACAAAACACGCGGACCGTCGATACCCGGCAAGTGGCTCGCGCCGGGCGGTGACCTGACTGCCCAGCCTTAATCGTGCTGGTGGTGCCCCAGCGCCGCCAACACGTCCTCGAGCCGTGCCGGATCGCCCATCGCGATCACCCGGCCATCGCTGTCCTTGTGCAGCGGATCGCCGTTCCAGTCGCACATATGCCCGCCGGCGCCCTCGACCACCGGCACAAGCGCGGCAAAATCGTGCAGCTTGAGCCCGCTTTCGCACACCAGGTCGACCGATCCTTGCGCCACCAGCGCATAATTGTAGCAGTCGCCGCCCCAGATCAGCCGCCGGGTGTCGCACTGCTTGGCGAGCGCCATGAAGTGCATCGCGTCGTGATCGCTGAACAGATGCGGGCTGGTGGTGGCCAGCACCGCGTCCTCGATATCGGGGCACAGGCGCGCGCGCACCGGCTTGCCGTTGAAGGTGGTGCCGCGGCCGGTCGCGCCGACCCAGCGTTCGCGCCCGATCGGCTGGTCGATCACGCCGAGCACCGGCCATTCCTCGGCGATCAGCGCGATCAGCGTGCCGAAGATCGGCCGTCCGGCGATGAAGCTGGTGGTGCCGTCGATCGGATCGAGCACCCAGGTGCGCCCGGTCGATCCGGGCTTTTCGCCATATTCCTCGCCGATCACGCCATCGCGCGGCGCTTCGGCATCAAGGATCGCACGCATCGCCGCTTCGGCTGCGCGATCGGCCTCGGTCACCGGCGAGGCATCGGCCTTGCGGTCGGTGGTGAAATCGGAGCGGTAAAACGGGCGGATCGCTTCGCCCGCGGCGTCGGCCAGCCGTTCGGCGAGCGCAATGTCCTTGCTGTGAATCATATGAGAATCATCCTTTATCTGAGCTCACAGATAAGGCGTAATTCTCAATCGAACAGGCTTGAGACCGAGCTTTCGTCGGCGATGCGGCGCATCGCCTCGCCGATCAGCGCGGCCATCGGCAGGCTGCGGATGCGGGTCGATTCCTTGACCGCGTCGGTCGGCTGGATCGAATCGGTGATCACCAGCTCCTTGAGCGCGCTGTTGTTGACGCGGGCAACCGCGCCGCCCGACAGCACGCCATGGGTGACATAGGACACCACGTCGATCGCGCCGGCGTTCTTGAGCGCCTGCGCCGCGTTGCACAAGGTTCCGCCCGAATCGACGATGTCATCGATCAGGATGCAGAAGCGGCCCTCGACATTGCCGATGATGTTCATGACCTCGGATTCACCGGGGCGCTCGCGGCGCTTGTCGACGATGGCGAGCGGCGCATTGTCGAGTCGCTTGGCCAGCGCGCGGGCACGCACCACGCCGCCGACGTCGGGCGATACCACGGTCAGCGCGTGCTCGCCGAACCGCGCCTGGATGTCCGCGGCCATCACCGGGGCACCATAAAGATTGTCGGTCGGGATATCGAAAAAGCCCTGGATCTGCCCGGCGTGCAGATCGACCGAGAGCACGCGGTCGGCGCCGGCCACGGTGATGAGATTGGCGACCAATTTGGCCGAGATCGGGGTGCGCGGACCCGGCTTGCGGTCCTGCCGGGCATAGCCGAAATAGGGGATCACTGCGGTGATCCGGCGGGCCGAGGCGCGTTTGAGCGCGTCGATGCAGATCAGCAGCTCCATGAGATTGTCGTTGGCGGGGTATCCGGTCGACTGGACCACGAACACGTCCTCGCCGCGCACATTCTCGTGGATTTCGACGAAGATTTCCTCATCAGCAAAGCGGCGCACGCTGGCGTCGGTCAGCGGCATTTCCAGATAGGCGGCGATGGCGCGTGCCAGCGGCAGGTTGCTGTTGCCAGACAGGATTTTCATGTGATCGTGCTTCCCCGTTGCCCTGATCGATTTGGGCCCTGTTAGCCAAGTGGCCGGTCAAGCGGAAGACGTAAGTTGCGGATCATGGCCGCAGCGCGGCGGGTTGCAAATCTTGTTGCCGCTCTGGCTGCCAGCCCCTATCCGGCAGGGATGACCGACCGGCTCTTGATCACCCTCGTCCAGTGCGCGCAGGCGATGGGCGATATCGCGGGCAATGCCGATGCCATGCTCTCCGCGCGCGCGCAGGCCATGGCGAGCGACCTGATCGTCTATCCCGAGCTGCAGCTGATCGGCTATCCGCCCGAGGATCTGGTGCTGAAACCGGCGCTGATCGCGCGCGCCGCTGCGGAGCTGGAACGGCTTGCCGCTGCCACTGCCGATGGCGGGCCGGCGATGCTGGTGGGGTCGGTGTTCGCGCGCGAGGACCAGCTTTTCAATGGCGTGGCATTGCTCGACGGCGGTGCGGTCGCGGCGGTGCGGCTCAAGCACGAGCTGCCCAATTACGGCACCTTCGACGAGAAACGCCTGTTCGCCTCGGCGCCGCTGCAGCCGCCGGTGCCGTTCAGAGGCATGCTGCTGGGCCTGCCGCTGTGCGAGGACATCTGGTTCCCCAAGGTGTGCGGGCACCTGAAGGCGATGGGCGCCGAACTGCTGATCGCGCCGCACGGCAGCCCGTACGAGATCGAGAAGGACGAACGCCGGCTGCACACTGTCGCGCGCGCGCGGGTCGCCGAGACCGGGCTGCCTCTGGTGTTCCTCAACCGCATCGGCGGACAGGACGAGCTGGTGTTTGATGGCGCATCGTTTGTGGTCAACGCCGATGGATCGCTCGCGCACCAGCTGCCCGACTGGGAAGCGGCGACGGTGCACACGCAATGGACGCGCACCGATGCGGGCTGGCAGTGTACGCCGGGCGAAATCCACGCGCTCGATCCGTTTCCGCAGGACGCCTATCACGCGATGATCGTGGGGCTGCGCGATTATGTGAACAGCAACGGCTTTCCCGGCGTGGTGCTGGGGCTGTCGGGCGGGATCGACAGCGCTTTGTCCGCCGCCGTCGCCGTCGATGCGTTGGGGCCTGACCGGGTGTGGTGCGTGATGCTGCCCAGCCGCTTCACCAGCCAGGACAGCCTGGACGATGCCGCCGGGTGCGCCGCGATGCTTGGCTGCCGTCTCGACAGCATCCCGATCCAGCCTGCGGTCGATGCGTTCGAGACGATGCTGGCGGGCAGCTTTGCCGGGCGCGAGCCGGACCTTGCCGAAGAGAACATTCAATCGCGCATCCGCGCAGTGACGCTGATGGGGCTGAGCAACAAGTTCGGGCATATGCTGCTGACCACCGGCAACAAGAGCGAGATGAGCGTCGGCTATGCCACCATCTATGGCGACATGGCGGGCGGCTA
>NZ_JAUCZC010000051.1 GCF_030373265.1 Blastomonas sp.
TGGGCCCCGCCATCCTGCTGCAGGCCTATCGCTGGCTCGCCGACAGCCGCGACGAAATGACCGGTGAGCGGCTCGACGAGCTGGAAGATCCTTTCCGCCTCTATCGCTGCCACACGATCATGAACTGCGCCAATGTCTGCCCCAAGGGGCTGAACCCGGCGCGCGCGATTGCCGAGATCAAGAAGATGCAGGTCGAACGGCACGTCTGATCGGTTCGGTTATCCCTCGACCGGTGGACGCAGACTCGCCCGTATTGCCCGATGATTTCGCCCTCGGACCAGACCCGGACCATCCGGGCTGGATGCGCTGGGAGCTGCGCGAAAAAGGCCGCTACAACAGCACCCTCGGGCCGATGTCGGTGATGCAGCGCGATGACGGGACCGTCGTCGTGCGCACCGTTCCCGGCCGCCTGCAGGGCAATCTTGCCGACAACGTCCATGGCGGCGCGATCCTCACGCAGGTCGATATCGCGATGTTCGTGTGCGCGCGTCTCAACGGATCGCTGCGCCAGGGCCCCGGGGTGACGCTCGACCTCAGCACACATTTCGTAGGCGCCGGCAAGGTCGGCGTGCCGATCGATTGCGAGGTCGAGATCATCAAGGAAACCGGCCGGATGCTGTTCCTGCGCGGACTGGTCAAACAGCAGACGGCCACCATCTGCGCCTATAGCGGCACGATCCGCAAAATGCGCCGTAGGACGGAAGAACGCCCATGACCGGCACACTCGCCCGCTACGAGGCTCTGGTCGGCGCAGGCGAACTGCGCCCCGATCCCGACCAGCGCGCGGCTGCGGTTCGGCTGCAGGCGATGCAGGACGCGCTGCAGGCGGTACCGCCGCGTGGGTCCCTGCTCTGGCGGCTGATGTCGCGCGAAGCCAAGCCCGAGCCGGTGCGCGGCCTCTACATGTTCGGCGGCGTGGGACGCGGCAAATCGATGCTGATGGACCTGTTCTATGACTCGGTCAGCATCAACCGCAAGATCCGCGTCCATTTCCACGAGTTCATGCAGGACATCCACGCCCGCCTGCGGGTCGAGCGCGACACCATGCAGGGCGATCCCATTCCCCCGGTCGCGCGCCAGTTCACCGACAATTACCGGCTGATCGCGTTCGACGAGATGGTGGTCAACAACAGCGCCGATGCGATGATCATGTCGCGGCTGTTCACCGCGATCATTGAGGCGGGCGTCACCGTGGTCGCCACCTCCAACCGCCCGCCCGACGACCTCTACAAGGACGGCCTCAACCGCGAGCATTTCCTGCCGTTCATCGAACTCATCAAGCAGAGGCTCGACGTGCAATCCTTGAACGGCCCGACCGATTACCGACTCGAGCGTCTGTCGGGCACCAGCACCTGGCACGTCCCCAACGGCCCAGAGGCGACCGCCGCGCTGCGCGAAGCGTTCTTCCGCATGACCGATTATTCGCCCGACGATGCCGCGCATGTGCCCAGCGGCGAGGTCGCGATCAGCGGCGGGCGCTCCATCCATGTGCCCAAGTCCCTGAAGGGCGTCGCGGTGTTCTCGTTCAAGAAGCTCTGCACCGAAGCGCGCGGCGCGCCCGACTATCTCGCCATCGCGCGGCGATATCACACCGTGTTCCTGGTCGGCATCCCGCAATTGGGCCCCGAAAACCGCAACGAGGCCGCGCGCTTCGTGACATTGATCGACGCGCTCTACGAGATGAAGGTCAAGCTGATCGCGTCCGCCGATGCCGAGCCGATGGACCTGTATTCGAGCGGCGACGGCAGGTTCGAATTCGACCGCACGATCTCGCGGCTGATGGAGATGCAGTCGGACAGCTATCTTGCGCTGGGGCATGGCGAGCGCGCTGGGGCGGGGTAGGTTGGTTCAGGCTGCGGCGGGTTTTGGGTTGAACTTGGGCAGGGTCCAACGGCTGGATTTGGGTGGTTTCCTGACGCTAGAGGATCACGCCCTGGCGATAAGCCAGCTTCGCATTTCCACGTATCTTTGTGCCACGTTTGGTGACTTCGAGGCTTATCTGCCGTCGATCGATGCGGGTTAGCAGCACCCCGAGGCAGTCATACTTCCGCATGTCCATTTCCGCGTCTGTCTCAACGTGAAGCTCTAACTGATTCGCATCAGGCCCATAGTTGCGGACAATAGCTTCAGGTCCGTAGAAACGTTCAACCGCTTCCTTGATGAACTCGCGTTCACCGTCACGAAGAGGTGCGGGTGTTTTTTCAGGAACCGGCGGTGAGGCGAGAGGCATTCGGCTAAATAGCGGATTCACGAATGGCGGCAAAGGGGTCGCTTGCGGAAAGGCAGGTTTTTTCTGCGGGCCCTCAAAAGCCGCCACCCCCTCCGCTCAGCCTGAGCTTGTCGAAGGCCCCGCTGTACGGCTGGCGTGGGCGCGGGTCCTTCGACTTCGCGGGCTGAAGCCCGCGGCTCAGGATCAGCGGGAGTAGTTGGGCAGGTTTTGAGGCCGGGATGGCAGACAATTCGGCCTTATGCCCTGCCCGCTTGCCTGCGCAGGCAGGCATCCATCTCCTACCCCCGCATCCAGCACAGCGGTCAGGAGATGGGCCCCTGCCTTCGCAGGGGACCTGAATATTGAGAGCACGCCGCAATATGGGCTGCCCCCCCTCACAACTCGAACGTCACCCCCTGCGCCAGCGGCAGCGCGGCGGAATAGTTTACCGTGCTGGTCTGGCGGCGCATGTACGTCTTCCAGCTGTCCGATCCGGACTCACGGCCGCCGCCGGTTTCCTTCTCGCCGCCGAATGCGCCGCCGATTTCCGCGCCCGAGGTGCCGATGTTGATGTTGGCGATCCCGCAGTCGCTGCCCGACGCGGCGACGAACGCTTCGGCCTCGCGCAGATCGTTGGTGAAGATCGAGGACGACAGCCCCTGCGCCGCGGCGTTGTTGAGCGCGATCGCCTCGTCCAGCGTGTCGTAGCGCAGGCAATAGAGGATCGGCGCGAAGGTTTCGCGCAGCATCGGGCCGGTCTGTTGGGACATTTCGACCACCGCCGGGCGGACATAGACCCCCTTCCCTTCCTTTGGCCCGAGTCCCTCGATCCGCTCGCCGCCATGCACCGTCGCACCCAGCGCGCGGGCATCGGCGAGCGCCGACTGCATCGCTGTGAACGCAGCTTCGTCGATCAACGGCCCAGCGAGATGCGTGGAATCGCGCGGATCGCCGATCGGCAGCCGTGCCGCGGCCGAGATGATCCGCGGCACGAACGCGTCATACGTCCCACGCTCGACGAACAGCCGCCGCAGCGAGGTGCAGCGCTGGCCGGTCGTGCCCATGAAGCCGAAGGCGCAACCGGTCAGCGCAAGGTCCATGTCGGCGCTTGGCGCGACCACGGTTGCGTTGTTGCCGCCGAGCTCGAGCAGGCTGCGCGCAAAGCGCTTCGCCGCCGCTTGTCCCACGATCCGCCCCATCGCGGTGCTACCGGTGGCGGAAATCAGCGCAATGGCGGGATGATCGACCAGGGCCGCGCCGGTTGCCGCATCGCCCAGCACCAGTTGCGCCAGTCCCTCGGGCGCATCCGACCCGAAGTCCTTCGCCACCCGATCGAACAGCGCCTGCACCGCAATCGCGGTGAGCGGAGTCTTTTCCGACGGCTTCCACACCACACTGTCGCCGCAGACCAGCGCCAGCGCCGCATTCCACGCCCAGACCGCGACCGGGAAGTTGAACGCGGTGATGATCGCCACCGGTCCCAGCGGGTGCCAGGTCTCGCTCATCCGGTGGCCGGGGCGCTCGCTGGCGATGGTGAGGCCGTGCAGCTGCCGCGACAGGCCGACCGCGAAATCGCAGATGTCGATCATCTCTTGCACCTCGCCCAGCCCTTCGGACAAGGGCTTGCCGCAATCGAGCGTCACCAGCATGCCAAGGTCCGCCTTGTGATGGCGCAGCGCCTCGCCAAGCCTGCGCACCAGCTCGCCGCGACGCGGGCCGGGCACATGGCGCCACTGGTGGAAGGCAGCGGCTGCGCGCTCGGCGATGACCGCAACGGATTCGGCGTCTGCAGCATCGATCCCGGCGACGCGCGCCCCATCGACCGGGCTGAACACATCCATTGCCCCCTGCGGCAGCGTCCAGCCCAACGAGGCAGCGAGATGGTTCAAATGGTCCGGGGTGTTGTTCATATCATCCTCATTCTGGCGCGTTTATGGCGGCGCGCCTTCCTATGCATTCAAGCTTTGCTCAGCACCAGCCCGGTGCTCCATGTAAAGCTATGTAAAAACGTATACTAAGGACTCGCCAATCTCCTGAAACGCAGGCATTTGAGATCCTTAAGATTTGTTAACTCCATAGTGGGCGCACAGTCAGGGGAACTTATGCGCATCGCAATTGCCGATGATGATGACGACAGCCTGAGCATTCTGGAAAGCATCATCACGAATTTGGGCCATATCAGCGTCCGGTTCGGCGACGGAGAACGTCTCGCAGCCGCTCTGTTGCGCGACACCTTCGATCTGGTGATGCTCGACTGGAACATGCCCGGCAAGTCAGGCCTGCAGATCATCCAGTGGATGCAGACAACATTGGACAATCCTCCACCGGTCATCATGCTCACCGCGCGCACCGCCAAGCGCGACATCACCGAGGCATTGCATGCTGGGGCCGATGATTACATCACCAAGCCCGAGGAAGACACCGTCATTGGCGCGCGGATCGCGGCGGTGCTGCGCCGCACCAGCGCGAGCGCGAGCATGGACAAGGTCGCGGAGTTCGGCGGATACCGGCTGGATCGGATGGCGCAGACCATCCGCCATGATGGCAAAGACATCACGCTGACCGCCAAGGAATTCGAGCTGGCCGACCTGATGTTCCGCAACCGTGACCGCACCCTGTCGCGCGCCTACATCATGGAAACGATCTGGCGGACCAGTGCGGACCTCGCCACGCGCACGCTGGACATGCACGTCTCGCGCGTCCGCTCCAAACTTGCCCTCAGACCCGAGAACGGATTTCGCATCTTCACCGTTTTCGGCTATGGCTATCGCCTGGAAACGATAGACGCGGCCAAGGACCTTTCAGCCTCAGAATGACTCTCCGTGCATCGCTGACTTGCTGTTTGCTGGCCGTGGCTGCGCTGTTCACCGGCCTGGCGCTGGCACCGCAATCTGCGCTTGCCCAGCAGCCGGGCAACGCCGAGACGATTGTCTACACTGTCCGCAAGGGTGACACGCTGATCAGCCTCGGCCGCTCCTGGCTGATCCGCGAGAGCGACTGGAAACAGGTTCAACGGCTGAACCGCGTCGCCAACCCGCACCGGCTGCCCGTGGCGAGCCGGTTGACGCTGCCTGTCCGCCTGCTCCGGTTCCGCCCGGCCTCGGCCACCGTCGCCGCGTTTCGCGGGGATGCGCGTGCGGCCATGGCCAATCGGACGCTCGAGAGCGTGACCATGGGTCAGAGCCTTGGCGAAGGCGCGCGCTTCGTCACCGGCCCCGCCTCATCGCTGTCGCTGGCGCTGAGCGACGGATCGGTGGTCACCTTGCCGTCGAACAGTGCCCTGCGGATCACGCGGCTACGCAAGCTGCTGATCACCGACAGCATCGACTACGAGCTGGCGCTGGACAGCGGTGGCGTGCGCAGCCGGGTGTCACCCTTGCGCAACCGCGACGACCGCTTCCGCTTGCGCAACCCGATCGCGGTCTCTGCGGTGCGCGGCACCGATTTCCGCAACCATTACGATGCGGCGCTGGGTCAGGCGCGGGCCGAACTGATCGAGGGCGGGCTTGCGGTCAACGCGTCGACTGGCCCTGGCGAAACCCGTCTTGCCGCCGAATTCGGTGCCGTGATTGGCAAGGCCGGCGGCATATCGGTCGAAAAGCTGCTGCCGCCGCCCACCTTGGTCACCGGCGGCGGCAAGCAGCGCGCCCCGGTGCTGGCGTTCTCGGTAGCCTCGATCGCGGAGGCGCAAGGCTATCGCCTCCAGATCGCGCGCGACAGCGGGTTTGTCGATGTCGTCGACGACCTGACCAGCCCCGCGCCCGATTTCACCGCAGCCGCGCTGCCCAACGGCAATTATTTCGCCCGGTTCACCGCGATTGCGGCTTCGGGACTCGAAGGCATGCCGGGAACCTTCACCTTCAAGCGCCGGCTGGCAACGGCCACCCAAGGCGCGGCCGCTGGCGAGGACGGCTATGTGTTCCGCTGGGTCGGCAGTGGAGAGGGTGAGCGCCGCTATCATTTCCAGCTGCGCACGCAGGACAGCCCGATATTCGTGGTCGATGAGACCGGGCTGACGGGGTCGTCGGTCATCCTGGGCGATCTGCCGCCTGGCCGGTATATGTGGCGCGTGGGGACGACCACGTTCGCTGCGGACGAAACCGATATCGACTGGTCCGACTACGAAAGCTTCACCATCGATGAATAGATATGCCGGAACCGCAGGTCTGCGGCGCCGGTTCCAGATCGAATGGGGCGTGGTGGCGATGATCGCCACGGTCCTCATTGCCGCAGCCACGATCAGCGGTTGGACCCGCCCCGCCGACGACCTGCTCTACGATGCGGCGATGCGGGTGGCGCCCGCCCCCGCCGATCCCGATATCCTGATCGTCGCGATTGACGAGACCAGCCTCCAGGCGTTGGGCCGCTGGCCCTGGCCGCGGCGGCTTCATGCCGCCGCGCTCGACAGGCTGGCAGAGGCGGGGGCTGAATCGATCACGCTCGATCTGCTGCTGTCGGAGCCCGCCGCTGACGATGCCGCGCTGGCCTCAGCGATGGCGCAGGCCGCGCAGGTCTATCTTCCGGTCCAGTTCGTCCGGCCCGGCCGCGATGGCCGCGCCTTTGACCGACTGGACCCTGCCCCCGCGCTGGCGCGCGCCGCCGCTGGACTTGGGCATGCCAACACGCAAATTGATGGCGACGGCACCGTGCGGTCGGCGGTGCTGTGCTTTGCGCCGGTGAAGGGCGGCCAGCATCTGCCCCACCTGATGACGCTTGGCGATGCGCCTGCCAACTGGCCGTCGTGCCTGGAGCCGGAGCGGTTGCGCTTTGCGTCGCCGGAGAGCTTTGCCACTGTGTCGTTCGTCAGCGTGCTGCGCGGCGAGGTTCCCGATGCGCTGATCACCGGTCGCAAGGTGCTGATCGGCATGACGGCGCAGGGGCTGGGGGACCGTTACTCTGTCCCCACATCGGACGGCAGCAGCATGCCCGGTGTCGAGATCAACGCCAACATCGCGAGCGCGCGCGCTCTGGGCCATGGGGTGGGCCAGCCTCCGCTGGTGGTCGCCCTGACCCTTGCGCTTGCTCCCGCCTGGCTGCTGCTGCTCGCGTTCTGGCGGTTCAAGCCGCGCAGCGTCAACCTGCTTGTGCTCGCGCTTGCGGCCTTGGTGCTGGGGTCCAGCATCGCCGCGCTGACCGCCAACCTGTGGATCGCGCCCGGTCCGGCGCTGCTCGGCCTTGTGCTGGTCTATCCGTTGTGGGGCTGGCGCCGGCTGCAGGCGACCAGCGACTATATGGCGGGCGAGCTTGCCCGGCTGGAACGCGA
>NZ_JAUCZC010000052.1 GCF_030373265.1 Blastomonas sp.
AACACCTCCACTATGGCACATCGATGCCGTCGGGGGGCGTCCACCCCATCACCCACAAGTGGTCGTTCCCGATGCATCGGCATTTCACCAAATCCGGCAGCCAGCCGGCTTTTCCGTCATCCCGGGCTTGACCCGGGACCCAGGGCTTTAATTCCAAGCGGCGCATATGATCGCTCTGGGCCCCGGATCAAGTCCGGGGTGACGATGATAGGTGGGGCGGCTTTCCACCCATTATCCGTTATTCAATAAGATCGGTCGATCGCCCGATAGCAGACATCCCAACGCCCTACCCGCAGCGCTCGTTGAACGACGGCCCTCACAAACGGCCGCAAAGCCCCGCGCTTACTTCCCCGTCCAGTTCGGAGCCCTCTTCTGCGCGAATGCGGCGGCACCTTCTCGCGCGTCCTGAGACACGATCACCGCGCCGACGATGGCCTGCTGCTTGGCCCACATCTCCTCATCGCTCCAGCCGCGCGATTCGACGATGACCTGTTTGGAGACGCGCACCGCGAGCGGGCCGTTGGCGCTGATCTTGGCGGCGAGTTCGAGCGCGCCGTCG
Source organism: Blastomonas sp. (assembly GCF_030373265.1). GTDB lineage: Bacteria > Pseudomonadota > Alphaproteobacteria > Sphingomonadales > Sphingomonadaceae > Blastomonas. The sequence continues at coordinate 560 of NZ_JAUCZC010000052.1, forward strand.
ATCGCGGGGGTTTCGACCACGCGGTTGACGAAGCCGATCTCATAGCCGCGCTGCGCCGAGATGAAATCGCCGGTCAGCGCCAGCTCCATCGCGATGCGCGGCGGCACCTGGCGCGGCAGGCGCATCAGGCCACCGGCGGCAGCAGCCAGACCGCGCTTGGTTTCGGGGATGCCGAACTGCGCCTTGGCGTTGGCAACCAGCAGATCGCAGGTGATCGCGACCTCCATCCCGCCTGCCAGCGCATAGCCATCGACCGCGGCGATCAGCGGCTTCTTGGGCGGGGATTCGACAAAGCCGGCGAAACCCTTGCCCTTAACCACTGGCAGTTCGCCGGTGAGGAAGGCTTTCAGGTCCATGCCCGAGCAGAACGTGCCGCCTGCGCCGGTGACGATGCCAACGCGCAGGTCGTTATTGGCGTCGAGTTCGTCCATCGCTGCGGCCATCGCTTCGGCGACCGCGCGGTTCACCGCGTTCTTCGCCTCGGGCCGGTTGATGGTCATGACCAGAACGCCGTTTTCGACCTGGGTGGTGACTTCAGACATAAGAATTCTCCCAAAAAGCCCCTCCCCTTGGCAGGGAGGGGTTGGGGTGGGGAATATGCTTCCCGCCGCCCCCTCTCCCAACTTCGCCTAGCCCGGCTGCGCCGGACCAAGGCTGCGTATCCCTCTCCCCTCAAGGGGAGAGGGCGCTAGAACAACAGATCGGCCAGCTTCGACCGGTGCCAGGCGGCGTCGCCATATTGGCTGGCGTGCCAGATCGCGCTGCGGCGGTAGAGGCCCGCGTCGCAATCATGGGTGAAGCCGAAGCCGCCGTGGAACTGCACCGCACGATCGGCGGCGAAGCTGTAGGCCTTGTCGGCGGACGCCTTTGCCATCCGCACCGCGATCTCGCCGACGCCCTGCTGGCCGAAATTGTGCGCGGCGCTGAGCATGTGCGAGCGCGCCTTTTCATACCCCACATAGGCGTTGGTGATCGGGTGCTTGAGCGCCTGATATTCGCCGATCAGCTTGCCGAACTGCTTGCGGGTCTTGAGGTACTCGATCGTATAGTCGATCGCGCTCTGCGTCCCGCCGCACATTTCGGCGGCCTGCAGCAACGCGCTCGCCAGCTCGATTTGCGTGAGCGCCGTGCCCGAGCGCCCGGCATCGAGCAGCGCCGAGGCGGGAATATGGATCCCGTCCAAGGTCAGCTCATAGCTGCGCTTGGTCTCGTCGATGATGATTTCGCGGCGGAGCGCGGCGTCGGGGATCGCCGAACGTTCGATCAGTGCCAGCCGCACCTGCCCATCGAGCGTGACCGACGCGATCACCAACGCGGCGTGCTGCGCATAAACCACGAACTGCTTGGTGCCGGAGAGCACATAGCCGTCACCGCTGGCCTTGGCGGTCGCCTCGACATGGGCCAAGTTCCAGTCGCCATGCGGTTCGGTCAGCGCCAGCGTCGCCACCTCGCCCGCGACGATGCGCGGCAGCCATTGCCCGCACTGCGCTGCGTCCCCCGCCGCGAGCAGCGCCTGCGCGGCGATGGTGCAGGTCGCAAATGGCGTCGCCAGCAGCCGCCGCCCCATCTGCTCGGCGATCGGAGCGACCTCGGCCATCGACAGGCCGACCCCGCCCTGCGCTTCGGGGATGGCGATACCCAGCCAGCCGAGATCGACGATCTCCTGCCAGACGGCGGGGTCATAGCCATGGTCGTCCTCGATCAGCTTGCGCACCTTGTCGATCGGCGACTTGTCGCGGCAGAAATTGGTCGCGACATCCATCAACTCGATCTGTTCTTCGCTGTAGCTCAGCCCGCCAAGATGATCGGCGAGATTTCCTTCACTGAATGCCATGCGTAATCCTTTTGCTGTCGCGCAACGTAATGCGAAAAACCGGTTCCCACTTTTTCGCGTTGCGCTTTAGCGTCCCTTCGGCAGGCCGAGCACATGCTCGGCGATGATGTTGCGCTGGATCTCCGACGTGCCGCCGCCGATGGTTGCGGAGAAGCTGTTGAGATAGCTGCGGTGCCAATAACCGTTGTCGACCGCGCACGGATCGTCGACATAATAGCCTCCGCGCGTGCCCTGGAAGCTGAGCGAGAACTCGGTGAGCTCGCGGATCATTTCGGTGCGCGCGAGCTTGTTCATCAGCGCGAGACCCATCGGGCGGTCCTGCACCAAAGGCCCCATGCGGCGGCGCTGGTTGTTGAGGTTGAGCGCCTGGATATCCATCATGAAATCGACCATGCGATCCTTCATCACCGGATCGTCGAGCAGCGGCTTGCCGCCGCGCTGCGACTCCCGCGCCAGCTCGACCACACCCATCGCGTCGAGTTCTTTCAGGAAATAGCCGCCCGCCAGGTTCACCTTGGCGCCGCGCTCATATTCCAGCGTCTTCATCGCGATCTGCCAGCCATCCCCCTCATTGCCCATCAGGCACTCGGCGGGAATGCGCGCATCGGTGAAGAAGCATTGCACAAAGCCATATTCGCCCGTGAGCTTCCTGATCCGCCGCGTCTCGATCCCCGGCGCGTGCATCGGCGAGAGGAAGAAGCTCAAGCCGGCGTACTTGCTCGCCCCCTCGTTCGAGGTGCGCGCGAGCAGAATCATGTACTTGGCGCGGTCGCCCAAAGAGGTCCAGATCTTCGAGCCGTTGAGGACGTACTCATCGCCATCACGGACGGCCTTGAGCTGCGCGTTGCCGAGATCAGAACCGTTTTCAGGCTCGGAGAAACCCTGACACCAGATATCCTCTGCGGTGAGCATCCCCCTGATGTACTTCTTTTTCTCTTCCTCGCTGCCGATGTCCATGATCAGCGGTCCGGCCCAGCCGATGCCGATCGCATTGAGCATGATCGGGCCGTCGTACTTCTTCATCACCTTGGTGGCGATGCGCTGGAAATCGGGGTGCAGCCCGCCGCCGCCATATTCGACAGGCCAGCTCGCGCCGAGATAGCCCGCCTCATAGACCTTGCGCTGCCAGGCACAGAGGAACTCGAACTGCTGATCGGTGCTGACCTCCATGAAGGTCAGCGGCAGCATGAAGCCGGGATCCTTGGGGGTGTTCTCGCGAAACCAGGCATCGGCCTGGGCTTCGTAGTCGGCCAGCTCGGCTGGCGTGGGGCGCGATGACATCTCTCTCTCCTGCTCGTTCGGACGACGAAGGCGCAGCTGGATTCGCGCTCGTTTAATCGTTCGGTTAAAACAGGTATGCAAGCGCGCGCGGCGATTGTCTAGGGGCCATGACTATCCCAAAACCGTCACCCCCGTACACGCGGGGGTCCCGCTCTTTCCGTACGATCGCGCAGCAGCGGGATTCCCGCGTGCGCGGAAATCACGAGTTCAGGGCTGTTGCACAGGCCGACAATAAGACTGCTCGCGATCCTGCGCCACCGCATCGAAGTCCGCCGCATCATTGAGCAGCACCCGCAGCAGCGCGACGCCCTTCGCGCTGGGCATCGTGATCCTGCGCGCGCCGTCCGGCACCGTCTGATCCACCGTCGCCAGCACGATCTCGACCGGCTCGCCACGACTTTCCCGATCGCTCTCGACAAACGCGACGTTGGTCTCGCTGTCGAACACGGTGAGCGACCAGTAGTGATCGGGCACAGGCTGGGCATGAAACCGGATCGGGCCAGCGCTGAGGTCGAAGGCGCACACCGAATAGGCAAGGTCCGGGCTGGGCCGGACGATGGTCTGCCGCTCGGCGGTAACCTGCGGCGAGTGGGTCATCCGGTTGACCCCCGCCTGCTCGGCCAGCCGTTCCCAGGCGCGGCCCATGATGAACTGCGGCGCCGCCGCAAGCGTCAGATACCAGCCGGCGAGCGCTGCCAGGCAGGCGATGGCGAAAGGTCCGATCCAGCGCGTCATGATGTGCACTCCCGGCGCTCGATCCGCGGGAGATCGACCGATCCGCGCTGGCGCAGCAGCTGCGGCGACGGGTGATAGGCGCGCAGCGTCAGTTCAAAGGGCTGCGCATCTGGCATCGCGATCCAGTGCGGCCCTGTTCGCTGGCGCGCGATATCGACCTGCCATCGGCCTGCCTCAGCCGGCGTGAGCGCGGCGCTGCCCAGCGAATGCGCGCGCGCGGCGTTGGGGATGAGATAGCCCTTGGCGTCATACAGCGTCAGACTCCACCAGCGCGCATCGATCGCGCCGCCCGAGACGGTATAGCGGCACGCCCCTGTGAGCTTGCGCCCGGCGCTGTCCTCGGCGGCATTGAAATAGATCGCCTCGCGCTCGGGCAGCGCCAGGAGGCCGCGCAGCGCCACCGAGGCGCGGGTGGCGACGCTGGCGTCCGCCGTGCCGATCTTCTCGCCGGTGCGCCACGGTCCGGCGGTGATGCCATCGGCGGCGAAACTCTGGCGCAGCTGCAGCACCGCCGTGCCGGCGCCCAGCGCCAATCCGGCTGCCAGCATCAATCCGTAGCGAACTCCCGCGTGCATGACCCCTCCTGTTTTGACACAGGCTATGCCGGAAGGTGGCAGGCTATGGCAAGGGGGGATGCTTGACGCATGGACCAGGGGACCGGATCACCGTTGGCAGGTCCCCTGCGAAGGCAGGGGCCCATCTTCGGACGGCTCGGATATCCGCCAACTGGTGCTATACACGCACGGGCAGGAGATGGGCCCCTGTCTTCGCAGGGGACCATCTTACCCTATCAGTGCAGGACTTTCGTCGGGCTGCGTAAATCAACCCTTCTTCAGCGCCGCCTGTGCCGCCGCGAGCCGGGCAATCGGCACGCGATAGGGCGAGGCGCTGACGTAATCCAAGCCGACGGTCTCGCAGAACGCGATGCTGGCAGGATCGCCGCCATGTTCGCCGCAGATGCCCAGCTTGATGTCGGGGCGCGTCTTGCGGCCCTTTTCGACAGCAATTTCAATCAGTTGTCCGACACCTTCGATATCGAGACTGACGAACGGATCGCGCGCAAAAATGCCCTTGTCGACATATTGCGTGAGGAACCGTCCGGCATCGTCACGGCTGACGCCCAGCGTGGTCTGGGTAAGGTCATTGGTGCCAAAGCTGAAGAACTCGCCGACCTCGGCGATTTCGTCGGCCATCAGCGCCGCGCGCGGCAGCTCGATCATCGTCCCGACGAGATACTCGATCCGGCGGCCCTTTTCGGCGAACACCAGCTCGGCAGCGGTATCCACGACCTTCTTCATCAGTTCGAGCTCGCGCCGTGTGGCGACCAGCGGGATCATCACCTCGGGGATCGGCGCGGCGCCGCTCTTGGCCGCGACATCGCACGCCGCCTCGAAGATCGCCCGCGCCTGGATCTCGTAGATCTCAGGATAGGTCACCCCAAGACGACAACCGCGATGGCCCAGCATCGGATTGAACTCGTGCAGCTCGTTGGCACGGCGCTTGAGCACTTCGATGCCGACGCCGGCGGCTTCGGCGACCTCGGCGAACTCGTTCTCGCTGTGCGGCAGGAACTCGTGCAGCGGCGGATCGAGCAGGCGGATGGTGACAGGCAGCCCCGCCATCACCTCGAAGATGCTGTGGAAGTCGGCGCGCTGTTCGGGCAGCAGCTTTTCGAGCGCGGCCCGCCTGCCCGCCTCGTCCTCGGCGAGGATCATCTGGCGGACGTTGGTGATGCGGCTGGCTTCGAAGAACATGTGCTCGGTGCGGCACAGACCGATGCCCTCGGCGCCGAAATCGCGCGCGACGCGGCAATCCTCGGGGGTTTCGGCATTGGTGCGCACCTTGAGGCGGCGGACCTTGTCGGCCCAGCCCATCAGCACGCCGAAATCGCCGACCAGTTCGGGCTGCACGGTGGGCACCGAGCCCATCATCACTTCGCCGGTGGTGCCGTCGATGGTGATGGTGTCGCCCTCGCGCAGCTCGCGCTTGCCGATGCGCAGCAATTTCGTCTTGGTGTCGATCGACAGGCTGCCCGCGCCCGAGACGCAGGGACGGCCCATGCCGCGTGCAACCACCGCAGCGTGTGACGTCATGCCGCCACGCGCGGTGAGAATGCCGCGCGCCGCGTGCATGCCGTGGATGTCCTCGGGGCTGGTCTCGATGCGCACCAG
>NZ_JAUCZC010000053.1 GCF_030373265.1 Blastomonas sp.
ACTACACGGTCGTCGTGTTGCCGGCAAATGCATCACCCGACATGTTCTATGTCAACAACATGCTCGACCGCCTGAAATCGACTGAGCCCAAACTGCTCAACAAACTATTTTCATGAATGCGGGTGGAGCGCATGCTTAACTAGCCAAACTTCCCTCTTTCCAAAGGTGGCTGTTGGGTTATCGTTTGTGTCACATCACTGCCCCACATCCCTGCCCACTAGATTGACCTAACTCTATTTATTCAATAACTTGGATATCCGACTGATGCTGCTGTTGCCTTCCTGTAGGGCGCGCCATTGATCCCAAGCCTGGGTTGTGCGTTGCAAAAAATTGCTTCTTCACGCTGGCCGGGGGATGCTGCTAGGGGGACGGCTCTCTTTCAGATTACAGATTGGATGACAGTGGCTTTTACATCGGTCGAGGTTCTGACGACGCATCAGTGGAACACGGGATTGTTTTCCTTCACCGTGTCGCGACCGCCGTCGTTCCGCTTCGTCAGCGGCCAGTTCGTGATGCTGGGGCTGACGATCAACGGCAAGCCGCTGGTGCGTGCCTATTCGATCGTTTCGCCGGCCTGGGACGAGACACTCGAGTTCCTCAGCATCATCGTGCCCGATGGCCCGCTGACCAGCCATCTCTACAAGATCAAGCCGGGCGACGAGATCCTGCTGGGGGCCAAGCCCACCGGCACGCTCACGCTCGATGCGCTGCTGCCAGGCAAGCGCCTGCACCTGATCGGCACCGGCACCGGCCTTGCGCCCTGGATGTCGATCATCCGCGATCCCGACGCCTATGAGCGCTACGAGCAGATCACGGTGCAGCACACCGTGCGCGACATTCAGGACCTCGCCTATCGTGAAGAACTCGAAGCGCGGATGGAGCATGATCCGCTGGTCGGCGAGATGGCGGTGACGCGGCTCACCTATGACCGGTCGGTGACCAAGTGCCCGACCTGGACCGAGGAAAACCGCCGCATCACCACGCGGATCGAGTGCGGCGACTATCCGCTCAACCCCGAGACCGACCGTGTCATGCTGTGCGGCAGCATGGCGATGATCAAGGAAACCGGCGCATTGCTGGAGAGCCTGGGCTTTGTCGAAGGCGCGCAGTCGAACCCGGGCACCTATGTGCTCGAACGGGCGTTTGTTGGATAACGATCAGCAGCGGATGGCGTCCAGCGCCGTCCGCAGGCTATCGGGCAGCGAGACCGGACGCCGACTGGCGCGGTTCACATAGACATGGGTGAAGTGCCCGGCGGCGGCGGCATCCTGGTCATCGTTGCGGAACAGCCCCACGCCGTAGCGCACCGAACTGGTGCCGATATGGTCGACCCGGATGCCCGCATGGATGGTGTCCGGAAACGCGGCGGGCGCGAAATACGCACAGCCGGTGTCGACCACCAGCCCGATGGTGTCGCCCCCGTGGATATCGAGAGCGCCGGCGCGGATCAGATACTCGTTCACCGCAGTATCGAACCAGAAATAATAGACCGAATTGTTGACGTGGCCGTAGATGTCGTTGTCCGACCAGCGGGTACTGATCGCCGTGAACGCGGCATAATCGGCGCGTACGGGGCGCTCAGGCCTGCTCATGGCGCGACCGTGAAGCTGTTGACCCCTTCGGCAGAGGTGATGTGCACGCTGCGCCCTACGGGATCGCGATCCGGATCAATCAGCGCGGCGATCGCGGACTCCTTGTCGGCATCGGCCGGGCGAGCGACGATCCGGCCTTTCGGGGTGCTGGCGATCACCACCGCACGCGACGGCCTGCCCTTGGTGAAGCCCACGGTGTAGCTTTCGATAATGCCGGTGGTATCTTCCTCGAGCCGCACAGGCGCGGCTTCGGCGTCGATCTCGGCCTGCATCGGGGCATGATCGACAGGTGCCCAGCGCTCCGGTGCGGTGGTGCTGTAGATGCCCACCGCCTCCTTCGACAGAAACCCGCCATTGGCGAGCACCAGGCCAAAGCTGCCGGGATGGGCGCGCAGCGTCTGCGCCATCGTGGCGATGGCGTGCATCGAGTAATTGTTGCCCGCCCCGCCTGCAAACGGCAGCCCGCCGGTCAGGGTGAGCGGCGTTTCTCTACAGTCGACGCCGAGCGCTTCGGCGGCAAGCAGCACCGCGACGGGGAAGCAGCTGTAGATATCGTAATGCGCGATGTCCCCGGGCGTCTTGCTCGCGCTTTCGAGCGCGCCTGCCAGCGCCACCTCGATCGCGCGCGAGCGTGACAGATCGGGGCGCAGGCTAACCGGCTTGTCCATCGCCTCGCCGCTGCCGTGGAGGAATATCCAGCGTTCGCGCGGCACGCCCATCGTCTCGGCCTGGCCAACGCTGGTGAGGATCAAGCCAGCACCCTGGTTCACCGCATCCTGCGCGACGTGCCATTTGAGATAGGGGTCGGCGACGGGATAGTTGCTGTCCGACGGCGTCGCCAGATAGTCCGCGCGCATCGCCTTGGGGAACTGCGCATAGGGGTTGGCGGCGGCGACCGCGCTGAAATCCGCCCAGAGCGCGGACATCTCGGCGACATGCTCGGCGCGGGACCGCCCGAGCCGTGCGCGCAGCGCGTGCTCGAACAGCGGATAGGTCAGGATCGGCGCGCCGACGCCGTTCTTGAGCTCGTGCCGGTCGAGCAGCATCGGGCCCAGCCCGCGATCCTCCATCGTGCCCTCGACGCTCTCGGTCCAGTCGAGCGGAACGCCCTGGCGTGCGGCGGTCTTGGCGGCGGCGATCGCCTCGGAGCCCGACAGCAATACGCAGCGCGCTGCGCCCGCGTGGATCGCGGCGGCAAATTCGTTGACCAGGGATTGCGGAGTCTGGCCGCCGACGATCGAATAGATCGCGCGGGCAGGGGCGACGCCCAGCCGGTTGGCAAGACCCAATGGCGGCTTGTCGCAGCCGCCGGTGCCTTCGGGCACCATGCCGGGTGCGCTGTCGGCGAAATGGCGAACAACCGCGATGACGTCGATCGCCGCGCGCACCGCGTCGGCAGCGCCGGTGTCGGCCAGCGCCGCTTCGCACGCGCGCTGCATCAGGCTTTGCGGGCAGGGGGCTGCGGCGGGATCGCTGCCGTCCCAATGATCGACCACCTGGCCGACACCGATCAGCACCGGGGTGTTGGGGGGGAGGGTCATCGGCTGCTCCTGATCAATGTTGGGCAAATTGCGCTATGCCCTCTCTCCTCCCGCAGGGGGGAGGGGCAGGTCCGGTGAAGCCGGACCGGGGTGGGCTGGGGGCAGGACTGTCGCAGGCTCGGCTGCGCCTCGCGCCCACCCCACCCTGCGGGCACCCCTCCCGCATGCGGGAGGGGAGAATGCACGGCGCATGACCCCGAGGGCACCACCACCCCTCAGAACCGCCCGTTGATCCGGATCGCCATCGCGTCGCCCTGCTGGCGGAAGCCCAGCGCCGACAGCGCCGCACCCGCGCCCCCGGCCAGCCCACCGAGCGTGAAATCGGCGGTGTAGCGGCCCGCGCCGGTGATGCGGATATCCATCTGCTCGAGCCCCGACTGGCCCCGCAACGGGATCAGCAGATCGTCGCCATCGCAGCGCAGCGTGCCGGTGAGCCCGCGCTGGAGCGTGATGCCGAACAGGCTCTGTTCGATGTTGACCCGCACCGCGCCCGACGCTGCGCTGCACCGGCGGCCGACAAAGGCGATGTTCGCCCCATCGAGCGTCACGCTGCGCAGCGGCAGCGGCGCGAACAGATCGGCGGTGGCGATGTCGCCGCTGGCGCCCCGCATCGCGATGCTGTCTCCGCTGCGCGCCAGATCGAACGCCAGCGGCGGCTGGCCCGGAATGTCAGCAGCACGGGTCATCGCCAGCACGGTTTCGCCGCGCAGCAGACCGCCCGCAGACAGGCCCGCGTCCATATCGCCCAGGCTCAGCCGGCCCAGCCGCAGATCGCGGATGGTGCCCGACCAGACGCTCCCCTCGACGCTCCGCGCGCTCACCCCGCGGCTGCCAAGCCCGCTCATGTCGAACACGATCCGCAGCGGCAGCAGCAGCACAAGCGCTATGATCAGCACCAGAACGATCAGCCCTGCGCGCCTCGTGGTGCGGTTCATCCGCCAACCTTCATCAGCCGCGCCGAGACCGAGACGGTGCCGTTGTCCATCCGCCGGATGACCAAAGTTTCGGGCACGACGCCGCGGCGTTCCAGATCGGCGAGCCACGAGAGGAACGCGGTCGAGCGGGCAGATCCGATCGCGATCTCGGCGCGGCTCGACCCTTGTGCGGTGTTCGCGTCGAGCGTGAAACCGCGTTCGGCGGCCTCGCTGGCAAGCAGCAGATTGAGCGCGGCGATCGCTTCGGCAGGGCGCTTGTCGGCGGGCATCGAGAGCGCCTGCGTCTTCGCCTCGATCCGGCCCGCCTGCATTGTTGCCTCGTAGAAGCTGCGCTTGGCATCGGTCGCGATGCCGTACATCGGCCGGTAAATGCCGTAAAATCCAATCAATCCCAGCGCCAGCACAGCGGCGACGCCAACCATGATCTGCTCGCGCCGCGACAGGGCGATGAACCAGTTCTTTGCCGCTTCGGTCATGGCGCCAGCACCGTGATGTCGGCGACCGCCTGGCCGGTGGCATCGCTGCGCTGCGCGGCGGTCACGGTATAGCCGTTGTTCTGCAGCGCGATCAGCACCGCATTGAGGTCTTCCACCCGGGGCGCGGCGATCATCGCGCCGATGATGCCGCCGGGCCGGTAATCGGTCTGGCGGATGGTCACACCCGCCACCGGTTGCATGGCAGACAGCAGGCCCGCAAGTGGCACGGTGGCAATCGCGTTGCCGGCGCCGCGCGCGGCAAGGCGGGTGTCGAGCATCTGTTCGGCCTGGGCCACATCGGTCGCTTCTGGCACCAGCCGTTGCGCGCTTGTCAGCGCGCGGCGTTCGGCAAGATCGGCGCCGAGATAATTCTTGCCGATCTCGACCAGCGGAATTGCGACGCTGACCAGCAGCAGCGCGCCCAGCAGCCAGGCCAGCATCCGCCCCTGGCCGGTGCCCAGCGCGAACAGCGGCGTGCGGCGGGCAAAGTCGCCCTGACGCAGGTTCAGCGGCGGGTCGGCCAGTGCCGCGGTCATCGCGGCATCACGCGCCTCCTGGTCGAGCGGTACAGGCGCGGTCTGCCCGAGCAGCAGCGCGCCCAGCGCCTCGTCGGGCGGCAGCACCAGATCGCCCAGCCTGTCCGCGCCCAGATCGCCGAAGGTCGCGCTGACCGGGGTTTCGCTTGCCGGCAGCAGCAGCCCGACCGGCACGATCACATCGGGGTCGAGCCCGCGCAAGGCCAGTTCGGCAAGATGATCGGCCAGCCGCGCGCGCGCAATCGTGGCGCACAGCACCTGTGTCGGGCTCGAGCCTGCAATGGCGCGGACGGCAACGAACAGATCGCCGCCGATGCTGAGGTCAGCGGCGCGGTAGCGCGCGGCCGCTTCGGCCTGCGCAGCGCTCATGTCGCCCATGTCGAGAATGCGGATCACGGTATCGGCGGCGGGGACCAGCGCCAGCACTGTGCCGCGCTCGGACCCCGGTGCGGTGGCGGGCGGGCTGAAATCCTGGCCGCGCGCCACGATATGGCCTGCCTCGGCGCGCCACCAGTGCAGCGCGGCGTCCGCCGATGCGGGACAGGTGACGATCAGGCCGGAGGTCGCCATGGGTCAGCCCGTCCGGGCGGGGAGCTGCTGAAAGCGGGTCGAAGACAAGATCGCAAAACCCCCGAAAGGCGACAGAATCGATACGACACTGCCCTAGACAATCGGTTGGGCCAAGTCACGGTCCCTTTGCGCCTGTGCTTCGTTTTGCGCATCGATCTCGCTTTGCTCTGCATCAAGCCGCTGCTGCTCTGCCTCGGCAGCCTTTTGTGCGGCAAGCTCGTCGCGGCGGCGCGGGCTGAGGATGGCAAAGGCCGAGACCAACAGGCCGACCGAGATCGCCTCGATGATCATCGACTGCGCGATATTGGCGGTGAGGCCGTCGCTCATCAATCCGATCAGGCGTCCGGTAAAAGCCAAGGCAACCATCGCCGCTGCGCCGAGCAGCCATTGGCGCCTGCCGGGGAACAGCCCTGCAAGTGCGGCAAGCCCGGTGCCGATGAAGAACGCGCCCATGTCGGCGCGGATCGCGCTGGTTCCGGTAACGCCCTGGCGGCCCAGTTCGAACTGGGTGATGATGCTCTGCGGATCGAGCATCGCGCGCACGCCGATGATGAGAAACAGCGCCGAGAATGCGGCGACGAGCAGGCGAATGACCCAGGTCATGATGGTTGATCCTTCAGCGTTGGCCCTTTTGCCCCTGTTATGGGCTCGCGGTAACCGTGTCCAGCATTCCCCCGCAACGATCAGCAGCGTCTTTCGATCCCGTTGGGCGACGCCCGATCCGCCTTTGTGTAGCGCGTCTGCTGTCACTTTTGCTGGTTACTTGGGTCCTGCGAGTTCGATAGCTTGGCACTCTAAAATCACGCGCGATACGCAGCAGGAGAGCGGTTATGGATCTGGGTCTGGCAGGCAAGAAGGTCATCATGAA
>NZ_JAUCZC010000054.1 GCF_030373265.1 Blastomonas sp.
TTCATCGACATGGAATATGGCAACAACGTCCGCAAGGTCGAGAAGGCCATGCGCGATGCGCTGAAGAGCGACCGGGCGCGTATCCAGGTCGGGCGCATCTCGGGCTTCGGCCTGATGGAGATGAGCCGCCAGCGTCTGCGCACCGGCGTGCTCGAAGCATCGACTCGCACCTGCCCGCATTGCGATGGCACCGGCCTCGTCCGCACCGCATCGTCGGCAGGCCTGTCGGCGCTGCGTCTGCTGGAAGAGGAAGCTGCCCGTGGCCATGGCAGCCTGATCACGCTGCGCACCAGCCAGGAAGCCTCGATCTACGTCCTCAACAACAAGCGCCGCGATCTTGCCGAGATCGAGGAACGCTTCGGCGTGCACATCGAAATTCTGCCCAATGGGGAGAATGAAGGCGCCAAGATGGAAGTGACCGCCAGCGGTCCGCGGCCTGAAAAGACCGTGACCTTCCAGCCGATCATCGACGACGATGACGACGAGGAAATCGAAGACGACATCGAGGAAATCGAGGAAGAGGAAGAGGCAGCGCCGCGGCGTGGCCGGGGTGATCGCGGAAATCGCGGCAACCGTGGCGACCGCAGCGATCGTGGCGAACGCTCCGAGCGTGGCGAACGGGCAGAACGGCCCGAACGTGCAGACGGCGAAGAGCGGACCGAACGCGCGCCCTCTGCCCGCACCGCCGAGGAAGGCGAAGGGGGCCGTTCCAAGCGCCGCCGCCGCCGTCGTGGCAAGCGCGGGAAGCGTGATGGCGATGCGACGCTCGACGAGAACGGCCAGCCGGTGCACACCGAGGCTTCGTACAACAACGGCAACGACAACGACAACGATGGCACGGCGGAAACCGCCGAGGCATCGGCCGATAGCGAAGACCAGCGTGAAGACACCGGCACCGATGCGGCAGCCGCATCGGACGACACCGCAGATGGCAAGCCGCGCCGCGCACGGCGTGGCCGCCGCGGCGGTCGGTCGCGCAAGGGTGGCGAAGGCGAAGCCGGTAGCGATGCATCCGCCGAAGGTGATGCCGCGCCCGAAGCCCCCGAAGCCGATGCCGTGCCCGAAGTGGACGCCGCCCCTGCCAACGCCGATGTCGCGGTGGCAGCCGAGGCGCCCGAGGTCGAGGACGTCGCCGCCGAAAAGCCCAAGCCCAAGCGCAAGTCGCGCGCCAAGAAGCCGGTGATCGAAGCCAAGCCTGCGGCGGAGCCTGCAGTGGAAGCTGACGCACCGGTAACGCCCGAAGCCGAAGTCGACGCCCAGCCTGAGGTTGAAGCCAAGCCCAAGCCCAAGCGTGCGCCGCGCAAAAAGGCCGCGCCCAAGGCCGAAGCGCCCTCGGAAGCAGTGACCGATACGGCTCCTGCTGCCCAGGTCGCCAAAGCTGCGGAAGCTTCTGACGATGCGCCCGCGGTGGCCGCTTCTGCGGCACGCGAGGGATCGGAAGAAAGCACCGGACCTGCCCGTCGCGGATGGTGGCAGCGCACGTTCGGAAACTGACGGACCCAAAACGAACCTCATGGCGGCCGTTTCCGGGAAACCCGGAAACGGCCGCTGGTCGTTTGAAGCTTGAAAAAGCCTAGCTCGTTGCGGTGCGGGCAGAGGTGAAACTGCTGGCCACGGCGTCCATCTGCTGCGCCAGCGACCGTTCCGCCGCATCGGGTGCCATCGCGGCAAGCATCACGATCTGCGGCATCGATATGCCCACCCGCAACGTGCCACGCACCCTGCCGGCCATGTCCGGCCCCTGGAAGCGGGCGCATTTGACCGGCTGACCGAGCCGCACTGCATCGCGCATCATCGCCATCTGGATCGCCGTGGCACGATCGAAATCGATCGCTCCGTGCTCACTGCTCAGATCGATCGTTTTGAGCGTGCGCATTTCGATCGGATGCCGGGCCGCCTGGGCCCGATCCGCAATCGGGTATGGCAGTACCCGAGATCCACCGATGCGATCGAGCAGGGTCAGGGATGCGACCCGGAACAGTTCGATGATCCGCGCGATGTCGCTGTCGGCCAATGCCTGGAACCGCTCGAGTTCGAACAACGCGGACTCCAGCCGGACCGTCAGCCCGGCATTGCCATCATCCGGAAGTTGATCGGCGCCCTCCCAGTGTGCAGGCAGTTCGGCGCGGCGAAAGATCGTGGCCATCCCATCGCCCACCGGCGCGATGCGCGCGAAGACCTTTTGAGGAACCAATGCAAAGCCGGAAAACGGCGCACCGCCCATGAATTTGGAACCCGTCAGCAGAACAACCGCTCCGCGCGCCAGGTACTTTGTGATCGCCTCGCTCGTGATCCGCGCCTGGCAGGCATCGACGACGAATCCGATGGCATCGCCATATTGCGCGATCAGCGTGTCGATATCGTCCAGGTGCGGCAGGATCAGCCCGGTCTTGGACCCATGCACCACATGCAGCAGCGGGAACTGATCCACGGCCAGCGCGCGTTCGATCTCGCTGCGCATCCCGGCCATGATGACCGCGCTGTCGAAGGCATCGCCAAAGCCGTTGCGAACCGAAATCTCGGTCAGCGATACGGCTCCCAGGCCCGGCACCGGGATGCCTTTGATGGTGGGGATGCCGAGCGCGGTCTGCCCGGCGAAATACTGGCCATGCGCGCTCAGTATGCAGCCGCTGCCCACTTCGTCCGCGCCCAGCAGCACATTGTGGATACCGCCAGGCGCGCGTCCGGCAAAGCACTGCAGCGCGATGTATTCAAGGTCGGTTCCCGAAGGCGAAAAGGCGGTGTCGATGCCCGGGGGCAGGCTGTAGGCAGCGCTGATGCGTTGGCGTGCGGCATCCAGATGCCGTCCATATTGTGCGCCGGTCATCTGCGGCGTGATGCCTTGCGCGCGCACGAATGACGCAAGGTGATCGAAGGCTGCCTGCGAAATGTCGTTTGCGGTCGACGACGCAAAGGTCACGGTATGTCGCGGGAATGGCGAGGAGTGATATTTGTTGGTGCCATCGTCATGCGCCGGGACAATGCGCTCGTCCCCGCCGATGGTCAGAAGGTGGCTGACCATCCGGTCATTGTCGTGGTCCATCGAACGGTACTTTCGCTGCGCCCCCGAAGCGGATAAGGGCGCGCCTATGGGGTATGGGCCGAATTGGCAAGTTATCTTGACCACTCGCCTTGCCTGACGGCTTCCCGGACCGGGCATATGCCCCCGGATGAACAATGAAGGTGCACCTTTTCTGTGACCCATTACCCAGCCCCCCTCACCATCGATGCCCGGGCGCGCGAAACGCTCAAGGTGTTGTTCCTCGCCAAGCACGCGCTCGGCGACGGATCGCTGCACCCCGAGGACGGCAACCACGCGGTGTACCACAACGAGGTGCGTACCATCCTTGAGGGGCTGTTCGACAATCTGCAGGTCGGCAACCAGTACGCGATGCTGTTCGATCCGCCCGAGGTCGACTTCGTCTTCTCGCTGCTCAACCGTGGCGGGTTCGTGAACTCCGAAATGCTGGTGCCCTTGCTGTGCAACCGGCGCAATCTGCCATATCTCGGCGGCAGCCCGATCCTGCGCGGACTGTCCGACGACAAGCACCTGTCCAAGCTCGTCGCCTGTGCCCGCGGATTGCCCACCGCCGACTGGGCGATCTATCGCCATGGCGGACCTGTCGACGAGAAACTCTGCCCGATGGCCGAGCGGATGGTGATCAAGCCCAATGCATCGTCGGCAAGCTGGGGTGTCCGCGATGCAGGCGACTGGGCGGGCGTGAAGGACGCCATCGCCGCGATCCACGAGGAAGGCCATGATGCGATCGTCGAGCCCTTCCTCACCGGAAGCGATGTCGAGGTTCCGGTGATCACGATCCACGGCAAGCCTGTCATCCTGCCGATGATGCTGTTCGAGCAGGCCGACCCCACCCACCTGCGCACCTATTGGGAAAAGCGCGATCTGGTCGAGCGCGCCAGCAAATACGAACTGGTCGATTTCGAAGGTTCGCCGTTCGAGGCGACGATCGCGCAGCATACCGCCAATCTGGCGCAGGAGTTCGTGCCGTTCGATTATGGCCGCTACGAGTTCAGGCTCGATGCCGACAAGGGGGAATTGAACTTCCTCGAGGTCAACCTCAACTGCAATCTGTGGTCGCAAAAGGTCTTCGGCCGCTCTGCCAGGCGCGCCGGATGGACGCAGGAACAGCTCATCGAAACCATCGTCGCAGAAAGCCTGCGCAGCCACGGCCTTCCGCGCTAGCCCCACGCCGTTACGGCAGGCGACAATTGAGGTTGCCCCGGCATTCGCTATATGGTTGTTACGGCACCAATTTTATCACGATTTAGACAGAGACTGTTTCCATGCCTGATTCCATAAGGCCGCTGCGCCTGCCCGAAGCCGCCAAAGAGCGCCTGCGTTTCCTGTTCATGGCCAAGCATGCGCTGTGGGGCGGAAGCATGCATCCCGAGGACGGCAACCACGCGATCTACCATCACGAGGTGCGCACGACGCTGGAAAGCCTGGGGATCAACATGATGGTCGCCAACAGCTATGACGTGCTGCTGACCAAGCCGGATGTCGATTTCGTGTTTCCGCTGCTCAACCGCGGCGGGTTCCTGAACAGCGAAATGCTCATCCCGTTGCTGTGCAATAAACATGGCATCCGCTATGTCGGCGGGAGCCCGATCATCCGCGGGCTGGGCGACGACAAGCACCTGTCCAAGCTGGTCAGCGTCAACGCCGGCGTGCCGACCGCGCCTTGGTTCTGTTACCGCAAGGGTGCGCCCGTCCGCGAATCCGACTGTCCCGAGGCCGATCGCTGGGTGATCAAGCCCAACGCCTCCTCGGCCAGCTGGGGCATTTCCGACGCGTTCGACTGGAACGGTGTTGCCAATGCGGTCGCGGGCATTCATCAGCAGGGGCACGATGCCATCGTCGAGCCCTATCTCGAGGGCATGGACGTGCAGGCCGCGTTCATCAGCATCGACGGCCCGGTGGCCCTCCCCATGCTGATCTACGAACGCGAAGACCCCACGCGGCTGTGGACCTATTACGAAAAGCGCGACCTGATCGCCAACACCGAAAAGGCGTCGCTGCAGCGGTTTACCGACCCCGAACACGCTCCCAAGGTCGCCGAGCTCGCCCAGAAGATCGCCAACGCGTTCGAACCCTTCGATTATGGCCGGCTCGAGTTCCGCCTCGATCGCAAGACCGGCGACATCAATTTCATCGAGATCAACCTCAACTGCAATTTGTGGTCTGAAAAAGTGGTCGCGAAATCGGCCGCCGCCGCCGGGCTCAGCCATGCCGAGCTGCTCGAGACGATCCTTGCCGACAGCCTCGCGCGGCAGGGCCTGATCGATCGCCGCGATATCATCCTGGGCTAGGCCGATGGCGCAGGGCACGGCGGCAGGGTTATTTCCCGCGCCGCATCTTCTGCCGTTGAGCCTGCGCCATAAAGTGTCTATCTAGGCGGCGGACGCACAGATTGACGAGGGATTTCCATGGCTACCTTTACGCTTCCGGCGAACAGCAAGATCACTGGCAAGGGCCAGGCGTTCCAGGCTAAGACCGGGGGCCGGACCAAGAAATTCAAGGTCTATCGCTACGATCCCGACAGCGGCGAGAACCCGCGCTACGACCGGTTCGATATCGATCTGGACGATTGCGGCCCGATGGTGCTCGACGCGCTGATCAAGATGAAGTCCGAACAGGATTCGACGCTGACCTTCCGCCGCTCGTGCCGCGAAGGCATCTGCGGATCGTGCTCGATGAACATCAACGGCCGCAACGGCCTCGCCTGCACCACCGCGATCGAGGATTGCAAGGGCGAGATTCGCATCACCCCGCTGCCGCATATGGACGTGATCAAGGACCTGGTCCCCGATTTCAGCCACTTCTATGCGCAGTACGCCTCGATCCGCCCCTGGCTGCAGACCGTGACCCCGGTGCCGTCGGGCAAGGAGCGCCTCCAGTCGCCCGCCGATCGCGCCAAGCTCGACGGGCTGTACGAGTGCATCCTGTGCGCATGCTGCTCGACCAGCTGCCCGAGCTATTGGTGGAACTCGGACAAGTTCCTGGGCCCCGCCATCCTGCTGCAGGCCTATCGCTGGCTCGCCGACAGCCGCGACGA
>NZ_JAUCZC010000055.1 GCF_030373265.1 Blastomonas sp.
CGTCAGGCTCATAACCTGAAGGTCGCAGGTTCAAATCCTGCTCCCGCAACCAGCAATCCTCGCCAACAAGCGAAACCAAGCACCCCAAACATCCTGCAACGGACAACAATGCGCTGCCCGTTCAAACCCAGCACAACACCACCATCCGCCCCGAAAGCACTCCGCTTCCGGGGCTGAACTGCGTCCGCCTCAGCCGCGATCTGCCCCCGGCAAGCGGCCTGCGTCCACGCGACTGCTTGACCTTGGCTCTCGGGCCATTACCAGACCGAGGCATGAAGTTCTTTTCCGACAATGCCGCTGCGGTCCATCCGCGTGTGATGGATGCGATCATCGCTGCCAACCAGCTGGATTCGCCATATGACGGCGACGCGCTCAGCCAGAAGCTCGACGATCGGTTCAGCCAACTTTTCGGTACGCGAGTCAGCGCTTTGTGGGTGGCAACGGGGACAGCGGCGAACGCGCTGGCGCTGTCGGCCCTGTGTCCGCCGCACAAGGGCGTGATCTGCCACAAGATGGCGCATATCGAGCAGGACGAATGCGGAGCGCCGGGCTTTTTCATGCATGGCGCCAAACTGATTCTCGCCGATGGCGAGGGTGCTAAGCTTTCGGTCGATGACATTTCGCGCGTCCTGAGCAACATTCGGGATGATGTCCATCAGGTGCAGCCCGCCTGCGCCTCGATCACCAACGCCAGCGAATATGGCCTGGTCTACACGCCGAAGCAGGTTGCCGCGATCGGGGACCTGTGCAAGGCCAGGGGTCTCAAGCTGCACATGGACGGCGCGCGCTTTGCCAATGCGGTTGCCAGCACCGGCGCGCATCCGGCGGATATTACCTGGCGCGCGGGCGTCGATATGCTGAGCTTCGGATGCGTCAAGAACGGCGGCATGAATGCCGAAGCGATCATCGTGTTCGAGCCGGCGCTGGCGCGAGAACTGCCGTATCTGCGCAAGCGCGCCGGACAGTTGCAGTCCAAGGGCCGGTTCCTCGCCGCGCAGCTGCTGGCGATGCTCGAGGACGATCTGTGGCGGACCAATGCCGCGGCTGCCAATGCGGGCGCGCAGGCGATCGCGCAGGCAGCCGGCGACCGGTTGCTGTATCCGGTCGAGGCCAACGAGGTGTTCGTGCGGCTGACCGCGGGCGAGGCCAAGGCGCTGCGTACGCAAGGCTTCGAATTCTACGACTGGGGCGAGATGACGAGCGAGGGTGGCGAAGCCCGTTTCGTCACCGCCTGGGATCAGGACGCCGACACCGTGGCGCCGCTCGCCGCCGCGATCGCCGCGCTTTGATGGCCAGCAGCGCCGCAGCAGTCCCTGAGCCGCGCGAGGAACCCTCGATGCTGTCGGCACGGGTCTTGGTGCCGTTTCTGCTGGTCTCGCTGATCTGGGGCTCGACCTGGCTGGTGATCAAGGACCAGATTTCCAGCGTCCCGCCGACCTGGTCGGTCAGCTACCGCTTCGGCGTGGCGGCGATCGGCATGTTTGCGCTGGCCTGGTGGCGCGGCGCGCCGCTCAAGCTCGGCCGCCAGGGACAGCTGATCGCTCTCGCGCTCGGGCTGTTCCAGTTCTCTGCCAACTTCAATTTCGTCTACCGGGCCGAGATGTACATCACCTCGGGGCTGCTCGCGGTGCTGTTTGCCATGCTGATGGTGCCCAACGCCATCCTTTCGCGCGTGTTCCTGGGCCAGCGGATCGCAGGCGGCTTCATCCTCGGCACCGCGGTCGCGCTGGCGGGCATCGCCTTGCTGTTCGTCCAGGAATATCGCGCGATGCCTGCGGACCTTGGCGATGTCATGCTGGGGCTAGGGCTTGCCCTGTGCGCCATCCTGTCGGCCTCGGTCGCCAATGTGATGCAATCGGCCGAGCGGGTGCGGACGATGCCGATCCTGTCGCTGCTTGCCTGGGCGATGCTCTGGGGCGCACTGGGCAACGCCGTGTTGGGCTGGATCCTGTATGGCCCCCCGGTGATCGAGACCCGGCCTGCGTATATCGGCGGTATCGTGTATCTGGGGCTGCTCGGCTCGGTGGTCACCTTCCCGATGTATTTCGCGCTGATCCGCGACATCGGCCCGGCGCGCGCCGCCTATAGCAGCGTGCTGGTGCCGGTGGTGGCGATGATGCTGTCCACGGTGTTCGAAGGCTATGTCTGGAGCGCGCTCGCCGCGGGCGGGGCAGTGCTGGGGATGATCGGGCTGATCATCGCGATGCGCGCCAGAACCCCCCGGACGCCAAGACTGACCGGATGACGCGCGAAGAGATCAAGGGCATGTTGGTTTGATCAGACAGGAGAGAGCATCATGAGGCGGGCAGCCATCATTTCCCCATTGCGGACCGCGGTCGGCGGGTTCGGCGGAGCGCTGAAGCCGCTCAAGATGGAAGATCTGGGGACGATCATCATCAAGGCGCTGGTCGAGCGCAGCGGGATCGATCCCGAGCGGATCGACGATGTCATCTTTGGCCACGCTTATGGCAGCGGCGAGGCACCCGCGCTCGGGCGATGGTGCGCGCTCAACGCCGGTCTGCCGATTGGGGTGGCGGGCATGGAGATGGAGAGGCGCTGCGGCAGCGGGCTGATGGCGATCTCGACCGCGGCAATGATGGTCCAGACCGGCGCTGCCGATGTCGTGATCGCAGGCGGTGCGGAATCGATGAGCAACTGCGAGTTCTATTCCACCGAATCGCGCTGGGGCTCGCGGATGGGCGGTTTTGCCATGCATGACCGGCTCGAGCGCGGGCGCGTGCGCTCGCAGCCCGAATGGCGGTTCGGCGTGATCCAGAGCATGATGGAAACCGCCGACAACCTTGCCAGCGACTATGGCATTACCCGCGAGCAAGCCGACGACTATGCGGTGCGCAGCCAGAGCCGCGCAGCCGCTGCCTGGGCCGAGGGCAAGTTTGCCAACGAACTTGTCCCGGTGCCGGTGCCGCAACGCAAGGGTGATCCCCTGATCTTCGACCGCGACGAGGGCATCCGCCCCGACACCAACAGGGATTCGCTCGCCAAACTGCGCCCGGTCCATGCCGGCGGGGTGACGACTGCGGGCAATGCCAGCCAGCAGAACGATGCCGCGGCCGCCTGTCTGGTGGTGGCAGAGGACAAATTGGCCGAGCTAAAGCTCGATCCGATGGCGTTCTTCGTCAACTGGGCGGTGGCGGGGTGCGAACCCTCGCGCATGGGAATCGGGCCGGTACCCGCGACCGAAAAGCTGTTGAAGCGAACGGGCCTGTCGCTTGACGACATGGACCTGGTCGAGGTCAACGAGGCCTTCGCCGCGCAAGTGCTGGCGGTGCTCAAGGGCTGGAACTGGAACGACCCCGACCGACTCAACGTCAACGGTTCGGGCATTTCGCTCGGCCATCCGATCGGCGCGACCGGTGGGCGCATCCTGGCGACGATGCTCAACGAGCTCGATCGGCGCAAGGGTCGCTATGCGCTGGAGACGATGTGCATCGGCGGCGGGCAGGGCATCGCCGCGATCTTCGAGCGCGCCTGACCAGGGCCATCGCGCACAACTGAATTCGAAGGGGCAATGTCCGGGGTGCAGACGTTTTTGACCAAGCCGTTCGCGATGCCCGCCGGGGCTGCGACCCTTCGCACGCGGGTGGGCGAGGTGATCGCGGCACATGCGGGCGCAGCGGGGCGCGCCAATTGCTGGCAGGTTAACGACCCCGCCTTCAGCCGGGCCCTGGGCGCGGCAGGGTTGATCGGGATCACGTTGCCGCGTGGCTATGGCGGTCACGACGGCGATGCGCTGGAGCGCTACATCGTGCTCGAGGAGCTGCTCGCGGCGGGGGCCCCGGTGGGTGCGCACTGGATCGCCGATCGCCAGACCGCGCCGCTGCTGCTGCGCCATGCCACCGAGGCGCAGAAACGCCGCTGGATACCCGGCATCGCGGCGGGCGAGATTTACGGCTGCATCGGCCTGAGCGAGCCCGGCGCGGGATCGGACCTGGCTGCGGTGCGCTCGTCCGCGCGGCGCGATGGCGAGGGCTGGGTGCTGTCTGGCCAGAAGATCTGGACCACCAACGCCCATATCGCGCACATCATGATCGGGCTGTTCCGCAGCGAACCGGGCTCGCAGCGCAACGCCGGGCTCAGCCAGTTCCTGATCCCGCTCGACACCCTGGGGATCACGATCCGGCCGATCGTCAACCTGACCGGCGAGCATGATTTCAACGAGGTGTTCTTCGATGAGGTGCGGCTGCCGGGCGATGCGCTGCTGGGCATGGAAGGCGAAGGCTGGGCGCAGGCGACCGCCGAGCTGTCGCTCGAGCGATCGGGGCCGGAGCGCTATCTGTCGAGCATGGTCCTGGTCACCGAATTGGTGCGCCATGCCGCCGCGACCGGGCATACCGCCGCGGTGGCGCTGGCGGGCCGGTTCGTCAGCGAGGCATGGACGCTGCGCCAGATGTCGCTGGCGGTGGCCGGGCGGATGGCGCTGGGCGAGGATCCCTCGCTCGAGGCGACGATCGTCAAGGATTTGGGCAACAGCTTTGAACAGGCGATCCCACAGCTTGTGCAGCAGGTTCTCGATCTGGATCTGGCATCGGACGATCCGCTGGCGGTGCTGACCGGGCAGCTGCTGCAGGTATCGCCGAGCTTTTCGCTGCGCGGCGGCACGCGCGAGATACTGCGCGGGATCGTGGCACGGGGGCTGGGGCTGAGATGACCGAACAGCAGATCATGCTCGCGGATATGGCCGGCGGGCTTTTTGCCGGGCTGTCGCACGCGACGAATGTCGCGGACGGGTGGGCGCAGATCGAGGCCATGGGGTTTGGCGGCCTGCTGCTGGACGAAGCCGAAGGCGGCTTTGGCGGGACCTGGGCCGATGTTGCCATCGTGGCGCGGCTGGCGGGCTATCATGCGCTGGCGCTGCCCATGGTGGAGGCGGTGGCCGCCGCCTGGCTGGCGGCGCAGGTCGGCTTCGACTCAGACGGGATTGGATCCCTGGCCGAACGGGCCGAGGGCGAGATTGCCGATGGATGCTTTACCGGCGTGCTGCGCGGCGTCGCCTGGGGGCGCGATGCGGCTTTTGCCGCTGCGCCCGCGCCGGGGGGCGGTGCGATGCTCGTGCCGCTGGGCGCGGCGCGGGTCGAACAACGCGAGAATATCGCAGGCGAACCGCGCGACGTGCTGCACCTGACCGGTGTGCCGGTGCGCCCGGTAGCGTGTGACGTGTTCGCCTTGGGGGCGGCGCTTCGCACGATGCAGATGGCCGGCGCGCTCGACGCGGCGCTGGCGACGGCGGTGGGCTATGTCAACGACCGCCAGCAGTTCGGCAAGCCGCTGGGCAAGCTGCAGGCGGTGCAACAGGCGCTGGCGGTGTTCGCCTGCGAGGCTGCGGCGACCAATTGCGCGGCAAACGGAGTGGCGCAGGCGCTCGATCGCGGTGATGCCGCGTTCGAGACCGCCGCGGCCAAGGCGCGCTCGAACATGGCTGCAAACAGCGGCGCGGCAATCGCGCATCAGGTCCACGGCGCGATCGGTTTCACGCAGGATTACGGCCTGCACCCGCTGACGCGGCGATTATGGTCGTGGCGCTCGGAGTTCGGCAGCGAACAGCACTGGAATAGGGTATTGGGCCAGGCGGTCTGCGCTTCCGGCGCGGACGGCTATTGGGCATCCATGGTCGCGCGCACCGATTCGGCAGACTGACGCCAGAAGCGGCAGTCAGCCATCATTCTCAAGTCATTGAAAAGATGGTGGGCGCGGCAGGGATTGAACCTGCGACCCCACCCGTGTGAAAGACC
>NZ_JAUCZC010000056.1 GCF_030373265.1 Blastomonas sp.
GAATCGGTGACAGATTGGCCGCGTCGGATGACTCGTTGATGAATGATGCAGGCTGCGGCGCGCAAGCGCGTGATCTGGCTCACCACGACCAGATCGTCGTCCATTTTTGCCGGGCGCACGAAGCGCAGCGCCATGTCGGCCACGGCATAGACTCCGCCGCCCGCATCATGCGTCCCGCGCTGATCGACGCCGAGGCAGCGCAGCATGTCCGACCGGGCGCGCTCCAGATAGCGCAGATAATTGGCATGGTAGACGATGCCTGAAAAATCGGTGTCCTCGAAATAGACGCGGCAGGCGAAATAGTGGCTGGCGCCCTCGAACCGGCCGCTGAAGGGGATGATGTCTGGCGGGACGAAAACCATGCTTTCGCTTAGAGTCTTTGCGACATCAAAGGCAAGGGGCGCGAGTGTCTGGTGATCGTAAATGCCATTTGGATGCTGCATTTCGTGCCCGACATTGCTATGGGGCGCGGCCCGGCCTAAATTTGACGGCTGGATCTTGGATACGGTTTGGAGTGATCGACGTGGCGGCAAAATGGACACCGGATAGCTGGCGGACCCAGGAGGCGCGGCACATCCCGGCTTATCGCGATGCCGCTGCGCTGGCCGAGGCCGAAGCGACGCTGCGCAATTATCCCCCCCTGGTGTTTGCAGGCGAAGCGCGCAATCTTGAAAAGGAGCTGGCCCGCGTGGCCGGCGGCGAGGCGTTTCTGCTGCAGGGCGGCGACTGCGCCGAAAGCTTTGCCGAGTTCCACCCCAACAACATCCGCGACACCTTCCGCGTGCTGCTGCAGATGGCGGTGGTGCTGACCTTCGCTTCCAAACGCCCGGTGGTAAAGCTTGGCCGGATGGCGGGGCAGTTCGCCAAGCCGCGCTCGGCGCCGACCGAAAAGAAGGGCGATATCGAGATCCCGAGCTATTTCGGCGACAACATCAACGGCATCGAGTTCGACGCCGCGGTGCGGGAGCCCGATCCGCAGCGCATGGTGCGCGCCTATTCGCAGAGCGCCGCGACGCTCAACCTGCTGCGCGCCTTTGCCAGCGGCGGCTATGCCAGCCTGCAGCAGGTGCAGGGCTGGATGCACGATTTCATGGGCCGCAGCCCCTGGGCGGAGCGCTATGCGCAAACCGCCGACCGAATCAGCGAGGCGCTCGACTTCATGCGCGCCTGCGGAATCAGCCCCGATACCGTGCCGCAGTTGCAGGCGACCAGCTTCTACACCAGCCACGAAGCGCTGTTGCTGCCGTTCGAGGAAGCGATGACGCGGCGCGATTCGCTGACCGGCGACTGGTACGATACATCGGCGCACTTCCTGTGGATCGGCGACCGCACCCGCTTCGAAGGCTCGGCGCATGTCGAGTTCCTGCGCGGCATCGGCAATCCGATCGGCATCAAATGCGGGCCGAGCCTCAGCACCGATGCGCTTCTGGCGATGCTCGACACGCTCAATCCCGCGCGCATTCCCGGGCGGATGACGCTGATCAGCCGCTTTGGGCACGACAAGGTCGAAGCGGGCCTTGCCCCGCTGGTGCGCGCGGTGAAGAAGGAAGGCCATCCGGTCATCTGGTCGTGCGACCCGATGCACGGCAACGTCGTCAAGTCCGAGAGCGGCTTCAAGACGCGGCCGTTCGAGCGGATCATGGCCGAACTGCGCGGCTTCTTCGCGGTGCACCGCGCCGAGGGCACGCATGCCGGCGGCATCCATATCGAGATGACCGGGCAGAACGTCACCGAATGCACCGGCGGCGCGATCGCGATCACCGACGAGGCGCTGGGCGACCGCTATCACACCCATTGCGACCCGCGGCTCAACGCGGCGCAGTCGCTCGAGGTTGCCTTCGAAGTGGCCGAGATGCTCAACGCAGAAGTGGCGCTGACCACCCGCGAAGCAGCATGAGCGAGCGGCGGGTGATCGTGCAGCGCGAGGTCGTCCGCAACGGCGTCGGCTTCGGCAGCGCGTTGGCCATTGCGATCAGTTATACCGCGCACAACTCCGTGCTCTGGGCGATCATCCACGGGTTTTTTTCGTGGTTCTACGTTGTGTATTTCGTGCTGACGCGGGATTGAGGGCACGGGATTGATAAAAATCCTCCCCGGAACGGGGAGGGGGACCGCGCAGCGGTGGAGGGGAATCGGGGTTGTGTTGTGCCTGAGTTGTTGCACTGGCACGCTTCCCCTCCGTCAGCCCTTGCGGGCTGCCACCTCCCCGTTCCGGGAGAGGAACAGGTTCGACAGAAAAAAGGGGTTCGCATGGCTTTCCGGACATTCATCGCCGCGCTGGCACTCAGCGCCAGCTTCGCCGCTCCGGCGCTGGCGCAGGACATTGCCGCGGCCAAGACCGCGCTGGCAGGCGATTATGACCGGATCGTCAAAGAATTGATCACGATCACCGAAATCCCCGCGCCGCCGTTCGGCGAGCAGGCGAGGGCCGAGTATTTCGCCAAGGCGTTCAAGGACCTGGGGCTTGCCGAGGTGGCGATCGATGCCGAGGGCAATGTCACCGGGCTGCGCCGCGGCACGGTCGCGGCAGGCGGAGCCTTGGTGGTGGTCAGCGCGCACCTCGACACCGTCTTTCCCAAGGGCACCGATGTGACCGTGCGCCGCGAGGGCAATACGCTCAACGCGCCAGGCGTGGGCGACGATACCGTCGGACTGACCGGGCTGCTCGCCTGGGTGCGCGCGCTCAATGCCGCCAAGGTGCCCACCCGCCACGACGTGTTGTTTGTCGCTACGGTGGGCGAGGAAGGCCCCGGCGATCTGCGCGGGGTGCGGCACCTCTTCACCAAAAACCCCTACAAGGGCCAGATCGCAGCGTTCATTTCGGTCGATGGGTCAGACCCGTCGCGGATCGTCAACCAGGCGGTCGGCTCCAAGCGCTACAACATCGCCTTCACCGGCCCCGGCGGGCACAGCTATGGCGCGTTCGGGATCGTCAACCCGATGGCGGCAATGGCTGATGCGGTAAAGCGTCTTTACGAAACCGACGTGCCCGCCAGCCCGCGCACCAGTTTTGCCGCCAGCGTGGTCTCGGGTGGCACCTCGGTCAATTCGATCCCCGACCGGATCGAGCTTCAGGTCGATATGCGTTCGCCCGATCCCAAGGCGCTTGAGCGTCTCGAGAAGCGCTTCCTGGCGATCGTCGATGAGGCGGTTGCAGCGGAGAACTACGCGCGGTCGACCAATCTGGGCGAAGTCGGCGCGGAGAAGACCCGCATCGGAGACCGGCCCGCGGGCGCGACTGCGGACAAACACCAGCTTGTGGTCACCAGCCAGAAAGTGCTCGCCGAGCACGGCTTCCAGACGCAGTTGCTCGCATCTTCCACCGATTCCAACATTCCGATGAGCCTGGGTGTCCCGGCGATCACGGTGGGGACCGGCGGCGGCGGTGGCCGGGCGCATTCGGTCGATGAATATGTCAATATCGAGCGCAATGCGTTCATCGGCGGTCTGTCGTCGGGCATGGCGCTGCTGGTTGCGGTCGCAGATCTGGACTGGACCGCCAAATGATGCGCGCTGCCGCGCTCGCGACCGTCGCATTGCTGGCCGGGTGCGCCAGCCCCGTGGTGACGCGGATCGACAGCGCGGCGCCTGCACCCTTGCCCGCTGCAGCCAGCTTCACTCTGGTCGAAGCCCCCGGCGATCTCGCTCCGGCGCACCGGCAGGCGAGCCAGCTGGTCAGCACCGCGCTCAGCCAGCGAGGCTGGAGGGTGGCTGAAACGGGCGACTATCTGCTCTGGGTCTCGCTCGCCGACCGTCCCGCGACGGCTGCACTCCAGGCGGGCGACGATACCGGTAAGCCTGTAGCGGTGATCGGTCCTGCGCACGATCGCAAAACCGAGAGGGGCTGTGCACGGCGCGACTATCGCCTCGGCGTCCGCCTGACCCACCGGGTGACCGGCGAAGATGCCTATTCCGGATCAGGCGCAGAGTTTCATTGCAAGGCGCTGCTGGACGAAAGCTTGCCGCATCTGGTGACCGCCGCGTTGGGTGGGCTCGACGGGGCGCCGGGCCCGCAGATGGTAGAGCGCAAGGGAGTGCGCTGAGGCGTTAGTTACCGTCCTTCCCGCGAACGTGGGAATCCCGCTATCGCGCAAACGCATCACAGAAGCGGGACCCCCGCCTGCGTGGGGGTGACGAACTTGCTCTTGTCACAAAAACAGGCTTGAGCCTCTTACCCTTCCAGCGGGAGGGTGATCGTGAACACGGCGCCGCCTGTATCGCTGTTTGCGCCGGTGATTGCTCCGCCGTGCCGCGCCACCACCGCTGCGACATAGTTCAGCCCCAGCCCGATACCCTTGACGTCCGAACCCTGACCATCGCTGGCAAATCGCTGGAACAGCTTTGGCAGCACCACCGGGTCGATCCCCTTGCCCTGATCGGTGATGACGATGAGCAGGGACGCTTCGGCCACGCTGACCGATACCGAGACCAGGCCGCCGTCCGGGCTGTATTTCACCGCGTTGTCGAACAGGTTCACCAACGCGCGGAAAAGGCTTTCGCGCTCGGCGACGATGAAGGCGCAGTCGCTTGCGTCGCTGACCGCAATCTGGACTGCGCGCTGGCTGGCGACGGGCCACAGGCTGTCGGCGGCTTCGCTGGCTAGATCGGCAGCGATGATGGGTTCCGGCTGGAACGGGCGCTCGTGCATCCGGGCCAGATCGACGAAGGTGTCGGCCAGCGTCAGCGTATGCCGCGCGTGCCGGGCGATGCGGGCGCGATCAATCTTGCCGTCGCCCGATCCCACCAATGCCAGGATCGCCGCTTGTGGTCCGCGCATATCGTGCGACAGCAGCTGCAGCATTTCCTCGCGCTCGCGCCGCGCGTTGGCGATGGAGGTGATGTCGGTGAGGTAATCGACCTGTCCGCGCGGCTGGCCGCTGGCATCGATGATCGGCGCGCGGCGCAGCACGAAGCTGCGGCCGTCACGCGCGGCAAATTCGATATGCCGCTCGTCGGGGTCGGCGAGGTATGCCGCCAGCGCTGCCCCGCTGTCCGGATCGGCGAGCGCGGTGAGCAATTCTGCGCTTTCCTGGCCGGAAAGGGCCGTGCCGAACGCCGCATCTGCCGCCGCGTTGGTCAGCACCACTTTGCCCGTGCCATCGCTGACCAGTGCGGGATCGGGCAGCCCCGCCAGCGTGTCGCCGACAAAGCGCCTCAGGTCGCGCAGCTGGCCGATCGCGCCGCTCAGCCGGCGCGACTGGCCGGTGACCAGATCGGCATCGGCCAGTGGGGTGTCGCCGATCGGCAAGGCTTCCTCGCGTTCCAGCCGGGCAAGCTCGCCCGCCATATAGTCGCTGGTCGCCTGCAGCC
>NZ_JAUCZC010000057.1 GCF_030373265.1 Blastomonas sp.
GAGAGGACCGCACGGTCGCCATGGTCGGCGACGGGGTCAACGACGCCCCTGCCCTCGCGGCAGCCGATGTCGGCATCGCCATGTCGACGGGAACGGACGTCGCCATGCACGCGGCCGGCATCACGCTGATGCGCGGCGACCCGCGCCTGGTCGCGGATGCGATCGACATCTCGAAGCGGACCTATGCCAAAATCCGCCAAGGGCTGTTCTGGGCGTTCATCTACAATCTTGTCGGCATTCCGTTGGCGGCCTTAGGTTATCTGAGCCCGGTGATCGCCGGCGCGGCCATGGCGCTGTCGAGCGTCAGCGTCGTCGCCAACGCTCTGACGCTTCGCCGTTGGCGCCCAACCGCGGCTTGAGGAGAGGACAAGTGAACATAGGACAGGCCGCGAAAGCCTCAGGGGTCAGCCAGCGAATGATCCGCCACTATGAGGCGATCGGCCTCATTCCGAAGGCCGCACGGCGTGATTCCGGCTACCGTGACTATGGCGACCGCGAGGTTCACATGCTGCGCTTCATCCGACGCGCGCGCGATCTCGGCTTTCCCA
The DNA here is from genome assembly GCF_030373265.1 of Blastomonas sp. Lineage (GTDB taxonomy): Bacteria > Pseudomonadota > Alphaproteobacteria > Sphingomonadales > Sphingomonadaceae > Blastomonas. The sequence goes on from NZ_JAUCZC010000057.1 coordinate 549, forward strand.
TTCCCGAGATCGCGCAGCTCGTCGCGCTCTGGCAGGACGGTGACCGGTCGAGCGGCGAGGTCAAGGCACTCGCGCTCGCACGGGCACGAGAAATGGAGCGCAAGGAGCGGGAGCTCCGCACGATGCGCAAGTCGCTCGAAGATCTGGCTCGTCGTTGCGCTGGTGGAAATCGGCCGGACTGCCCGATCCTGGACGATCTTGCGATCGGGACGGCCTAACCACCTCCGACGCTCAGTGCAGGCAGATCCAGCGGGAGGGCTCGCCGTCGAACCATTCACTATGCCGCAATTCGCCCGCGCCAACGTTATCAGCCCTTTTGCGGTGCGATCGACTGAGGTGAGGGCGAGCCCTTGAAGAGGGCAAAAGGATTGGTTTGCCTCAGGCGCTTCGGTTGGCGCCACACACCGCCGATACAGGCGTGGCCGCTGGATCGACATTGAATGTTGTGCGGGCGCCGCCGCTCGAGCGCGTTCGCTAGTCTAGACTTGGTAGACAGCCGTGACGCGCGTTCGCGCTGTTGCTGCTCAGCGGATGCCGCGTCGAACGCTGACCCGCAATGAGCAGCCCAGAGATCTTGGTATATGACAGATGTGGCGGTCAGGATCCCTTGGGGCGGCGGCCGCTATTGTGCATGCTGACGATTTTCCACGTGCCGCCGACCTTCTTGAGCACGCTCGTCGCGACACCGATCCGCTCCGCGACATCTCCAGTCTTGGGCTCGATCCGGTAGCGATAGGTTTCGGTGGCGAGCGCAATCGGCCCTTCGAACCGCACGTCGACCTTGTAGTCTGAGAATTTGAAAGACTTGAAGGCAGCGAGCTCCGGCCGGAGGTGATGGCTGAGGTAGTTGGCGTAGGTTCCTTCCGAGCCGCCAGTTTCGAATATCTGCGAATCCGGCGTGAACAGCCGCTCGGTCCCCGCCCCGTCAAGTTTCTCGATCGCCGCTTTATATTGCGACAGAACTGCCTGCACGGCGAGCGTGTCGGTGGCATGGTTCGAAGGCTGCGCAGTTGCTGCGGTAGGCAGTAGCAGCGACGCCACCAATATCTTCTGCAAACGGAAAGCCATATCTTCACCCACGATTTCAGAATGCCAGATGGTTCAAGCCGCCGTGCATGAACGTTCCTCCAAGAAAGCCTTGTACCGAGATCGCCAGCGTCATCAAGCCGAGCAGGACCAGGTAGAGCTTGCGTGATCGCTCCGGCGCGCGGCGGTGACCTGCCGCCAAGTAGACCAGCACCAGCCCGACACCGGCAATGGCGGTTCCAAGCCAGCGGTGCGTCATTAGAATCGGATTGCGGTCGGTTAGGTAGAAGCCGCCTGCGAACCAGCCCAGGAACGCTGCGACGATCGCGCCTAATGCCCCGACCACGAGCATCACGTGAGCAACGTGCTGCATGTCACGGTTGCGGCGCCATAGTCCGAACAACTCGACGGCAAATGCACCGATGAACATGGCGATTGGAAAATGAATGACCATCGTGTGTAGGCGGCCGAGCCAGCTCACGATGCGCTGTCCGAAGGTCTTGTTCTTGTTCGCGGCTTCTTCGTGCATTCCGCCCATGTCCATGTCATCGCCCGCAATGCCGCGCCCGCCCAGGTTCATATCGACGGTCGACATCGATCCCATGCCCACGTGGCCGTCGGTCGCGTCCGCCTTGTCGGCTCGCTGGTTCGGGGTGGCATTTTTCGCCGGCCCTGGGCCCGCGCCTATAGCGTCATGATTCTCGTGCGCCGATGCGATCGAACCGGCCGACAAAGCCAGCACGGCAAACACCATCAGGATCGCGCGTCTTGCCCCGTCGAACATCCAGCTGCCCCTTCTCAATCCATAGTGTCTCCGTTCCTCATACGCATGGGCCCGCACTTGCCCTCACACAGGAAGCGGTTTTATCGCGGACGCGGCCCTCCCGACTCTTGTCGCGATTAGCGGAGCCGATCGCTCCACCATCGAGGTGCTGTAGCCTAAAAACAGACACGCGTAGCGCTATGAGGCGCACTCAAATCGCGCCTGACGCCGGAGGCGCCAGAAGTCCGAGCCAGGCGACCGCGGCCAGGATGGTGATCGCTATCGCGCTCTCAAGAGCCAGGCTTCTCCGCAAGGCGGCGACGGCCGTAGCGTGATCCCCGTTGTCGAGCGATGCCTCGAGAGCGGGCGTTAGACGGAATCGATTGCTCGCCGCCAGACCGAGTATTCCTGCAAACAGCACGAGCTTGGCGATAAGAAGCTGGCCGTAAAGAGTCGTGGGCAGGGCCGCCAGATTGGCTGGGCCAACGAGTATCCAGCTATTGATCAGACCGGACACGATGATAAGGCCCACCACTAGCGACCCCACTGCCGTGAAGCCGTCCAGAGTGCGGTGCGAAAGGATGATGTGATCGGCGGTCAGTGTGGCGGACGGTCGCAACAGGAGCATGGTGAGCGCAAGCAGCGCACCGATCCAAACGCCGGCCGCCAGAAGATGAATGATATCGGCGACCAGGTGGGCCCACCCTAAAGCGCCCTCGTCGGCCGCCCCATGCCCGGTCCACGCCAGCGAGCCAAGCGCAACTGCGGCAGCGGCCGTCGTAAGCGTCAACAGGACGACCGGCCGGCGCCACCCGGAAAAAGCGAGCCATGCAGCGGCAAACAGCGCCATGATGCGGGCCTGCCACGCAGTGCCGATGCTCCCGTTACCACCATGCCGATTGCTTCGCGGTCGACAGCACCAGGTCCCACCCCGCTCATCGCGGCCGCAAGGAGGATCAGCGCTACGGACGATAGCGCTACACCGATAAGGGCAAGCGGCCAGATCAATCGTCGGAACGGGAGGACCGAGCCGGACACCCGCTCGGTCCCACGAAGGGCGTACAGACCGAACAGCGGCAGGCCGAAGAGAAGCATCAGGTCCACATAGAGCGCGAACCGGACGGCGACCGAAGCCACCTCGATCATGGGTGTCACTTCACCTTGAAGCTGTAGCCGCCATTGATGCGGTGCGTGTCGGCCGAAACGACATGATAGTCGAGCTTGTAGGTGCCAGCGGTCAACGGCTTGGCGGGCAGTAGCATCAAAGTCTTGCCATCGGGCCCGAACATCGTCTTCACCGCCACTTTCATCGGTGCGTTCATTTTCATCCCTGGCATGTCGGTCATGACGAGTTCGGCGCCCGAGAACTTGTTCACTAGCTTCTCGCTAAAGCGCAGCATGATGCGCGCCGGACTCGCGACCGTGGCGTTGGCGGCGGGCGTCGAGGAGGCAAGCTTCGGGATCATGGCGACGGTTCAGCTCATGGGAGCGTAGGGAGGAGGGACCCTGATCGAGCGCGTCGTTGGCAGATCAATGACGCCGGCGCTTAAGGAAAAAGGTACCCGGCCGCCTTGTCCGCCGTCAGCACCAATGGCACAGATTTGAGGTTGTGATCTAAGGAGGATCT
>NZ_JAUCZC010000058.1 GCF_030373265.1 Blastomonas sp.
ATGGAAAAGCCGCTGGCGATGGCGGCGGGGCTGGGCTGGCAGGGCAAGCACACCAACCTTGTCAGCCGCGCGCATGGCAGCTGGCTGTTCCTCGGCGCGATCTACACCACGCTGGAGCTCGAGCCCAGCGGCGCGGGCGCGGACCTGTGCGGATCGTGCACCGCCTGCCAGGACGTGTGTCCGACCAACGCCTTCCCCGCGCCCTATCGCCTCGATGCGCGGCGCTGCATCTCGTATCTGACGATCGAGCATGCCGGCCCCATCCCCGCCGAGCTTCGCGCAGGCATCGGCAATCATGTCTATGGCTGCGACGATTGCCTCGCCGTGTGCCCGTGGAACAAGTTTGCCGATGCCGCGCACGCCAACCGAGCGTTCCTGCCGCGCGCCGAACTGGCCGCGCCCTCGCTCGCCGATCTGCTGGCGCTGGACGACGCACAGTTTCGCAGCGTGTTCGCAGGATCGCCGATCAAGCGCAGCGGTCGGGTGCGGATGGTGCGCAATGCCTTGATCGCGGCGGGCAACAGCGGCGAGGCGGCGTTGCTCGCCCCGGTGGCGGCGCTGCTCGCCGATCCCGAGCCGGTGGTGCGCGGCGCGGCGGTGTGGGCGCTGGCACAGCTCGATCCCGTCCGCTGGCAATCCGAAAGAACGGCACGGCTGGCGCAGGAGGCCGACGACACCGTGATTGACGAGTGGCAGGCGCTATGCGCGCTTGCCGATCCGGCCCGCCCCGTCTAGTCGCAAAATCATGCTCGCGCCCTTTGATCACGTCCGCACCTGGATCTTCGATCTGGACAACACGCTCTACCCGGCGGAGACCGATCTGTTCGCGCTGATCGACGAGCGCATGGGCAGCTATGTCGCCGATCTGATGCACGTCGACCTGGTCGAGGCGCGGCGCATCCAGAAGGCCTATTATTACCAGCACGGCACCACGCTGGCAGGATTGATGCTCGACCACGGGGTCGATCCGCACCATTTCCTCGATTACGTCCACGATATCGATATGGGTCGCATCCAGCCATGCCAGGTCACCGCGACCGCGCTCGCGCGCCTGCCCGGGCGCAAGCTGATCTTCACCAACGGCGATGTCACCTATGCCGGCCGCGTGCTCGACAAATTGGGGCTGGGCGAGCAGTTCGAGGCGATCCACGACATCCACGCGACGCAATACCAGCCCAAGCCGCATGCAGCGGCGTATTCCAGTCTGGTCGACAGCCTTGCGATCGATCCGCACAGTGCCTTGTTCATCGATGACCTCGCGCGCAACCTCAAGCCCGCCAAGCAATTGGGCATGACCACGGTGTGGATGAACAACGGATCGGATGGCGGCACGCATGAGGCCGAACACGATTACATCGACCATGAAATAACCGCGCTGGGCGAGTGGCTCGCCGCGCTGACACAGGAGACTGCCCGATGACCGATACCCTGCAAACCCGCATCGAAGACGCATGGGACGGCCGCGATTCGCTCGACACCAGCCCGGGCAGCGCGATCGGCAAGGACGTCGCCGAGGCGGTCGCGCTGCTCGACAGCGGTGCCGCTCGCGTCGCCGAGCCCGATGGCCAGGGTGGCTGGAAGGTCAACCAGTGGCTCAAGAAAGCGGTGCTGCTCTCGTTCCGATTGAACCCGATGGCAGAGATCAGCGGCGGCCCCGGCGGCGCACACTGGTGGGACAAGGTGCCCAGCAAGTTCGACGGCTGGCAGGCCGATGAGTTCAAGGCGGCAGGCTTCCGTGCCGTGCCCGGATCGATCGTCCGCCGCGGCGCCTTTGTCGCCAAGGACGCGGTGTTGATGCCCAGCTTCGTCAACATCGGCGCCTATGTCGGTGAAGGCACGATGGTCGACACCTGGGTCACCGTCGGCAGCTGCGCGCAGATCGGCCGCAACGTGCATATCTCGGGCGGCGTCGGCATCGGCGGCGTGCTCGAGCCGCTGCAGGCGGGCCCGGTGATCATCGAGGACGGCTGCTTCATCGGCGCGCGTTCGGAAGTCGCCGAGGGCGTCATCGTCGGCGAGGGCGCGGTGCTCTCGATGGGGGTGTATCTGGGCTCGTCGACCAAGATCGTCGACCGCGCCACCGGCGAAGTGCACTACGGCAAGGTGCCGCCTTATGCGGTGGTCGTCCCCGGCTCGATGCCCGGCAAGCCGCTCCCCGATGGATCGCCCGGCCCGTCGCTGTATTGCGCGGTGATCGTCAAGACGGTCGATGCGCAGACGCGGTCGAAGACCGGCATCAACGAGCTGCTGCGCAGCTGATCCGCCAACCCCGTCCCGTCATTCCCGCGAAAGCGGGAATCCCGCTTCTGCCAAAACGATAGCGCAGCAGCGGGACCCCCGCCTGCGCGGGGGTGACGAAAAAGGACAATCGACACGAAAAAGGGCGGCCTGCGCGAAGCAGACCGCCCTTTTTGTTCATCCCTGCGACGCGAAGCCGCAGGAAAGGCGATTACTTGAGCTCGACGGTACCGCCGGCTGCTTCGATCTTCGCCTTGATTTCTTCGGCTTCAGCCTTGCTGACGCCTTCCTTGATCGCCTTGGGAGCGCTTTCCACCAGGGTCTTCGCTTCGGTCAGGCCGAGCGAAGTGATGGCGCGGACTTCCTTGATGACCTGGATCTTCTTGCCACCGTCGCCGGTGAGGATCACGTCGAATTCGGTCTGCTCTTCAGCAGCCGGTGCAGCGGCACCAGCAGGTGCAGCAACAGCGACAGCAGCAGCGGCCGAAACGCCCCATGCTTCTTCGAGGGCCTTCGAGAGTTCAGCGGCTTCCAGAACAGTCAGCTTCGAGAGTTCTTCGACCAGGTTTGCGATATCTGCCATTTTAAGTCTCCAGTTCTAAATCATGATGTAGCGCCGCCCGGACCGGGGTCGCGATGCGGCGAAGTTTGAAAAGCTTATGCGTCTTCCTTGGTCGCATAGGCGCCGAACACGCGGGCAAGCTGCCCAGCCGGTGCCTGAATGACCTGGACAACCTTGGTTGCCGGGGCATTGACGAGACCAATGATCTTGGCACGCAGTTCGTCGAGCGAAGGCATCGAGGCAAGTGCCTTGATTCCATCGGCATCCAGAACCGTGTCGCCCATTGCGCCGCCGACAATCTCAAGCTTTTCATTGTCCTTGGCGAAGTTCACCGCAACCTTTGCAGCCGCGACCGGATCGGTCGAGGTGGCAAGGGCAATCGGTCCGGTCAGCAGGTCGGCGATGGACTCATAAGGAGTTCCCACCGCAGCCAGCTTGGCCAGGCGATTCTTGGTGACTTTATAGCTGGCGCCTTCTGCGCGCATCTTCGTGCGAAGCTCGGTCGACTTGGCGACGGTCAGACCCAGATTACGGGTCACCACCACCACACCGGCTTCACCGAAGGTTGCGTTCAGCGAGGCAACAGCGGCTTTTTTATCAGCACGATCCATGCTGGTCTCCTTCCACATGAGCGC